>NZ_JAKSYL010000017.1 GCF_022829515.1 Methylobacterium sp. J-048
ATCGGATATTTGTGCATCAGCGAATGACAGACGCGAGTGCTCCCGCCTGTTGAGTGCTCGATATCTCATGACACATTTTTTCGTTGATACCGATGACGGACAACTTCGCAATGTGGAACACCCCCCCCCCCCCCACCCCCCCCACCAAGCCACCCCCCCCGCCCCAACACACACCCACCCTCCCCCCTCCCGCAACAGGCTCCCCGACGGGGATCGTCGGACCTATTCGGTTCGGGTGCGCGATGAGGACGGGAGGGTGATCTACTTCGCCTCGCTCGACTTGGTCGGTGAGTGGCATATCCCACACGCCACCAACCTGTGACCGGGTCTGGTGGCGGGGGCGAGCCGTCGTAAACATAGATTAGGGTTCGCCCCTATCCTGTACGAAGGTGGTGTATCGTGAGCCGTTGCCTCGGGGCAAGCGATTGCGAGATGAAGGCTGCCCTGGCCCTGATCGGAAGCAGAGTTGTGTTCCAGCTTCGGCAATCAGAGATCCGTAACCGTCTCCTCACCACGCTGCCCGCGGACGACTTCGCTTGTCTCTCTCCCGCACTGGAGCGCGTACCGTTGCTGCTACATAAGACGGTGCTCGTCCCGCATCAGCCGATTGAATACGCCTACTTCGTTGAAAGCGGCATCTGCTCGTACCTGGCCGACACGCGCGATGGCCGCATCGAGATCGGCCTCGTCGGTCCCGAAGGTATGGTCGGCACACCGCTGGTACTGGGAGCCGACCGCGGGCCGTTCGCCGTCCTCATCCAGGGCGAGGGCGAAGCGCTGCGCGTCTCAGCTGCAGATCTATGTGAAGCCCTCGATGCAAGTCAGGCCCTGCGCGGCCTGCTCGGGCGCTACGTGCAGAGCTTCATCGCGCAGGTCGGGGGCACCGTCTACGCCAATGCCGAGCTGACCATCGAGGCGCGACTGGCCCGCTGGATCCTGATGTACCAGGACCGCATGGACCAGGATGACCTGCCGATCACGCACGAGTTCCTGTCGCTGATGCTGGGAGTGCGTCGGCCAGGCGTCACGACAGCCACGCATGTGCTGGAGGGCGCGGGCATGATCCGGGCGCGGCGAGGGCATATCACCGTGCTCGATCGCGAGAAGCTGGAGGACATGGCCGGCGACACCTACGGTGCCGCGGAGGCCGAATACGAGCGGCTTATCGCGGACGCATAGAGCCCCACCTGGGGGTAGCCCTCGCTCGGGGCCTGGAAGTCTAGCTGTCACTCCAACATTCGTCCCCGCCTACCGCAGCAACCACAAGCCTGCGTGGGGGGGCATGGGGCCGAGCTACTGCGAGCCGCCTGGGCCGTCTACCGCGCCCTGTAACTGCATCTGCGGGCACGACGGCCACTACAACGGTGCCGCGAGGATCTGAAACTCGATCGCCTCACGCTCCGTAGAGGGAAAATGGCTCGTAAGCATCGGCTCTCGATGCCGTACCTTACCTCTCGGTCCAACCGGGTGTGCGTAGTGCCGTGCCCCACCGATGCGGACGCGGCGGGCGGGCGGGGGCATGCCATGACGCGACCTCCGCTCGTTCAAGAAGGCGGTGGATGCTGGCACAGGCATTCGGATCAGGGCCCGCCGCTGCTACATGATGTCCGGTCTCGGTGGAGCCCGGAGAGAAACCTAGAGCATCCATTGACATCAACCTGCGATAGTACGCAGGACCTACCTATGTTGAAAAAGCTACCTCAAGGCGCGGCCACCTTCTGTGGTCGCGGCCTCGCGTTCGTCCATGGCACCCACATCGTGATGAAGGTGTGCCCGGAGTGTTCGCAGTGGAACGCTCCAGAGGCGGCCGACAGAGGTGTATGCGGTTGGTGTGCCTACGTCCCGTCATGCGAGGACGTAGAGCCTGCTGTGGTGTTTGACGCCGCAGCGTAGATCCCACCCCGCTTTCGTGGGCACGGACCTTCATCGTTGACCCTCAGACTGCGACGCAGCACGATGGCGCGTCCTCACGAGGGACACCCATCGGTCCGGTCCGCATCTTCCCCCCAAGGTGGGCTGGGCCGGTGGGTCTTATTTGCTGATGCTGGGCGCTGGCGAACAGGCTCTCTCGCATAGAACCTGTGACGGCGCACCGAACGGCTCCGCCACAGCTTCAGTCCGCGGCCTCTTATGTGCCCTCAGGCGCCGCTGGCGAGGAACGGACCCGCCGCTGCAAGGACGGCCGCCTTGGTCAAAGGCGCGTCGAAGGCGCCGTCCCAACCGACATAGCCGCGCACCCGCCGCACCTCCGCGGCGTGCCGTGCCTCAACTGAGTGGATCTGCAGCGCCGTCGTCAGCACCGGTGTGCCCTGCAGGTTGCCAGCCTGTCCCTTGTAGGCCGCCACGCCGAGATCCTCGAACGTGCTCGACAGTGTCGTAAACGTGTCGAAGTTCGCGAACACATCCGGGTACTTGCCCTTGGCCGTGAAGTCGAAGGCCGGAGACGGGATCGCGGCGGCGCCTAGCGCGCCCTGCAGCAACCGCACATGCGCAGCCTCGTGCTTGGCGAGCTGTAAGAACACGGCTCGGTAGCGCGCCGGGATCAGGTGGGGCGTGGCCAGCGCCGTGCGGTAGAACTCTGCCTCCAGGTACTCCAAGGTCAGGGCGAACCGGAGCACGTCCACCACCTGCCCCGGTAGGCCCTGAGCGAAGACTTCGGTGGAGGCGACGGCGAGCACCGTCGGCGCGCTAGCGAGGGCCCCGAGCGTGCCGACGGCACGGGTGAACAGGCCCCGGCGCGAGGTCATCCGGGCAGTCATGTCGGGATCGAGTGTCTCAATCAGGGTGGGAGTGGCAGGCGTGGATGCGGTCATGGTGGCGTCCTCTGTGGCAGGGGCGAGCATCGGCCGGGCGATCACGGCAGTTGGCTCGCGCTGACGGGGGTGAGGACGAACGGCACCACCTTGGGCAGCACCTGGGAGGGCACGAGCGCGCGGTCGAGGCCGTTGCCGTCCACGATGTCGTTGCCGGCGAATGCTGCACTGTAAGGGTTGAGCATGTCGCGGATCGTGGCGGCGTGGCGCGCCTCGACCGAGACGATCGAGCCGGCCTTGGCGAGGAAGTCCGGGTTGCGCAGGAGTTGGCCGGCGCCGTTGTAGGCGGCGACGCCTAGATCCTCGAAGGTGCGGGCGGTGCCGAGCACGCTCTGACGACTGGCGAAGTTGACCCGGCCGAAGTCGACCTGAAGGTCAGGAATGACATTGCCGCCGAGCGCGGAGCGGAAGAACTCGCGATGGGCGACCTCGTGTTGCTGGATGCCTGTGAGGCTCTGCTCGTCGGAGGGGTTAAAGCCACGATAGGGCTGCTGCAGCACCTGGGTGTAGAAGGCAGCCTCCAACTGCTCCAGGGCGTAGGCGTAGTTGAGGACGGCGAAGTCACCCTGGCCGAGGTCGACCGTGCCGCCGGCGAGCGTGGCGCCACGCTGCGCGAAGGCTTGGCTGAGGTTCAGCTCCAGGAAGGCTGTTGAAGCGACGAGGATGCCGGCGGCCTTGAGGAAATTGCGACGTGGTCGCGCGGCTGCCTTGTGCAGGTTCTCGGGCTTTAGGCTGGCTGGATTGGTCACGAGCACCTCCCGGATCGCAGCGACAATGCGACACCTGTCCGGAAGAAGTGGGAGAGGCTCAGATCTGACTATATCGTAAGTTAGAAAATCGTTGGTAAAATCCTACCGAACAAAATATTTCTACATCCATTAAAAAATCGGCTCACCGCTTGAAACTTATGTCAGCTGCCGTTCGTAGAAAAATGGTTTGTCTAGTTTTATCGGGATACACAGATCGAAAAGACGGTTTTATTCAGGAACTTAGGCAGGATTCCTTGGCTTTGCTGTAGGTTCGGGCGGGGGATCCGCCCTATCTGGGAGATTTTAGATGAAGAAGACGACGCTTGCGCTTACCGCCGTGTTATTTGGCGGCTTTGCCCTCGTTGCCGGATCCGCATCGGCCACCCCGATGTCCGCCAACGGCCTCCGGTCCGATACCAGCATCACGCAGGTGCGCATGATGCACGGCGACCGGATGATGATGAAGAAGCGGATGATGCGGAAGCGGATGATGAAGCGCCGCATGATGAACCGCATGTGAGGCGGTCACCGCGACCTCGGAAGGGCCTCCTTGGCCCTTCCACCGCGACCCGCTGCT
>NZ_JAKSYL010000025.1 GCF_022829515.1 Methylobacterium sp. J-048
GCGGTATTCATCCGAAGATGAAGCTGGTGGTGCGGGTGAATTGAGACCCGTGTGTAGGGGACGCGATCCGCAATTGAGCCTCCGCCGTCATTGCGAGCGCAGCGAAGCAACCTAGGGCAGCGCGTGCTATCCGCAGGTAGCGTTTCCCTGGGTTGCTTCGCTACGCTCGCAATGACGGTGGGAGCAGCTGAGGAGGGTGCCGCCCGACGGACGGCAAAAGATCACACTCATCCGCACTTGCGCCTCCCCCGTGATTGCGAGCGCAGCGAACCAACCTCGGGCAGGGCATGCTATCCGCATGTAGCGTTGCCCTGGGTTGCTTCGCTGCGCTCGCAATGACGGTGGGAGCAGCTGAGGAGGGTGCCGCCCGACGGACGCCAAAAGATCAATCCCATCCGCCCTTGATCCTGAAGTGCTGCGCAGCAGCC
>NZ_JAKSYL010000047.1 GCF_022829515.1 Methylobacterium sp. J-048
GCCAGCGGCACGTCGTTGCGGGTGAGCGTCAGGTCGACTTCGTTGGGCAGATACCGCAGCCCCGGCGACAGGAAGGCGAGGTTGGACGTGACCCCGTCGAACCGGCCGGTGACGCCGCCGGAAGCGCTCAGGATCGCGTAGCTGGTGCGCGGGTTGTAGGCGCCGGAGGCCGCCAGCACCTGCACGGTGCCGCCGCCGAGGCTGGCCGCGCCGCCGGCGGCGATCCGGTCGGCCTGGCCGGCGGCGTTGGCCTCGACCCGGTAGACCGAGCCCGGCGCGAAGGCGACCGCGCCGGTGACGGTGAGCGTGCCGATCGAGTTGCCCGGCGACACGGTACCCCCCGACAGGGCCGCGATCCCGCCGACGCTGCCCGAGCCGCCGAGCAGGCCGCCGGCATTGACCGAGACGGTGCCGGCGACGGTGCCGTTGGCGTAGAGCGCGCCGCCCTGGCCGATGCCGACATCGATGCCGAGGCGGTCGCTCGTGTCCATCCGCAGGGTGCCGGTGACGTTGCCGAAGTAGCCGGCGGCGGAATACAGGTCGATGCGGCTCCAGTAGCTCAGCGGGCTGCCGTAGAAGGCCGCGAGCGCGTTGGTCTCGGTGTTGACCACGATCTGGTTGATCGTGTCGGTCGCGAGCTGGCCGTAGAGGCCGCCGTTGGGCGCCAGCGTGCGGGCGGCTGAAGTCGATCCGCCGTAGAGCGGCGCCAGCAGGATCGAGGCGTCGGGTCCGCCGGCCGGGGCGGCCTCGCGCGGGGCCTGAGCGAAGGACAGGGTCGGCAGGCCGTAGGTGAGGCGGGCCTGGTAGGCGGCCTGGTTGGTGGCGGACGGGACGTAGGGATTGCCGGTGGTGTTGGCGGTGCTGCCCGCGCAGGCCGCGACGGTGTTGCCGCACTGGGCCGCGAGATAGGCCTGGATCTGGCCCTGGGCCTGCACGAACTGGTTCGGCAGATTGATCGCGACGCCGGTCACCGCGGCGTTGTTGATATAGGCCGGATTGGTGAAGGCCTGGGCGAGGTCATAGGCCGAGAGCGCCCGGCTGCCGATGATATCGAGCGGGTAGTGCACGCCGAGCACGATGCGGCTCTCGCCGTACTCGGAGGCCCGCAGCAGCATGCTCTGGTATTGCTGCGGCACCAGCATCGCCAGCAAGTAGCCGCTCGTATACGCGTAGGTGGTGTGCCCACTCGGGAAGGACGGGTTGGTGGCGATGCCGTTCAGCGCCGTCGGGTCGAAGGCGTTGAAGCGGTTCGGCGCCACCTGGACGGGGCGGGAAGATCCATAGACGTCCTGGCCGGCCTGGGTGTTCGTGACGCCGTAGCCAAGATCGTAGACGCTGTTGGTGGTGTTGGGCAGACCGTTGGCGGTGGGCAGGCTGAAGCCCGCCGGCGCCACGGCCGGCACCGCCACGTAGTTGGCCGGGGTCACGCTCGGGTTGTTGGCCGCGCCGTTGGCGAAGTAGTTCTTGGCGACGCCCAGGTTGTTGCCCGTGAAGGTGTTGGCATTGACCAGCAGGTTGACGACGTTGCCGAGCGGTCCGCCGGCACCCTGGGCGGTACCGCGCTGATAGATCGGCCCGAGCTGTGCGCCGAGGCCGCCGACGAGCTGCTGCGGGACGATGCCGTTGATCGGCGTCTGGCCGGGCAGTCCGCCGGCGATGTTGGCGGCGACGCCGTAGGTGCCGAGTCCCACCGAGGACAGGTTGTTGGTGGCCGAGCTCAGCAGGTTCTTGTCGCTGATCGCCAGCTGCTGGCGCGCGAGCCCGGCGCCGTTGTTCAGTGTCACCGTCTGCGACAGGTTCAGGTCCAGCGTCGCCTGGCCGGCCGCCGTCGCGTTGAGGGACAGGAACGGCGCCAGCAGATTGAGCACGTTCACGTCGGAGGCCGTCGTGTTGACGGTCTGCGCTTGTACGCCTGAACTGCACGCGGCGACCATCAATGCCGCGATCGAGACCCCATAACGAAATTTCATTCCTGGCCCCCAAGCCTGCGGCCATTCGGCCTGCGGCGGGAGGTTTAGCGAAATCTACGACCAAGAATGTGTCATAATTCATTCACAATTCTTTGAATCTCCTCCTGTATCTCGACTGCAACAGGTTGGTATCTTAGTCGGCATAGATTTTATTCGAAACTTACTTTCGTCTTGCTATCCATTCAGCCGACGCGCGATCGTCAAAGCTTCGCGCGCCCCGTCGATCCTGACGCCTCCTTCGATCATGGAGCCGGACTATCCGTGGACGGACGTCACTTCTCGGAACGCCGGATGGACACCGTCGTACCAGTAAACGCGCCAGTCCAGGGCTCGAGGAAAATGGAATTGACTTCACGCCGACTGATATCTTCGGATCAGCGGCCGCAGACGCACGAATATAATGCTTCTGCGGATCCACGCGGTAAAACGTCACTAAAGCGTCATCCTGCAATCTTAATCCGGCCCCGCCACCCAAAAACGTTTCACCGCGAGGGCTCATGTCCGATTCCGCCGTAATGCCGCAGTCGGTGGCGGAGGGCAGGCCTGCAGGCGGTCCGCGCCTCGATCACGGAATCCATCTGGGCGGCGTGGTCGCCTTCCTGGCGGTCCTGGTGGCCGGCCTCGGCTATGCGGTGGTGAGCCTCGTCACCGACATGAACGCGGTCGGCGAGGCGCCGCTGGCCTACGGGGCCTTCGCGCTGCTCGGGCTCGCCCTGCTGATCGCCCTCGCCTTCGAGTTCGTGAACGGGTTCCACGACACCGCCAACGCGGTGGCGACCGTGATCTACACCCACTCGATGCCGCCCCTGGTGGCGGTGATCTGGTCGGGCTTCTTCAACTTTTTGGGAGTGATGCTGTCCTCCGGCGCGGTGGCCTACGCCATCGTAACCCTGCTGCCGGTGGAGCTGATCCTGCATGTCGGCTCGGGGGCCGGCTACGCGATGATCTTTGCGCTGCTGCTCGCCGCGATCATCTGGAACCTCGGGACCTGGGCGTTCGGCCTGCCGAACTCCTCGTCGCACGCCCTGATCGGCTCGGTGCTGGGCGTCGGCCTCGCCAACCAGCTGATGAGCGGCGGCACCGGCACGGCTGGGGTCGACTGGGGCCAGGCGCTCAACGTGTTCAAGGCGCTGCTGTTCTCGCCGCTCTGCGGCTTCGTCCTCGCGGCACTGCTGCTGCTCGCCCTAAAATTCACGATCCGGCGCAAGGATCTTTACGAAGCCCCCAAGGGTGAGGCGCCGCCGCCGGTGTGGATCCGCGGCCTCCTGATCCTGACCTGCACGCTGGTGTCGTTCTTCCACGGCGGCAATGATGGCCAGAAGGGCATGGGCCTGATCATGCTGATCCTGATCGGCGCCGCGCCCACCGCCTACGCGCTGAACCGGACCATGTCGGACGACACGACCCCGGCCTTCGTCCAGACCTCGACGGAGGCGAGCCAAGTGTTCGCTGCCCGCGCGGCCGGGGCCCCACCGCCGGAGGCCGCGCAGGCGCGCCGGACGGTGACGGACGCGCTGAAGAGCAAGGACCTGAACCGGCCTCCGGTCTACGCCGCGCTCTCCGCACTCGCGACCGACATCGCCGCCAGCGTGAAGAATTACGGCGCGATCCGCACCGTGCCGGCCGCCCAGACCGAGAACCTGCGCAGCGACATGTACCTTGCCGCCGACGCGGTGCGCCTGCTGCCGAGCGCGGGAGCGGACCTCTCGGAGGCCGACAAGGCGACCCTGAAGAGCTATAGCGGGCTGCTCAACAACGGCACCCGCTACATCCCGGGTTGGGTGAAAGTCTGCGTCGCGCTGGCGCTCGGGCTCGGCACCATGGTCGGCTGGAAGCGCATCGTCGTGACGGTGGGCGAGAAGATCGGCAAGACCCACCTCACCTACGCGCAGGGCGCCTCGGCCGAGATCGTGGCCGCGGGTACGATCGGGCTCGCCGAACTCTACGGCCTGCCGGTCTCGACCACGCACATCCTGTCGTCCGGCGTCGCCGGAACGATGGCGGCCAATGGCTCGGGCCTCCAGATGGCCACGGTGCGCAACATGGCGCTCGCCTGGGTGCTGACCCTGCCGGCCGCCATTACCCTGGCGGCGGGGTTGTTCTTCCTCCTGCGCCACGTGTTCTGACGCGGCCAGGCCCGCAGCCCACAGGCGGACGTTCGAACAGGCAGGGCCGTGTCCGCGATCGGCGGGAGCGGCCCTGTCGCGTTGGGTCCCGGCTTTCCGGGACCTACGGGCGGGTCATAGCGCGGACGAAGGCCAGGCAGGTGCGGCGCGCGGCGACGGTCTCGATCGCCATGAACGCCGTGACGAGATCCGCGGCCTGCTCGACGGTCTCGCTCCGCTCGAACTCGTCCGGAAAGAACGCGGCGACCGGCAGGTGAAGCGTGTCGGCGATGCGTTCCAGCATCGCCGCGGAGCGGTCCGCCTCCGGGTGCCCGTGAGCCAGCTGGGTCATAGCGCGTGTCATCGCTCAATCGACCTGAAGGCCGAGCTGGATCGCCCGGGCGATTTCCGAGCGCCGCGCGGCGTAGCCGGGCGCGACCATCGGATAGTCGGCGGGCAGGCCGAACTTGGCGCGGTAGCGCTCGGGCGTGAGGCCGTTCGCGGTGAGATGGCGCTTGAGCGTCTTGTAGGACCGGCCGTCGATGAAGCTGATCAAGCCGTCCTGCGTGATCGAGGCCTCGATCTGCGCGGCAGCCGGGCCGGTCCAGGACGCGGCGGAACCCGCGGGGCTCTTCTGAAGCACCGCGATCGCCGCGTGAACCTGGTCGATCAGAACCGGCAGGTCACCCGCCCCCACGTGATTGCGCGACACGTAGGCCGCGACGATGGCACCGACTTTTTCGAGCAGGAAGGAGGAGCGGGGTTCGGGTTGGTTGATCATGTCAGGTGCCGCGATCCGATATTGCGTTACGAATATCCCCGCCGACCGATCGACGGCCCGAAGGTTCGCCTCAGTGATCGAGAGACGCAGGATATCCCACCGAGGCCGAGTTGCCACGGAAACCTCAGGTTGCTCAAATGCATCCCTTGAGGCTGGAAACAATATACAATATGTGTCTGGCGGCGCTTGTCTGAAGACGCGGATCCCTTGTCCCCGTCGCGCGAAATGCCGGTCGATAAAAAAATTTACTTATGGAAGCACTGTTTTCGACCGAGGGCCTTAACCCATTGCAGAGCTTTCGGCGCTGGCGGGAGGCGCTGGTCGGTCGGGGCGTGCCCCTGGAGCAGGCGCGCCTCGACGACGGCCCCTTCGCCGCCAAGCTGGAGGCCGCCCGCGTCGGTCCCCTGCTGCTGACCCGCGTCTCGCACGGCGCCATGCGCAGCGAGGCGACGCGCGGGCTGATCCAGCGCAACGGCAAGGACGGCACCGTCGTGGTGATCTTCAAGCTCGCGGGCAGATCGACGCGCAGCCAGGATGACCGAAGCTCGGTCCAGCAGCGCGGCGACTTGGTGGTGATCGACCATCGCCAGGCCGCGCACGAGTCGAGCACGGACAGCCAGTCCATGTTCCTGGAGCTGCCCCGGGAGCGGCTCGAGGGCGTGCTCGGCTCCACGAGGCTCTACACATCCCTGACGATGGGCGGGGACGTCGCCTCAACGGCCTTGACGGTCAAGTTCTTCCACGAGCTGGCCCGCGTGCGTGATCGGCTCGATCCCGATTCCGCCGCCCGTATGGCGTCGGTCGGCGTCGACCTGATCGTGGCCAGCATCGCCGATCGCTTAGCCAAAGAGGTTTCGCGACCGCTGCATGGCACCGTCGTGGTCCAGCGCGCCAAGGCGCATGTCGAGGCTCATCTCGGCGACCCGACCCTCGACCCGCCACAACTCGCCGCAGCGATGGGCGTCTCCCTCCGCCGGCTCCAGGAATTGTTCCACGCGCGCGGCCAGCACATCTCCGACTGGATCTGGCAGCGCCGGCTGGAGGTCGCGGCCAAGCGCCTGGCCGACCCGGGCTGCGCCCACCTGCCGATCGGCACCCTGGCCTTCGGCTGCGGCTTCGCGAGCCAAGCCCATTTCTCGCGCCGCTTCAAGGAGCGCTACGGCAGCACGCCCCGCGAATATCGCCATGCCGCGTTTGTGAGCACCGCTTAGAGCCGTTCCCGATCGCACCACGATCGGGAACGGCTCTAAATCCTCGATTTGACGCGCTCGCCGACGCCGAACCGGCATCCACTTCGGCGCCGAGCGCTCCACGCCACCGCACCACCCGGCATCGTTGGGGACCAGGACCCGTGCAGCCCGTTTTTTCGACCGACGGCCTCCACCCGAAGAACAGCTTCAAGATCTGGCGGGACGTGCTGTTCGAGCGGCTCGTGCCGATCAAGATGGAGCGGCTCGATGACAGGCCGTTCGCAGGCAAGATGGAGGTCGCCAACGTCGGCTCCCTCAATATGAGCCGCGTCACGCAGGGCGCCCTGCGTAGCGAGACGACGCCCCAGGCGGCACGCCAGCACGACAGGGCCGGCATGGCCGTGGTGGTGTTCAAGCTCGCCGGCGCGTCGTCCTGCCTTCAGGACGGCCGGGACTCGGTGCAGAAGCCGGGCGACATCGTCGTGCTCGATCATCGGCCGGCCGTGGTGACGACGGGCC
The DNA here is from genome assembly GCF_022829515.1 of Methylobacterium sp. J-048. GTDB lineage: Bacteria > Pseudomonadota > Alphaproteobacteria > Rhizobiales > Beijerinckiaceae > Methylobacterium. Next base: position 6,566 of record NZ_JAKSYL010000047.1, read on the forward strand.
CGGGCAGCCAGTCCCTGTTCCTGGAGCTCCCGCGCGAGCGCCTGGAGAGCATGCTCGGTCCGACCCGGCTCTACACCGCCCTGTCGATGGGTGCGGAGCTGGCTTCGAGCAGCCTGGCCTCGACCTTCTTCCGTGAGCTGATCCAGGTGCGCCACCGCCTCGACCCCGACGCGGCAGAGCGGATGTCGACGATCGGCGTCGATCTCATCGTGGCCTGCATCGCCGAGCGGATGGCCAGGGAGGTGCCGCAGCCCTTACACGGCACCGTCGTGGTCCAGCGGGCGAAGGCGTTCGTGGAGGCCAATCTAGGCGACCCGACCCTCGACCCGCCGCAGCTCGCGGCTGCGGTCGGCGTGTCGCTGCGGCGGCTCCAGGAGTTGTTCCACGAGCGCGGCCAGCACATCTCCGACTGGATCTGGCAGCGCCGGCTCGAGGCGGCCGCCAAGCGGCTGGCCGACCCGAGCGGCGCCCATGTGCAGATCGGCGCCGTGGCGTTCGGGTGCGGCTTCGCCAGCCAGGCCCACTTCTCGCGCCGCTTCAAGGAACGCTACGGCATGCCGCCCAGCGAGTACCGACACGCGGCCTTCCTGAGCACCGCGTAGGGGCGTGCTGCGGCTTGGCGGCGCCAAAGCCGGTGCCGAGACCGGGAAGCCCGGCGAAATCCCATCGCCGACGCGGCGGGACGCCCGCTCCCGTGCATCCGCCCCGACTGCATGCAGGCCAGGCAGAGCGAAAGCCGGACTGCCAAGCCCGCCAGCGGGACAGGGGGCCGGAGGCGCAACGGCGTGCCGTATTTGCCTAAGCCGGCGCATTTTTGATATACGAATGCAGCAACACTCAGATAAAGGCACCACGTCGCCGGGCAAATATTTTGTTTTTGCTCAAAAAGATCTCGATAAACAATCGATGAACTGAGATCATACTGCGGAAGCGCATCGCAGATTCATCCTGCAAAACCGATTGGCGAAAACGGAATTATATGTATGAAATTATTGTTTTTATCAGAAAAACTTCCTATCAATAAAAGATTCACCCGGTGGCTGGAGCTGCTGGAGGAGCAACGCCTACCGCTCGAGCAAAAGCAGCTCGACGCCGCTCCCTTCGAGGCCAAGCTGGAGATCGCCACGCTGGGCCCCCTCACGATGACCCGGGTTTCGGAGGGCCCTTTGCGCACCGAGGCGACGCCCAGCGCCATCCGCCGTCTGGGTGACGAGGGCTGCATCAGCGTGGGCTTCACCCTCGCCGGCGAGAGGACGGTGCAGCAGAGGGATCGAGCATCGACACAACGGCAGGGCGACCTGGTCGTGATCGAACATCAGCCGGCCGTGATGACGACGAGCCCGGGCAATCAGTCCCTGTACCTGAAGATGCCCCGCGAACGCCTGGAGAGCGTGCTCGGGCCGGCCCGGCGCTACGCGGCCCTGACCATAGGGGCGGACCTTGCCACCACGACCCTGGCGACGAGCTTCTTCGAGGAGCTGAGCCGCATGCATCACCGGCTCGACCCTGTGACGGTCGCCCGCATGGGGTCGATCGGCGTGGACCTGATCGTGGCCAGCATCGCCGAGCGGATCGCCCAGGACGTGCCGCTTCCGCTCAGCGGCTCCGTCCTGGTCCAGCGGGCCAAGGCTTATATCGAGGCCCATCTCGGCGATCCGAATCTGGACCCGCCCCAACTCTCGGCCGCCATCGGCGTGTCCGTGCACCAGCTCCAGGAGCTGTTCCACGAGCGCGGCCAGCACGTCTCCGACTGGATCTGGCAGCGCCGGCTGGAGGTCGCGGCCGATCGCCTGGCCGACCCGGCCTGCGCCCACATGCCCCTCGGCACCCTGGCCGGCGGCTGCGGCTTCAGCAATCGCAGCCACTTCTCCCGCCGCTTCAAGGACCGGTTCGGCCTGGCACCCAGCGAGTTCCGGCACGCCGTCGGGCTGGGCGGGCGATAGCGGTCCGCCGCCCCTATTCAGGGCCGCGGTCGCTCCGGCGCAGGCTCTCCGGCATGGCGAACAGCAGGAGGGCGGCCGCCACCAGGCAAAGCGACCCGATTACGTAGAGGGCCGGCGTGGTGGACCCGGTCAGGTCCTTGACCCAGCCGACCATCACCGGGCTGACGATGCCGCCGAATTGCCCGAGCGTGTTGATCAGCGCGATGCCGCCGGCCGCGCCGACGCCGGTGACGAGCTTGGCCGGCAGGGTCCAGAAGGTCGGGATCGAGGCGACGATCCCGGCGCCCAGCAGCGCCAGCGCGATCATCAGCGGCACGATCTGCCGGTCGAACAGGCCGGCGGTGAAGAACCCGATGGCGGCGGCGATCGCCAGCCCGGCGACGAATTTCGGCCGCTCGCCGGAGGCGTCGGACAGGCGCCCGACCACCACCATGCTGATCGCGCCGCAGATGTAGGGAATCGCGGTCAGCAAGCCGACATAGGCAGCGCTGCTGCCGCTCGCGGTCTTGATCAGGTCCGGCCCCCAGAAATTCAGCCCGTAGGAGCCGATCTGGAGGAGGAAGTAGACCAGCCCGATCATCAGGAAGCCCGGCTGGCGGAGCGCGCCGAGGAGCGAATGGTCGCCGATCTCGCGGTTGTGGTGGGCGATCCGGGCGGACAGCAGCTCCTTTTCCGGCTGCGAGAGCCAGCGCGCGTCGGAGATCCGGTCGTCGAGGCGCATCAGCACCAGAACGCCGAGCACGAGGCAGGGCAGGCCGCCGGCCAGGAACAGCCATTGCCAGCCGGCGAGCCCGGCGACGCCGTTGAGGCCGCCGAGGATCAGGCCGGCCACCGGTGCCCCGACGATGCCCGAAAACGCCGAGGCCACGAACAGGAACGAGGTGATCCGCCCGCGATGCGAGGCCGGGAACCACAGGGTCAGGTAGTACAGGATGCCGGGCGCGAAGCCCGCCTCCATGGCGCCGATGATGAAGCGCAGCACGTAGAAGTGCCACTCGGTGCGGATGAAGATCATCAGCGCCGTGGCGATCCCCCAGGAGATCATGATCCGGGCGATCCAACGCCGTGCGCCGACCCGGTAGAGGAACAGGTTCGACGGCACCTCGAAGATGACGTAGCCGACCACGAACATGCTGGCGCCGAGCCCGTAGGCGACGTTGCTGAAGCCGAGATCGCTCTGCAGCTGGAACTTGGCGAAGCTGATGTTGATCCGGTCGAAGAACGCGAACAGGTAGCAGACCATGATCAGCGGCATCAGCCGCCACGCCACCTTCCGGACGATGCCGGCCTCGGTCACGTCCTCTGGGCGCGCGGGCGCGCCGGTCACCGCGATGGCCATGGTGTTCCTCCCTGGAGATGCCCGGCGGCCCGGTCGACCGGGGCCGGATGCGCGGGGCCGCCTTCGCTGGGCGGCTTGTTCGCGCGGCGTTTGTCGAAGTCAGGCGGCCCGGGGGACCGGATGCAGGTCGCAGGGCCGGCCGGCCTTGGCGACCTGGCCGGGCACCGCGTGGCCGACCAGCCGCGGCAGGTCCCGCGACAGGGCGATCAGGGCCGGCAGGTCGAGGCCGGTGCGGATCCCCATCTCGTGGGCCATGCTGACCAGATCCTCGGTGCAGATGTTGCCGGTGGCGCCCGGCGCGAACGGACAGCCGCCGAGGCCGCCCAGCGCCGCATCGAAGCGGCGCGCGCCCGCCTGCCAGGCGGCCAGCACGTTGGCGAGGCCGACACCGCGGGTGTTGTGGAAGTGCAGCGTCAGGTGCTCGGCCGGGACGATCTCCAGGACGCGGGCGACGAGCCGCTCGACCTGGCGCGGATTGGCCATGCCGGTGGTGTCGGCGAGCGTCACGCCGGTGATGCCGAGCGTGCGATAACGCTCGACCTGCGCGACCACCTTGTCGACGGGCTGGTCGCCCTCGAACGGGCAGCCGAAGGCGGTCGCCACCGTGGCGTTGGTCAGGACCGACGCGCCCTTCACGGTCTCCATGATCCGGGCAAATCCCGCGATCGAGTCGTCCGGGCTCATGCCCATATTGGCGCGGTTGTGGGTCTCGCTAACCGAGGCGACGAGGTTGATCTCGTCGACCTTGGCGGCGAGCGCCCGCTCGGCGCCCTTCGGGTTCGGCACCAGAGCCACGTAGACCGTGCCGGGCCGGCGGTGGATCCCGGCGAACAGCTCGGCGGCGTCGCGCAAGGCCGGCACCGCCTTGGGCGAGACGAAGGACGAGACCTCGATCCGGGAGAAGCCGGCATCCGCGAGCGCGTCCACCAGGGCGATTTTCTCGGCGGTCTCGACCCAGGCCGCCTCGATCTGGAGACCGTCGCGGGGCGCGACCTCCTGGACCAGCATCGTGTCGTCGCTCATTTCACGGCTCCCGCGTCGCGCAGCGTCTGGATCGCGGTCGCGTCGAGACCGAGATCGGCCAGAACCGCGTCGGTATGGGCGCCGAGCGCCGGCCCCTGCCAGCGCACCGCCCCGGGGGTGCCCGAGAGCTTCGGCACGATGCCAGGCATCTTCACCTGCGTGCCGCCGGGCAGCTCCGCCTGGAGGATCATGTCGCGGGCCTGGTAGTGCGGGTCGGCGACGATGTCGGCGACCGAGTAGATCCGCCCGGCCGGCACGTCAGCGGCGTCGAGGGCGGCCAGGGCGTCGTCGACGCTCCTTGCCTTCGACCAGTCGCCGATCACGCCGTCGAGCATGGCGGCGTGCTGCGATCGGCCGTCGTTCGAGCGCATCCGCGGGTCCGCGGCGAGGTCGGGGCGGCCGATGGCCTTCATCAGCCGGCGGAAGATCGGATCGCTGTTGCCCGCGATCACGACGAAGCCGCCATCCTGGGTCGGGTAGGTGTTGGAGGGAGTGATGCCGGGCAGCGCGCCGCCGGTGCGGGTGCGGATCTCGCCGAGCAGGTCGTATTCCGGGACCAGGCTCTCCATGACGTTGAACACGCTTTCGACCAGCGAGACGTCCACCACCTGCCCGGCGCCCCCATTCACCTTGACGTTGAGGATCGACATCAGCGCGCCGATGACGCCGTGGAGCGAGGCCAGGGTGTCGCCGATGCTGACGCCGACCCGGGCCGGGGGGCTGTCCGGGGAGCCGGTGGTGTAGCGCAGCCCGCCCATGGCCTCGCCGATGGCGCCGAAGCCCGGCCGGTCGCGGTACGGCCCGGTCTGGCCGTAACCGGAGATGCGCACCATCGTCAGCTTGGGGTTGAGGGAAGAGAGCACATCCCAACCGAGACCCAGCTTCTCGAGGCCGCCGGGACGAAAATTCTCGACCACGACGTCGGCGCTCGCGGCGAGGCGCTTGATGATGTCGAGCCCGTCCGTCGTCTTCAGGTTGACCGCGATCGACTTCTTGTTGCGCGACTGGAGATACCACCACAGCGAGGTGTCGCCGTGCATCTTGCGCCAAGTGCGCAGGGGGTCGCCGCCCTCGGGCGACTCGACCTTGATCACCTCGGCACCGAACTCGGCCAGGAGCTTGGTGGCGAAGGGTGCGGCGATGAGCTGGCCGAGTTCCAGCACGCGGATCCCGCTGAGCGGACCTGACACTGTCGTTCTCTCCCTGTCTTTGCAGGAAAGATACGACCAGCAGTTGGGCGATGTCCAAACGTTATGCGCCAGCCTGCGTTCTCCTCAGGCGAACGCAGGCGTCGTTCAGCCTCCGGCCGTGCGCAGATGGTCGAGAAGCAGGGCGGCGGCGGGCGGCAGGGCGCCGGGGCGGACCACCAAGGTGAGCGTCCGCGTGGCCCACGGGTCGGTCAGCGGCACCGCGGCGAGCCGCATCTGCGGCCCGAGCAGGGCGTAGACCCCTTCGGGGATCGTGCCGAGGCCCATCCCGGCCTGGGCCATCCGGCAGATTCCGTCGAAGCTCGGCACGTGGATCCGCAGGCGTAGCGGGCGCCCGAGGCGGCGAGCCTCGTCCCGCAGGGCCGCGTAGATCGAACTCTCGACGTGCAGGCCGACGTGATCGTAGTCGAGGGTGTCGGCAAGGGCGATTGCGGCACGCCCGCTCAGCGGATGGTCGGCCGGCATCACCAGGACCAGACGGTCGCCGCGATACGGATAGGCGGTGAGCGAGCGGGTATCGGTGCCGCCGGCACAGATCCCGAGATCGGCCACACCCTCCTCGACACCGAGCACCACGCCGCCGCTCGGCCGCTCGGCGAGATCCACCCGGATCCGCTCCTGCGCGGCGAGGAACGCCTGGAGATCCTCGGGCAGGAACTGCACGATCGCCGAGAGGTTGGCGAGCATCCGCACGAAGCCGCGCACGCCATGCGCGTGCTCGGCGAGTTCGAGCGCCATCTGCTCCGCGCTCGCCAGCATCCGGCGGGTATGGTGCAGCAGGGTCTCGCCGGCCGGCGTCGGACGCATCCCCCGGGGCTCGCGGGTGAGCAGGGTGCAGCCCAGCGCGTGCTCCAGCTCGGCCAGGCGCTTGCTCACCGCCGAGGGCGCGATGGCGGCCCGCCGGGCCGCGCCGTTGAGCGTCCCCGCCTCGCAGATCGCCGCGAACAGACGCAGCGTCTTGAGGTCGAGGCGGCTCACGGTCGCCGCGGTCAGAGGCGTCTCGGGAATGCTCAGGATCCTTTCTTCGCGGTCTCCTGGGGGCCGCGCCAGTCCCACGCGCCGACCGGCTGGCCGTACGCGCCGTGGCCGAGCTTCGCTCCCTGCCGGTTGACCAGGCCGAAGCGCAGCACCGCCTGCTCCAGGAAGTCGATGGCGTCGACGAGATGCGTCCGGGCCGCAGCGGTCGCGTCCTCACCCTCCTCGACGGGGGTCTCGGCGAGGTTCACCGCGGCGATCAGCACCCGGTCGCGCTCCTCCTCGATCCGCCGGTCGCGCTCGACATGGCCACGGACTTTCGCGTCGAACGCCTCGATCATCGACCAGGGCAGCGCATCCTTGTCGACCGGCGCCCGGAAGGCCAGCGCGTGGCGCCGCGCCGCCGCGGCGGCGGCCCTGACATGGTTGGCGAGTTCGGCATCCATCCCGGGTCTCCGTGCGGTCTCAACGCTTGGATCAGGCATCGTCGTCTTCCGAAAGCCGGCAACCGCCGCTCGGGACGCGGCGTGCGTATGATCTCTCGAACGCGCGCCCATCCCGCCCGTTGCCGGGGCTCTTACCTTGACAAGGCGCGCCCTTATCTCTCGGAACTGTGATCGGTGTACCGGGCCTCGCCCGGACGGGAGTACCCCTGAATGGTCTCGATGCTGAACGCCGGCGCCCTGCGCCCGACATCCGCGGCGGCGCGCCTTCTCGGCGCGCTCACGATCCTCCTGGTCGCCACCGGGCTCTCCGGCTGCGGCGCGATCAACCGCGTGCCGACCCTGGAGGAACAGGCCAAGTCGTCCTGGAGCGAGGTGCAGAACCAGTACCAGCGCCGGGCCGACCTGATCCCGAACTTGGTCGAGACCGTGAAGGGCTACGCCCAGCAGGAGAAAGACGTGCTGATCGGCGTCACCGAGGCCCGGGCCAAGGCGTCGCGCGTGAAGGTCGACGCCTCGACGGTGAGCGACCCGCAGAAGTTCAAAGAGTTCCAGGACGCCCAGAACCAGCTCTCCGGGGCGCTCGGGCGCCTGCTGGTCACGGTGGAGAAATACCCCGACCTGAAGTCCAACCAAAACTTCCTCGTCCTGCAATCGCAGCTCGAAGGCACCGAGAACCGCATCGCCGTGGCGCGGCGCGACTATATCGGCGCGGTCCAGGCCTACAACACCGAGCTACGCACCATCCCGGGCCGCTGGATCGCCGCGATCCTGTACCCCGAGGCCAAGCCGATGGAGACGTTCTCGGCGACCCCCAATGCCGACCGGCCGCCGAACGTGAAGTTCTAGAGGCGGCGCGTTTCAATGCGGCTCTCGTAGATGCGCCTCATGGGCCTGAGCACCGGGACGCTGGTGCGGCTGTTCCTCGCGCTGGTCGTCCTGTTCGCGTGCCTGGCGGTCTACGCGTTCGGGGCGCTCGCGGCCGACCTGACCTTCCCGCCGCTCACCGGCCGCGTGGTCGATGGCGCCGGCATCCTGACACCGGATCAGCGCACGGCCCTGGAGGCCAAGCTGAAGGCGCACGAGGACAAGACCTCGGACCAGGTCGTGGTGGCGACCGTGCCCGATCTCCAGGGCACGACCATCGAGGATTATGCCAACCGGCTGCTCCGCGCATGGAAGCTCGGGCAGGCCAAGACCAACAACGGCGCCCTGCTGCTGGTGGCGCCGAGCGAGCGCAAGGTGCGGATCGAGGTCGGCTACGGCCTCGAAGGCGCGCTCACCGACGCGCTGTCCCGGGTGATCATAGCGAGCGCGATCACGCCGCGGTTCAAGACCGGCGATTATTACGGCGGGATCGATGCCGGGATCGACGGGATTCTCGGGATCCTGTCGGGGGATGCGCAGGAGTGGCAGCGCAAGCCGCAGGTCCGCGCCGACGAGGTCGATCCCACGCAGGTCGCACTCTTCGTCATTCTGTTCCTGGTCGTGCTGTTCGTGGCCTGGCGCATGAACCGCGGAGGTGGCGGCCCCGGGGGTCGCTCGGCCGGGCGCGGCGGAGGCATCGTGTTCCTGCCCGGCCCCGGATCGGGCGGATGGAGCGGCGGCTTCTCGGATGGCGGCTCGTCCGGCGGCGGCTTTTCCGGCGGGGGCGGCTCGTCGGGCGGCGGGGGAGCCTCGGGTGACTGGTAGGATCGTGGACGTGCTCTCCCCGGAGGCGCGCGAACGCCTCGCCGCGGCGGTGTCCCGGGCCGAAGCCGGCACATCCGGCGAGATCGTCGTGATGATCAGCCGGCGCGCGGGCGCCTACCGCTCGGTGGTGCTGCTCACGGCCCTGATCGCCGCGCTGATCCTGCCCTGGCCGCTGATCGCGCTGACCGGGTGGAGCGCCACCGCGATCCTGCTGGCGCAGGCCGCACTCGTGGCCGCGATCCTGGCGGCCAGCCAAAGCGCGCGGCTGCGCCTCGCCCTGGTGCCGCGCCGGCTGCGCAGCGCCCGGGCCCGCGAGGCCGGGCAGCGGGCGTTCTGGTCCCGCGGCCTGAGCCGCACCCAATCCCGCACCGGCGTGCTGCTCTACCTGTCGCTGGCCGAGCGCCACGCCGAGATCGTCACGGATCTCGGCGTGCTGCAGCGCATCCCGGCGCAATCCTGGGACGGGATCCTGGCCGACCTTACCCGCGCCCTGGCGCGGGGCGAGATCGAGGGCGGCCTGACCGTGGCGGTCGAGCGCATCGGCGCCTGCCTGGCCGAGCATCTCCCGGCCGGTCCGCACGATCCGGACGAATTGCCGAACCGGGTGATCGTCGCGGATTAGCCCCGCGTCCGGAGACCGAGCCTAGCCACGGGTCCGCCGAAGCGCCGCCATGGCCTCGTCGGGCGAGGCGTCGCAGCCCGCCGGCACGACCAACTTCACGGCCAGTTCGTGCGGCGTCGCCGCCCCGTTCAGTCCCAGAACGGCGCCCGCCCGGCGCATGAAATACAGGACGCTCAGCTGCATAGCGGCCCGGGGGCCTTCGAGGGTCCAGCCCCGATAGACGTAGACGACGCGGTCATTCGGATCACGCGGCGCCGCCAGCGACGTGTCGGTACCGTGGGGCGAGGGCTCGACGAAATCGGCCGTCACCGGCAGCGGGCAGGCGCCGGTCCAGACCGCCCGGCGCCCAGCCTCGGCGCGCGGCAGGACCACACCGGCCCCGAGATTGACCGCCGCAGCCTCGACGCCCGGCTCCGGGGCCGTCACACCCTTTCCATAGGCCTGGACCCGCATCGCCACCGACAGGGCGAGCAGCAGGCACAGGGCGGCGAACCCCGCGCGGTCGGCCTGTCTCAGGCGGGTCGCGTGACCGGGCATGGCGTCCTCTCGACATGGACCACGATCGGCAGCAGCGAGGCCGCCACGGAGACGAGCGCCACGGTGACCGAGCCGGCCCCGTCGTGCCAGTACCGATAAGCCTCCGCGGAGGGCAGCATCGCCAGGATCCGGGCGATGTTGATCGCCACCACCAGGACGCCGCTCATCCCCAGGACTCCGAGCGCCCCGTGGCTGGCCGGTCGGCCGGCGATCTTGAGCACGCACAGCCAGATCAAGGCCGCCAGCGACAGGTTGTGGAAGGCCGAGCAGCCCTCCAGCATGACGATCGACCAGTCGGGGCGGGCACTGAGATAGACACCGCTCGTCTGCAGGCCGGGAAAAACGAAGCGCCCGACCCAGGCCATCACGGCGACCTCGAACGGCTCGATGGCGGGGTAGAACAGCTTGAAGACCAGCTTGCTCCACAATTCGCAGAACGACAGGGCGAGCCAGATTTGCCCGAGATCGGCGAGCAGGCGGTCCTGCGAGCGCCGGGCGAGAAGCCACGCCGCAGCCAGCGTCATGCCGGCATAGACCGCGTGGGGCTCGGGCAGGAACCAGGTCAGCGCGCAGGCAAGCAGGACGGCGAGATCGGTCCGCGTCGGCGTCGGCCGACGGTGCCGCGCCGCGAAGAGGATCGCCGCCGTGGCCAGGGTGGCGAACACCTCGCCGAGCTTGAGCTCGACGAGGCGTTGGAGACCCGGGTCGGGTTCGAGCAGCAGGCGCTGCGACGCGGCGGAGATCGTTGTGCCGCAGCCGAAGATCAAAAGACTCCAAGTCGCGACGTGGACGGGCGGATTCGCGGCGCGCACCGCCTCGGTCGGCCCGCCCCTGCCGCGCCCTGTCAGCACCCCGGCCATCCGGGCGCTCAAACGGCGGCCGGCGCGCGGCGCCTGCGCTTGAGGAAGGCTACGGTGCCTCCCGCCAAGGTGAGACCCAGCATCGCGTCGATCTCGGGTGCCGGCGCACCTCCGGAACTGCCGCCTGAGCCGCCACCGAAACCGGTATCAGAGAGGAAGAATCCGGCAGAGGCTCCGCTCTCCCCGTATGGAGAGAGTGCGACGAGGCCGGTCGCCGTGTGCCCGCTTGCACCCGAGCCGCCGCCCGCCCCGCCGAAAGTGGAGCCTTTGACCCCATAAGACGCATCGGCCGTGGCGTAGCCGATGGCCGGAGGCGATATGAGCCCCGGAAAGGTCCCCCCTCCCCCGAAGCAAGTCACTGTGCGTGCGAACGGATCCCTGCTGAGCAAGGTATCCAGGCTCGCGACCTGTCCGAGACGGGGCTGACCGGAGGCGGACATGCGCGGAACCGAGTCGGCATCGCGAAACGCGAGGGGCCGACAGTCGAAGTCACGGATCACATCGACGGGCGCTGCATGTGCAGGACTGATCCAACCGATCAAGCATAGGGCGGCGACAACGGCAGCACGCGACAGGCGTTCCTTCATTGCCCCTCCACCCCGGGTTTTGCCGTCACGGCACGCGGATCTCGAATACGCGGCCGGACACTGGATCCCGTTAACCAAGTTATTGGGCCCCTCAACAGAAACTGATATGTTGGTGCGTCGACGCGTAGGTCAACTTCGGGTTTCTACTGAATTATTGCGTATTCGACGCTATTAATCATGAACGCTACTTGTGGGCACTTACAGCCAAGGTCTGGGCTGCGACCGGTGAGACGGTGCAGACGCACATGACGCCCTCCGCCGGGACGCCGAGGGGATGGATTTGTGCGCTGCCGCACGAAGCCGGGCGCGTTGCGGTAACTCGGCGGGTCCACAGGCGATTCTCCCTCATAGACCACGTGGGTCGGACCACGTCCGCCCGCGGGATGCCGGCTCCGGAAGACGGAGCGAGACCGGCATTACCCGAGGAGACCGCCATGAAGATCCTGATCGCCGCGACGCCGCTCACCGGCCACGTGAACCCGCTGCTCGCCATCGGCCGCGCCGCCGCGGCCCGGGGCGATGACGTGCGCGTGCTCACCGATCCGGCTTTCCAGGCAAGGGTCGAGGCAGCGGGCCTACGCTTCGCGCCCTATGCGGACAACGACTCGGCCGGATTCCTGGAGACGACGCTGCCCGCCGGCCCGGAGCGCTTCCGGCGCGAGTTCCAGCGGCGCTTCATCGATCCCATACCGGTTCAGACCGCCGCCCTGCGGGCCCTGATCGCCGAGGACGCACCGGACGTGATCGTAGCCGGCAGCATGTTCCTCGGCGTGCTGCCGCTGCTCTTGGACACCGCACCGCGGCCGCCGATCGTCACCGCCAATATCAGCTTCCTGTTCCTCGACCGGCCCGACCACGCCCCGGTCGGTCTCGGCCTGCCGCCCGCCCGCGACAAGACCGAACTCGCCCGCTACGCCGCCCTGAAGGCCGGGATGGATGCAGCCTTCGCCAACCCGGTCCGGGCCTACGCGGATGCGCAACTGGCGCGGCTCGGCGTGCCGCCCCTGCCGGCCTCGCTGCCGCATTCGGTGGTCGTGCTGCCGGACCTGTTTCTTCAGCCGAGCGTTCCGGGCTTCGAGTATGATTACGGCACGCTGCCCGCGGGCGTCCGCTTCATCGGCCTGCTCCAGCCTCCGGCTCCGCCGGCCCCTCTGCCAGATTGGTGGCCTGAGCTGGAACGGGCCAATGCCGAGGGCAAGCCGGTGGTGCTGGTCACGCAGGGCACCCTGGCCAACGCGGATTTCGGCGCGCTGGTCGAGCCGACGCTCACCGCCCTGGCCGATCGGGACGACCTCCTCGTCCTCGCCACCACGGGTGGACGGCCGGTCGAGGCGCTGCGCGGCCCGGTGCCGGCCAACACCCGCGCTGCGCGCTTCCTGCCGTTCCGCGAATTGCTGCCGCGCGTGAGCGTGCTGGTCACCAACGGCGGCTACGGCAGCGTCTCGCAGGCGCTGGCGAACGGCGTGCCGATCGTCTCGGCCGGCCTGACCGAGGACAAGGCGGAGGTGAACGCTCGCATCGGCTGGTCGGGCGTCGGCTTCAACCTCGCCACCAACAGGCCGAGCCCCGACGCTCTACGGACGGCGGTGACGTGCGTGCTCGACGAGCCGAGCTTCCGGCAGAGGGCCGGTGCGTTGCAGGAGGCCTTCGCGAAGCGCGATGCGATGGCCGGGATTCTGGGCGCAATCGATGATCTCAGCCGCTCGGGCCCGGTGTGCCGCCGCAGCCCGCGCGCGGCGGTTGGGTTTGCAAAGTCGGCGTGAGGTCCGCTGGCGATCGGCTAGGACGAGCCGGTGCTCGTTCGCATCGCGGTGTACTGGGACGCCATCGCGCGCCTCCGGATTCAGCGAAGCGTTTCGAAATGTTTCACGGGAAAATGTTTCCCGTGAAACATTCACAGGTTTAGCCGATCATTCGGCGGCATTGGGGCTCCGCCGGATCACACGTCCCGTTGGTCAGCGCCGGATCGCCACCGGCCCGTTCATGCCCGGCCAATCGGAATAGCCGTTGGCGCCGCCGCCGTACCAATAGGGCTTCGGCGCCTCGGCCAAGGGGGCGCCGCTGGCTAGGCGCTGAACGAGGTCGGGATTGGCGATGTAGGGACGGCCGAAGCTGAACAAGTCGGCCCGGCCCTCGGCCAGCTCCTTCTCGGCGAGATCCAGGGTGAGCTGATTGTTGCCGATATAGGCGCCCTTGAACCGGCGGCGCAGGTCGAGGAAGTCGACGCCGTCCGGCACGTCCCGGGTCTGCTGGGTCACGCCCTCGATCGTGTGGACGTAGAGCAGGCCGAAACCGTTCAGCGCATCGATATAGGCGCCGTAGGTGGCGTGCGGATCGGAATCCAGCGGCGTCTCGCCGGGCTGCGTGGTCGCCGGCGAGAGCCGGATGCCGACCCGGGCTCCGCCGCCCCAGACTTCGGTGACAGCCCGGACCACCTCCAGGGGAAAGCGCAGGCGGTTCTCGATCGAGCCGCCGTAGCGGTCGGTACGCCTGTTGGTGGAGTCGCGGACGAATTGCTCCAACAGGTAATTGTTGGCTGAGTGGATCTCGACCCCGTCGAAACCCGCCCGCTTGGCGTTCTCCGCCGCGCGCCGGTAATCGGCGATGATCCCCGGGATCTCGTCGGTCTCGAGCGCCCGGGGCGTCACATGGGGCTTCATCCCGTCCTGGGTGAACGCGGTCCCCTCGGGCTTGATCGCGGAGGCCGAGACTGGGAGTGCGCCGCCGGGCTGAAGCTCGGGATGCGAGATCCGGCCGGTATGCCAGAGCTGAAGGAAGATCAGACCATCATTGGCATGGATCGTCTTCACGATCCGCGACCAGCTCTCGACCTGCGCGTCGGACCAGATCCCCGGCGTGTAGGCGTAGCCGACGCCCTGGGGTGAGATGTTGGTCGCCTCGGAAATGATCAGGCCGGCATTGGCCCGCTGCCCGTAATAATCGGCGGCGAAATCCGGCGGCACGCCGTCATTGTTGGAGCGGCTGCGGGTGAGCGGCGCCATCACCACCCGGTTCTTGAGGGTCAGGTCGCCGATAGTGACCGGCTGCAGGATCGGGCTGTTCGGCATGAGACCTCGGAGGGAACACTTCTGGAAGGACGCGCGGCCCGGGCTGTCGCCAGGCATCGGCTGGCCGGCATCGCGGCACCGGCAGGCCCAGCGGAATGGTCGTTAACCGGTCATGGTCGGGGCTGGGTTCCACGGCCGCGTTTCGATCGGCTCAGGTAGAGGCCATCGCCGGTCGGCGGTGCGGAATGCCGCGGGAACCGGAATCCGGGGCGCGTCTTGCCCGACAGGCGGCATCGCGAGCGGCTTGGCCCTGCGTGTCGCCTCAACGGAACTTGACCGTACTGCCGGCGACTTGCCCTCGCGAGGCCGCGCCCCGCGGTTGCACGTCCCTCGATCTGGAGAACCGACGCCATGAAAGCCCTCTGCTGGCACGGCAAGAACGACATCCGCTGCGACACGGTCCCGGATCCGGTGATCGAGGATGCCCGCGACGTGATCATCAAGGTGACGAGCTGCGCGATCTGCGGCTCGGACCTCCACCTAATGGACGGCCAGATGCCGACCATGAAATCCGGTGACGTGCTCGGCCACGAGTTCATGGGCGAGGTGATCGAAGTCGGCCAGGGCTTCACCAAGTTCCGGAAGGGCGACCGGATCGTCGTGCCGTTCAACATCAATTGCGGCGCCTGTCGGCAGTGCAAGCTCGGCAATTACTCGGTCTGCGAGCGCTCGAACCGCAACGGCGAGATGGCGGCCGCGCAGTTCGGCTACCCGACCGCGGGCCTGTTCGGCTACTCGCATCTCACCGGCGGCTACGCGGGCGGCCAGGCCGAGTACGTGCGCGTCCCCATGGCCGATGTGGCGCCCATGAAGGTGCCGGATGGCATGGACGACGAGTCGGTCCTGTTCCTCACCGACATCCTGCCCACCGGCTGGCAGGGCGCGGAACATTGCGAGATCCAGGGCGGCGAGATCATCGCGATCTGGGGCGCCGGCCCGGTCGGCCTGTTCGCGATCCAGTCGGCCAAGATCATGGGCGCCGGGCGCATCATCGCCATCGACACGGTTCCCGAGCGCCTCGCCTTGGCCAGAAAATCAGGTGCCACCGACGTCGTCGACTTCATGAACGAGGACGTGTTCGAGCGGATCAAGGAGATCAGCAAGGGCCAGGGCGCCGACGGCGTGATCGACTGCGTCGGCATGGAGGCCAGCGCCGGCCATGGCGGCCTCACCGGCGTGCTCTCGACCCTTCAGGAGAAGCTGACCTCCACCGAGCGGCCCTACGCCCTGGCCGAGGCGATCAAGGCGGTCCGGCCGTGCGGCATCGTCTCGGTGCCGGGCGTCTATGGCGGCCCGGTGCCGGTCAATATGGGCTCGATCGTGCAGAAGGGCCTGACCCTCAAGAGCGGGCAGACCCACGTGAAGCGCTACCTGGAGACGCTGACCAAGCTGATCCAGGAGGGCAAGTTCGACATGACGTCGATGATCACCCACCGCTCGACCAACCTCGCGGACGGCCCGGACCTGTACAAGACCTTCCGGGACAAGGCCGATGGCTGCGTGAAGGTGGTCTTCCACCCGAACTGAGTTCGCGTGCGGTGCGTTAACGCTGCCTCCGAGGCCCCGGTCTTCAAGGACCGGGGCTTTGACTGTCGCTGTATCCCAGGATTGATCCCGTATGACGATGCCGGCCGCCCGTACTCTGCTGCCTATCCTCCTCTCGACACTCGTCGGGCCAGCCCTGGCGCAGGAGCCCGTGGCCGCGACATCGCCGCCACCGGCCAGTTCGTCCGCGCTGACGCAGGTCGCGCGCTTCCAGCATCAGGTCACCGGTGTGACCGTGGCGCAGGACGGACGGATCTTCGTGAATTTCCCGCGCTGGACCGAGGATGCCCCGGTCTCGGTGGCGGAGCTGAAGGACGGCAAGCCCGTCCCCTACCCGGACGTCGAGTGGAATGCCTGGCGCAACGCCCGCAAGGACGAGGTCGACCCAAAGACCCACTTCGTGTGCGTGCAGAGCGTCGTCGCCGATCGGCACGGCCGGCTCTGGGTGGTCGATGCCGCCGCTCCCGCCATGGCGGCCGTCGTCAAGGACGGCCCGAAGCTGGTGGCGATCGACCTGAAGACCAACACGGTCTCCAAGACAATCGCATTCGACCCAGCGATCGCCCCGCAGGGCTCCTACCTGAACGACGTACGGATATCGCCAGACGGCAAGACCGCCTACCTCACCGATTCCGGCGCCGAGGGCGCGCTGGTGGTGGTCGATATCGATTCGGGCAAGGCTAAGCGTCTGCTGGCGGGCGTGCCCGCGACGATGCCCGACACCGCCGTGACCGTGACCTATGACGGCAAGCCGCTGCGGCGGCCGGACGGGCGCGGCGTCGAGTTCTCGGCCGACGGCATCGCCCTCTCGCCGGATGGCAAGACGCTCTACTGGCAGGCGATCAAGGGCAAGACGCTCTACAGCCTTCCGACCGACGCACTGACCGGCTGGGTCACGGCATCGCTCGTGCCGGAGACGCTTGCCGACAAGAGTCTGACGGGCAAGATCGTCTCGGTGGGCGAGAACGGACCTGCCGACGGGCTGCTCATCGACCGCGACGGCAGCCGCATGTACGTGACCTCGCCGCAAGACGATTCGATCAAGGTCCGCGACTTCGCGGCCAAGGAGTCCGGCCTGACCACGCTGGTGCAGGATCCGCGGCTGCGCTGGCCGGACACGTTCAGCCAGGGCCCGGACGGGACGGTCTACGTCACGACCTCGCATATTCAGGATTCCGCCTTCTACAAGGAGGGGGCCCCGATCGCCCTGCCGACCGAGCTGTGGAGCTTCAAGCCAACGGCCGCTCCGCGCTGAGCTACGCGCGCACCTGACGCCTCCGTGCCGGGGAGCCCGGTCCGGAGGCTTCGGTATCCCGAACCTGCATGTATCCCCTGATCCCCGCGTCTTGCCCCTGGCAGGATTCCTTGGACGGCCTAGGATGCTCCGTACGCGTTTCGAACGCGTACGCCCCGGCTTAAATAGACCCATCGAATACCAATATAAGTCAGATATTCTTGCCCGATCATGCATGATTTTCATTTACAATGACATCAGTAATCGGAATACTGAATTAAAGACTTTAGATATATCAAATTACGCAAATACATATCTAATCCAAATCTTGATCCTTCTAGAAATGTACAAAAACAACCCGATCGCACTCGAGTTCTGATATTAATTTTTTGTTAATGATAGCCGCAGTAACAACTCTACGTAATCCCACTTGGCGCACGCCGAATCAGATCCACGGCGGTCGAGACATTTAAGCAAGGACGAGGCGGTCGATGGGCTTGCTGCTCAATAAGGATCTCCACTCGAAAGTGGAAGCATTGGATCGATCCCAGGCGGTCATCGAATTCGCCCTCGATGGCACGATCCTGACGGCGAACAAGAACTTCCTCGAAGCGGTTGGCTACCAGCTCGACGAGATCCGGGGCCAGTCCCATGGAATGCTGGTCGCGCCGGCCTTCCGGGACAGCGAAGCCTACCGCGAATTCTGGGCTGCGCTCAGGCACGGCGAATTCCAAGGGGGCGAGTTCAAGCGCATCGGCAAGGGCGGCCGCGAGGTCTGGCTGCAGGCGACCTACAACCCGATCCTCGGCCGCGGCGGCAAGCCGACCAAGGTCGTCAAGTTCGCCAGCGACGTGACCGAGCAGGTGATGCGCACCATCGGGTACGAGGGCCAGATCAAGGCGATCAACCGGGTGCAGGCGGTGATCGAATTCGCCCTCGACGGCACGATCCTGACCGCGAACGACAATTTCCTCACGTCGATGGGGTATCGGCTGGAGGAAATCCAGGGTCATCACCACAGCCTGTTCATCGACCCGGAGACCCGCCAAGGCGCCGCATACCGGCAGTTCTGGGACAGCCTGGGCCGCGGCGAATACCAGGCCGATGAGTATTGCCGGCTCGCCAAGGGCGGGCGCGAAGTCTACATCCAGGGCAGCTACAACCCGATTTTCGACCGCGACGGGCGTCCGCTCAAGATTGTCAAATTCGCCACCGACGTGACCGCCGCCGTGCTGGAGCGCCGGCAGCGGGCCGCGTTGCAAAGCGCCATCGCGCGCGACCTGGCCGCCATCGCGGAGGCCGCATCCGGCGTCTCGCAGCAGGCCGGGCAGGCCGCCCAATCGTCGACGCACGTCTCCGGCGACATCCAGACCGTGGCCTCGGGCGCCGAGGAACTCGCCGCCTCGGTCGCGGAGATCAGCGCGCAGGTCGGGCAGGCCTCGGAGATCGCCGGGCAGGCCGTGGGCCAAGCCCGGGAGACGCACCGGATCATCGCCGGCCTCAGCCAGTCCGCGGCCCAGATCGGCGAAGTCGTCGCTCTGATCCAGAGCATCGCGGCGCAGACCAACCTGCTGGCGCTCAACGCCACGATCGAGGCCGCGCGCGCCGGCGATGCCGGCCGGGGCTTCGCGGTGGTGGCCTCCGAAGTGAAGGAGCTCGCCAACCAAACCGCCCGGGCCACGGAACAGATCGGCACCCAGATCGCGGGGAGCCAGGAGGCGACCCGGGGGGCCGTCGAGGCGATCGGCTCGATCCAGGGCACGATCGTGAAGCTCAACGAGGTCGCGACGGCGATCTCGACCGCCGTCGAGCAGCAATCCGCCGTCACCCGCGAGATGTCGGCCAGCATGCAGACGGCCGCCAGCGGCGTCGGCGCGATCACCGCGAGTCTCGGGGTCATCGCCCAATCCGCCGAGCAGGCGAACAGTGCCACGCAGCAATTGCGCGCGGCCGCGCAGAACGCCGCCTGAGCGCGGGCGGCCCGGCCGCGTGCGAGTAGCGTGCGGGGCCGGCCGGTTCGCGGCGCGGTTCCCGACGCCCCGGACGGTCCGAGAGCCCCATGTGCAACCTCTACAGCCTGCGCACCGGCCCCGCCGAGCTGCGCCGCGCCTTCGGGCTCGCCCGCGACCGCACGGGCAACCTGCCGCCGTTGCCGGCGATCTTTCCGGACCAGATGGCGCCGGTTGTCTGGAACGGGGCGGAGGGCCGGGAACTCGCCATGATGCGCTGGGGCATCCCGGGCCCGAAGGCGTTCGGCGAGCATCCGGTCACCAATGTCCGCAACGCGGCGAGCCCGCATTGGCGGCCCTGGCTCGGGCCGGCCCATCGCTGCCTCGTGCCGGTCACCGCGTTCAGCGAGTATGCCGACACCAAGCCGCGCAAGACGCCGGTGTGGTTCGCCCTCAATGAGGATCGGCCGCTCTTCGCCTTCGCGGGCATCTGGCGGCCCTGGTCCGGCGTGCGCGGGACCAAGCGTGAGAACCCGGACCGCGTGGCGGAGGAGCACCGGCTGTTCTCGTTCCTGACCACGGAGGCGAACGGCATCGTCGGCCCGGTCCACCCGAAGGCGATGCCGGTCCTGCTAACCGAGCCGGAGGAATGGGCGGCCTGGCTAGAAGCGCCCACCGCGGAGGCGCTCAAGCTGCAGCGCCCTCTGCGGGATTCGGCGATGCGCGAGGTCGCCCGGGGCGAACGCGCGGACGGCCCCGCGACGGATGACGAGCCGGAGACGTAAAGGCCGGTTCGACCGCTACTGGATCGAACCGCCGTCCCGCGCCTGCAGCAGCCGCAGGGCCTCTTCCAGCACCGCGTGCAGGTCGGCTGCCCCTTGCAGGCTGAGGGGCAAGCCGACCCGCTGGCCGTGGATCGTATCGAGGACGATCATGGCGAGGTCCTCCCCGATCAGCAGGCTGGGCTTCGGCAGGCAGAGCGGCAGGACGAAATCGCCCTCGGTCTCGCCGAGGACATCGAGCGCGTCGCCGGGGCGAAAGGGCTTGGTCTTATCGCTCATCGCGGGCTGTCCTCGCGGGCATCTCCGGTACGACGGGCTCAAGGCTACGCCATCGGGAGGTCCCCCGCCAGTCTTCGCGACGAAGCTTCAGCGCGCGGCCCCGTCCCCCCGGTCGAGGACGCGCAGCGACCGGACCGTCAGCGCATCGATCTCCAGGGAGCCGACCTTCAGGGAGTTCACGTCGAGTGCTCCGACCCGGGCGCGGCCGACCGAGAGGCAGCCGATCGCGAAGGCGCCGAGCGCGACCGCGCCGAGGGCCGCGACCCCGATCGCGAGCGCGCCCAACGCCGAGGCACCGACGGCTCCCGCCCCGAGCGCGGCCGCATCGCGAGACCGGCGGGGTCCAGCGAAGCGGGGCCTCTCCTTCGGAACCGGGGACTCACGCATGCGGGATCCTTTCGGCGCAGCGCCTTGTGTCTCGCTCCGGAACGCGCTGCGGTTGGCTCCGGTTCGCCCGCCGACCGACCGAAGCGCTCAGTAGAGCCGCGTGCGGTAGGAATCCGCGATCCGCGCCTCGGCCTCCGGGATATCGGAGGCGGCGGTCTGGTCGGCCAGGATGCGACCGAGGCTGGGAAAGGTGTCGCGCGCGATGTGGCGTGCCGGATCCCAGAGCTGCGCGCGCATCAGCGCCTTGCCGCAATGGAAGAACGCCTCTCGCACCCGCACGATCAGCCCGATCGTCGGCACCGTGCCTTGGGCGCGCATCGGTTCGAGCAGCGCGCGATCCCGCGTCACCGCCGCTGTGCCGTTCACCCGCAGGGTCTCGTCGATGCCCGGCACGAAGAAGATCAGCCCGATTCCGGGGCTCTCGATGATATTGTGAAAACTGTCGATGCGATTGTTGCCGCGCCGGTCGGGGATCACCAGGGTGCGGGCATCGGGAACGGCCACGAAGCCCGGCGCGTCGCCCCGGGGGCTGGCATCGGCATGGCCGGCCGCGTCGGCGCTCGCCAGCACCAGGAACGGCGCGAGCGCGATGAACCGGCGGGCGTAAGCGTCGATGTGATCGAGCACCTTGCCGGCAGCGAGCGCACCGACGGCGCCGAACTGGGCGCGCAGGTCCGCCGCGTCGCGGATCGTCGCGGGATCCGGGGTTTCGCTGTCCATGAGACCCTCCTGAAAACCGCCGATGGCCGGATCACTGCTCCAAGCTTAACGATGGCCCGGGGCTTTCGGAACGGGGTCGAGCCCGTCAGGGCCAGACACGGATCGCCACCGGGCGGCGCAGGAGGTCCCGGTCTGAGGTGATCGTGCAGCCCTCGACGCGCAGGCTCGCGTAGGTGAGCAGGGCGCCGTCGCCGACATCGTCGAAGTTGCGGCCCTTCGCCCCCGGATCGAGGAGCGACGGATAGGCGATCAGCGGCACGGTCGCCTTGCACGGATCGTCGTACAGGGTCGCGCCTTCGAGGAGCAGGCGCGGCGTGTCCCAGGCGATCAGGTCGCGCGAACTCGTCCAGTAGAACCCGGATTTTGCGAACCCCTCCCCGGCCTTGGCCATGAACACCGCGATCCAGGCGCCCGTGCCCCAGTGGCGGACCACGGCGCCGACAGGTCCCGGGAATGGCCCCACCGGCCGGCACGTCTCGGGACGCTGGACGGCTTTGCGGTAAGGGTCCGGGAAGGCGGCGGTGAAGCCGGTGCCGGTCCAGGCGCGCCAGCGGGCCGGGTCGGCGGGATCGTCGCTGCGGAACAGGCAGACACCCGCCTCCTGATCGCTGCCGGGGCGGTCCCAGCCCGTGGTCGAGGCCAGAACGTAGCGCCAGCGCCCGTCCGCGACGATGTTCGATGGGTTGAAGAAGCCGCGATGTCGGCCCTGGCCAACCTCCTGCCGGAACGGTGCACCGGCCACCACGACGGGCGGGCTTTGGCGCAGGAAGCTGCGTCCGCCATCCGTCGAGGCGGCGGCCGTGATCGTGTTGTACCAGCACGCCATGTAGGCCCCTGCCGGGCAGCGGCCGGGATGCTCGTTGGCCTGGTACTCGTGGTGCAGGAGCGCGGCGACGCGGCTGCCGTCCTCGGTCCAAGTGGCGGTGATCCAGGACCGGTCGTCATAAGCCGCCGGGTCGGCCTTCTCACCGGAATCGAGCACGACCGTGCAGTCGAGCTTGAGGTGGTCGAGGTCCGGCCCGCGCAGGGCGCGGTTGCGGTAATGCATGCCGAACACCGCCACCGCACCGGCGGCATCGCGGAACGCCCGGGCCGGCGCATCCGGGACATCGGCGCCGTCGCAGGCATCGCGCCCGGCCTTGAACACGATTGATGGCGGCCCGACCAGGGTCAGGGCCGAAAGGGGCGGCTCGGCGGCGGCCCGGGCCGGCGGGGGGATGATGAGGAGGAGCGCCAAGAGGGCCGCGGCGAGTAGAGCGGTACGCTGCCGGATCCCTCCCCCCTCTGCGGGGGAGGGTGGCCCTCGAAGGGGGTCGGGAGAGGGGCAGCGCGACGCTGCGGGCTTCGGCTCCCGAAGCGATCTTTCCGGATGCGGCGCTCCCCTCTCCCGACCCCTGGTAACGCAGGGGCCACCCTCCCCCGCAGAGGGGGGAGGGAGAAACGGCGCCCCGCCACCCGCACCAGCCATCCCGTACGCCAAACCCATCGCTGAAATCCGGGTGCGTCCCGGCCACGCCTGGACAAAGCGCGCCAGATTCGCTTGAGAACGGTTACAGAGTACTTGCCGCCCGGCCGCCGTCCGAAAGTCCCTCATGCTCCTCCTGATCCTCGGGCTCGTGCTGTTCCTCGGCACGCATGCCTTCTCGATGGTGCGCGCCAAGCGCGCCGAGATCGTCGGCCGGATCGGCGAGGGCCGGTACAAGCTCGGCTACACCGCCCTGTCGCTGCTCGGGCTGGTGCTGATCGGGATCGGCTTCCACGATTACCGGCTCGCCGGCTACATCCCGGTCTGGGATCCGCCGGTCTGGACGCGCCACCTCGCCCTGACGCTGGTCTGGCTCGCCTTCGTGTGCCTCGCCGCCGCCTACTTGCCGGGCCACATCCGGGCCAAGGCCAAGCACCCGATGCTGCTCGCCGTGAAGATCTGGGCGACCGCCCACCTGCTGGCCAACGGCGATCTCGGCTCGATCCTGCTGTTCGGCGGCTTCCTGGCCTGGGCGGTGGCGGCGCGGATCAGCGCCAAGCGCCGGGCGCTCGCCCCCGGGGCGGTGGTCGCCCAGCACGGCGGTGCCGTCGCGGCCCCGCATGGCTGGCGCAACGACATCCTGGCCGTGGTGATCGGGACGGCCGTCTGGTTCGTGTTCTCGCGCTACCTGCACTACCCGCTGATCGGCGTGTCGGTCTGGCCCGGCACCGCCTGAGGGCCCCGCACACCCGCCCGACCACGCTCGCTGTCGCCAACCCGGCCCCCGTGTGTTAGGCGCGGGGCTCGATAGCTGTGCAAGGTGGCCCGCGGACACGCGCGGGCCGGGAAATGATGGCCGAGAACAACGAGTTCATCCGCGAGGTCGACGAGGACTATCGCCGCGACCGGATCTTTCAGATCTGGAAGCGCTACAGCGGGGTGATCATCGCGCTCGCCGTGTTGCTGGTGGTGGGCGTCGCCGGCTGGCGCTACTGGCAGAACCAGCAGCGCGTGGCCGCCGAGACCGCCTCGGTGCAGTTCGACGAAGCCAACCGGCTGGCCCGGGACGGCAAGGTCGCGGAAGCCGACAAGGTGTTCGACGCGCTGGAGCAGCAGGGGCCGGCAGGCTACCGCCTGCTCTCCCGGTTCCGCTCTGCGGCCGAGACCGGCAAGCGCGACCCGGAGGCCGGTGCGAAGGCGTTCGACACGCTCGCCGGTGACACCGGCCTCGGCGACGGCCTGCGTGATCTGGCACGCCTGCGCGCGGCGCTGCTGCGCCTCGACAGCGCGAACCCGGATCCGGCACTCGCCAACCTCCAGGGGCTCGCCGCCGGCACGCCGTTCCGCCACACCGCCCGCGAGATGCTGGGCCTCGCCGCCCTCAAGAAGGGCGATTTCGAGGAGGCCGGCCGCTGGTTCGACCAGTTGGTCGCCGATCCCGAGACGCCCCGGAACCTGCGTGAGCGGATCGAAGTCTACGCGGCCCTCGTGGCGGGCGGCCCGGTCACCGTGACCGAGGCCAAGCCCGAGGTCGCCGCCCCGCCCCCGCCGATCACGCGCTGATTTTTCTTCGAACGTCTCGAGATACACCATGGACATGCCGACCGTCGCGATCGTCGGGAGGCCGAACGTCGGCAAGTCGACCCTGTTCAACCGCCTCGTGGGCAAGAAGCTCGCGCTCGTGGACGATCGGCCGGGGGTGACCCGCGACCGGCGCGAGGGCGATGTCGCGTTCGGCGGCCTCCACTTCCGGGTGATCGACACCGCCGGGCTGGAGGAGGCGGACGCCGCGACCCTCGTCGGCCGGATGCGGATGCAGACCGAGGCGGCGATCCTCGCCGCCGACGTGGTCTTGTTCGTGATCGACGCCCGGGCCGGGGTGCTGCCGGCCGACCAACCCTTCGCGGAAATGGTGCGCCGGGCCGGCTGCCCGGTCATCCTGATCGCCAACAAGGCCGAAGGCGGCGCCGGACTCGCCGGCGCCTACGAGGCCTTCACCCTCGGGCTCGGCGACCCGATCCCGTTCTCGGCCGAGCATGGCGAGGGCCTGGGCGAGCTGCACGAGATGCTGAAAGGCGTCCTGCCCATGCCCGAAGACGACGAGGACGAGGATGACGGCCCCGGTGGCCGTTCCCTGAAGGTCGCCATCATCGGCCGTCCGAATGCCGGCAAGTCGACGCTGATCAACCGCATGCTCGGCGAGGATCGCCTGCTGGTCGGCCCCGAGGCCGGCATCACGCGCGATTCGATCTCGCTGGATTGGGAGTGGCGCGGGCGCAAGATCAAGCTCCACGACACCGCCGGGATGCGCCGCCGCGCGCGGATCGACGACAAATTGGAAAAACTCGCGGTCTCTGACGGGCTGCGCGCCGTCCGCTTCGCGGAGGTGGTGGTGGTCCTGCTCGACGCCACGATCCCGTTCGAGAAGCAGGATCTCACCATCATCGACCTCGTCGAGAGCGAGGGCCGGGCCGTGGTGATCGGCCTCAACAAGTGGGATCTGGTGGCCGACCAGCCGGGCCTGCTCAAGCAGCTGCGCGAGGATTGCACGCGCCTGCTGCCGCAAGTGCGCGGCGTCGCCGTGGTGCCGCTCTCGGGGCTGGCCGGCGAGGGCCTCGACAAGCTGATGCAGGCGGTGGTGCAGGCCTCCGAGGTCTGGGACAAACGGATTTCGACCTCGCGCATCAACGACTGGCTGAGCGAGGCGACCTCCCGCAACCCGCCCCCGGCGGTGTCGGGTCGGCGGATCAAGATCCGCTACGCCACCCAGGTGAAGAGCCGACCGCCGCATTTCGCGCTGTTCGGCAACCAGCTCAACGCCCTGCCGAAATCCTACACCCGCTATCTGGTCAACACCCTGCGCGAGACCTTCGAGCTGCCGGGCACGCCAATCCGGCTGTCGTTGCGGACCTCACAGAACCCGTTCGACAAGGGCTGAGGCGGCCCGTCACCGGGACGCGTCGGCGATCCAGTCCACGGCGGCCGACAGGGCGGCACGCTCGTCCCGGCCATCGGCCAAGGCGGCTTCGAACGCCCCGACCTGCCCGTCCGCGCTGGTGCCCTCGGTGACGATCGCCCGGGCGCGGGCGACGTCCGCGGCGCATCCGAGCGCGTCGGCATCCTCCTCCACCAGGGCGAGGACCGCCTCCAGCGCCTCGGCGAACGGCACCGCTTCAGCCCGCGCTTCGTCGATCAGCGTGGCGCGCACGCCGCTATGCTGGGCGCGCCACAGGTTCTCCGAGGCAAGCGCCCGCGAGACCCCGTCGAGCCCGGCATTGAGGTCGGGCCGGCGCACGCACAGGCGCACGAGGCAGCGGTACAGGGCGGCGACGCACAGCGAATCGTCGAGCCGGGTGCAGGCATCGGCAATACGCAATTCCAGGGTCGGGAACTTAATCGACGGGCGCAGGGACCACCACAGAAAGCTCGCATCCGCGATGGCGCCGGAGCGGGTCATGATGTCCACGAACCGCGCATGGGCGGCGGCATCGCGGAACAGTTCCGGCAGGCCGGTGCGGGGCAATTCGCCGAAGACGCTCAGCCGATAGGCCATCAGACCGGTCGCCTCCCCCTGCCAGAACGGCGAGGAAGCCGAGAGCGCCAGCAGCAGCGGCTGGAACGGCAGCAGCCGGTTCATCAGGTCGACCCGCGCGTCCGGGTCCGGCACCTCGACATGGACATGCATGCCGCAGATCAGCGCTCGCCGGGCCGCGATGCCGACATCCGACAAGATGCCCTTGTAGCGCTCGCCGTCGGTGGCGGTCTGGCGGGACCA
Source organism: Methylobacterium sp. J-048 (assembly GCF_022829515.1). GTDB lineage: Bacteria > Pseudomonadota > Alphaproteobacteria > Rhizobiales > Beijerinckiaceae > Methylobacterium. Next base: position 32,999 of record NZ_JAKSYL010000047.1, read on the forward strand.
GCGCGCGAGCGGATGGGTGCCGCAGGCGAGCAGGCTCAAGCCGTTTTCGGCCGCGATGCCGGCGAGTTGCATCCGCTGGCCACCGAGATTGTTTCGCGCAGCCTGCGCATCGGCCAGCGGCGGCGTGCAGACCTCGACCTGCGCGGCGACCAGCTCGCGCCCGGTCTCGGGCAGCTCCGCCTGCACCCGAGCATGGAAGCCGGCGAGATCGCCCCGGGGCGTGCCGCGGGTCTCGGCATCGGCGAGGAAATACTCTTCCTCGATGCCGAAGCGGTAGCTATAGACGCTCATCGAGCCTCCGGACACGCGACATGCACGCCAACGTCCCGGCCCGCCGGAAGGTGCCGGTCGTCAGGGCCGCAGCGCCCCGCCCACCAGCCAGGCCGGATCGAACCAGCGGTCGGCCTCGCCGTCGTAGGGCAGGCGCGTGATGTCCCAGTTCTGGATGTACTGGGCGTAGACGTTCCACACCGCGATGCCGCCGCCGACGAAGATCCGACGGCCCGGGTAGCGCTTGAGCACCTGCTCGGGATCCTCGTGGCTGCGGATCACGTCGATGGTGCGGTCCTTGAAGGCGAAGTCTGGCACTGAGGCCACGGTTTTAGGCCCGGCGATCAGCACGTGACCCATGGTGAGCGCGAAGAAGCGCGTCACGTCCTCCACGAACAGCGGATCGGTGTTGCCCTCCCAGGGCAGGTGCCCGTTCAGGCCGAGCTGGCCGCGCAGGCCGATCGCACAGATGCAGCGGACGTCGATCATCGTAAATCCCAAACCCTGCGGGCTCCGCCCGCAACCCGCCGGGGCCGCAGGCCCCGGACCCCCTACTCGGGCGCGCGGAACTGCAGCACCCGATCGGTGGGGAAATCGTAGAGCTTGCCGGTCTCGGTCCAGTCCGGTGCGGCGAGCCGCACGAAATGGGGGGCGAGATCCTCGGGGGTCTTGAGGGTCTCGGGGTCCTCGCCCGGCATGGCCGAGCGGCGCATGCCGGTTCGCAGCGGCCCCGGGTTGAGTAGCATCGCCCGGATGGCGGTAGTTTCGTTCTCCGCCGCGTAGGTCCGCACCAGCGCTTCGAGCGCCGCCTTCGAGACTGAGTACGGCCCCCAATAGGCCCGGCATTTCGAGGCGGCGCCCGAGGAGACGAAGACCACCCGGCCGGCATCGGACATGCGCAGCAGCGGGTCCAACGAGCGGATCAAGCGCCAGTTGGCCGTGACGTTCACGTCCATCACTTGGCCCCAGACCTTCGGGGTGATGTGGCCGATCGGCATGAGCGCGCCGAGGATGCCGGCATTGCCGACCAGGATGTCGAGCCGCTTCCAGCGCTCGTTGATCGCCGCGCCCAGCCGGTCGATGGCGTCGTAATCGGCGAGATCGAAGGGCACGAGGGTAGCGCTGGATCCGGCCGTCCGGATGGCGTCGTCCAGTTCCTCCAGGGCGCCGACCGTGCGGGCCACCGCGACCACGTGGGCGCCGGCCTCGGCCAGGGCCAGGGCGGCGGCCCGCCCGATGCCACGGGACGCCCCGGTGACCACCGCCACGCGGCCTTCGAGGATTTTTTGAGACTCAGCCATGCGCGGGACCTAGCGCATTTTGGCGCTAGGCGGATCAAAAAGTTCCGGTTTCAAAAGGTCCGAGACCTTTTGCGGGTACAGGGTGGAACCCTGCATAGACCCAGGGGCGCTGCCCCTGGACCCCGCCAAAGGGCTTGCCCTTTGGGAACCCCGTATCGGCCGGCTCAATCCGCCTCGGCCAGCATGGCGAAGCGCTTCGGGCCGGCGATGGAGAGGTCGGTCAGGCCGGTCGGATAGTCGCCCGTGAAGCAATGGTCGGTGTATTGCGGGCAGGCCGCATTGCGCTCCTCCTCGCCCATCGCCCGGTAGAGGCCTGGGATCGACAGGAAGGCGAGTGAATCGGCGCCGATATACTTCCGCATCGCCTCGAGGTCGTGCGTCGCGGCCAGCAGCTTCTCCCGCTCCGGCGTGTCGATCCCGTAGAAGTCGGGATAGGTGATCGGCGGCGAGGCGATCCGGAAATGCACCTCGGCAGCGCCGGCCTCGCGCATCATCCGGACGATCTTCACCGAGGTCGTGCCGCGCACCAGGCTGTCATCGACCAGAACGATGCTCTTGCCCTCGATCGCCGCGCGGTTGGCCGAGTGCTTCATCCGCACTCCGAGCTCGCGCACCGATTGCGTCGGCTGGATGAAGGTGCGGCCGACATAGTGGTTGCGGATGATCCCCATCTCGAAGGGGATTCCGGTCTCCTGCGCGAAGCCGAGCGCGGCCGGCACGCCGGAATCCGGCACCGGCACGACGATGTCGGCGGGGGCAGCGGCCTCCCGGGCGAGTTCCCGGCCGATCGCCTTGCGCACGGCGTAGACGCTCTTGCCGTTCACCACCGAATCCGGCCGGGCGAAGTAGATGTACTCGAAGATGCAGGGCCGCATCGGCACGGCGTCGGCGAAGCGGATCGACTCGACGCCCTCCTCGGAGATCACCACGACCTCGCCGTTCTCGACGTCGCGGACGTAGCGGGCGCCGATGATATCGAGGGCGCAGGTCTCGGAGGCCAGCATGTAGCGGCCGTCGAGTTCACCGAGCACCAGCGGGCGGATGCCGAGCGGGTCGCGGGCGCCGATCAGCTTCTTGTTGGTGAGCGCGACGATCGCGTAGGCGCCCTGGATCGCCTGCAGGGCATCGATGAAGCGCTCGACGATCCGCGGCTTCCGGGAGCGGGCCGCGAGGTGGAGGATCACCTCGGTGTCGGAGGTCGACTGGGTGATCGCGCCGTCGCGCACGAGGTCGCGGCGGATCGACAGGGCGTTGGTGAGGTTGCCGTTATGGGCGACCGCGAGGCCGCCGCTGGCCAGCTCGGCGAACAGCGGCTGCACGTTGCGCAGGATCGTCCCGCCGGTGGTCGAGTAGCGCACGTGCCCGATGGCGGCGCGACCTTTCAGTCGGGCGATGGTGTCGCCGTCCGAGAAGGAATCGCCCACGAGGCCGGGGCGCCGCTCGGAATGGAACACCGCGCCGTCGAAGGAGACGATCCCGGCCGCTTCCTGGCCGCGGTGCTGCAGGGCGTGCAGCCCGAGCGCCACGATGGCCGAGGCCTCCGGGTGCCCGAAGATGCCGAAAACACCGCACTCCTCGCGCAGCGTGTCGCCGTCGAGATCGAAAGCGGCGGAATAAGCGTCGGATTGGGACATGCTGCGATCGATCACTTCACGAGTCCCGGCGGCGACGGGCCGGCGCGCCGGTCGTCGCGGATATCATCCGATCGTCTCCGGAACCGCTATCTAGGCGTTCCACGCAGACCGACCAACGGCGCGCGCCGCAGATCAGCGTCGCGTCGGGGCCGGCGCGGTCTCGGTCCGGCGCTGAGGCGCCGGGTCGGTCTCGGCGGGGGCGTCGGCCGCCTCGTTGGGCGGCGTGACGGCCTTCGGCTTCTTGAACTGCTTCAGGAAGCCCTCCGGATTCTCCGGCAACTGAGCCACCAAGGCGTCCCCGGACTTCTCCAGCATCGGGCGCGTGCGCGCCTGCGCGGCCCAGTCCGGCACCTTGCCCTGCACCAGCCAGGACAGGAACACCCAGCCGATCACGCAGATCAGGAAGCCGCGGCCCGCCCCGAACAGGAAGCCCAGCGAGCGGTCGACCGCGCCGATGCGCGAGTCGAGCACCACGTCCGAGATCTTCACGGTGATGATCGAGACGACGATCAGCGTGCCCAGGAAGATCGCCGCGATGGAGGCGACCAGCGCCACGGTATCGCTGTTGACGTGCTGCTTCACCAGCGGAAGCAGCATCGGATAGAACGACCACGCGACGGCGGCGGCGGCCACCCAGGCGATGATCGCCAGCACCTCGCGGGTGACGCCACGCACGGCCGCGAGCAGCGCGGAGACCGCGACGATGCCGAGCACGACGAGATCCAGAACGGTAAACGGCATCTGTGAACTTTTAGGAACCAGAGGGGATGCCGCGGCGGCCATGCGGCTCCCCGGGACCGGGGCCGAAGTATACCAAGCCGAACCTCGGCCGTCACCCTCAGGGACGGGCCTCGGGCGAGGCCTGTGCCGTCCATGCATCAGCCCGGGCCGACCGTGAGCGCGGACCGGGCCGCGGCCGGCCCCGTTTACCTCGTTCCGATCGCCGGCCTGTTCGGCGCGGTGCTGATGATCTCGCTGGTCCTGGCGGGCAAGATCGTCTCGGTGGGCGGGCTGACCTTCACGGCGGCGGTGATCGTGTTTCCCGCCTCCTACCTGTTCGGCGACGTGCTGACCGAGGTCTACGGCTACGCCAGCACCCGGGCGGTGGTCTGGACCGGCTTCCTGGCGCAGGCGCTCTGGATCCTGGCCTACGGGATCGCGGCGGCGCTGCCGCCCGCGCCGTTCTGGCCGCACCAGGCGGCGTTCGAAGCGGTGCTTGGCGCCACCCCGCGGCTCGCGCTCGCCGGGCTCGCGGCGTATCTCGTCGGCGAATTCCTGAACGCCTACCTGCTCGCCAAGCTGAAGCTGCGCTTTCGCGGGCGGGGCCTGGCCGCGCGGCTCGTCGCCTCGACGCTGGTCGGCCAGGGCATCGATTCGGTCCTGTTCATCGGGCTCGGCTTCGGCGGGCTGTATCCCGCCGCGGATCTCGTCCGCCTCGCGCTCTCGATCTGGATGCTGAAGGTCGCCTGGGAGATTGTGGCCCTGCCCCTCAGCGTGCCGCTGATCGGCTTCCTGAAGCGGGCGGAAGTACGTGATGCCTTCGATACGGAGACGGATTTCAACCCGTTCCGCCTGCGGCGATGATGGGTGTTGGCGGCAACGGGAAAGTGCTACCTTTGTAGCACCTTCTGAAGGAGCGTGACCATGCCGGTAGCCAAACGAACGCCTGGCACGACAACGAACGTCAAACCGCCGACTCAAGCGTCGACAACGGCAGTCGTGACCGTTCGGCGCCAAGGCGGAGCCCGCGTGATGACGCTCCCTCCCGCCGTTCTGGCCGCTATCGGAGCCGATACGGGCACCGACCTCGCACTCGCCGTACAGGATGGCGCCCTGGTCGCGACACCGGTCGCGAAACGGAAGCGCCGCTACACCCTGGTGGAGCTTCTGGAAGGCGCCGAGCATCTGCCGGCGTTGTACGCGGATACGGCCAAGGCTCTGGAGGGTCCCCCAGTGGGCAATGAGATCGGGTGATGGGCCCGCGGCCGAAGGTCCCGAAGCGCGGCGAGATCTACTCGACCAACCCCAACCCGGTCGTGGGCCGAGAAATGCGAGATCGGCACTACTGGGTTGTCCTGACGCCGGAGGCTGTGAACGTTCACGGCACGGCCATCGCCGTGGTCATTTCCACCGTGGCGGCGGGCGCCCGCGCCGCGGGCCTCGCAGTCCCCGTCACGGCGGATGGCGTGACCGGCGTGGCGGTCTGCACGCAGGTCCGCAGCTTCGATCTACGGGCGCGCATCGCCGACGGCAGTGCGAGCCTCGCCGGTGTCGCGGATCCGGGCACCGTGGGCGAGATCGCCGCGCGGGTTGCCAGTCTCGTCGACCCCTGAGACCAATGCCGCGAACCGACTCGCCTCACGGGTCCGCATCGTGCATCGGTCCCCGGGGAATCGAGGATCGGGGGCGTTTCGGTGGCGGGCAGTAGGTCGGTGACGGAGTCCGGGTCGGATATCGGCGCCCACGGCGCCCGGCTGACGATTGATCTCGGGGCGATCGTGGCGAACTGGCGGATGCTGGCCGCCCGTGGGGCCGATTGCGCCGCCGTGGTGAAGGCCGATGCCTATGGCTGCGGCGTCGCCCGGGTCGGGCCGGCCCTGTGGTCGGCCGGGTGCCGGACCTTCTTCGTCGCTCACCTCGCTGAGGGCATCGCGGCCCGGGCCGCCCTGCCGGAAGCCGCGATCTACATCCTGAACGGCCTGCCGCCCGGCGCCTGCGCGGCCTTCGCGGCGCACGACCTGCGCCCGGTGCTCGGCAGCCGCGAAGAAATTTTGGAATGGGCGGCCTTCTCGGGCGGAGGCCAGCCGGCGGCGCTCCACGTCGATACCGGCATGAACCGCCTGGGGCTGCCGGTGCCGGAGGCACTGGAACTCGCCGGCGATCCGAGCATTGCGGCTTGCGGCATCGACCTGCTGCTCAGCCACTTCGTCAGCGCCGAGAAGCCGGAGGATCCGGTCAACGCCCGGCAGATCGCCGATTTCGCGAGGGTCCGGGCGGCCTATCCGGGCCTGCGGGCGTCGCTCGCCAACTCCTCGGGTGTCTTCCTCGACGGTGCCCGGCACGACCTGCTGCGGCCGGGCTACGCCCTGTTCGGCGGCAACCCCATACCCGAATCCACCAATCCGATGCGCCCGGTGGTGCGGCTGGAGGCCCTGATCGCGCAGGTGCGGCATGTCGAGGCCGGAACCAGCGTCGGCTATAATGGCCGCTGGACCGCCCCCGCGCCGAGCCGGCTCGCCACCCTGTCCCTCGGCTACGCCGACGGCTTCCCGCGAGCGATCAGCGGGCGCGGGCAGGCCCTGGTCGGGGGCGTGCCCTGCCCGATCCTGGGTCTGGTCTCCATGGACCTGATCATCCTCGACGTCACCGCGGCCCCCCCGGCCCGGCGCGGCGCCGAAGCCGTGCTGATCGGCGACAGCCTCGATATCGACACGGTCGGCCGCGCCGCCGGCACGATCGGTTACGAGATCCTGACGGGGCTGGGTTCGCGTTATGTTCGAACTTATGTAGGGTGATCCGGACCCTCTTTCGGACGCCGGACCAGCGGCGCGCGGACCCGAATGGCCAAGATCCACCAGACCTTCGTCTGCCAGTCCTGCGGGGCGGTCTACAACCGCTGGCGCGGGCGCTGCGAGGCGTGCAACGGCTGGAACACGATCGTCGAGGAGGCGGCCGCCGCGCCTGGCCAGTCCGGCCCGGTGGCGACCCGGCCGTCCCGTGCCCGCGGCCGGGTGTTTCCGCTGGAGGGCCTGACCGGCGAGACCAAGGAGGCGCCGCGTATCCCCTCGGGGATCGGCGAGCTCGACCGGGTCACCGGCGGCGGCTTCGTGCGCGGCTCGGTGATCCTGCTCGGCGGCGATCCCGGCATCGGCAAATCGACCCTGCTGATGCAGGCCTCCGCCGCCATGGCGGGGACCGGCGAGCGGGTCGCCTACATCTCGGGCGAGGAGGCGGTGGGCCAGGTGCGGCTGCGGGCCGAGCGGCTGGGGCTCAGTTCCCACCCGGTGGATCTCGCGGCCGAGACCAATGTCGAGGACATCATCGAGACCCTGAGCCAGGGCCGCCCGCCGGCGCTGGCGATCATCGATTCGATCCAGACCATGTGGACCGAGACGGTGGAATCGGCCCCCGGCACGGTCACGCAGGTGCGCTCCTCGGCCCAGGCGCTGATCCGCTTCGCCAAGACCACGGGCACCGCAGTGATCCTGGTCGGCCACGTCACCAAGGACGGCCAGATCGCCGGCCCCCGGGTGGTGGAGCACATGGTCGACGCGGTCGCCTCGTTCGAGGGCGACCAGGGCCACCATTTCCGCATCCTGCGCGCGGTGAAGAATCGCTTCGGCCCCACCGACGAGATCGGCGTGTTCGAGATGACCGATGCCGGGCTCGCCGAGGTGCCCAACCCCTCGGCCCTGTTCCTGGCCGGTCGCGACCATCAGGCCGCCGGCACCGCGGTCTTCGCCGGGATGGAGGGGACGCGGCCCCTGCTGGTGGAGATCCAGGCGCTGGTGGCGCCGTCCTCGCTCGGCATGCCCCGCCGGGCGGTGGTCGGCTGGGACCCGAACCGGCTGTCCATGGTGCTGGCGGTGCTGGAGGCCCATGGCGGCATCCGGCTCGGCACCCACGACGTGTATTTGAATGTGGCCGGCGGCCTGCGCATCACCGAGCCGGCGGCGGACTTGGCGGTGGCCGCCGCCCTGGTCTCGTCCCTGTCGGGAGCGGTGCTGCCGCCGGAGACCGTCTATTTCGGCGAGATCGGCCTGTCGGGTGCGATCCGACCCGTGGCCCAGGCGGGTGCGCGGCTCAAGGAAGCCCAGAAACTCGGCTTCGCCAAGGCGCTGATCCCGCAGGGCCGCGGCGAGGGCGACAAGGCCCTGTCGGTGGAGACTCTGCGCCACATCGCTGACCTAGTGGCCGGGATCAGTGCCGGGGCGCCGCGGAAGGGCTCCGGGCAGCGCGGGCGGGCGCAATCACGCTACGCTGACGAGGAAATCTGAGCAGTTAGCCCCCCGTCACGCTCATGTGCCGCGCCACCGCGGCCGGGCGCTGGCGCTCGATGATGAAGTCGTGCCCCTTCGGCTTGCGGGTGATCGCCTCGACCACCGCCGCCGCCAGCACGGAATCATCGTCTGATGCCCGCAGCACCGCGCGCAAATCGGCAGAATCCTCCTGGCCCAGACACAAATAAAGCTGGCCGGTGCAGGTCAGGCGCACGCGGTTGCAGCTTTCGCAGAAATTGTGGGTCAGCGGCGTGATGAAGCCGAGCTTGCCCCCGGTCTCCTCGACCCGGACGTAGCGCGCCGGACCGCCCGTGCGGTCGGGCAGCGGCGTCAGGGTGTAGCGGCACTCCAGGCGCTGTCTCGCCACCGACAGCGGCAGGAACTGGTCGGTGCGGTCGGCCTCGATCTCGCCCAGCGGCATCACCTCGATCAGCGTCATGTCCATGCCGAGGCCGTGAGCCCAGGCGATCATGTCGGGGATCTCGTCGGCGTTGACGTCGCGCAACGCCACCGCGTTGATCTTAACCTTCATGCCGGCCGCCCGGGCGGCCGCGATGCCGTCGAGCACCACCGGCAGGTCGCCCCGCCGGGTGATCGCCCGGAACTTTTGGGGGTCCAGCGTATCCAGGGACACATTGATCCGGCGCACGCCGAAGCTCGCCAGCTCCTTCGCGTACCGGGCGAGCTGGGTGCCGTTGGTGGTGAGCGTCAGCTCCTCCAGCGCGCCCGAATCGAGGTGGCGCGACAGGCGGCGGAACAGATGCATGATGTCGCGGCGCACCAGCGGCTCGCCGCCGGTGATCCGGAGCTTGCGCACGCCCCGGGCGATGAACACGCCGCAGAGCCGGTCCAGCTCTTCGAGGGTCAGCAGGTCGCGCTTGGGCAGGAACTGCATGGTCTCCGACATGCAGTAGGCGCAGCGCAGGTCGCAGCGATCCGTCACCGAGATGCGCAGATACGAGATCGCCCGCTGGAACGGGTCGATCAGCGGCGCGGGCGACGGCGCGCGGGGCGCGTCGGCCATAAACCCCTGCGGCGTGCTGGAGATGTCATCGAGCATGATTGAGCATATGATGCCCGATACGGTCGTGGGCAAGCCGACCCCGGGCCGCAGCCCCCGGATGCTTGAGGAGTGTGACCCGTGAACGAGGATCTGTGGCCGACCGAGATCCGCCTGTCGGCCGACCGTCGGGTGCTCAACGTCGCCTTCGAGGATGGGTCGCGCTTCGCCCTGCCGGCCGAGTACCTGCGCGTGTCGAGCCCGTCGGCCGAGGTGCAGGGCCATTCGCCCCTGGAGCGCAAGGTGATCGGCGGCAAGCGCGCGGTGGCGATCCTGGCCGTGGAGCCGATCGGCAACTACGCGGTCAAGCTCGGCTTCGACGACATGCACGACACCGGCCTCTATGGCTGGGGCTACCTGCACACGCTGGGCCGCGAATACGATTCGCGCTGGCAGACCTACCTCTCGGAACTCGCCGAACGCGGCCTCGACCGCGAGACGGCCCGCACCGCCCCGGTGAAGCAGGGCGGGGGCTGCGGCTCGGGCTCGTGCGGGTGCCATTGAGAGCTTGGTAGCCTTCCCATCCTCCCCCTCATCCTGAGGTGCCCGCAGCAGCGGGCCTCGAAGGAGCCCTCCAGAAGGCGCCGCGATCCCTGGAGGGCTCCTTCGAGGCCTTCGCTGCGCTTCGGCACCTCAGGATGAGGGGGAGATTTGGATGTCCCTTGGTCGACAGCACCAGCCCCGGAGCCACCATGGCCTTCACCTGCACGATCCCCGCGGTGCCCACGATCCAGCAGGACGACGCCACGGTCCGCATCACCCGCTGGGATTTTCCGCCCGGGGCGGTGACCGGCTGGCACGAGCACGGCTGGCCGTATTTCGTGGTGATGCTGGTGGAGGGGGTACTGCGCGTCCATGACGGTGCGGCGGTCCGCGAGACCCTGCTCGCGGCCGGGCAATCCTACATGCGGCCCGCCGGCATCCGGCACGACGTGATGAACGGGTCGGACCACCCGATCGCGTTCATCGAGATCGAGGTGAAGCGCCCGGATACGCTGGTGACGCTGCCCGAAGCCTGAACGCAGAAGGGCCGACCTCGCGGCCGGCCCTCACCAAAAAATCCCAAACCCTAGCGCTGGACGACGACCTTCGTGCCGACCTTGGCGCGGGTGTAGAGGTCGGTGACGTCGTCGTTGGTCATGCGGATGCAGCCCGAGGACACGGCGGTGCCGATGGTCTCCGGCTCGTTGGAGCCGTGGATCCGGTAGATCGAGCCGCCGAGATACATGGCGCGGGCGCCGAGCGGGTTCTCGATCCCGCCCTTCATGTAGCGCGGCAGGTCGGGCCGGCGGCGCAGCATGGTCGACGGCGGGCGCCAATCCGGCCACTCGCGCTTCATCGTGATGGTCTGCACGCCGCCCCAGGTGAAGCCCGGACGGCCGACGCCGACGCCGTAGCGCAGGGCCTGGCCGCCACCCATCACGTAGTAGAGGCGCCGCTCGGCCGTGGAGACCACGATCGTGCCGGCGCCGTAGGGGCCGTTATACGCCACGGTCTCGCGCGGGATCGCCGACATCTGCGGCACGGCCGCGTCGAGCGGGTCGGCGGGGTTGAGGGAGGCGTTGGCCACCGGCACCGCGACGGTCTCGACGGCTTGCGGTCGCACCCGCACGGTGAGCGCGTCGTTCAGCGGCTGGCGGGTCAGCGGGTCGATCTCGTAGGCGAGCGCCGGTGCGGCGCAGGCGGCCGCGCCGATGAGCCCTACGAGGGCGGGAAGGAAACGACGCATCAAAGCCTCTCGGGGCAGGCGCGAAATCAGGTGGGAACGCGGCGAATTACCGGGGCACGATGCCGTGCCGATCCTCGCCAAGGGGTAAACGCTCGCGCCCCAAATCCAACCCTCAAACCGCCATGCTTAGCCGGTTCCGCCCCTCCGTGACTCGATGGCAACACTGTGGCAGCTTGGCCGTAACCGCCGGGATGAGGAATGGGCGGTTTGACGTGTCCCGATCCGCCCGGCCCCCAAAAACTCACGCCTCGTCGGTGGCGAGCCAGATGGCCGGTTCCAGGGGCGCCGTGCGGACCGGGGCCGGGGCGGCCGGCAGGCCGCGGATCTGCGCCAGCTCGGCCAGTTCCGGAGCCTGCGCGGTGTCGTCGGCGGTGAGGAACAGGCCCCGGGCCCGGGCGGCGCGGCCGAGATCGGCCCGGCTGGTCCAGACGCTCTGGGCCGGGCTCGCCAGCAACGCGAGGGCCAGCGGCGCCAGCCACAGGCCAAGCCAGGCATTGCCGGCCCAGACCAGGGCGAAGACGATCAGCGCCCCGACCACCACGGCATCGGCCTGGAGCCGGAACGCCTCGGCCCAGGAAACCTGCCGGTCGTCGCGGTCCTGAGTTTCCCAGCGCACCACCCGGCCGAGGAAGGTCGAGACCACGGCGCCGGCGGTGAACAGGGTCAGCACCGGCCACAGGAACACCCAGACGACCTGTTCCAGGGCGGCGCTGGCCAGCAGCGCCTTCGTGCCGCCGAAGGACGCCCGGCGGCCCGGCGAGGCCAGGACATGGCCGAGGCTCAGGACCTTGGGCAGCGCCAGCACGGCGAGGCTGAGGGCGGCGAGCGCGTGGGCGGCCGCGCCATGACCGGTCAGCCCGTAGGCGAGCAGGCCGAGATCGCCGGTCCGAGCCGCTTGCCAGGACGCCAGCCCGAGGAAGGCGATCCAGAGCGGCAGCATGCCGTAGGCCAGGATGCCGACGGCGAGGTGCGAGCGGCTGGCGGCGTGGAGGCCGGCCCAGGGCAGCACCCGCAGGTGCTGGAGGTTGCCCTGGCACCAGCGCCGCTCGCGCCCGAGCAGGTCGACGAGGTTGGTGGGCATCTCCTCCCAGGTGCCGCCCATCTCGGGCAGTAGGCGCACCTCCCAGCCGGCGCGGACCATCAGGGCACCCTCGACGATGTCGTGGCACAGGATCTCGCCGCCGAGCGGCGCCCGGCCCGGCAGGACCGGGAGCTGCGCGTTCTCGGCGAAGGCCTCGATCCGCAGGATCGCGTTGTGGCCCCAGTAGCTGCCCTCCGGCCCCTGCCATGTCTCCAGGCAGCGCAAGGCCAGGGGCGCGTAGAGGCGCACGGCGAATTGCTGGATGCGGGCGAACAGGGTGTCCCGGCCGGCCGCGTAGGACACGGTCTGGATCAGGCCGGTGCGGGGGCTCTCGTCCATCAGCTGGACCAGCCGGGTCATGGCCGCGCCGGTCATGAGGCTGTCGGCGTCGAGGACGATCATGAAGGCGTAGTCCGCGCCGTAGCGACGGCAGAATTCGCCGATATTGCCGGCCTTGCGGCCGATGTTTTCCGACCGGCGCCGGTAGCGGATCCGCGGTAGGGCCGGGTCGGCTTCGCTCCAGGCCTGGATGCGGGCGAATTCGTGCTCCTCGACCGCCGCGATCGCGCCGTCCCGGGTATCCGAGAGGACGAAGATGTCGATGTCGTGCGCGTCCGCTCGTGCGAGCGAGCGGGCCATCACCCGCAGCCGGGCGAACACCGCCACCGCGTCCTCGGCGTGGATCGCCACCACGGCGGCGGTGCGGCCAGCGCTTGCAGCCGGGACTTCAGCCGCCTCGGAGCGGCGCTCCAGAACCGATTTCGCCCGGTCGCCCAGGATGGCGGCCACGAGCCCGTAGACGTATTGGCAGGCGACGAAGGCCTGCCAGCCCATCACCAGGGCGAACAGGACCAGGATGGCCCAGGCCAGCGGGCTGCCGCCGGCCGGGTAGGCGAGACCCGCCAGCCATGCGAGACCGCCGGCGGCGGCGAGGCTCGGGATCGCCAGGGCGAGGCGCCGGGCCAGCAAGGTCCGGCCGCCACCGGTCCAGGCCTCGGGTTCGCGCGCCACGGCCGGAGACTCCACGCGCTGGGGATCGGGCGCACCCGGATGGGCGTTCCGGTGCGGCTGTTCGGCCGAGGAGGTGACCCGTGAGGACACGGTGCGAGGGAAAGGCATGGCGCGAAGAACTCGACCGTGGAAGCCTGCCGGCTGCCCCGCCGCGTGCGGGCGGGGACCGATGAGCGTGGACACCGATAGCCGGGGTGAGGACACGCAGCCGACCCGGCCGCACAGGCAGCCGGAGGCCGAACGGATCGATCCCCCCTCCCGGCGCCGCGTTCTCAGAACCGTCCTGACCGCGGCTGCCGGCAGTATTGTACCTAGCGCTATAGATCTGAATGACGCCCGAACATGGGCCGGGGCGGCGCTTCAGCTGCAGAGTCCGGGTTCCAGGGGGCCGCAGGACGGTGCGATGACCTTCGAGACTCTGTCGGCTGAGGCCCAGCGCCTCGTGGCCGCGCCCTATGCGGGGCCGGCCACGGAGCTGCCGCCGGCGCTGGCCGGGCTCGACTATGACGGCTATCGGAGCATCGTCTTCCGTCCGTCCGAGAGCCTGCCTCTCGGCCGGCATTTCAGCGCACAGCTGTTCCACCGGGGCTTCCTGCAGCGCAAGCGCGTGGCGCTCTACCTGCAGCCGCGGAACGGCCCGGCGCGGCCGATCGCCTACGAAAACCGGCTGTTCGATCTCGGCCAACGGCTCGCCGGCCAGAGTTTTCCGGCCGATCTCGGCTTCGCGGGCTTCCGCCTGCACTACGCCTTCCCGGACACGCCGGCCTGGCGCCCCAAGGGCTTCCAGGAGGAGTTTCTGGTGTTTCTCGGCGCCTCCTATTTCCGGCTGCGCGCGGCCGGCCAGGAATACGGGCTCTCGGCCCGCGGTCTCGCCATCGGCACCGGTGCGCCGGAGGGGGAGGAATTTCCCGACTTCATTGCCCATTGGCTGTGCGAGCCGGAGCCGGAGGCGCGCAGCCTCACGGTGCTGTCGCTCCTCGACAGCCCGAGCGTGTCCGGCGCCTACCGGTTCGTGATCACCCCCGGGGACCCGGCCCGGATCGCCGTCACGGCGGCGCTCTATCCCCGCAAACCGATCCCGCAGCTGGGGCTCGCGCCGCTCACCAGCATGTTCCTGTACGGCCAGAACGGGCCCGGCGCGCGAGGCGCGAAGCCGTTCGACGATTTCCGCCCGCAGGTGCACGATTCCGACGGGCTTTGCGTCGCCACCCCGGACGACCGGATGTGGCGTCCGCTGGTCAACGGCCGCAGGCAGCCGCAGATCTCGGCCTTTGCGGCCAAGCCCCTATCGGGGTTCGGGCTGCTCCAGCGCGAGCGGAGTTTTGCCGCCTATCTCGACGTGGAGGCGCGCCAGGAAGCCCGGCCCGGCCTGTGGGTCGCGCCCGGTCCGGAGGGGGCCTTCGCGGAGGGCGCCGTGCAGCTCTACGAAATCCCCTCGGCGGAAGAGTACATGGACAACATCGTGGCGGCCTTCGTACCGGCGGCGCCGATGCAACCCGGCACCGCCCTGCATCTCGCCTACGGCCTGACCACCGTGGGGGCGGAGCCGGTGGATGCGATCCCGCAACCCGCCCTCGCCCGGGTCACCGAGACCCGGTTCGGCTCGGCCGAGCGCCTGCGCCCGACCGCCCCGCCGAACCCGGAGCGGCGGCTCTGCGTGATCGATTTCGAGGGGCCGTCGCTGCCCAACGGCGCGGACGAGACGATCGCCGCGGAGGTCTCGGCCAGCGCCGGCACGCTGCACGAGCCGGTGGCCAACTTCGTGCCGCAGACCGGCGGCTGGCGCATCTACGTGGAGTGGCGCCCGCCCCAGCCGATGCCGGAGGGCGATGTCGTGCTGCGGGCGCGGCTGGTGCGTGGGACGAATCCGCTCAGCGAGACCTGGGACGCGGTGGTGTGACCTGAAGTGTTCGCGCATCGATCCGTGCCGATCGCGACGCGCCCCCTCTCCCGTGCGGGAGAGGGTTGGGGTGAGGGTCGAGAACGATCCGGAGAGGTCACACCCCTCACCCTGTCTCTCTCCCTCAGGAGAGGGGACCCACGCCAGTTCGGCAAAGATCCGTCACCGCGGGAGGCCTAACTCTCCTCAAGCGCTGCGCCGCTCGCGCTCCAGGCGTTTTGCGAGGCGGGTGGCGCCGTAGACCTCGCTCAGGCGGCGCCGCGCGGCGTAGACCGGCGGCGCTTGCCGCTCGACATGGGCGGCCGCGATCACGCGCAAGGCGGAGTCGACCGAGCGCTCCAGGCGGCGTTCGGCCGAGACGGCGAAATCCTGCTTCGAGTCCAGCATGCGATGATCCCTCGTGCGAGGCCGGGCCCGCCCTCTCGCGGGGCGGTGACCGGCGGCATGGGGCAGCTTCGGCATCCGGCTTGACCGTATCAAGGCAGCTTGGCCGTAAGCAGCGAGGCGGCGTTACCGCAGTTCCTCGTGCCAGGTCCGGCCGTCGCGCTCGATCAGCGCGATGGCGGCGGTCGGCCCCCAGCTCCCGGCGGGATAGGGCCGCGGCGCCTCCGGGCGGTCGGCCCAGGCCTTGAGCACGCCGTCGGCCCAGGCCCAGGCGGCCTCGACCTCGTCGCGGCGCATGAACAGGGTGGCGTTGCCCCGGACCACGTCCATCAGCAGGCGCTCGTAGGCATCCGGATAGCGCTGCTTGAAGGTCTCCTCGAAGGAGATGTCGAGGTCGGTCGGGCGCAGGCGCAGGCCGCCGGGGCCCGGATCCTTGGTCATCACTTCGAGCTTCATGCCCTCCTGCGGCTGCAGGCGGATGACGAGGCGGTTGGGCTCGCGGCCGAAGGCCTCTTCGGGGAAGATCGAGAACGGCGAGGCGCGGAACTGCACCACGATCTCGGACAGCTTCTGCGGCAGGCGCTTGCCGGTGCGCAGGTAGAACGGCACCCCGGCCCAGCGCCCGGACTGAATCTCGACCTTCATGGCCACGAAGGTCTCGGTCCGGCTCTCGTGGCCGAGCTCGGTCAGGTAGCCCTCCACCGGCTTGCCGTCGACGGCGCCGGCCACGTACTGGCCGCGGACGGTGGCGAACTGGATGTCGTGGGCGGTGATCGGCTTGAGGGCGCGCAATACCTTCAGCTTCTCGTCGCGCACCGAGTTCGCCTCGAGATTGAGCGGGCTCTCCATGGCGGTGAGGCACAGCAGCTGCAGGATATGGTTCTGCAGCATGTCGCGCATGGCGCCCGAGGTATCGTAATAGCCGGCCCGGCCCTCGACCCCGACCGTCTCGGCCACGGTGATCTGGACGTGGTCGATCACGTCCGAGGTCCAGAGCCGCTCGAAGATGGTGTTGGCAAACCGCAGGGACAGCAGGTTCTGCACCGTCTCCTTGCCGAGGTAATGGTCGATCCGGAAGATCTGCGATTCGGGGAAGACCTCGCCGACCGCATCGTTGATCGCGCGGGCGGATTTCAAATCCTTGCCGATCGGCTTTTCCAGCACGACCCGGGATTTTTCGCCGACCAGCCCGTGCGCGGCGAGGTTGCGGCAGATCGAGCCGTAAAGGTCGGGCGAGGTGGCGAGGTAGTAGGGCCGCACCTGGTCGGGCCGCTCGTCGAGCTTCGCCACGAGGTCGGCCCAACCGCTCTCGCCGG
This sequence comes from Methylobacterium sp. J-048, assembly GCF_022829515.1. Taxonomy (GTDB): domain Bacteria; phylum Pseudomonadota; class Alphaproteobacteria; order Rhizobiales; family Beijerinckiaceae; genus Methylobacterium. The sequence goes on from NZ_JAKSYL010000047.1 coordinate 49,685, forward strand.
CCCCGTCCACCGCCACGTAATCCACGTGGTCGAGGAAGGCGTTGAGCGCGTCCTCGGCCAGGTCCGCGGCGGGCACGAAGCGCTTGAGCGCGTCCCGGGCATGCTCGCGGAAGGCGTCCGTCGACAGGTCCGAGCGCGAGGCGCCGATGATTCGGCTGGTCTGCGGGATCTGCCCGTCCCGGAACCGGTAGAACAGGGCCGGCAGCAGCTTGCGCGCCGTGAGATCGCCGGTGGCGCCGAACACGACGCAGTCGAACGAGGCGACGGGGATGATCGTGGCCAAGAGTGCGGCTCCCTGGTGTCGTGCGCTGGTGCGGTGCAGCGATCGCGCCATACCGACCTAACCTGGGTGCAAACGCTTCGCCAGACGAGGGGCGGCCGTCAGGAAGGTTCGGGGCGCATGCCTCCAGGGGAGGATCGCGGCTTGATGCGCCGACCGTGACTTACGCCCCGTCATTGCGAGCGGAGCGAAGCAACCCAGGAAACCGCGCGATGCGTCGGTCCGCTCGACGGAACGGACGAGAAAAGTCGCAGGTGAGATGCGGGTCAAGAGGGGTCCCATCAACAGTGACGCTGCCCAGGAGTGGAGTTTCGGCACGATCCGTTTTCCGTCCGCGCTTGAAAGCATCCTCCGTCGCGGAGCCCTGGGTTGCTTCGCTCCGCTCGCAATGACGGCGGGAGCTCTCGCTTCTCATCAAGTCCCTGAACGCCCCCGCGTAATCCCGGCTCTGAACCCAATCCACCAGCGTGACGCAATCCAGCGGCGGCAAGCTCTCGCAGGCCGTGCAAGCCCGAAACGCCTCTCACGGGCGCGCGATGACGCCCATCCCGTCATTGCGAGCGCAGCGAAGCAACCCAGGGTACCGCGCGGCTGATCCTTCTGCTCGACAGGAGAACCACCATGCGCGCGCCGGCCGTCTACATCATGGCGAGTCGCCGCAACGGGACGCTCTATACCGGCGTCACCGCGAACCTGTCCCGGCGCGTCTACGAGCACCGCGAAGCCCTCCGTCCCGGCTTCACGCGCCGCTACGGTTGCAAGCTCCTGGTCTGGTACGAGGGCTACCCGACGATGAGCGAGGCCATCGCCCGTGAGAAGCAGATCAAGGCCGGCTCCCGAAAGAAGAAACTTGGCCTGATCGAGGCGATGAACCCGGATTGGCGCGATCTGTATCCCGGCCTCGCGTGAAGTTCTTATGCGTCGCGGAGCCCTGGGTTGCTTCGCTGCGCTCGCAATGACGGTAGCGGCTCTCACTCCGCCATGAACCGCTTGAACGCCTCCGAAAAATCCGGATGCCAGCGCGACAAAGCAGGCCGGTTCTCGATGATGTCGCCGGCGGCCCAGGCGATGCGCTTGGCGTCCTGCGCCCTTGTGGTCTCGTTGTCGGGGCAGAGGATGTAGAAATCGCCCGCTTCAAGCCGCTCCAGCATGAAGGCGACGGTCTCCTCCGGCGTCCAGGCGCCCGCCGGCTTCTCGGCGACGCCCCGAGCCTTGGTCAGGCCGGTATAGACGAAGCCGGGGATCAGCAGGTGCGCGGTGGTCCTGCAGCCCTCGCGGTTGCGCAACTCGTGGGCCAGCGCCTCGGTGGCCGCCTTCACGGCCGCCTTCGAGACGTTGTAGGGCGCGTTGCCGGGCGGCGTGGTGATGCCCTGCTTCGAGCCGGTGACGATCACCGCCCCGGGCTTGCCGCCCGCGATCATGCCGGGCGCGAAGGCGTGGATGCCGTTGACCACGCCCCCGAGATTGGTGCCGAGGATCCGGGTCCAGGTCTCGGCGTCGGAAAACAGCTTGCCGCCGGCCTCGATCCCGGCATTCAGCATCACCACGGCCGGAGGGCCGGCCTTGGCGACATGGGCTGCAAGAGCCTCCAGGGCCTCCCGGTCCGAGACATCGGTGGGCACCGCCCGGACCTCGACGGCGGCGAGCTCGGCCACGGCGCGGTGGGCGTCCTCGAGGGCCGGGCCGGGCAGGTCGGCGAGCCAGACATTCATGCCGGCCCGCGCGAAGGTTTTGGCCGCCGCGAGCCCGATGCCGCTCGCCGCCCCGGTGACGACCGCGCTGCGGCCCGGGCTGATGGCGGGATGCTGGCTCATGACTTTCGTCCTCGGCTGAATGACGCTGCTGAAATGGGATGTGACGGGGCGCGGGGAACCCGCGCCTCCTTTTGCGATGTTGGGAGACCGTAATCCTCTGCCGGAGAGATGCATGGTCGACGGCTTCCCTCATCCGTTGACGATATGTGTCCCTCCCGGCCCCCGCACAAAGGACCCGGCATGACCCCACGACCCGGCCTGCCGAGCCGCCGTGCGCTCCTCGCCGGGGCGGCCTGCGCCGGCCTTGTCGCGGCGGCGCGGGCCGCACCTTCCGGGTTCGGCCCCCTCGGCAAGCCGTCCTGGTCGGGCGACAGCCTCCAGGCGGCCGCCGCCGCCAAGGGGCTGCTCTACGGCTGTGAGGTGCCGTTTCACCGCTTCGACTCGACTCCGGCCTACCGGCAGGCGGTGGCGCGAGACTGCGGGATCCTGGTCTGCGGCACCGAGATGAAGATGGAGGCGGTACTGCCCGCCCCCGGCCGCACCGATTTCGCCCGGGGCGACGCGATCCTGCGCTTCGCGCGGAGCAACGGCCAGCGGATGCGCGGGCACACGCTGGTCTGGCACGCAGCCCTGCCGCCCTGGGTCGCGCCGCTGCTCGGCCGGGCGAGCGCCGTCCAGGCCGAGGATTTCATGCGGCGCTGGATCGAGACCGTGGCCGGGCATTACCGCGGGCAGATCGTCGCCTGGGACGTGGTCAACGAGATCCTGGGCAACGAGGCCGATCCCGACCGGGGCGGGGGCCTGCGCGATTCTCCCTGGCTCGCCGCCATGGGGCCCGGCTACGTCGACCGCGCCTTCCGGATCCTGCACGAGACAGACCCGGCGGCCGCGGGCACCTGGAACGAGGACGCGGTCGAGCAGGGGGCGCCCTGGATGGAGGCCAAGCGCACCAAGGTGCTGCGCCAACTGGAAGCGATGCGGTCGCGCGGTGTGCCGATCCGGCGGTTCGGACTGCAATCGCACCTGACCAGCACGGTCCCGGTCGACCAGGGCCAGTTGCGCCGCTTCCTGCACGAGATCGGCCAGATGGGGCTGGGGATCGCGGTGACCGAGCTCGACATCGACGACCGGGCCTTCCCGTCCGACGTGGCGACCCGGGACCGGATGGTGGCCGACTTCGCCCGTCGCTACCTCGACGTGGTCCTGGCCGAGCCCGCTTTGCTCGACGTGGTCACCTGGGACATCTACGACCCCGACACGTGGCTCAACGACCACCCCTACCGCAAGCGGCCGGACGGGTTGCCCCAGCGGGCGCTGCCGCTCGACGCGCAGTTCCAGCGCAAGCCGCTCTGGCACGCGATGCAGGCCTGCTTCCGGGCGGCGCCGGACCATGCGGCCGCGCGCGAAAAACTCAGGCGGGGGTGATGCCGGTGCGACCTTGTCTGTCGTCAGGAGCCAGCGGAGTTACCTGGCGGCGCCGGACGAGGCTCGGGTCCCCTCTCCCGTGCGGGAGAGGGACAGGGTGAGGGATGCGACCTCTCCGGACAAACCTGGTCCCTCACCCCAGCCCTCTCCCGCTCGGGAGAGGGGGCCGTGTCGCGCCCCGCATGGGCTCGTGTGAGCGCCCTACGGTCCCGAGAACGGGCTCCGGCGGGCGGTCCGCCAAGAGCCTTCGGCGCAACCGCGCGCAGGGGCGCTCGACCCAGGTGAACATCCCCCAGCACCAGAGCAGGGTCAGCGGGAAGGCCACCAGCATCAGCGGGACGCCGTGCAGGCCGGGCACCTGATGCAGCACCAGCGCCACCACGGCCATGTGGGCGAGATAAAAACTGTAGGACCAGAGGCCGAGCTGGCGCATCGGCCGGGCCGCGAGCCACCGCACCGCCCGGCCTTCCCCGTGCAGCAGGTAGGCGAAGGGCACGAACAGGGCCGCGCTCTGGATTGTGTAGCGCACGGTCTCGCGGAAGGCGGGATCGCGCACGGCCAGGGTCAGGAGGATCACGGCGAGGCTCGTGGCGACGTGCCAGAGCGTCGGGCGCCAGGCCCGATCGGCCGGGATCACCGGGTTGTTCCACAGGCCGAGGCAGCAGCCGAACAGGATCGCGTCGATGCGGGTGTGGGTCCAGGAATAGTTCAGGCTGTAATCGGCCAGCCGCCAGACGTTGACGCACCGGATCCCGAGCACCAGGGCGCAGAGCCCCAGGCAGGCCAGCGCCGCCCGGCGCGGCTGCAGGCGCCCGAGCCACAGAAGGTAGGCCAGGGGGAAGACCAGATAGAAATGCTCCTCGATGGCGAGGCTCCAGAGGGGCACCGGCAGCACCGCCTCGGTGCCGAACAGCCCAGGATAATTGGTCAGGAACAGCACTTGGCCGAGCAATGCCGCCGGCTCGACCCGCATCCAGTCGAGGAGCCCCGCCGCGTAGAGCGCCCCGGTGGCCGCGAGCGTCAGGTAGAGCGGCGGCAGGATCCGGAGGCTGCGCCGCAGGTAGAAGGCGGCGAGCGAGACCGTGCCGGTGCGCTCGCGCTCGATCCGCAGCAGCGTCGTGATCAGGTAACCGCTGAGGAAGAAGAACACCGTGACGCCGAAGCCCCCCGGCACCACGTGGCTGTAGCCGCAATGGGCCGCGAACACGATCAGGATCGCGAGCGCCCGTACCCCGTCGAGCTGGGGCAGGTAGGGCATCGTGCTCGGGACATCCCCGATGCGCTGGGATCCGGAATCCGGCATGGCGGCGGCTGATCGTCCTTCACGGCACGGCCCGGCAGGGTGCGCCTTTTCCGCGCGAACCGATATCCGCAGGCGGTGCCAGAGGGCGAGCCCCTCGCCGGATGGTGAATGGCGCCCGCGGCCGGCCCGATCGACCGGAGGAGATTGGTAACCGTACCGCCCCATCATCCCGCCCGACCGCGCCGCCCCGGGCGCCGTCGGGAGTGTTGCGTATGGTCCCGGCCCGATTCCGCCTGTCCGCCCGCCTCGGCGCGGGTCTCTCGGTGCTGGCGCTGCTCGGCGGCCCCGTGGCTGCGCTGGCGCAGGGGGCGACCCCGGTGCCGGCGCTCGCCGTCCCGGTGGCGGTGCCGCCGGCGTCCGTCCCGGCCCAGGAGCCCGCGAAAAGTTCGGAACCCGCGAAGACTCCGGAGCCCAGGCCCGGCGAGCCCGCGAAGATTTCCGAGGCGAAGGCCGCGGAGCCCGCGAAGAGAACGCGCGAGCCGGCGCCGCTGATCTACGCCAAGGTCTCCACCGACCCGACCCCGACGCTCACCGCCCGGACCTTCCTGGACACGCTGAAGGTCGCCGACCGCTACGCCGCCTTCGCGGAGGCCGGGGGCTGGGAACGGCTGCCCGACGACCTCATCCGGCTCAAGCCGGGGGAGCGCAGCCCGGCGATCCCGTCCCTGCGCCACCACCTGACGTTGACCGGCGACCTGCCGGTGGACGCGCCGCCGAGCGACCGGCTCGACCCGCCGCTGGTGGCGGCGATCGCGGCGTTCCAGGGCCGCCACGGCCTGCCCGACAGTGGGATTCTTGGCCGGCTCACGATCAACGCGCTGAACGTGCCGGCCGCCACCCGCCAGCGCCAGCTCGCCGCGTCCGCGGCCCGGCTAATGGGCTCGAAATTCCCGTTCGGCGAGCGCTATGTCGTGGTCAACATCCCCTCGGCGAATGTCGAGGCGGTGGAGAACGGCGCGGTGGCCCGCCGCTACGTCGCGGTGGTCGGCTCCCCCGACAAGGCGACACCCCCGGTGGAGACCCGGATCACCGACATCAACTTCAACCCGACCTGGACCGTGCCGGCCTCGGTGGTGAAGAACGAGATCATCCCGCAGATGCGCAAGAACCCGGGCTACCTCACCCGGAACCACATCCGCATCCTCGGCCCCACCGGCGAGGTCGACCCGACCAAGATCGACTGGGCCGGCAACAAGGCTGCGGCCTATACGCTGCGCCAGGATTCCGGCTTCGACAATTCGCTCGGCCAGGTGCGGATCGACATGCCGAACCGCTTTGCCGTCTACATGCACGACACCCCGGCGAAATCCCTGTTCGCCGCGAATGTCCGCTTCCACAGCCACGGCTGCGTCCGGGTCGGGCAGGTCAAGGAGCTGGTCGGCTGGCTGCTGCAGGGCACCGACGGCCCGAACGGGCCCGGCACGAGTTGGGGCCCGATCGAGATCGAGACCGGCATCGCCGACGGCGAGCGCCGCGACATCAAGCTGGTCAAGCCGGTGCCGGTGACCTTCGTCTACCTCACAGGCTACGCCACCCCGGACGGGACGGCGCATTTTCGCGACGACATCTACAACCTCGACACGCCGGCCGCCGAGCCCGCCGCCACCGGGGCGATCCCGCCGGCCGGCGCCGCACAGCCTGCGGCGACGCCGAAGTCCGCAGCGGTCAAGCTGGCAGCCCCCAAGCCGGCCGTGACGAAGCCCGCTCCCGCCAAGCCGGCGGCGAGCAAGGCGGTCGTGGCGAAGACGGCAACGGAGGGCCTGAATCCAGAAACACCCCAGACGTCGCGCTAAGGTGGGCCCTGCCGGCGGCTCGATCTCTCCCGCCTCGTCATTCCGGGGCGCCGTCGGCGAGCCCGGAACCCAGAGCCGCCGACAGTGCAAGATCTTGAGCTATCGGCGGTTATGGATCCCGGGCTCCGCTGCGCTGGCCCGGGATGACAAGGTGGTCTATCTGGCCGGCCTGCATCCCCGATCGAAGTAGGCCTGAGCATCAACCGGCCTTTGAGGAAGGCTTTTGACGCGCGAAGGGCCCATCTCCGGCACACGGGGCTAGTCCCAAGCCCCCCTACCCAACCCCAAGCTCCAGCTTCACATTCACCAACCCCGGATCCTCCGGATCCCGCCCCTGCGTGAACCCGAGCCGGCGGCAGACCGCCAGCATCGGGCGATTCTCGGCCAGCACCATGCCCTCGACCCGGCCGATCCCCTCGGAGCGGGCCCAGTCGATCATCAGGCGCATCAGCGCGAAGGCGAGGCCGGTGCCCCTGGCGTCGCGGCCGACCGCGATGGCGTATTCGCCGCTCTCGTGGTTGGCGTCGGCGTGCAGCCGGACGGCGCCGAGCATGCGCTCGCCGCCCTGCGGGTCGACCTCGGTGGCCACGAAGGCGATCGCCCGGGCGTAGTCGAGCTGGGTCAGCCGGGCCAGGAAGGCGTGGCTGAACTCGCGCACCGGGCCGAAGAAGCGCAGCCGCAGGTCCTCCGGGTCGAGGCCCTTGAAGAAGGCCAGGAACAGCCCCTCGTCCTCGGGGCGCACCGGGCGCACCCGGATCGTGCGGTCCTTGAGCTTGAGGGTGCGGACCCATTCAGCCGGATAGGGCCGGATCGCGAAGCGCGGGTGGCCGCGGCCGTGGCGGCCCCGCTCCGCCCGCCCGATCCGCACCCGGGCGTCGAGGGCGAGCACGCCGGTCTCGTCGGCGAGCAGCGGGTTGATGTCGAGCTCGCGCACCTGCGGCAGGTCGGCGGCGAGCTGGGACAGCTTCACCAGGGTCAGGGCGATCGCTCCGAGATCGGCGGGCGGCACGTCGCGGTAGCCTTCGAGGCGCCGGGCGACCCGGGTGCGGCCGATCAGGTCGCGGGCGAGCGCGAGGTCGAGGGGCGGCAGGCCCAGCGCGCGGTCGTCGATCACCTCGACCGCCGTGCCGCCCCGGCCGAACACCACCACGGGGCCGAACACCGCATCCTCGGCGAGCCCCGCGATCAGCTCGCGGCGCTGGCCCCGGCGGACCATCGGCTGCACCGCGAAGCCGGTGACCCGGGCATCCGGCCGCTCCCGCCGGGCGCGCGCCAGGATGCTGCGCGCGGCCTCGCGGACATCCGCCTCGCTGGTGAGGTCGAGCTGGACGCCGCCGATATCGGACTTGTGGACCACGTCGGGCGAGACGACCTTGAGCGCCACGGTGCCGCCGGCCGCGATGATCGGCCAGGCAGCCGCCGCGGCGGCGTCCTTGTCGGGGGCGAGGGTGATCGGCACGGTCGGGATGCCGTAGGCCTCCAGCAGGCCGTTCACCGCGATCGGGTCGAGCCAGGCCGCCCCCTGGCGCAGGGCGGCGGCCACGATCGAGCGGGCCCGGGCCATGTCGGGCGAAAAGTCCCGCGGCAGCGAATCCGGCGTGCGCATCAGGTCGTCCTGCGCCTCGCGGTAGCGCACGAGGTGCAGGAATCCCTCGATCGCCTCGGAATCGGTGGTGAAATGCGGGATCCCGGCCCGCGCGAAGGCGTCCCGCGCCGCCTCGGCATCGCCCAGCGACACCGCGAAGACCGGCTTCTTGCGGGTCTGGCCGGCGCGGGCGCGCTTGACCGTCTCGGCGATCGCCCCGGCCACCGCGCCGGCCTGCGACCGGACCGTGGGAACGTGAATCGCCAGCACCGCGTCGCTGGTCCGGTCGGCCAGCAGCGGCGCCAGGGCCTCCGCGAAGGCCGGGCCGCCGGCATCGATGCCGAGGTCGATCGGGTTGCCGGCCGGCCTTCCCTCGGCCTCGGGGATCTCCGCCAGGATGCCCGCGCGGTCGGTCAGCCGGTCGGCGGCGAGCAGGCCGATGCCGCGGCCGTTGGTGAGGATCGCGAGCCGGTCCCCCGGGAACGGGCGCTGGCGCCCCAGGGCTTCGACGGCGGAGAACATGGCGTCGAGATCCGGCACCGCGAGCAGGCCGGCCCGCCGGAAGGCCGCGGCATAGACCGCGTCGGGGCGGGCGAGCGCGCCGGTATGGGTCACGGCGGCCCGGGTGTCGGGCCGGTGCCGGCCGGCGCGGAGCACCACCACGGGCTTGGCGCGGGCCGCGG
>NZ_JAKSYL010000058.1 GCF_022829515.1 Methylobacterium sp. J-048
GCGGCAACCGCAACCAGGGCGCCCTGGTGGTCAACGCCGCCAACCTCGTCCCGGTCGCCTACAGCGCGATCGGCCGCCGCGACGACGAGTTCGCCGTCGTCCGCGCCGGCCTGAACTACAAGTTCGGCTCGTACTAAGACCAAGCCGACACCGCTTGACCTAAGCATCCCCAGCCCGATCAGACTGGCCGCTTAGGCGAGGAGCGTCCCGGGATCACCTCCCGGGACGTTTTTTTCATATGGGCCGGCCTGGAGCCGTGCCGATCGCGTTGCAATCGGGCTCGCTGATGCCGAACCGGTCTCCACGGCGGCGGCGCGCGCTCTAGGCGTGAACCGCGTGCGCCAGCTCGGCCTTCGACATCCGCGAGCGGCCGGACACGTTCTGCGCCTTGGCTTTGCGCATCAGCTCGGCCTTCGTCGGACCGGACTTGCCACCCTCACGCGCCGCCGCCGCCTTCTTGGCCGCCGCCTTGGGCTGCTTCGAGAACTGCTTGCCCTTGCGCGTATCGGCCCGCTTCTTGGCGGTGCTCGCGGCGTATTCCGCGTCGGTCAAGCTTTCGCGCGCCTTCTTGGGCAGGTAGCGCTCGCCGGTCTTGCCGCTCTCCTGACCGGATTTCGTGCCCCACTCCTCCTCGGTCCATTGCTGGAGGTGGTTGTCGGAATCCTTCCGGCCGGCGTAGCCCCCGCCTTCCTTCTTGTATGCGGCGGTCGCCATCTGGGCCTTGCGGGCCGACCATTGGCCGGGCTTGCCGCCCTTGTCGGACTCGGTAACCTGATGCTTGACCGTGTCCCACAGTTTCGGGTCGGTCTTCTTGGCGGTTCCCGACATCACTGCGCCTCGCGAATATGGATTTGGCCGTCAACACGAGGCCTGCCGCACTGTTCCTGCGAGGCTGGTTCGGGTGGTGCGACCGAAGGTCGGACGCCGCTCGGACAGCCATCCTGACGGGCTTTCCCGTTGCGGCGGCCGGATACCGCGGGCGTCTCGCGCGGTTGTCTCCGAAAGGGAGCCTGCGCATGCCCGACACGCCGACGACCAACACGCAAGACCTCGCCAACACCGAGTACGACGCGCAGCGCCGGGCACGGGCGGCCGCCACGCCCCAACCCAACCCGCCCGATGCTTCTCCAACCTCCTCGGACGAGCGCGCGGAGACGGACCGGCCTGACCTGAAGGGAAAGCAGCATGGCTGACGTGCCGACCGACACGCAGGCGCAGCGGATGCCCCAGGGCAAGCCGAAGAGCGAGGGGCTGGCCAACGCGCCGCTGGACACGGCCACCGGCACGGTCAAGCCCCAGGATGGCCCGATGGATCGGGCCGGCACCGAGGCGGAGGAGGCGGCCCGGGGCGGCACTGGCCTCGGGTCCGAGCGCGACAAGTCCGGCAAACCGTGAGCCGGCTCCCGGGCGCGGCTGCAACTTTGTTTCTGGGCGGTTAAAGCCAAGGTCAGGCGCTATTCAGGCCCCAGGACCAATCTCCCCGGACCTTGCGCCGGGCGGATCCGGCGCAGGCTCGAACAGAGGATCTGACCATGACGCACGTGAAGATGCTCGCGGCAGCCGCTGCCGTCGCCGGCGGTCTCGGCCTCGCCTCCGCCAGCGCCGCGCCCCTGGCACCGCCAGCCGCCGATACGATCACCGGCGCCGCGCCGGTCACAGACGTCGCCTATGGGTGCGGTCCCGGTTTCGCGCCCGGGCCCTATGGCCGTTGCCGTCCGATCTACCGCCGGCCGCGCTTCTACGGCCCCCGCTGCTTCTTCCGCCCGACGCCCTTCGGTCCGCGGCGCGTCTGTCGCTATTGAATCAGCCGCGTGCCGGGGCTTCCCGCCCCGGCGCCTTGCGAGACGGCTTCGCGCTGTCGGCCAGCCAGATTTCGTTTCCGATCGCCACCCCTCCGCGGCAACCCCTCGCCCAGGCCCCGCCGTCCGGCAGCGACGCCAGTCCGGCGCAAGGAAGCGCATTGACATAAGAGGCTGTCGGCGAACTCCGGTCCAGATCGGTCGCCTGTCGAGGCGTGGCGCGTTTCTTCCATTGGGTGCCAGCCGGCCTCGAAAAACTTCCGCGGCCCAGGACGGGGCCATGCGGCCGGAACGGGCAGACCGATGTTTCTCAGCGTGTTCGACGTGTTCAAGCCGGGCATCGGGCCCTCCTCGTCCCACACGATGGGTCCGATGACGGCGGCCGCCGACTTCTTGGATCTCCTGCGCCGGTACGAGGCGCGTGCCGCGGCGGCGGCCCTGCGGGTGAGCCTGCACGGCTCGCTGGCCTTCACCGGCCGGGGACACGCCACCGACCGTGCGGTGGCCCTCGGTCTCCTCGGCTTCCGGCCGGGCGACATGGCCATGGATGAGGCCGAACGCCGGCTCGAGTCCCTGCGGACCGAGAAGCGGCTCGCCCTGGCGGATCTGCCGATCCTCGCCTTCGATCCCGCGACCGCGATCGTGTTCGATTACGGGCCGCCGCTGCCCGGTCACGCGAACGGCCTGGTGATCAGCGCCCTCGACGCGGCGGGCGCGCCTCTCCTGTCCGAGACCTACTACTCGATCGGCGGCGGCTTCGTCGTCACCGCGGCCCAGCGCGCGGCCGAGGTGCCGCCGCCCAGTGCGGCCGCGGACCTGCGGCTGTGGCCCTATCCGTTCGAAACCTCGGCGGCGATGCTGCGCATGGCGCGCGAGAGCGGCCTGTCGGTGGCCGCGATGAAGCGCGCCAACGAGGTCGTCGGCCGCTCCGAGGCGGAGGTCGACGCGGGCCTTACCCGGATCTGGCAAGCGATGAACGGTTGCGTCGAGCGCGGCCTGTCCCGGGAGGGCGAATTGCCCGGCGGCCTGCGGGTCAAGCGCCGGGCCAAGCGCATCCGCGACCAGCTCGAGCGCGAGCACGGCTCGAACACCGCCCAGCCGCACGTCATGACCGACTGGCTGAGCGTGTACGCGATGGCGGTCAACGAGGAGAACGCGGCCGGAGGCCCGGTCGTGACCGCGCCGACCAACGGCGCCGCCGGCGTCGTCCCGGCGGTGATCCGGTACTACACCGACCATTGCATCGGGGCCGATCCGGCGCGGATCCCGGAATTCCTTCTGACGGCTGCGGCCATCGGCGGGCTGATCAAGCACAACGCCTCGATCTCCGGCGCGGAGGCCGGCTGCCAGGGGGAGGTCGGCTCGGCCAGCGCCATGGCGGCGGCCGGCCTCTGCGCCGTGCTCGGCGGGACACCCGCCCAGGTCGAGAACGCCGCCGAGATCGCCCTGGAGCATCACCTGGGCATGACCTGCGATCCCGTCGGCGGCCTGGTGCAGGTGCCCTGCATCGAGCGCAACGGGATCGGCGCCACCAAGGCGGTGGCGGCGGCCTCGCTGGCTTTGCGCGGCGACGGCTCGCACTTCATGCCGCTGGACAATTGCATCGCGGCGATGCGCCAGACCGGCGAGGAGATGAGCGCTAAGTACAAGGAGACCAGCCTGGGCGGCCTCGCCGTCAACCTGCCCGAGTGCTGAGTCGAGATCGCGCCGGAGGATGCGTCTGGCTGTGACTGTGCCAGGCTCAGGATCCAAGACCTCAGGATTTGAGATCGGCCGTGACGCGCTCGGTGCCGCGTGCCGTCGCATCATGCCCCTCGACCATCGCGCGGAGGTCGGCCTCGGTCAGGGGCTGCCCGTCCGGCCCGGTTATGCTGATGCTGTCATGGCCGGCAGCCTGGAAGTCGCCCAGCTTCTTGAGCGCCCATTCCGCATTCGGGCAATTGTACGTCGCGGTCCCGTGGGATTTTCGCGCCCGCACGACGAAGAGCTGTGCCCCCGTCATTCGAGTTCGATGCCCGCGGCGCCGAGGATGACCCGCTGCTTCAGAATAGCGATGCGGTGCGTCCGGATCGTATGCTCGATCTGCGTGACGCCCGGATCGCCGGTGGCGTGCAGGAGCGTCAGCGCGTCGGACAAGGCTGCAATGGCGAACTCGTCCAACAGGATGTTGAACGCGAGCCGCTCACGCAGGGTCGCGCATGTGCAGTCGAGCTGGTCTTTCCGCTGCGGCATGTTGGACAACGAGCGGAACCGCCATTGGTTCTAGCCGTCGCCGCTGCTCGCCAATCGAATCGCCGTGCGCATGCTCGATCGCAGCAACAGGTCAGCAGAACCGCTGCGCCTGCCGCAGGGCGGCTCGCGGAGATCGCGACCGGTTCGGCGGCCGCGCATCACGGAGGGTGATGCGCGGCCCTCGGTGATCATGCGTTCAGCGGCGGCCGCCGTCGGCGCCCGGCTTCATCGCGCGCTCGATGGCTTCCATGGCGCTCTCATACGCCTTCGCCTCGCTGCGATGCGGGCGATCGGATCGCTCGATCAGCTTGCCGCTTCGGCGGATGGCCCATTGGAAATGGCCCTCCGGCTTGGCGATGGGAGAGACCTCGATGGAGTAGGGGTGTGGTACGTCTGACATAAGTGCCCTATGCCAGCCTTGCTGCCCGGATGCCAGTCACCTGCGGACATTCCGCGGCGCAATCTGTCATGGGCTGGGGGCGACGCACCGGCACGGCACCGCCGCCCGGGTATCCGGACAGGCGCGTCCGACCGGTCGTCGCTCCGGCGACAGGCACGCCGCTCCTCGTCAGGGGAGGGGTCGCCCGTCGCAGTCCTGTGCTACACACCCTCGAAACCACGCCGGTGATCCGGCATCGAACACGTTCTAAGGAGAGTTGCAGTGGCGCGTCCGGACCTCGGTACAAAGCGGATTTGCCCGACGACGGGGAAGAAATTCTACGACCTCAACAAGGATCCCGTCGTCTCCCCCTATTCGGGCGAAGTCGTCCCGACCGCCGTCGCGACCTCATTCGGCCGGGCGGCCCCTCCCGTCGTCGCCCGCAAGGAGGCGCCGGCCGAGGAGGAGGACGAGGCCGAGGGCCCCGAGCTCGTGTCGCTCGACGAGGTCGAGGCCGAGGAAGCCGACAAGGACACCGATACCGAGGGCGACGACGCCCTGGACATCGAGGATGACGGCGAGACGGTCGAGGACGATACCCTCGTGGTCGACGAGGACGACGACAACACCACGGACCTCGTCGAGGTCAGCGACGACGACGACGATTAGGACGCTCGGAACGCGATGACGCCGACAGGGGCGTCATCGCGCCTTTGAACCCTTAACGCGGCGCCCAACGGGGCGCACCATTGGGCAGGGCCGATCGACGGGCATGCGGCCGCGACCATCGTGGCGGGTGCAAAGGCAGCCGCGACGGTCGCGGCCACGTCGAGGACGTGATTCGGCCCGATCGGGCAATCCGGGTTCGGCCAGCTGGACATCGACCGCGCAACCGACCTCCCCGATCGCGATGCGCGCATCGCCCCCTGAGGATCCCATCGATGACATCTGCGCCTGCGGCTCCCCGCGCTTGACGGTCTCCCCCGCCGCAGGCGCTCTTGTTCCTGGCCGAACGTGCGGATCGTGCACGGCCTGCTGCCGGATGCTGGAGATCGCGGCGCTGGACAAGCCGGCGGGGATCTTGTGCCGGCACAACACCGGACAGGCCTGTGGGATCTACCCGGAGCGTCCGGAGGCCTGCATCCAGTGGCACTGCCTCTGGCGCCGGATCGGCGCCCTGCCGGATGCGCTGAGACCCGACCGATCGGGTGTGGTCTTTGCGCTCGAGCGGGGGCGCCCTGGTGCAGACGCAACCGAGGGCGCCTGTATCGTGGGCCGTGCCCTGGACGGAGAGCAGGCCTTCGCGCGCTGGGAGGCGGTCGAAGCCTTCGCGATGTTCGTCCGGGAGGGCTCGTTACCGGTCTGGAAGGCGTATGACCGACACGCGACGTTGATGCATCCGGGCCCGGACGTGCCAGGCCGGTAGGTTTCAGTCGCTGATGAGGGATGCGCCTCCCCGCGGCCCGCTTCAAGCACGGGCCAGCGGGAAGGTCGTCGGTTCCACCGGTGCGAGCCGATACGCAACCTGGCTCGCGGGACCGATGGTAGGCGGCTCCGGTTAGCCAAAGCGCAAGCCTGCGCCCACGCTTCGGTCCCGGATCGGGAAAGCTCAGTCGGCCTTCAGGTTGGCCGCGCTCTCCTTGCCGCTGCGCCGATCGGCCTCGACGTCGTAGGAGATCTTCTGCCCCTCGATCAGGTTGCGCATCCCTGCGCGCTCGACAGCCGAGATGTGGACGAACACGTCCTTACCGCCATCATCGGGCTGGATGAAGCCGTAGCCCTTGGTCTCGTTGAACCACTTCACGGTACCGGTAGCCATAGAGTTGTCCTAGTCGTCTCCGGCTCGCCAAAGCGACGTGCCGCATGGGCCGAACGAGCCGCCTTGGCCGACTGTTCCCAAAGTTCCGCGCGTTGGCAACGTCTGTGTCATCCAAATCCCCGCTTTACGCCGCCCGCCGGGACAGCCGGCCGCTGCGCGAGGTGCGGGAGAGGCCGTGCTGGGTCTTGTTCCAGCGCACCGGTGCGCGAATCAGCTCGATCAGAGCCAGCCAAGCGGCCAGGCTGACGAGCAGGAAGTAGAGCGGCATCCAGGGCGCCGCCTGGGCGAGGTCGCCCCAGCCGCGCCGGGCGCAGCCGATCAGGGCCGGCAGGACCATGGCGGCGAGCCCGACGCCGAACAGGGTGATGGCGAACCCTGCGGCGAGATTGTCCGGGAAGGACGGGGCGGCTGGGATCTCCAGAATCAGGAATCGCCAGGCAGCGTAGGCGAAGCAGACCGGGTAGGCCAGTGCCGAGGCTACCGTGCCGGGCACGAGCGCCGCCGCGCAGAGCGCCTCCAGGCCGCCGAGACGGCAGGCATTGGCCAGCGGATGGCGCCCGTGTGCGAGGCTGGTCTGCATCAGACCCTTCATCCAGCGGGTGCGCTGCGCCAGCCACAGGCCGAGTCGGGCGGGCGCCTCCTCGATCGTGGCGCTCGGCAGGTCGCCCACCGCGTAGCCTGCCAGGGCGAGCCGGATCCCGAGATCGGCATCCTCGGTGACATTGTAGGCATCCCAGCCGCGCAGGTCTTGCAGCACGCGGGTGCGCAGATGCATCGAGGTGCCGCCCAGGGGGAGCGGCAGGTCGAGGCGCGTGAGTGCCGGGTTGAGCACGTCGAACAGGCCCGCATATTCGAGCGCGAAGGCCCGAGCCAAGCGGGAATCGTCGGCATTGTCGATCACGAGGCGCCCCTGCAGGCAGGCGGTGCGCTCGGGCAGGCGCGCGAACAGCGACGCGGATAGCCGCGGCTGCTGGGGATCGGGCACATCCTCGGCGTCGTAGACCGTGAGCAGGGCGCCGCGGGCGAGCGGCAGGGCGGCGTTGAGCGCCCGCGGCTTGGTGCGGGGCGCACCCGGCGGCACGGTGATCACCTCGAACCGGGCAGGCAGGGCGAACCCCGCCACGGCCGCCGCGGTCTCCGGGTCGTCCGCCTCGAGCAGGATCTTGATATCGAGCTTGGCCGCCGGATAGTCGAGCGCCATGAGCCCTTGGATCAGGCGGGGCACCACGGCGGCCTCGCGGTGTAGCGCGACCAGCACCGTGTAGACCGGCAATTCGGCGTCCGCGAGCAGGTCCACCGGCTCGGCCGCCACCGGGGCCGGGATGACCAGGGCGGTCAGCCGGAACGTCGTCATCGCCAGGAACAGGCTCTGACCCGCCAGGGTCACCGCACGGGCAAGCGGCGGCGGGAGCAGGGCGAACAGGCACAGCGCCGCGATCGACGCGAGCACGAGGAGGAGGAGCAACCGGCTCGCGGGCTCGCGCGGCACGGCCCGCTCCGGCATGTGGCGCCGCAGATCCTGCGCGGCGTGATCCGCCACCGCTCCGGGGATCGCCGCGAACACCGCCTCGCGCAGATGCGTCGGGCTGATGATCGCCGGCATCGCGGCGCGGTGGGGGGCGTCGAGGAGTTCCGCGATCAGCCGGCCGCGGGGCGCAAGCACGCAGGGCGCGACCGATCCGGGCGCCAGCGGCGCGAGACCGGCGACCAGGCTGTCGGGAAAACGCAGGCCGAGGCCGAACGCGATCGGCCCGTCGAGATAGGGGGCGCCGAGTTTTCGGGCGAGGGCGCGGTAATACGCCGTCTCGTCCATCAGCCCGGCATTCAGGAGGGCGGTCGCCGCGTCGGTGCCGGCAGCGGCGGCATCCTGTGCCGCCCGGATCAGCCGCTGGGCCTCGACACCCTCGGCGAGCAGGAAGGCGATCTCCGGCGGCAGGGAGATCCTGTGGGCGAATGCGGCCGTGGGCAGGCGCTGGACCGACACGCCGGCGCTCCCCCGGTGGCTCCGGGACGTGCTAGGGGAGGGGCGTGAGCCAGACCCGATTCCCACCCTCCGAGAGGAGCATCGCCGCCTTCCCATCGTCAAGGGTGGGCGGGCGACGCGCTCGATCGTCCCTGGCGATGGCCGTTTGCGCCACCCTGGTCTGGGGCGGATGTCGGCCTGCCCGTGCTGCACCGCCCGCAGCGCCGCAAGCTGCAACCCCGGCTGTGACGGTCCCGGATTTCTGGAACCCGCGCAGCCGCGGCGAGCGGATCGAGGCGCCCCAGACCGGCCGGGCGGTCAGGTTCCTGACCGACGACGAGTTCCCGCCGCTGCATTTCGCCGGCCCCGACGGCAACCCGACCGGCTTCGTGGTCGAACTCGCCCGGGCGGTCTGCGAGAAGCTGACGATCCCCTGCACGGTGCAGGCGCGCCGCTTCGATACCCTGCTGGACGCGCTCGACGGCCGGCAGGGCGACGTGATCGCGGCCGCCATCCCGCTGACCGCGACGCTGCGGGAGAAGTTCCTGGCGACGCGGCCGTATTTCCGCTGGCCGGCGCGCTTCGCCGTCCGCACCGACAGGGGCCTGCCGGTCCCCTCGGCCTCGGCGCTGGCCGGCCGCAGCGTCGGGGTGATGGGCGGCAGCGCGCACGCGGCCTACCTCAAGGCCTTCTTCCCGAAGGCGGTCCCGAAGGAATTTCTGGATCTCGCGGCCGCCGAGGGCGCGCTCAAGCGCGGCGAGGTCGACTACCTGTTCGCCGACGGCCTCAACCTCGCCCTCTATGTCGGCGGCCAGGAGGCGGAGAATTGCTGCGCCCTGATCGGCGGCGACTACCTGGAGAACCGCTATTTCGGCGAGGGCATCGGGCTGATCACCCGCCAGGAGGATGCGGCGCTGTCCCGGGCGCTGGACGACGCGCTCCAGCGGGTCTGGGACGATGGGAAATACACCGAGTTGTACCTGCGGTTCTTCCCGGTGAGCCCGTTCTGAGGGGCTTTCTTCCCGACAGCGAATCGGGGATCCTGCACCGCGCTGGGTCTCCCCGACAGGATCGAGGCATGACGGATCTTCTCGACAAGGCGGTGGCCAAGACGCGGGACCTCGCCCCGGAAATGCAGGATGAGATCGCCCGCCTGATGCTGGCCTTCGTCCATGAGGACGCGCCCCTCTACCAGTTCACCCCGGAAGAGGAGGCGGAACTCGGCGAATCCGAGGCCGCGGCCGCGCGGGGTGATTTCGCGACCGACGCGGGGGTACGCGCCATCTGGGCGCAATATGGCCTGTGAAGCTGCGCCTGACCCGACCCGCGGCATCCCAGCTCGACAGGGCGCTCGCCTATCTTAACCGCCGGAACCCGCAGGGCGCGCGCAAGGTGCAACAGCGCCTTCAGGCGGCCATGGACCTTCTGCTGCACGATCCCTTTGCGGGCTCCATGACCGCTCGGCCCGGCATCCGGCGCCTCATGGCACGTCCCTCCCCCTACGCGATCACGTATCCGGTCGCGGCAAACGAGATCGTCATCCTGGGTATCCGTCACACCCCGCGGCGGCCGCAGCCCTGAAAGCTCCGAGCCGCCCCCAACGCCCCCGGGACACCGGATTGCACCGGCAGCCGTTCCGCTGGGGCTCGAACCGCTCTAGGGTGCGCGATCCCAGCATTCCCTCAGTCCCGAAATCATGCCCGCCGCACCTGCCCTGATGCTCGCCCCCGACCTGATCGAGGCCGCCGCCAATGCCGCCGCCTGGCCGTTCGAGGAGGCGCGCAAGCTCGTCGCGCGGCTGGAGAAATCCGGCAGGACCGAAGTGCTGTTCGAGACCGGCTACGGACCGTCGGGGCTGCCGCATATCGGCACCTTCGGGGAGGTCGCCCGCACCTCCATGGTCCGCCACGCCTTCCGGGTGCTGACCCGGGACGCGGTACCGACCCGGCTGCTCGCCTTCTCGGACGACATGGACGGGCTGCGCAAGGTCCCGGACAACGTGCCGAACCGCGAGATGCTGGCCGCCCATCTCGGCAAGCCGCTGTCGCGGATCCCGGACCCGTTCTCGAACGAATTCCCCTCCTTCGGGGCGGCGAACAACGCCCGGCTGCGCGCGTTCCTGGACAGCTTCGGCTTCGACTACGAGTTCGCCTCCGCCACCGACTACTACACGTCGGGCCGGTTCGACGCGGCGCTTCTGCGTGTCCTAGAGCGCTACGATGCCGTGATGGAGATCATGCTGCCGTCGCTGCGCGCCGAGCGCTCGGCCTCCTACTCGCCGTTCCTGCCGCTCCACCCGGTCACCGGTCACGTCATGCAGGTGCCGATCGACGAGGTGCGGGTCGAGACCGGCACCTTGGTCTGGCGCGATCCCGCCACCGGCGAGCGCTACGAGACCCCGGTGACCGGCGGCCACGCCAAGCTGCAATGGAAGCCCGACTGGGCGATGCGCTGGGTCGCCCTCGGCGTCGATTACGAGATGGCCGGCAAGGATCTGATCGACTCGGTCAAGCTGTCGGGCAAGATCGCCCGGGCGCTCGGCGGCGAGCCGCCGGAGGGCTTCAACTACGAGCTGTTCCTCGACGAGAAGGGCCAAAAGATCTCGAAGTCGAAGGGCAACGGCCTGACCATCGACGACTGGCTGAAATACGGCACGCCGGAATCGCTCGCCTTGTTCATGTACAACAAGCCGCGCGAGGCCAAGCGCCTGTTCTTCGACGTGATCCCCCGGCACGTGGACGAGTATATCGGCTTCCTCGACCGCTATGCCGGCCAGGACGCGAAGCTGCGCCTCGGCAACCCGGTCTGGCACCTGCATGCCGGCAACCCGCCGGAGCCCGAGCGGGTCGAGGGCGCGAGCCTGACCTTCGCGATGCTGCTCAACCTCGCCGCGGTGGCCAACACCGAGGATCCGGCCGTGCTGTGGGGCTTCATCCGCCGCTACGCGCCGCAGACCGGGCCGGAGACCCATCCGGGCCTCGACCGGCTGGTGGTCCACGCGCTCAAGTATTTTTCGGATTTTGTGCGCCCGGCCAAGACCTACCGGGAGCCCACCCCGGAGGAGCAGGCCGCCCTGGAGGATCTCTCCGAGACGCTTGCAGCGCATGCCGGCTCCACCGATCCGGAGGCCCTGCAGGCGGCGGTCTACGAGGTCGGGCGGCGCCACTTCCCCGATACGTCCGGCAAGGCAAAAAGCCCGGACGGGCGCCCCGGCGTGTCGCAGGCGTGGTTCACGAGCCTGTACAACGTGCTGTTCGGCGAGGCGCGGGGCCCGCGCTTCGGCTCCTTCGTGGCCCTCTACGGGGTGGCGGAGACCCGGGCGCTGATCGCATCGGCCCTGTCGGGCGCTCTGGTGGCCGAGCACGCCGCGTTCACGGCCGGCGCGGCCAAGGTCGCGTGAGGTCGCGATGATCGTCGACAGCCTCGAGACGCTGGAGGCGATCTACGCCGTGCCCTTGGCCCCCGCTTCCGTGGTCAAGGTGACGGCGGCGATCACGCCGGACTATGCGGCCCTGATCGCCGCCTCGCCGTTCGCGGTGCTGGCCACATCCGGCCCCGAGGGGCTCGATTGCAGCCCGCGGGGCGACCGGCCGGGCTTCGTCCGGGTCGCCGACCCGCGCACGCTGATCCTGCCGGATCGGCGCGGCAACAACCGGATCGATTCCCTGCGCAACGTCGTGCGCGACCCCCGGGTGGCGCTGCTGTTCCTGATCCCGGGCTCGGGCACCACCTTCCGGGTGAACGGTAGGGCGGTGATCTCCGCCGATCCGGATCTCCTGGACTCGTTCCGGGTCGACGGCCACGCGCCGCGCACGGCCCTCGTGATCACGGTCGAGGAAGCATACTTCCAATGCGCCCGCGCGATCGTCCGCGCCCGGCTGTGGGAGCCCGAGGCCCGGGTCGATCCGGCGGACCTGCCGAGCCCCGGGGCCATGCTGGCCGCGCTCACCGCGGGCGATGTCGGCGGCCAGGCCTACGACGCGGAATGGCCGGGACGGGCCGCCAAGACGATGTGGTGAGGGCCCGGCGGCCGCTCCGGTCGTCAAGACGAGGTAAGAAACAGGACTACGCGAGGCCGAGGAACAGCGCGAGGGACCGCGTCACCGCCAGCAGGGTCGCGTCATCGAGGCGGCCGATCGGCGGCCCGACCTTCTCCCGCCGCACCGACATGCCCTTGTCGATCTGGATCTGAGACGGCTTGTTTAGGCCGTTCCCCGGCGTCGGCTGCACGGTCAGCCGGATCAGCGGTGCGTCCACCAAAGTCGCCGACAGCAGGAGGACCGTCACGGTGCCGGTCTCGGCGAATGCGTCGGACTGGATCACGAGGGCCGGACGCGGTTTCCCGAAATCGCCCGCCATGGCCACGGTGACGAGGTCGCCGCGCCTCACGTCTCGGCCGGGTCTTCGAGATCCGCGAGGGCGGCGTCGAGGAAGGCGCTCAATTCGGGGTCGGAGGCATCGGCTGCCGCCACCAGCAGCGATTGCCGTCGGCATTCCTCGGCGAAACCCGGCCGGGTCGTGTCCGGCACCCAGATCTGCACCGGCCGGAGCCCGGCCGCGCGCAAGGCGTCCCGACGCTTCCGAACCCTCTGGGCGATGGACGTGACCATCGATGCCCCCATCCGTTACATGTAACAGATAGGGATACGGGATAAGAAACGTCAAGGCGAAGCGGGCAGCCCGGACAGATCGCCGAAGGTGCGCGGAGCGACGCGACCGGGCGTGGTTTCACCCCACCAGGGCGAGACCGGGTTGGGAAAAATCCTGCGTCTCGGTCTCGGGGATCACGTCGACCTCGACCTTGAGGCGCTGCTTGCCGGAGCCGCTGACGATGCCGTCGACCGGGGCCACGTCGCCGTAGTCGCGGCCGCGGGCCACCACGATGTGGTCGTCCCGCACAGCCACGCCGTTGGTCGGGTCGAGGCCGAGCCAGCTCTCGCCGCACCAGACCGCCACCCAGGCGTGGCTCGCATCCGCCCCGCGCAGGCGTGGCCGGCCCGGCGGCGGCACCGTGCGCAGGTAGCCGCTGACATAGGCCGCCGGCAGGCCCATGCCGCGCAGGCCCGCGATCATCACGTGGGCGAAGTCCTGGCAGACCCCGGCCCGGAGGGCGAAGGATTCGGCGAGCGGCGTGCGCACGTTCGTGGCCTTGGCGTCGAACCGGAAATCGGCGCCGATGCGCAGCATCAGATCGTAGGCCGCCCCGTAGGCGCTGCGGCCGGGGGGAAAACTGAGCCTCGCGTAGTCGGTCACATCGGGGACGAGGGGCACCCGGCCGCTCGGGAACAGGAAATGGACCGGCGCCCGGCCGCCGAGATCGCGCGAGGCGACCACGGCGTCGCGGACCCGCTCCCAGGGCTGGCCGGCCTCGGGCTCCGGCGGGGTGCGGCGCTCGACCCGCACGGTGGAGAGCGCCTCAACGCTGAAAGTGGTGTGGGGCGTATCCAGGGTGATCGCCACGGCCTCGATCCCGAAATAGTCCCGCCGCATCAGCGCGGTGGTCGGGCTCGGATCGATGGTCACGGCGCTCGCCAGCACGCTCTGGCCCTCGCCGTCCTGCGGCTTGAGCCGCAGGGAGCAGCGGGCGAAGCGCACCGGCTTGCCGTAGCGGTAGGTGGTGCGGTGGCGCAGCGTGTAGATCATCCCGGCGGCCGCGCGATTCGACGTCTGTCCCCTGAACCATACGCCGAATTCGTCACCGGTTCGGCGGTGCCCGTGCTGCAGGCACAAGAATCTAAGCGGGCCATCCGTGTGCAGGATTGCTTAGCGGTCGCTGGCGAGCGCGAGGGCGCGCCGCAGCGGGCAAGCCTGCGCAGCCTGCGTCCACTTAGCGGCATGCTGCAGACCGTCCCTGAGGCGACAGCATCACGGGCGGACATCGTCACGCCAGGCCCGTCAGCTTTTCCGGGCGCAGCGCGTTCGGCCCGGCCGGGAAGTAGCGCACCGCGATGCCGTCGGCGAGGCGTTCGAGGTCGGTCTCCAACGCCGTCAGGCGCACGGCGTCGAAATCGGCGGCCTCGCCGCTGCGCAGCTCCGCCAGGATCCGGGAGGCGATGCGGCGGTGCGGCTCCGGGATGCCGTCGGCCGACAGGGCCGGCAGGTCGTCGAGGTGCCGGGCGATCGCCTCCGCCTGGAAGGCGATCGAGCGCGGATTGTAGGGGTCGAGCAGCACCATGTCGCGCACGGGGTCGAGGGCCGCGCCCTGCATGTAGCGCCGGCCGTAGCTGATCTGCGAATCGCACAGCGACAGCATCACCCCGAGGCAGCCCGGGGTCGCCTCGTCGTTGGCGAAAGACAGCGCGAAGGTGCAGGTGTTGATCGCCCGCTCGACGCGCCGGCCGAGCTCGACGAAGTGCCAGCCCTCCGCCCGGCTCATGTTCTCGTGGGTGAGTCCGGACAGAGCCGCCAGCTGGCTCAGCGCCCGCTCGGCGCGGCCGGCAAGCTGCGACTCGGTGAAGGTCCGCTCGGTGTCGAGCGACAGGAGCTCGATCAGATCGGCCAGCACCCGCCAGGCCTCGCCGGACAGGCGGGCGCGGAGCGCGGCGGCGTTGCGCCGGGCGGAGACGATATGGCCGCGGGCCGAGCCCGAGCGCTCGCGCCCGGTGAGCGCCTCCTGGGCGAGCCGGGCGGTGGGCAGGTCGGTTGCGCCGATGGCGCCCCATTCGTGGAGCAGCGCCCGCAGGGCGAGGGCCGCCGGAGTGTCGAGGGCCCCGGAGATATCGGCCCCGACCGCGTCGCCGACGCTGCGCAGATGAGCCAGGACCAGCCGGATCACCGCCTCGGTGCGTTCGAGGTAGCGGCCGAGCCAGAACAGGCCGTCGGCGGCGCGCGACGGCAGGTGACCGCCGACCCGGCGCACCCGCGGGGCCGCGTGGGAGCCGATCAGCGGCGCCTCGACCGGGTTCTCGGACAGCACCCACAGGTCGGCCGACCGGATGCCGAGCCGCATCTCGATCGGGTCGAGATCGCCGCGCTCCGAGACCCGGCAGAAGCCGCCCGGCATCACCTGCCAGCCGGACGGCGTCCGGGTGGCGAAGACGCGCACCACGAAGGGGCGGGGCACCAGGACGAGGCCGCCATCCTCGCTGCGCTCCCAGCCGGGCATGGTCGAGAGCGGCGCGGCCTCCTGGGCGACGTAGTCGAACGGCCGGTCGCGCAGGGCCGCCACGACCCGCGCCCGCTCGGCCGCCAGGGCCTGGGGGGCCAGCATGGCGTCGCGGCCCGCCCCACGCTGGGGGGTGGCGGCCGGGCGCAGGATCAGGCTGTCGAGATTCGCCTGGGCGTGGGCCAGGCCTTCGAGGTCGCCGCACCACCAGGCCCGCGGATGCCCGAGCCGCAGGGGCTCGCCCAGCAGCCGGCGGGCGATGCCGTCGAGATAGGGGGCGAGCGCCGCGGACTCGACCAGCCCCGAGCCCGGCATGTTGGCCATCACCACGGAGCCGTTGCGCAGGGCCTCGATCACGCCGGGCACGCCCAGCCGCGAGGCCGGATTGAGCTCGAGGGGATCGAGGTAGTCGGCGTCGATCCGGCGCCACAGGGCGTCGGCCCGCTTCAGCCCCGAGACGGTGCGGACGTGCAGGGCGCCGTCCCGCATGACCAAGTCGTCGCCCTCGACCAGCATCAGGCCGAGATAGCGGGCGAGCGCCGCCTGCTCGACATAGGTGCTGCTGTAGGGGCCCGAGGTCAGCAGGCAGATGCGCGGGTCGGAGCGCTCGGCCCCCAGCGCCAGCCCCTCGCGGAACGCTTGGAAGAAGGCCGGCAGGCGCTCGACATGGAGGTCCTGGAAGAAGTCCGGGAAGGTCCGGGCCAGGACCATCCGGTTCTCCAGCGCCCAGCCGAGGCCCGACGGCGCCTGCGTCCGGTCGGCCAGGACCTGCCAGCGCCCGTCGGGCCCCCGGCCGATATCGGCGGCGTAGAGCTTCAGGTAATGGCCCCCGGGGGGCACGACCCCGTGCAGGGGGTGGAGGAATTCGGACGTCCCGGCCACGATCGCGGCGGGCAGCAGCCCATCCGCGACCAACCGGCCCTCGCCATAGGCATCGGCGAGGATCGCCTCCATCAGCTCGGCGCGCTGGACGATGCCGGCGCTGAGGTCCCGCCACTCGGCGGCCTCCACCACCAGGGGCAGGCAGCCGAGCGGCCAGGGATGCTCGCGCTGGTCGCCGGAGATGCGGAAGGAGATGCCGGCATCCCGGATGTGCCGCTCCGCCGAGACGAAGCGGGCCAGGATCTCCGGCTCGGTCAGCGCGCCGAGATGGTCGAGCAGGCGCGGCCACGCACCGCGCGGCGCGCCGTCGTCACCCAGAAACTCGTCCGGCCGGCCGGGGACCGCCCGGTAACCCGCGGTCCAGCGCGCGATGCGCTCCTGCGGGCTCTCGGCCGCCTCGGCCCCGACGGCGCCGGATGCGAGCGCCGCCTCCATCACCGCGCCCCGGTCATGTCGGGGCCGGCGTGCGCAGGTCGAGGGTCAGCGGGAACTCGGCGCTCGTCTCCGCGCGGGGCATCTCGACCCGGCCGGGCGTGTGGCCGAGCGGCTCGAAGCGGGCGAGGCGGCGCCCCTCCGCCTCGTAGGCATTGACCGGGTGGGTCTCGTAGTTCCGGCCGCCCGGATGGGCGACGTGGTAGCGGCAGCCGCCGAGCGAGCGCCCGCTCCAGACGTCGAGGATGTCGAAGGTCAGCGGCGAGTGCGCGGGAATCGTCGGGTGCAGCGAGGAGGCCGGCTGCCACGCCTTGAATCGCAGGCCGGCCACGGCCTCGCCGGCGCGGCCTGTGCTGGTCATGGGCAGCCGGCGCCCGTTGCAGGCGATGACGTGCCGCTCGGGCACGAAGCCCTCGACCTTGACCTGAAGCCGTTCGACCGAGCTGTCGACGAAACGCACGGTGCCCCCGCTGGTCCCTTCCTCGCCCATCACGTGCCAGGGCTCCAGCGCCTGGCGCAGTTCCATCCGGACTCCGCCCTGCTCGACCACGCCGAAGACCGGGAAGCGGAACTGGGCCTGCGCCTCGAAGGCGACCGGGTCGAAAGCGTAGCCCGCCGCCCCGAGATCCTCCAGCACCCCGAGGAAGTCGGCCCAGAGGAAATGCGGCAGCATGAAGCGATCGTGGAGCGTCGTGCCCCAGCGGACACAACCCCCGGTCTGCGGCTCGCGCCACAGCCACGCCACCAGGGCCCGCAGCAGCAATTGCTGCGCGAGGCTCATGCGGGCATCCGGCGGCATCTCGAAGGCCCGGAATTCCAGGAGGCCGAGGCGCCCGGTCGGGCCGTCCGGCGAGTACAGCTTGTCGATGCAGATCTCGGACCGGTGGGTGTTGCCGGTGACATCCACCAGGATGTTGCGGAACACCCGGTCGACCAGCCAGCGCGGGATGTTGGGGGCGTCGGCGGCCGGGATCTGGGCGAGCGCGATCTCCAGCTCGTAGAGCCCGTCGTGGCGCGCCTCGTCCATGCGCGGGGCCTGGCTGGTCGGGCCGATATAAAGGCCGGAGAACAGGTACGAGAGTGCCGGGTGGCGCTGCCAGTAGAGCACCAGGCTCTTGAGCAGGTCGGGCCGGCGCAGGAACGGCGAATCGTCCGGGGTGACGCCGCCCATGACCACGTGGTTGCCGCCGCCGGTGCCGGTGTGGCGCCCGTCGACCATGAACTTCTCCGCGCCGAGCCGGGTCTGCCGGGCCTCGGCGTAGAGGTCGGTGGTGATCGCCACCGCCTCGCGCCAGGAGGCGGCCGGGTGGACGTTGACCTCGATCACGCCCGGATCGGGGGTGACCTTGATCAGGCCGATGCGCGGGTCGTAGGGCGGCTCGTAACCCTCGATGTGGATCGGCAGCTTCAGCTCTGCGGCCGCCGCCTCGAGATGGGCGGCGAGTTCGAGATACTCGTCGACGCGCTGGGTCGGGGGCATGAACACCCGCACGATCCCGTCCCGGGGCTCGATCGCCAGCGCCGTGCGCACCGCGACGCCGGTGATGCCGGCCCCGTTGACCACTGTTGCGGCTTTCGGGTCGTCGGGGAGGGGGCCGCGGGGCTCCAGCGGGTCCTGCGGCTGGTAATAGGGATAGTGCTCGGGCGGCACGTAGGGCAGGGACGACAGGGGCAGCCGGAAGCCGAGGGGCGAATCGCCCGGCACCAGGAAGGCCTGGCCCCGGCGGAAGTCCCACTTCTCCGAGATCCAGACCCGGTCGGCATCGCCGTCCTTGCCGGTGGGCAGGCTCGCCAGCGGCAGGACGTAGCCCGCGGCTTCCCCGAGCCCGCGGGCGTAGACCCGCTTGATCCGGGCGTCGAACTCCGCCGAGCCGGACTTGGCGGCGGCCGGCGCGACGTTGACCGGCAGCTCCGCGGCCTTCTTCTCCCAGAGATCGCCGTCCTCGAAGACCGGGAAGACATAGTCGGACAGACCGAGCCGGCGGGCCAGGGTGCCGGCCAGCGCCTGAGCCTGGGCGATGGTGGCGGTCCCCTCCGAGCCCTCACCCGCCTCCGGGGCGATCAGCGCCGGGTCCTTCCAGATCGGCTTGCCGTCCTTGCGCCAGTAGAGGGCGAAGGCCCAGCGCGGCAGGCTCTCGCCGGGATACCACTTGCCCTGGCCGTAATGCAGCAGGCCGCCCGGGCCGAACCGATCGCGCAGGCGCCGGATCAGCGTGTCGGCCAGCCGCCGCTTGGTCGGGCCAACGGCGGCGATGTTCCATTCCGGCGCCTCGAAATCGTCCACCGACACGAAGGTCGGCTCGCCGCCCATGGTCAGCCGGACGTCCTGGGCCACGAGATCGGCATCGACCCGCTCGCCCAGCGCATCCATGGTCGACCAGACCGCCTCGGAATACGGCTTGGTGATCCGGGGCGTCTCGGCGACCCGGGTGATCCGCATCTCGAAGCCGAACTCGGTCTTGGCCGGCTCGGCGGCCCCGGAAATCGGCGCGGCCGAGCGGTAGTGCGGGGTCGCGGCGAGCGGGATGTGGCCCTCGCCGGTGAGCAGACCGGAGGTCGCATCCATGCCGATCCAGCCGGCGCCCGGTAGGTAGACCTCGGCCCAGGCGTGCAGATCGGTGAAGTCCGCCGACGCGCCGGCGGGACCGTCCACCGCGGTGGTGTCGGGCACGAGCTGGATCAGGTAGCCGGAGACGAAGCGGGCCGCGAGACCGATCCGGCGCAGCACCTGCACCAGCAGCCAGGCCGAATCCCGGCAGGACCCGCTCTTGAGCCGCAGCGTCTCGGCCGGCGTCTGGACCCCCGGCTCCATGCGCACGCCGTAGGCGATCTCGCTGGCGATCAGGCCGTTGAGCGCCACTAGGAACAGGACCGTGCTCTGCTCCTCGGGGAGCCGGGCGAGCAGCGCCTCGATCTCCGGCCCGTCCGCGTCCACGGGCGCCAGGTAGGGGACCAGCTCCTCGGACAGGTCGGGCTCGTACGCGAAGGTCCGGCTTTGCGCGTAATCCTCCACGAAGAAGTCGAACGGGTTGATCACCGCCATCTCGGCGGTGAGGTCGACCTCGATCTTCAGCTCGTCGGTCTTCTCCGGGAAGACCAGGCGGGCGAGCCAGTTGCCGCTCGGATCCTGCTGCCAGTTGAGGAAATGGTTGGCCGGCGTCACCGTCAGCGCGTAGGCCGGCACCTTGGTGCGCGCGTGCGGGGCCGGGCGCAGGCGCACCACCTGGGGACCGAGGCTGATCGGCCGGTCGTAGCGGTAATGCGTGACGTGGTGCAGGGCGGCTTTGATCGACACGATGGCTCCGTCTGAAGATCGAATGCGGTCTCGTAGCCGATACTGGGCGCTACAACGGGTCGATCGTCCCGGGCCCCAGCATGGTTATGTGCCAAGGATGGGCCCACAAGCAATTTCCGTGCGGCGGCTACGGCTTCCGTGGTTCGCCGCCGACCTTGGCCGGAACTTTGCCGGTCGCGCCTATTTGATCGGGAGGTGGGCCGGCTGCCGGCCCGGGACCGCGCGATGAAGCTCTTCCAATGCCAAGCCTGCGACCAGCCGGTCACCTTCGAGGCGACCGCCTGCGAGAGCTGCGCGCGGCGGCTGGGCTACACCTGCGCAGTGCACGCGGTCTCGGCCCTGGAGCCCGTGGGCCTCTCGGCCCATCCGGCCATGGGCGGAGCCCAGACCTTCCACGCCTACGCGGATTCCGGCCCGCGCTACCGCTACTGCAACAACGCCCTGTCGGGGGCCTGCAACTGGCTGGTGCCGGAGGGCGACCCCGAGATCTTCTGTACCGCCTGCCGGCACAACCGGGTGGTGCCGGACCTGTCGCAAGCCTGGAACCTCACCCGCTGGCGCCAGATCGAGGCGGCCAAGCGTCGGCTGTTCTACTCGCTGCTGCGGCTCGAACTGCCGCTGGCGACCCGGGCCCAGTACACCGACGGGCTGGCCTTCGATTTTCTGGTCGATCCGTCGGAGAGCTTTTCCTACGGGACGCCGGTGCTCACGGGCCACATCAACGGCCTGATCACCATGAACATCGCCGAAGCCGACGACGTCGAGCGCGAGCGGCGCCGGATCCTATTCGGCGAGCATTACCGCACCCTGCTCGGCCACTTCCGGCACGAGATCGGGCATTACTTCTGGTACCTGCTGGTGATGAACGGGCCGACCATGGGCGCGTTCCGGGCGCTGTTCGGAGACGAGAGCCTGAACTACGTCCGAGCCCTGCAGGACCACTACGCCCACGGCGCCCCGGCCGACTGGGAGGAGTCCTACGTCTCGGCCTACGCCACCGCTCACCCCTGGGAGGATTTCGCCGAGACCTTCGCGCATTACCTGCACATCGTCGACACGGTGGAGACCGCCTCGACCTTCGAGCTGCACGTGCGCCCGCGCCTGCGCAACGCCACGACGGCCCCCACGGTGATCGATTTCGACCCCTACGACACCCAGGACCTCGACCGGCTGATCGAGGCGTGGCTGCCGCTGACCTACGCGATCAACTCCCTGTCCCACAGCATGGGCCAGCCAGCGCTCTACCCGTTCAAGCTGACGCCGACGGTGATCGCCAAGCTCGCCTTCGTGCACGAGCGGATCTACGCCTCCCGCTCCGGCACCCTGCCGGATCCCGGCGAGGCGGGGGCCGAGATGCTGCGCGCGGTGATTTTGGGTTTGCGCCAGAAGGTGGCGGCACCGACGGTGTGAGGGCCGGACGGTCGGCCGAGGTGTTAGCGCCGAACGCTCTTCACGGGCGGCGGGAGTCTTTTACCGTCCGGCCGACCGTGAACCTCTGGCGTCGCCGCAAGCACGTCCCTCGCCTCTGGTGCCAACCAGGGGAGATCAGCCGCCATGAAGGCCGCCGCTGCCTGCTCGATGTCAGGCAGGCGTCGATGCTCCTGCCTGAGGGGACGGCCGTGGGTCACCGCGCGGTTGGTCACTGTCGGTTCCGTCACGGGCGCAGCTTTCGGCACTGAGATCACCTCCGGACCATATGATGCGAGTCAGCCAGATCGGGCGCAAGCGCAAAGCCTTGCCTTTTGTACAAGGGAATAAGGTCCGGGTCGACGTGATGAAGCCGAAGCTCCGGCACACCGATCAGCTGCCTGTAGGCTTCCGCCATAGTCAGGGCGATCTCGATCACCTGCCCTTTGAGCGGATGCATCGGATCTGGATTGCCCTCAAGGAAGTCTAAGGCAACGAACCTGGCTTGGTTCACGGCACCGATGGCCAACCCACACAGCGTCGCGTCGTGCCAGATCGCAGCGTTGAAGCACTTTGGATGGTTGTTCTGGAAATCAGCCGACAGCGCGGCCCAGTCCCAATCCACCGGTCGGCCTGGGTGTCCGAGCCAGGTTTCCGTGAACGCTGATCGCGCTGCGCCAGCGATGATTTCACAGCGTATGTCGGAGCCGAGGCCCAACTTGGCCCCCGCCAGCGCGCCGGCCAGCGTCAGGCGTTTCGCGTGGGCGGATCTGACCACAGGGCGTCGCATCAGGTGCCCTTAGTCACCCCTGCCACCACCCGTCGATCCTGCCAAGCGCGATCGGCTCATCCGAATCAGCCCCCATCGGCGGCGGCACGTGCGACTTCGGAAGCCGGGCCCGCATGGCGCACACGATGATTCTCTGTCTCCGGAGGCAATGCGCTCGGTCGCAGATCAGGTCTCCTCGCGCCCGGCCACGAAGGCGCGGAACGCCGCCAGGGTCTCGGCGCTGACATGATGCTCGATGCCCTCGGCATCCCGCCGGGCGGTCTCGGGGCTGACGCCCAGGGTGCACAGGAAGCGCTCGACGATGCGGTGGCGCTCGCGCGCCTGGACGGCGAGCCGGCGACCGGCCTCGGTCAGGAACACCCCGCGATAGGGCCGCTGCTGGACGAAGCCGTCCTCGCACAGGCGCTTGAGCATCTTGGCGACGGTGGGCTGGGCCACGCCGAGGCGAGCGGCGATGTCGACCTGGCGCGCCTCGCCGCCGTCGCCGATCAGGTCGTCGATCAGCTCGACGTAATCTTCCACGAGTTCGGAGCGCCGCGCCTCGCGGGCCTGGCGAAAGCTCTCGACGTGCCGCTCGGGATCGACCAGCGCGGTCTCAGGCAAGCCTCGAGTCTCGGGCAGGCCTTGGGTCTCGGAGGCATGCGGCTCGGACGGTTCCTGCATCGGCTCTCCCTCTCGCCGCCCCCCGGCGCCGCCCGGACCCTGTCTAGCAAAATCCGCCCCGGAGAGGGGAGTCCCGCGACGCGGTTGCGGCCCCCCTTAAATGCCCCCTTGAAACCCGCGGCCGATCCCATGAATATAGCTGAAGCTATATCTTTGAGAAAAGGGTGAGGCATGGCAACGCCGGACGCGGCGACGGTCCCGGGGCGGCAGGATCCCCAA
Source organism: Methylobacterium sp. J-048 (assembly GCF_022829515.1). GTDB lineage: Bacteria > Pseudomonadota > Alphaproteobacteria > Rhizobiales > Beijerinckiaceae > Methylobacterium. The sequence goes on from NZ_JAKSYL010000058.1 coordinate 22,986, forward strand.
GGAACTGCGCCCGGGGGGATGAGCCGGCGCACGGAGCAGGCCATCCGCGATACCCTCGACGGGCGGCCGGGCGGCCGCGGCCGGTTCCTGCTGTTCGTCGGTCCCGCCGTGACGGCGTCGATCGCCTACATGGACCCCGGCAACTTCGCCACGAACATCCAGGCCGGCGCCCGCTACGGCTACGGCCTGCTCTGGGTGGTGCTGCTCGCCAACGTCACCGCCATGCTGTTCCAGGCGCTCTCGGCCAAGCTCGGCATCGTCACGGGCAAGAATCTGGCCGAGCATTGCCGGGACGCCACGCCGTTGCCGGTGCGGCTCGGCCTGTGGGGCATCAGCGAGGTCGCCGCCATGGCCACCGACCTCGCGGAGTTCCTGGGCGGCGCGATCGGGCTGTCGCTGCTCACCGGCATGCCGCTGATGGCCGGCATGGCGATCACCGCGATCGTCACCTACGCGATCCTGCTGCTGGAGCACGAGGGATTCCGGCCGCTGGAGATCGCGATCGGCGTCATGGTCGGGACGATCGGCCTCTGCTACGCGGTCGAGCTCGCCATCGCCCCGGTGGATTGGGCGGACGCCGCCAAGGGCCTCGTCACCCCCAAAATCCCGGACGCGCAGGCGCTGACCATCGCGGTCGGGATCATCGGCGCCACCGTGATGCCGCACGCGCTGTTCCTGCATTCCGGGCTGACGCAAGGCCGGGGCAGCCCCCGGACCGACGCCGACCGGCGGATGCTGGTGCGCTACTCGAACCGCGAAGTCGTGGTGGCGCTGCTGCTGGCCGGCCTCGTCAACATCGCGATGGTGATCATGGCGGCCGCCGCCTTCCATGCCGGCCACAGCGCGGTCGCCGAGATCGACCAGGCCTACCGCACCCTGACGCCGCTGCTCGGGCCGGCGGCCGGGGCCGCCTTCCTGGTCTCGCTGCTCGCCTCCGGGATCTCCTCCTCGGTGGTGGGGACGCTCGCCGGGCAGATGGTGATGCAGGGCTTCACCGGCTGGCGCATCCCGCTCCTCGTCCGCCGGCTGGTGACCATGCTGCCGGCCTTCGTGGTGGTCGCGATCGGCGTCGATCCGACCCGGGCGCTGGTCCTGTCGCAGGTGGTGCTGTCGCTGGCCCTGCCGGTGCCGATGGTGGCCCTGGTGGTGTTCACCCGCCGCCGCAGCGTGATGGGGGCCTTCGCCAACGGCCCGCTGACCCAGGCGGCGTCCATGGCCGGGGCGGCCGTGGTGCTCGCCCTCAACATGGTCCTGCTGGCCGCCGCCTTCGGGCTGCCGGTCCCGGGGCTGGAATGAACCCGTCCGATTCACACAGCCTCGGCCGGAAGCGGTTCTCGGCACGGCGCTCGGGCGGTCGTGTCCACCCTTAACCGGCCACCTCCAGGCTCCGCGCCTCACTCACGAGGTGGTAGAAGCGGCCGTCGAACATCTGCATCACCGCCTCGGTGGCGGCGTGGGATTCCGGGCGGATCGACGAGGCCAGGCAGGCGTCGAGGGCCGCCTGATCGAAAAAGTCCATCTCCAGGATCATGGCGATCGGCCGCGCGTCGGCATCCTTGGAGACCAGGCGCTGCACCCGCACCGCGGTGACCCCGGGGAAGCGCCGCCAGAACGGCTCCAGCTCATCCCGGACCCGGCGGAAGAACTCGTCGTCGCGGCCGTCGCGTACCGTGCCCTCGTAGATCGCGGTCCTGGTCAGCATCGGGCGTCTCCCGGGAGGATTGTCTGCTTCGAGCGGTCAACCGGCCAGCGCCGGGATCGCTCCCGGCGGGTGACAGGGCGGCCGCGCTGTCCGCCGGGGCGGGGCTCCCGGCCTTCACCCGGGCGGCCGAATCGGGGTATCGATACCCCAGCCCATCGCGACGATGCGGGAGAGACCGGGATCCGCCCACCAGAGGGGGGCCCGGCGCCGACGGAGCAACCGCCCCGGAAACTCTCAGGCACCGGAACCGTGTCGTCAGGGCGATCTGGAGAGCGGTGCAGCGGATCCTTTTCGGTCCGTGGGCACCCGCCGAAGGGGACGTCCGTGCCAGCCTTGCCAGGGCCGGCCGGATCAAGCTCTCAGGCACCGGGACAGATGGGGCGCGAAAACCGGCCACCCCGCAGGGGAGGGCCTCACCGCGTCCGCACGTCCCGGAGTCCCATAGCATGACCCACATCGCCATCATCGGCGCCGGCATCACCGGCGTGACCACCGCTTATGCGCTCGCCCAGCGCGGCTACAGCGTCACCGTCCTCGACCGGCAGCGCTACGCCGCCATGGAAACCTCCTTCGCCAATGGCGGCCAGCTCTCGGCCTGCAACGCCGAGGTCTGGAACAAGCTCTCCACCGTGCTCCACGGCGTCCAGTGGATGATGCGCCGCGACGCGCCGCTGCTGATGAACCCCACCCCGTCCTGGCACAAGCTGTCCTGGATGGCGGAGTTCATGCGCGAGATCGCCCATTACCGCCAGAACACCGTGGAGACCGTGCGGCTCGCCCTCAAGGCGCGCACGGCCCTGTTCGCCATGGCCGAGGCCGAGGGCATCGATTTCGACCTCAAAACCCGCGGCATCCTGCATTTCTACCGGGACCGGGCGAGCTTCGAGAAGGCGCATGCCGTCAACGCCCTGCTGCGGGAGGGCGGGCTCGAGCGCTACGCCGTCACCCCGGAGGAGATCCGGGCGATCGAGCCGACGCTGGCCGGCGCCTACGCGGGCGGCTACTTCACCCCGTCGGACGCCACCGGCGACATCCACACATTCACCCGGGGTCTCGCCGCCGCCTGCGCCCGCAAGGGCGTCCGCTTCGTCCACGACGCCAGCGTCGAGACGATCGCCGCCGGGGAGGGGGGCTACGCCATCGGCTGGCGCAGAACCGATCATCTGGCCGACCGGCCGTCCGCCGACCCGCAGGTGCTGCGCGCCGACGCGGTGGTGATCTGCGCGGGCTGTGCCAGCCGGCGCTTCGCCGCCATGCTCGGGGACCGGGTCAACGTCTACCCGGTGAAGGGCTACTCGATCACCGTGAACCTGCTGACCCCGGAGGCGCAGCGGGCGGCCCCGGAGGTGAGCATCCTCGACGAGGCGGCCAAGATCGTCACCAGCCGGCTCGGCGACACGCGCCTGCGGGTCGCCGGCACCGCCGAGTTCAACGGCTTCAACCGCGACATCCGCCACGACCGGGTGCAGCCCCTGATCGACTGGACCCGGGAGCAGTTCCCGCGGGTCGACACCGACCGGGTGGTGTCCTGGAGCGGCCTGCGGCCGATGCTGCCGAACATGCTGCCCAAGGTCGGCCGCGGCCGCCGGCCGGGCGTGTTCTACAACACCGGCCACGGCCATCTCGGCTGGACCCTCTCGGGCGCCACCGCCGAGCTCCTGGCCGAGGCAGTGGCCGCGGAGCTTGCGCCGGAGGCCGTGGGCCTGCCGCTCGCCGCCTGACGGCGGAACCGGATCCCGGCTCGGCAGCAATGCCGCCGACCGGGACGAAACGCGCCGTCAGTTTCGGGGGGAACGGACGGCGCGTTTCCCAATATAATTCTGTATACACTCGCCGAGCCGCCCCGGATCCCCGAGCCGTGATGCGCATGCCTGCTCCCAATATGCCCCCCGCCTATATCGACCCCGCCACCGGCGCCTCCTACCCGATCGAGATCCCGCGCTGGCGCGGCGATTCGGGCGGGCCGCTGATGATCTCGCCGCTGCCCGGGATCGACCGGGGGCAGATCGAGACCGGGGAGCGCTCGCTCTGGCGCTACGCGGCGTCGCTGCCGGTGGCGGTCACGGATCCGGTCTCGCTGGGGGAGGGCTGCACGCCGCTGGTGCGCCGGCCCTGGCGGGGGCGCCAGGCCCATTTCAAGCTCGAATGGTTCGCCCCCTCGGGCAGCTTCAAGGATCGCGGCGCCTCCGTGATGCTGTCGATCCTGCGCCAGCAGGGCATCGACGCGGTGCTGGAGGATTCGTCCGGCAACGGCGGCGCGGCTGTGGCGACCTACGCGGCCGCCGCCGGGATGCGGGCCAAGATCCTGGTCCCGGCCTCGACCTCACCGGCCAAGACCGTGCAGATGCGCGCCGCCGGCGCCGAGGTCGAGCTGATCCCCGGCACCCGCCAGGACACCGCGGACGCGGCCGTGCGGCAGGCCGACGACATCTTCTACGCCAGCCACAACTGGCAGGCCCATTTCCTCCAGGGCACCAAGACCCTGGCCTACGAGCTGTGGGAGGATCTTGGCTTCTCCGCCCCCGACGCGGTGATCATCCCGTGCGGGGCGGGCAGCAACGTCCTCGGCTGCGACATCGGCTTCTCGGAGCTGCTGCGCCGGGGCGCGATCGCCCGCCTGCCCCGCCTGTACGCGGTGCAGGCGGCCCAGTGCGCGCCCCTGCATGCCGGCTTCCAGGCGGAGGCCGAGGATTTTCTGCCGGTCATCCCGGGCCCGACGCTGGCCGAGGGCGCGTCGATCGCCCAGCCGGTGCGCGGCCGGGCGGTGCTGGCGGCGCTCCGCCGCTCCGGAGGCGGCACCGTGGCGGTCTCGGAGGCGGCGATCGAGGCGGCGCTGATGGAGCTCGCCCGCTCCGGCCTCTACGTCGAGCCGACCTGCGCCATGGCCGCGGCGGCGCTCACCGACCTGACCGCCAGCGGCGCGATCGGGCCCGACGAGACCGTGGTGGCGGTGCTCACCGGCACCGGCATCAAGGCGACGCCGCGCATCGCCGAGCTTTTGGATCTCGCCCCGTGACCCGCTGAGGCGAACGCGAAACGAAAAAACGCCCGACCAGGAGGAGACACCCCATGCGCAACAACATTCCCGCCCGCGTCGGCATGCCGGTCGAAGAGGTCGACACCCCCTGCCTGATGGTCGATCTCGACGCCTTCGAGCGCAACGTCGACAAGCTCGGCCGCTTCATGAAGGAGAACGGCCTGCGCCACCGGGCCCATGCCAAGACGCACAAATCCTCCGACATCGCGACCGTGCAGATCGAGCGGGGCGGGGCCTGCGGGGTCTGCTGCCAGAAGGTCAGCGAGGCCGAGGCCCTGGTGAGTGCCGGCATCCGCGACGTGCTGGTGTCGAACCAGGTCGTGGCGCCGCAGAAGATCGAGCGCCTGGCCGCCCTCGCCACCCGGGCGCGGGTGCTGGTCTGCGTCGACGACCTCGGCAATGTCGATGACCTGTCGGCGGCGGCGGTGACGTACGGCGTCACCCTCGAGGCCCTGGTGGAGATCGATGTCGGTGCCGGCCGCTGCGGCGTCGCCCCGGGCGAGCCGGCGGTGGCGATCGCCAAGCGGATCGCGGCGGCGCCGGGGCTGACATTCGCCGGGTTGCAGGCCTATCAGGGCCGGGCGCAGCACGTGCGCGACTACGCCGAGCGCAAGGCCCTGATCCAGGCGGCGATCGACGACACGAAGCGCACCGTCGACCTGCTGAAGGCGGAAGGCCTCGATTGCGACATCGTCGCGGGCGCCGGCACCGGCAGCTTCGCCCTGGAGGGCGGCAGCGGCGTCTACAACGAGCTGCAATGCGGCTCCTACGTGTTCATGGACGCCGACTACCAGCGGGTGAAGGATGCGAGCGGCCAGCCGATCGGCGACTTCGAGAACAGCCTGTTCATCGTCACCTCGATCATGAGCAAGGCCAAGGCCGATGTCGCGATCTGCGACGCCGGCCTGAAGGCCCAGAGCATCGACAGCGGCCTGCCCCTGGTGTTCGGCCGCAGCGACGTGGAATACATCAAGTGCTCGGACGAGCACGGGGTGATCAGCGATCCCGGCAACGTGCTCAAGCTCAACGACCGCCTGAAGCTGATTCCGGGCCATTGCGACCCGACCGTCAACGTCTACGACTGGTATGTCGGCGTGCGGAATGGCCGGGTCGAGGCGGTCTGGCCGGTCACCGCCCGCGGCATGACGTTGTAGGGTAGGGGGCGCTTCCCACCCATTCCCCTCATCCTGAGGTGGCCGCGCCAGCGGCCCTCGAAGGAGGGCTCCAGAGGTCGCGCGGCCCCTGGAGGGCTCCTTCGAGGCCGAGCGATCGTCGATCGCCCGGCACCTCAGGATGAGGGCGCGGGTGGGAGAGGCCGAATGACAGGAAAGGCTTGCCGCTCATGCGCTTCATCTCGGAAGAGGAATCCGCCGCCCTGGTCGATCACGCCCTGGCGTTCGAGGCGGCCCGGGAGGCGCTGATCGCTGCGGTTGCGCCGGGCACCACCCTGTTCCCGGCGGTGCTGGGGCATGGCTCGGAGCCGACCAATCGGTTCTCGATCAAGTCGGGATCGACCACCGCCTATGCCGGCCTGAAGGTCGGCTCGTTCTGGCCGGGCAATCCCGACCGGGGCCTGCCGCGGCACAATTCGGTGATCCTGCTGTTCGACCAGGATGTCGGCCGGGTCGACACGGTGATCGAGGCGGGCCGCGTCAACGCCTACCGCACCGCCGCCGCCGACGCGGTGGCGGCCAGTGTCCTGGCCCGGCCGGATTCGGCGGTGCTCGCCGTGTTCGGGGCCGGCAACCAGGCGGAGTTCGAGTGCGCGGCGCTCGCCCGGGTGTTGCCGATCCGGGAGGTGCTGGTGGTCGCCCGCGACGGCGACAAGGTCGCAGGGTTCGGCGAGCGCCTGCGCCGACAGGGGGCCGAGGTCGCGGTGCGGGCGGCCTCCGCGGAGGAGGCCTGCCGGGCCGCCGACGTGATCGTCACGGCGACGCCGGCCAAGGCGCCTCTGTTCGAGGCCGCTTGGGTCCGCCCCGGCACCCATGTCGCCGCCATGGGGGCGGATGCCAAGGGCAAGCAAGAGCTGCCCCCGGCCATGCTGGAGCGGGCGGCCCTGTTCTGCGACCTGCCCGAGCAGTCGCGCACCATCGGCGAGTTCCAGCACGCCCCCGCAACCGCGGAGCTGCGGGCGATCGGCGCCGTGCTGGGGAGCGGGCAGGGGAGCGGGGAGGGGGGGCGCAACGCGGGGCGGACCGACCCGGAGGCGATCACGGTGTTCGATTCCTCCGGCATCGCCCTCCAAGACCTGACCATCGCCCGGGCGATCCTCGCCAAAGCGGACGGGCGCGGGTAGGGGACGCCGACGCCGGCCCTCCCCCGCCCCGGCGGAGGACAGAGCGGCATGCAGGACAGGCAGATCCGGGTCATCGGCATCGGCACGGGCGATCCCGAGCACCTGACCCTCCAGGCGGTGCGGGCGCTCTCCGATGTCGACGCGGTGTTCGTGCTCGACAAGCGCGCCGAGACCGCCGACCTCGTGGACATCCGCAAGCGGATCTGCGCCGTCCATATCCAAAAACCCCACCGGGTCGTCACCGTCGAGGACCCGCCCCGGGAGCGCCGTCCGGCCGATTACGGCGCCACCGTCGAGGCCTGGCACGCGGCCCGGGCCGAGCGGCTGGAGGCGGCCTTCGCGGCGGAACTCGGGGCCGGGCAGGTCGGGGCGATCCTGGTCTGGGGCGACCCGGCCCTCTACGACAGCACCCTGCGGATCCTCGACCGCATTGCTGCGCGCGGGCGTCTCGCCCTGCGCTGCGCCGTGATCCCCGGCCTCTCCAGCGTGCAGGTCCTGGCCGCCCGCCACGGCGTGCCGCTCAACGCCATCGGCGGCCCGGTGCTGATCACCACCGGGCGCCGCCTCGCGGCGGACTGGCCCGAGGATGCCGACAGCATCGTGGTGATGCTCGACGGTGATCCGAGCTTCGCCCATCTCGACCCGGATCTGACGATCTACTGGGGCGCCTATCTCGGCGGCCCGGACGAGATCCTGATCTCCGGCCGCGTCGGCTCAGTTGGCGACGAAATCCGGCGGGTCCGCGCGGAGGCACGGGCGCGGCATGGCTGGATCATGGATATTTATTTGTTACGACGGCTTGCCGAGTGAGAGCCTGTCATGCCGCGCGGCCCTGGATTGCTGCGCGCGCGATGATGACGAGGGCGCTGCGAGCCCACGCACATCCCACTCTCCCCCTCATCCTGAGGTGCTGCGCAGCAGCCTCGAAGGAGGCCTCCAGGGATCGCGCGGCCGGCTGGAGGGCTCCTTCGAGGCCCGGCGATCTTCGATCACCGGGCACCTCAGGATGAAGTGGAGGATGGGAGCCATCGGGCCAACGCGCCCCGTGACAACGCCGACCCCCGCCGTGACCCCGCCGCCACGGACAGGACGGCCCGACCCGGCTAGACCGCCGCCATGCTGCGCTTGCGGGACTACCAGCGCGCCAGCCTCGACGCCCTCGCGGCCGCCTGGGGGCGGGGAGGGGGCGACGCGGCGGCGCCCGGCCATCTGGTCGTGCTGCCCACCGGGGCCGGCAAGGCCCTGGTCATCGCCGCCCTCGCCCGGGAGGCCGTCACAAAAAACCCCCTCGCCCGGGTGGCGATCGTCACCCACAGCCGCGAGCTCGTCGCCCAGAACTTTTCGGAGTTGACCCGCTACTGGCCGGAGGCGCCGGCCGGCATCTTCTCCGCCGGGCTCGGGCGGCGGGAGGCCGGGGCGCAGGTCCTGGTCTGCGGGATCCAGTCCGTGGCCGACCGGCTCGACGCTGTCGGCCCGCGCGACCTCGTGATCGTCGACGAGGCGCACCTGATCCCCCGCGCCGCCCAGACCCGCTACGGCCGGTTCCTGGCGGGCCTGCAGGCGCTGACCCCTGGCCTGCGGGTGGCGGGCTTCACCGCGACCCCCTACCGGCTCGATTCCGGCCGGCTCGACGCAGGGGAGGGCCGCCTGTTCGCCGGGATCGCCTACGAGGCCGATACCGGCGACCTGATCCGGCGCGGTTTCCTGGCGCCGCTCGTGTCCAAGGCGACCCTGACCCAGCTCGACGTCTCCGGTGTCGGCCGGCGCGGGGGCGACTACATCCCGGGGGAGCTGGAGGCGGCGGTCAACCGCGACTGGATCACCCGAGCCGCCGTGGCGGAGCTGACGGAATACGGCAGCGGCCGCCGGGCCTGGCTCGCCTTCTGCGCCGGCCTCGCCCATGCCGAGGCCGTGCGCGACGCGGTGCGGGCCGAGGGGTATTCCTGCGAGACCGTCTCGGGCGAGACTCCCCGGCGGGAGCGCGACCGGATCGTGTCGGCATTCCGGGCCGGAAAAATCCGCTGCCTGACCTCGGTTGGCGTGCTCGGCACCGGCTTCAACGCCCCGGAGGTCGACCTCGTGGCGCTGCTGCGCCCGACCCGAAGCACCGGCCTCTACGTCCAGCAGGTCGGCCGGGCACTGCGCTGCGCGCCGGCCAAGGCTGACGCGCTGATCCTCGACTATGCCGGCCTGGTGCGGATGCACGGGCCGGTGGACGCCGTGACGGCGCAGAGTGCCGCCCAGGTGCTCGGCGGGGCAGGGGGCCTGCGTGCAAAACCCTGCCCCGGCTGCGGCGCCCTGATCGCCCTGAACGCCTCCACCTGCGAGGCCTGCTGGACCGAGCCGGAGGACGAGGCCGATCCGGCCGCCCTGCACGACGCCGCGGCCGAGGACGAATTGCCGATCCTCTCGGCCGACATCGTGCCGGCCGGCCCTGCCCCGGAGACGGATGCGCGCTGGCATCCGGTGACCGATCTGAGCCTGGAGGCGGCTCCGGACGGGCTCGACCTCGTGCTCGGCTGGCGGGACGGTCCCGCCGTGGCGGACTGGCGGGTGCGCCTGCGGCCCGAGCGCAGCGGCTACGAGCGGGAGAAGGCGGTGCTGTGGTGGCGCGGGCTCGGCGGCGGCCGTGACGCGCCGATGGACGCCGCCGGCTTCCTGGATCAGGCCGAGACCCTGGCCCGGCCGGCGGCGATCCGGATCCGGCCGGGCCGGCTGTCGGACCAGATCGAGTGCCGCGCCCAGGACGGCCGGATCTTCGTCGACCAGAGCCGGCTCGCCGGACGCGCCGCGTGAGGCCGCGGGGAGGGCGCTTTGGTCCAGGTTCCTCGAACCGCCCTCACCCGGTCTCGCCGCTTCGCCGACGCGGCGAGACCGGACCGGCGCTCGAAAGCCGGAAAGAGCCCGGTCGGACGCGCGTCCCCGATCCGGCGGCGAACCCGGCCATCTGGCATGCCAGCCCCCCTCACCCGACCGTCCCGATGGCTTTAGTTCCATAATATATCTTATGCGAACTTCAGATGTGGGTCGGGAGTGGTGTGGCTGGGTCGGCCGAGCGCGTCGTCGGCGGTCCGTGATCGCCAGTTCCGGCAGCCTCGTCGGGGCCGGGCTCGCTGGCTGGGCTCTGGAATAGCGCGCGCGCGCGATGTCGCCGATACAGCCGCGGCGATGGCCGCGGGCGTTACGGCAGCCGGGACCGCAGCCAGCCCCATACGCGGCGCCCCGGGAAGCGGGCAGGCGGCATCCGGAAGGTGGGCGCGGCCCCCTCCTCCGGGATCGGGCCCTCGTGGAAGCGCGCGCCGAACGACCAGAACGCGTCCCGCTTGGTCCCGATCATGCCGAGCCCTACGGGTTCGCGGTCGACGCCCGGGCGCATCCGGCCGCCCGCCCAGACCCGCTGCCAACAGCTGCGCCGGGACAGGTCGGCGTCGCGCCAGCCCAGGCGTCCGTGGCCCGCGACCGCGAAGATCCGCTCGCCGGCGAACGCCTCCGGGATCCACACCCAGGTCGAGAACACGTAGGCCCGGTCGGTACCGAGGCCGGCCGGGTCGACCGCCCGTGTGTAGGCGCTGAGCGCCAGGGTCGGGTGCCGCCCGGCATGGCGGCGCAGGCCGCCCGGCAGCGTCAGGGCGTCCGCAAAAGCGCCCGCCCCCAGATCGGTCGGCGCCTGGCCATGCTCCAGCGCGTAGGCGCTGTCGATGAGCTGCATCCAGGGCTCGAGATCGACCTCCCAGGCCTGCTCGGTGGGGGCGAAGCGGCGCACCCGCCCGGCGATCACCCGGTCGGCGACCCGCCGCGCAGGCTCCGGGCGCCAATCGGGCCCGGCCTCGGTGACGCGCAGCAGCGTCGAGGGGCCGTGCGCCCAGACCGCCTCGGCCAGGTGCACGAACTCGGAATCCGGGGCGTCGCGGGCGACCTTGCGGACCAGGATCTTCGACCCGTCGGCGAGGTCGTCCAGCATCTTGCGCTTGAGGTGGGCGAGGCGGCCGTATTCCCGCTCGACCAGCACCTCCGGGTCGATCGAGCCGGCGGGATGCCCGGTGTTCGCCCAGATGTTGTAGGCCACGCTGTGACAGTAATAGGTGCCGCCGGCGCTGACCGCGATGCGCAGGTCGCCCGGCCCGCCGAAATCCGCGAAGCCGCAGCGCAGGCCGCGGATCAGGTCCGCCATCGGCGTGTAGGAGAACCGCAGCAGCCCGGACGGCTCGACGCCGCCGTAACGCTGCACGAAGCCGAACTCGCAATTGTCGCCCAAGCTCCGAAACCCGTGGAGCCGCTCCGAAAGCCTCGCGGCCGCCGCGTTCCTCATCCCGGTCACTGTCGTTCGCTCTGATCCGCCGAGCCCTTTCGCGACAGATCGCGGCCTCCACCCGGGTTTGTCCAGCCCCGCCGGCGCATGGGCGCCAGCGCGGAGCCGGCGCGACCGGCCCGGGAGGAGGGGAGTTTTTTGGTATTCCGTGCCCTGGAGCCCCCTCCCCGGCCCCTGGCGGATGCCCGGAACGCGCTCTCCTCCCCCTTGCGGGGAGGAGTTGGAGGTGGGGGTGGCTCAGAAGGTACCGGAGCGCCTGATCCTGCACCACCCCCACCCCTGCCCCTCCCCGC
>NZ_JAKSYL010000063.1 GCF_022829515.1 Methylobacterium sp. J-048
GTGCTGCGCAAGACCTCGCTGGACGAGCTGCCGCAGCTGTGGAACGTGCTGCGCGGCGAGATGAGCCTGGTCGGGCCGCGCCCGATCGTCCAGGCCGAGGTCGCCCGCTACGGCCGGGCGTTCGCCACGTGCTTTGCGGTGCCGCCGGGGGTGACCGGGCTGTGGCAGGTCTCGGGGCGCTCGGACACGACCTACGCCAAGCGCGTGGCGCTGGACCTGGACTATGCCAGCCGCGGGAGCCTGCCCAGGGACCTCTCAACCCTGCTGCGTCACGTCCCGGCTGTGTAGTCTCAGACACGGTACATGTTAACATGCACACCTACACTCCCGCATGCGCTAGTGCGCTGCCGCGATCGGAGGCAGC
>NZ_JAKSYL010000064.1 GCF_022829515.1 Methylobacterium sp. J-048
CCAAGATCGAAGCCATCTGTTTTGGAAATATCGGCAACGATACCGTTTCGGTTGTCCGATAACGAGGAAGGCACGGTCATCCGTCGAGGTAACGATCGCTTAAGGCTTGGCATGCCACGGTTGGATGCGGAGGGAATACAGCAAGGTACGCGATGTCTCTGCTTCCCCGGCTGGTTCGTCCGTTCCGCTCTGCCCGCACTTGGATCGCACTCGGCGTACTGGCTCCAGTCGGCATGCTGGCTGCATCCGGCATAATGCTGCTGGATCTGCGGCAGGACGCTTGGGATAAGGCCGAGCAGACATCCAGAAACCTCTTGCAGGTCCTAGAGCGCGACGTAGCCCGCAACGTCGAGATGTATGATCTCTCGATCCAAGCCGCGGTCGACAACCTTAGGACGCCAGGGCTCGCAGAACTAACTCCGGAGCTACGCCAGCTCATCCTGTTCGATCGCGCCGCCACCGCCCGCGACATGGGGGTGATGATCGTCATCGATGAGCACGGCGGCATCGTCGCCGACATCGATGCCGTCCCACCGCGCAAGGGCCACTACTCGGATCGCGAGTACTTCCAGGTCCATAAAGGGCGGGCCGGCCTCGGCCTTCACATCGGGCGTCCGATCGTCTCGCGCCTGACCGGGGAACGGATGCTGCCCTTCAGCCGCCGCATCAACAAACCCGACGGCACCTTCGGGGGCGTGGTTCTGGGCAGCGTGAAGCTGTCCTACTTCACGCGGCTGTTCAGTCAGATCGCGCTCGGGCGGGACGGCGCGATCAACCTGTACCTGCGCGACGGCACACGGGTGATGCGCCAGCCCTTCGTCGAGGCCGACATTGGCGCCAACATCGCTGGCGCCCCAACCTTCCAAGGGTTCTTGCGTCAGAACAGCGGCAGCTTCGTCCATACCTCGGTCCGGGACGGCATCGAGCGGCACTACACCTTCACGCGCGTCGGCGACTTGCCGCTGATCCTTAACATCGCCTTATCGACCGACGAGATCGAGGCGGAGTGGCGCGTGAAGGCCCTCGTCATCGGCGGCATCGTGCTGGTGCTCTGCGGTGTCACGATCGCCCTGTCGCTTCTGTTTGGGCGCGAACTGCACCGCCGTGAAGCGATGCAGAGCGAGCTCGAAAGGCTGTCGCTGACCGACACCTTGACCCGTCTTCCCAATCGCAGAGCCTTCGAGCACGCCGGTGCCCGGGCCTGGGAAAGCGCCCGACACAACAGCAAGTCGCTGTCGCTGCTCATCGTCGACGCCGATCACTTCAAACGCTTCAACGACCGCTATGGCCACCAGGTCGGGGATGAGGTCCTGCAAGGTTTGGCACGCTGCCTTTCGGCCAGTGTGCACCGGCCTAACGACCTCGTCTGCCGGGTCGGCGGCGAGGAGTTTGCTATTCTCCTGCCAAATACGGACGAGGCAGGGGCTCTTCGCATCGCGGAGAAGGTTCACACCGAGGTATCGACCCTGGCGATCGGATCAGCTGGCATCACGGCTGGGGTTATCACGGTCAGCATAGGGCTCGCCGCCGGCGCGCCGAACGGCACGGCATTATCTGCGCTTGCGGATTTGTATCGTCTCGCCGATGCCGCACTCTACGAAGCCAAAACAAGTGGTCGCAATCAGACCCGTTGTGCGGGACAGCAGTGCGTTCCGGCAATCCCACCCAGACTGAAACTCGTGTGCACCTCGTAGACGCAGCAGAAGTCTCCAGCCGTTGAGTTTGGCCATGGGCCGGCGCCTGCGGTGTTCAGTTCCCCCGTCGCACCGACCCTCACGCGACTGCCCGGCCGAGGCTTCACGGGCGCCCTGCGGGGAACTGGCCCGGAGAACGCCTGTCGTCGCGAGCTTGCCCGCCGCACGCTTTGCGGTGTCGCGAACGCCTCGGGCGCACTGACGGGAAGAGAGGGTCCTGTAGCAGGCGCTAGGGAGGCTGTCGCCGCGTCGGCATGACTATCAGCCTGGGCCTTAGCGCGACTGCGCCGGAGAGGCCGCACCGAGTATCGAGGGGGGAAGACCTCGGTGTTGCTCCGCCGGCGCTCGGCTCACGGCCGGTCGCTGCGGGTATGGTGAGACGGGGTGGTTAACAGCCCCCGCACATCACCCCACTACTGCTACTGCCTTAAGTGTGCTGCATATCAGAGGGGACTTTGCCGCCGTTCTCGGCGAGCTTCTGAACCACCTGCTTGTGCAGCCAGACGTTCATCGTAGCCGAGTCGTCCTTGTCGCCGGTGTAGTGCAGTT
>NZ_JAKSYL010000067.1 GCF_022829515.1 Methylobacterium sp. J-048
GTGGCGCCGCCTGCGACCGACCTCGTAGACGTCATTGGCCAGGGCGCTGTGGCTGGGCCGATCTTCCGCGGTGATGCCTGCTTCGTGAAGGTGCTTATCCAGCGTCCCACAAGCTCGGCGACGCGCCACACAGAATCGATAGTCCCTCATCGCTCGTCAGATCGTCCAGTCGCATGCGCTCACGACATAGTGAGCGCGCCCCGTGACGAACCCGCGACAGAATCTTCCCCTGGCACATCGCGAGCCCGAACCGCCGATCGTCGGCAGCCCTTCTTCGGTTCCGTTTTCCCCGGGCGTGTCCGAGCCGACGTTTTACCGCTGGAAGAAGCAGTTCGTCGGCATGGGTATGCCGGAGATCCGCTGGCTCGAGCAGTTGGACGACGAGAACGGCATGATCGGCCCCCACAGGGTGGTCCAAGGTTAAAGTT
>NZ_JAKSYL010000068.1 GCF_022829515.1 Methylobacterium sp. J-048
GTTCATTCCAACCCTCCATCACCAGCGTTCTCCTTCGGAGCGTGATCAGGGTCTTGCCGCGCATTTCTTGGAGCACGCGACTAATGTGTACGGGCGTGAGCCCCAGCGCATCGGCGAGATCCGCGTTGGTGACCGGCAGCGGGCACCGGTAATTGCCGTCCAGCCCCACCGCCTGCAGCTTCCGATACAGCTCCCAGAACATGTGGCCGACGCGCTCAAAGGCTCAGCGCCCCTCCATGCTGACAAGCCATCTACGTACGATCCCCGCGTCGCTCGGCGTGTCAACCCACAAGACTGCCCC
>NZ_JAKSYL010000076.1 GCF_022829515.1 Methylobacterium sp. J-048
CAGTAGGCTGCTGAACCTACCCTTCAATAGGCGCCTTGGCCTTCCGCGGCCGCCCAGCAGCGCGCTTCGGCTTATCGGAGACGGTCTCTGCAGGCTCGGCGGCCTTCGGAGCCGCCTTCCTGCGCTGCTGACCAAGCCCGAAGCTCCTAGCGAGCGCTGAGCGCTGCTCGGAATAGCTGGCCGCGGTCATCGGGTAGTCGCGCGGCAGACCGTAGCGCTCGCGGTATGCCTCGGCGGTCAGTCCCCTGATTGTCAGGTGACGGCGGAGCGTCTTGTACGGCTTGCCGTCTCCGAAGCTGATCAGGGCGTCATGCGTGATCGACTTCCGGATCTGGGACGGGGTGAGCTTCTCGGCCGCTGGAGCGGCTGTAGCGCTGCCCTGGCCGATCCCTGACAGCGCGGCGTGGGTGCTCGCGATCAGCGTTGCAAGCTCAGCACCCTGCACGTGATTGTTCGACACATAGGCCGAGACGATGCCGGTTGTCAGCTCGATAAGATCGACGTTTTCAACCTCAGATATTTCGATCATGTCGTCCATGCTGCACCTATGCGAAGAACTAACATCACTCGTTCTAAATGCGGCCGAATTTGGTGGGTTGCATCAAGATTAAGCATGGATCCGAAGTCAGCGCAGCCCTCTTTGAGAATGCCGATACAAAACACCGCGCTGAGTGAGTAAGATAGCGCATGCGAAAGACTATGTTAACCAAGCTCTAAGCAGCCTGCTGTTGAGCATGTTACAGGTGTCGCCGTGAACCGAGCCTTCCCCGTCAGCGCTGAGGATCCCGCCGGCGATTGTCCAGTCCCGATCGATACGCTCAGCCGGCTCTACCGCGCAGAGCCAGCGACATTGGCTGATCAGCTCGGGGGCATTCCGGAAGCCACGCGAGCGCGGCTGGCGATCTACCTCTACGGGCGCAGTCACACACGCCAACTCGGGGTGCAGATCGCAGCGACCTGCGAAGGTGCCAGTCTTCGGCGCGTCGCAGGTTTCGTCGGGAATGCGCTACACGATCTCTCGCGACAAAACCCGAACGCATGGGTGGATGCCAGCCCTTCGGCCGGCGGTAAGCGAGGGGTCAGTCTTGCAGGGTCACGAGGTGCCTCACGCTAACGCATCGGCCTTCAGCCTACCCATCCGCCTTTTCGTCAAAGTGCGTCACAGACATACCGGTCACCTGGTCATTCAGGATTTCCGCAATCTGCTGGGCATGGGCGTAGGTCACACTATCCCGTAGATCGAGGCCCAGCACCGCATCCCCAAAGGCGGAGATCGGCTCGCCTCTTGGTTCCAGGACCAGGCGAGGGCGCCCGTCAGCGTCCTCCTTCGCGATGAACCGATACTGGCCGCTCTCGGTCCTCGTCATCGTCACCGCCTCCAAGTCCCTGGTTGGTCTATCACACCGCCTTCTGTCGCTGCTGCGCCTGCCAATCGGTGATGAACGCTTCGATCTGGCCGGCCATTTCTTTGTCGGCTGGGTGAGGGGATGCCTCCAGGCCTAGCACCATGGCGCCGAACGACGGCCACTCTGTCACCATCTCATTCAGGCCGGCCACGATCTGCCGGTCGAGCTCGGCATCGGATAGGCGGGCCAATCCGCTGAACCGGGGGCTGGCCTCCAGCTTGGCGATCTTCGCCTCGATCTCCTTGATCCTCATGACAGCCTCGCCTTCAGATCCCGGTAGTACGTGGCGACGTCGTGGTCACACGATCGGATCCGCGCGATGAGCGTGCGCTGCTCCGGGTCCCTTTCCGCGTCCCATGCGTCCATCAGCTCGTCGATGCCGCCGGCGTCGGCCGCCAGCCTGTGCAGGCGGTCGAATAGCGCCCGCTCGGCCTGGTCGTAGGACAGGTGGTCGAACCGGCCGTTGCCGCGCTTCGCTTCCAGGCGTGCAATGCGGGTCTCGATCTCGCGGATCCTCATGCTCCCTGTCCCTCCAGTGCGGCGAGGCGGCGATGCAGGTCGGCGGCCGTGATCGCCTCGATGTGGGCGGATACCGCCTTGCCGATGTCGGCGGCTTCGCTTGGGGTGACCTCGCCGGACGACACGGCGCGCAGTAGGGCCTCTGTCGCCTTGGGCAGATCCTCGGCCGTCTCGATCACCGGCAGGTCGAAGGTGATGGAGCGGTCGCGCTTGGGCGACAGCAGGCGGTCGAGGCACAGCTTCATCGCGCCGCCGTCGCCGGCCAGGGCCTGCTCGATGGCCTTGCGGGACAGGGCCTCGGCCTCGCCCTCGAAGATCGCCTCCAGGGCGAGCGTGGAGCGGTTGCGGGAGCCGCGTGGGCGCCCGGCTGGGTTGCCGGACTGGCCGGGCTCGAACTGGGTTTCTTCCTTCGGCATCACGCGGATCCGGTCTGGGCGGTCCTGTAAACAACAGGAAAAATACAGGACGACAGTATCACAACGCAGTTCATGGCGTCGGGTCCGCAGGGGTTGCTTCGGCTGCGACCCGCAACATCAGGTCTCGCGCGCCCTCGGCCAGCGCCTGCAGGGCGGCGACGGCGGCTTGGTTCTGGACGCGGCCGGCATCGTCTCGAACCTCCAGAGTGATGGCGGTGGTGAGCGCCATCTGCCAGACGGCCTCAATGCCCGCGTTGAAGGCGGCGCGCTCGCGGTGCGTCATGGTCGAGCCCTCCCGTCCGGTCCCTGCAACAGGTGGCGTCCTCGAACTCGGTAGTGTGCCCCATTGAAAGGCCAAGCTCGGAATGCAGCTTGGGATTGTGCGATCTTAAAAGAGGTTGTGATGCAGGCGTCGGAATGCTGCATCATCCGGGTGGCTATCGCCGCCAGCCTTGGCTGGCTCATCGCGATCACCCTGATGTGGAAGCACAGCGTGCTGGTTGCGCTGGTCGTCAGCCCGTTTTTCGGGACCGCGGCGGCAATCGCGGCGATGACCCTGTTTTGGTTCGTCAGCCTGTTCGTCTCGTGCGAACCCATGGCGCCTCGAGCATCTGACGTTGGCCAGTAGCAAACTCTGCCCCGTCAGTCTGTGAACGCGCCGCTTCCTGCAGATGCCGGCGGGGCCCTGAAGAAACCCTACCGACCTCTTATAACGCTGGTGTTCCAGAACACGTCGAGCCTGAAAGCTTGGGCATACATCGGGATCACACCGCGAACACAGTCGCGAACCTGATGGAGCCGACGATGACCTGGACGAACCGCATCACCATAGCTGCCACGCTCATCGGTGGAGCCGTTGCGGCGGTACTCCGCAGCGATGCGGTAGCCCTCTTCAAGGGCCACCACGTCGAGGGCGACACACAAGACAGCGTTGGACGCGTCCTGGAGCGCCTGGGCGATTTCGTAGAGGTCATCGAGGTCGGTTTCGGCGAGGGCGACCGCCCTCGGGATGCCGACGATCGTGCCGATGATGCTACGGGCGATGGTCATGCCGCCTCCCCGCGCTTCACGGTTTCGGGGCGGGTGAACGCCGAACACCAGTCGTTGCCGAGCACGTCGGGCCACAGGGCGTCGCCGGTCTTCTTGTCCCGGCGCGGGGGCTTGGCGCGGCAGTCGCCGCGGGGCTGCTCGCCGATCGCGCCGAGGATCCCGCGGCCACCGTAGACGTAGGCGGTGCTGGTCTGGGCGAAGTGCTGGCACCAGGCGCAGGCCTTGGCCTTACGTGGAGGGGTGATGAGGCGGCCCATCAAGCGCCCCCCTCGTTCTGCCTGCGTGCTGCGAAGGCGCGGCACCAGTGATCGGCGGTGACCACCGGCCACGTGGCGTTGTCGCCAGCGATCGCGTCGGGGTTGATGGTCGGCGGCGCGGCGCGGCACTGGCCGGTCGGCTTGCGGCCGATGACCACGAACCCGCGCGGGCCGTCCTGCCCCACGGCGATGCTGTCCCATGCATTCCAGGCCGTGCAGTTCGCGCAGGCGAGCGCCCCGGCGGGCGGGCAGAGGATACGAGGATGCGTCATCGGCCGCCCCCGTCCTGCTGGGCGGGGCGCAGCGCCTGGGCGGTCGAGGCGGCCGCGGCCAGCGCCTTGGCCGCGCAATTCAGACTGTAAGCCGCACCGCGCGCGTCCCGGATCAGGGCGAACTCGACCGCGTTCCGGGCGTAGCTCTCGGCCAGGCTGGCAGCTTCGGCCACTGCGTCGAACGTGAGGCAGGCCGTAGGGGAGATGGCGGCGGGCACTGCCATCAGCGCATCTCCCGCATCTGCGGCCCGATACCGGCGAGGCTGGCGAGAACGGCCGCAACCGGGTCCGAAACGCGGCACCGATTGGCCAAGCGCCGTTCGATGCGGGCCTGCACGGCGGCCGTGTCGGGGATGGCCTCGTGGGGCCGGATGGCGATGGAACGGGAGTAGGTCTTGGCTTTCACGGTTGGCTCTCCTGAGTAGGGAGCCGGTCCGAAAACCCTTGGCGCTGGACACCAAATCGCATATCTACAGCGTTGCTGATGCGCTGTTACACGATCTGACGCCGGTCCTGGTTCTCGGGGCCGGCGTTTTTCGTTAGGCGGCGATGGCGTCGGGCTTCATGCCAAGAAGTCGGCGGGCAACGTGCGCCGGCACGAACACGGCGCGGCCGATCTTCACCGCCTCCACGTCCCCCGACTCGATGGCGCCGTAGAGCCCGCCGCGGCTCATGCCGATCGCTTCCGCGAGCGGGGCGACGCGCACGTTCTTCCCCTCTCGGATCCTGGAAAAAATGTTGTCGCGAGGGGTGCGGCCAGAAGGCGCTCCAGGGGGCGCCTCTGTCTGAGCAACGGTGTCCATGGCGTACCTCGTAGTTACCGATACACCGCTCACTCATCGCCGATCTGATGCGTTTGCGCAAGTGTGAACGATGCGCCGATAACTACGATTTTCGTTGACCGCTTCGCTGTCGCTGGGTTAGGCATTTGTCATTGCCGTCCTCCGGCTTAGAGGCGAACGCCATGTCCAGAGCCGCCCCTGACCCCGCGGGCAAGCGTCATCCAATATCGTTCCGGACTACACATGAACTTCGGGACAGGCTTGAGAGCGAGGCAAAGGCAAATGGACGCTCAATATCCCAAGAAATCGAGTTCAGGATAGAAAATAGTTACGAGCTTTCGCAGTCAAAAAAGGCTTTCGAGCAGTCGAATGCAATTGCCTCAGCTTTAATTGGCGATGACAAAACTGCTTCGATGATACGAGCAATATCAGCCTCGATCGGATCGGCAATGATGTATTCAGGAAAACATTGGGATCGGGACATTTACACCCGCGCTGCGGTCAAAGCATGCATTGATGCTGTTCGAGTTGCGAGTTTTCGAGATGAACAGCTAGAGATCGAAGACGCTGATCAAATCGACGCTGATTTGATCCGGAAATTTGATAAGATCGGCCGGATGTTTGGGGGGCTCATGGCGCTATCGCGTAATGACCCAAAACAGATGGCAGCTGTCGAGGCATTCGCTGAGATTGGCGACGGGTCGGCTGACCCCGACACGGCTGAGGTGATCGCATCTCTCATTGAGAGAGTCAGATAATATATTTTTACAGCAGGGAAACAGGAATATACGATCAACGCAGATGACATTTTGGTAGAGACTTACCGTCTTACGTTTCTTAGCGCCTCCACTATTCTTCCCAATAGCAATGGAGGCAGCCCATGCGCCCGCTCGTCTATTCCGACACGATCACGATCCGCACCGACGCGGATCTGCGCCGCGCGATCGACGCTGCGGCCCAGCGCGAGGGCGCCTCAGCCAGCGAGTGGGTGAGGCGGGCGCTTGGGTCTATCGTCGGCTCGAACGATCCGCACCCTCCGTGCCCGCCCGCCGCTCCAGCGACCATGCGCGTGGCGGCCTGAAATGACTGCTCGCACTCTTGCATGGCTGGGCTATCAAATCGGAGACTTTGATGAAGCACGACTGGCTGGCTATCAGCGTAGCAGTGCTCTCAATTGTGCTCAGCCTCTACAACCTGCGACGTATGACGCGGACAAACTCTTCGGTGGACCCGTCCCGCAGATCGAAGTGAAAGCGGAAATCGATAACGGTATCCAGCGGCGATGGCAGCTCCTCGGGCATGAGGATGATGCCTTCAAACCGACGCGTACTCTCGGCTTCAATTGTCAATTGAAGCTTTGCGTCCGACTGGTGAGCCCAATTTGCCATGTAATTTGGGTCTGGCTTCCATGTGCGTTCTTGCGACCCGCGCCCCGCCAGGAAGAACGCGAGCTTCGACGCCTCGAACAAGCGAGCGCCGGTCATGACGATGGGGCGCTTGAGCGGGTTGTTTACGTCAACATCGACCGCGATCCGCCGCGGTATTTCATAGACAGTGTCGAGCGATACGATTGGCAACGCAGCGAGTCGCTCTCGACGGTCGCGGCGGAGCGCTACAATGGTGTTGACGGTCGCGAGACCCAGTCCGAGCACGGCGATGAAGCGCGCCAGGATGTCAGGTTCGTCCGCCATTCAATCTTCCTCTCCATCGGTACGGCTCCCACCACCGATGTAGCGCGCTCGGCCTGTTCCTGCCGCCTGCGGGACCCAAGCGTCGCCATTTCGTCCCTGGCCAGCGGCAAGTGCCGAGCAGTGGCTTGAGGAAGGGCGCGATGGATCACCTCGACATGCCCGAAAACGAGCCGGACGCGATCCCAGCCGACGGCGCAGCTTTGACACCCCTGCAGGTTCGCATCGGCACCTGCCAGGCCGAGGCGGCCCAGACCTTCCGGGCCCTGCAGGCGGTCAGTGGCCAGGCCGCGGCCATGCTGGAGAACGGCAGCGGCACGGTGGGCGACTTCGTCGGGCTCATCACCGCGTTCGAGCAGCTTCAACAACAGGCTGGGGCGCACATCGCGTGCCTCGGGGCCGCGATCTCATCCGCGGGGTCGGCACGACCGCCCGCACCTCCCCTCAGACCCGAAAGGTTCGCCCGTGAGCGCTGGTCTCAGCTTCGGGGCTCTCCCCGCATTCGCCGACCTCACCCCTGATCAGCAGGCGATGGTCATGCAGGCCCTCCAGCAGGGTCAGCCGCAGGCCCCCGCTTCTCAGGCTGCGCCGGGCGCACCGGGTGGCTTGCTCAGCCCGGCCGATCCGCAGACCACGGGTGCAATCCCGGATCGGGGCGGGCCGCCGGTGGCGATGAACGAGGCCGACACCCGCCGGCTTGAGGAGCAGATGGGCATGCGCGCGCCGGGCGGCGGGCAGCAGCCAGGCTCGCCGGATCAGCTTCTGTACGATCGCGCCGGCATGGGTGGCGGGGCCAACGGGTTCTCGGGCTCGGCTGGCAGCGCTATTCCGCAGGCTGACGCCATGGGCGCGCGCCCCGTGCCGATGCCGCCTCAGCGGCCCTCGGATGCCGATCTCGCGGCCTTGCCCGCCACGACCGGCGCGCTGCCGCCCCCGGGCGTGCCGCAGAGGCAGGCGGTCGCTTCATCGGCCTACCAGCCCGACGCGCCTGCGGTTGGGCCTCGGTCTGCCGGGATGCCTCCGAGCGGCCGGTTTTCCGACCCCTCGCGCGCGACGACCTCGGCCACTGGCGATTTCGATCCGTTGACCGGGCAGGTCACATCCGGTCAGCCGCGCCCGCTCGGTGCCCCGCAGGGTGCAGTCTCGCCCACGGGCGCCGCTGCAGCGACCGGAACCTCTTCGGGCCTGGGCGGCGCCAGCGTCATGGAGAAGTTCGCGCAGGGCATCACCGCCGGCAACCCGGATTTCGGCAATCTGCTGTTCCACCTCGGCATCGGCATCGCGAGCAACCGTGGCATCGGTCCAGGCATCTCCGCTGGGCTGCAGAGCTACGGGGCCAGCCAGTCCGGTTCGCTCAAGGGTCAGCTTGAGCAGATCAAGTTCATGCAAGAGCAGCAGGGCGAGCGGGACACCTACAACCACCTCACCCAGAACCTGAAGCTCGACCCGACCGCGGCTCGGGCGGCGATGCGTAACTCGACCTTGCTCTCGAACGTGCTGACGCAGGCCAAGCCGAACTACCAGACCATCGGCGGTCAGCTCTATGACCTCAATAAGAACGGCGGCGTGCCCGGCCCCGCCAACCTGATCGGCCCCGCGAGCGGCCCTCCGGCCGGCTACCGACTGGGGGCGGATGGGCAGAGCCTGGAGTTCATCCCCGGCGGCGAGGCCGACCCCGCCCAAAAAGCCAAGCTCGCAGCGGCCGGCCGTGACGGCTCTTATACCCTCAGCCCCGGGCAGACCCGCTACGACGAGGAGGGGAAGCCGGTCACGGCTGTTCCGGCGGCTCCGCGGGAGTTGCGCCCCGGCGCGACCCTGTACGACCCGGTGACGTTGAAGCCGATCGTGAGCGCACCGTCCGCCAAGCCCGACGGGTTCGACACGGAGACCAAGCTGCGGGGCGAGTTCTCGAAGCAGCTCGGCAGCTTCGCGGATGTGCATGACGGCTACGGCCGGCTGATCGCAGCCACGAAGCAGCGCGAGGCCAATCCCGGCACGGTCTCGCCCGCCTCCGACATCTCGCTGGTGTTCGGCTACATGAAGATGTTGGATCCCGGCTCGGTGGTCCGCGAGGGCGAGTACGCCACGGCCAAGAACGCCGCCGGCGTCCCAGAGCGGGTCATGAACGCCTACAACAAGGCGCTCAGCGGCGAATTTCTGTCCGACACCCAGCGCAAGGATTTCCTGGGCCAGGCATCCGAGCTCTACGGCACCGCCCGCAAGACCGCTGAGGGCGTGGCCGATCGCTATCGCGGGCTGGCCCAACAGTACGGGGTCAGCCCCGACCGCGCGGTTTATCTGCCCGAGATGCCGATCGCGCCCAAGCTCGGCCAGCAGAGCCAGGCGTCCGGCGGCGCGGCGGCCCGGTACCAGTCGCTGATCCAGGGCGGCATGTCGAAGGCCGACGCCTTCGCGCAGATGCACAAGGAGGGCCTGTGAATGGCCGGCGGCATCACGTTCGACCCGGCCGAGTTCGAGGCCTTCAAGCAGGCGTCCGGCGGCCCTGCCCAGGCCGCCCCGGCTGCTGGGTTCGACCCCGCGGAGTTCGCGGCCTTCAAGGCGAACCAGACCACGGCTGACACCGGCCGGGAGACCGGCGCCCTGAACGCCGGCGCCCGTGGTCTCGTCGACGGCATCCCCGTGGCCGGCCCGTACATCCTCGGCGGCATCGATCGGGCCGACGCGGCGCTGCGCTCCTACCAGGGCGGCACCGGCTACGCGGACGAGGTGGCGAAGGCCCAGGCCTACGGCGCCGACGTGAAGGCCGCGCACCCCTACGCCCACACGGCGGGCGAGGTGGCGGGAGGAATTGTTGGGACCGCGCCCCTCATCGCTGCGGCGCCGGCCGCATTCGGGGCCGGTACAGGCGGCCTGATCGGGCGCTCGATCATCTCGGGAGCCATGGGCTCGGCACTTGGCGGGGCAGATGCCGCGGTTCGCAGCGACGGGAACATCAATGCTGCTGGGCGAGGCGCTGTTGTAGGCGCGGCGTTCGGCGGGGCGGCTCCTGCCGCAGGCGCTGCTCTCGGTGCAGGCGTCCGAAACTTCTACGAGATGATTGGCTCGCGGCTTGGCCCATCGAGCGGCTTCGGCCCGGCCGCCACGCGCGTGCTGGCGGAGGACGCGGCCAATTCTGGCGGTGTCGCCCCGATCCGCTCACGCATGGGCGAGCTTGGATCTGATGCCATGCTGCTCGACGCCTCGCCGTCGTTCCAGGGACAGGCGCAGGGCCTCGCGGTCCGGCCGGAGACCCGGGAGACGGTGACGGCGCCAATCGTGGCGCGCGCGGGCGGGATGACGGATCGGCTCGCCACCGACATCAACGGCGCGTTCGGCTCGGCCGTCAGCCCGCAGGCCGCCACCGACACCTTCGCGGCCATGCGTCAGGTCCCGAACCAAGCCATCGGCGCGGCCGTAGATGGCGCCCAGGCACCCGTGAGCGCCCGTCCGGTCCTCGGCATGATCGACGACCGCCTGCAGACGGCCCGGGGCGCTGAGGAGACCGTGCTGCGGCGGGCCCGGGATATGCTCGCCCATACCGACCCGGAAACCGGCTGGACCACGATCGCCGACGATCCCCGGATCCTGCACAACGTGAAGCAGGAGATGGACCGGGTCATCAACTACGGCGACCCTGGCCTCGGCGTGGCCCCTGGGGCTCAGACCCGGAAGGACAGCGCCGCCCAGGCTGTGCGCGGACACCTCAACGACTTGCTGCGCGACCAGGTACCGAACTACGGCGCGGCCAACGACGTGTCGGCTGCGCTCGCCCGGCGCATGGAGGCGGTGGACCAGGGCTCGCAGCTCCTCCGGTCCGGCCAGGGCGCAACGCCGCCGGCCGACCTCGCCCGGCAGCTCGCGGGCATGACGCAGGGTGAGCGCGACGCCATGGCGATCGGCACCCGGGGCGCCATCGACCAGGCTGTCGGCACTCGGCGCAACGACCTCGTGGCGATGCAGAACCTGCTGCAGGGTGAGGGTGGGTGGAATGCCGCCAACCTCGCCCAGCTTCATGGACAGGCGCCGGTCGATCGTGTTGTCGGCGCGGTGAACCGAGAGGCTGCGTTCGATCAGGCCAACCGCCGGATTGTCGAGGGCTCGCAGACGGCGCAGCGTGGACAGGCAGCCGAGCGGGTCGCGCCTCGAACGACGCTCGGCGACGACTTCGGCGGGACGGTCGCCGGCGCGATTGGCGGCCCACAGGGCTGGGCTCTGGCGCAGGCCGGCCGTGTGGCGAAGGCCGGGATCAACGCGGTCGGGAAGTCGGCCGACATCGCCCGCAACCGCGAACTGGCGGATGCTGTGACGATGACCCAGGGCGACCGGCTGAACGCCTTGCTGGCAGCGCTGGAGGCGCGCGGGGTGACGCAGCAGCGTGCGGCGGCTCTGGGCAACATAGCGGCCCGCGGCGGACAGGCAGCGCTGCTGTCCCAGTCGGACCGGGCCCGGCCCTACCTGCCGGCGGCTCTGCCGGCTTTCTCGCGGTAAAGGAGCACGCCACCCGTGATCCAGAGCACCACGAAGAAGCCCCAGAACCCCGCCTGTCCCACATGGTCAATGGCCCATGCATGCACGCTCGGGGCACTCGCGTTCGCCGCCCACCCGATCGCCGTCATGACGATCGCGAACAGCACGAGGGTGGTCAGGACTTCAGCCCAGCGGCGCATCCCATGAAGATGGCCCTGCCCCGTCATTCTGTCGATAGCCGCCGCCTTCATCAGAATTGGGCCAGGACTGGCGCCGGCCTGAAACCGCACGACGGCACCCGTATTCCCGCCGCGCCCGCCAGCGGGCCGGATTTCGCAGCCATGGGGCATTCCGCATGAGCATCGGCTTCGGCAGCCTGCCCTCCTTCGTGGGCGGCGACGACCAGAACCCGCTGAGCCCGGCCCTGCAGCAGTTTCTGCAGCAGCAGGCCGCCCAGGCCCAGGCGCCGGCCGCCCAGGACGTGCCGCAGGCCACCCCGCCGGGATATTCGGGGCCTGCCCCGTCGACCCCACCGACCGGCGCGCCGACGCCCGTGGTTCAGCCTGGCGCACAGGCGGCCGCCACCGGGCTGCTGTCCATGCTGGGCCCGAACAGCGCCGAGGCGGCGACGCCGGATCCCAACGACATCCGCGGCCGGTTCATCTCGACCCTGCAGCAGGGCGGCCTGACCAACCCGAACGGCCTGGGGGCGGTGGCCGCCTACGCCCAGCACGAGAGCAAATACAGCCCGAGCAACATCGTCGGCTCCTGGTCTGACCCAAGCGAGAGCGGGCAGGCCGGCCAGTCCGGCGGCATCCTGTCGTGGCGTGCCGACCGCCTCGCCAACATGAAAGCCTTTACGCAGGGCGCATCCGACCCGGTGACGGCACAGGCCAACTTCCTGCTGCAGGAAAACCCGCAGCTCACGAGCGCCCTGCAGAACGCCAAGAGCCCGCAGGAGGCCAACGCCCTGATGGCGGATGCGTGGAAGTTCGCCGGATACAACCGCCCCGGTGGCGAGAACGCGGCGCGACTGGCGACCACCCAGGCCTACGCGAACAGCTTCGCGGGCGGGCAGGCGCTGCCGGGGGTGTCAGCCCCTCGCGGCGGCTCGATGGGTTCGACGGCGCAGCAGGGCGGGTTCGGGCTCGGTGGTGTCGTCGGTCAGGGCGCCGTCGTGCCGGGGCAGGCCTCGCCGACGCCAGGCGTCGCCTTACTGTCGGCCCAGCCGTTCGCGGTTGCTCCCCCGCCGACCGGGTTCTCGACCGACCCTGCCGCACAGCCGCAGCAGGAGGCCAGCCCCTATGCGCAGATCGGCAACGCCCTCAAGAGCATCGCCGGCGGCCAGCAGAAGCAGGGGCAGCAGAAGGCCGGCGGGGTGGCCGGGGGCGAAGCGCCGGGCGGCCGGCCGATCTCGCTGCAGCAGGCGCGGGCCATGTTCGACCCGGGCAAGTTCTACGGGATGCTGCGCGGTGCGGGGGTGCGAGGCCAGGTGCGCGGATCGTAGGTCTGGCTGTGCTGCGCAGGCATGGGCTGAAGAAGATGAGTGGGGAGGATGGTGTCGAGGTGTCAGGCGGCTCCGACCTTTTGAGCTGACCGATCCAAAAGAGAAAGCTCATAGGCGATCAGCTCGCGGCCCTGCTTGACGGCCTTGTAGTATTGTTTCGTTTCAATTTCTTGCTGGATTTTCAAGAGGTACGGCGCATAGCTGGGTTCCGCGGCCATCAGCTCGCGAGCTTGAGCATAAAATAGTTCGATCGTTGCCGCCGGATTATCTACAAGATACAAAACCTGTAGTGTGACGCAGAGCTTCTTGCAGTCTGTATCTGCATCGCTCTCATGCATGATCTCGCTTTCACGCAAGAACTTGCATTGGTTTTCGATTAGAAAGGATACCGGCCGATCGCCATTACGAATTGCTGCGCCGTTGATGATCAGCCGCTCGAAGGGCTTCAAAGTGAGGCGTAGGCCCATTATTCGATGTCCTCTCAATTTGAGAGTTTTTGAACATGAGGCGTTAACGATC
>NZ_JAKSYL010000079.1 GCF_022829515.1 Methylobacterium sp. J-048
GTAGGTCGCACCACGGAGGTAAGAGAGGGTAGCGCGCGACGAACAGCGCGAGCCGCTCCAGCGCAGGGGCGCGCGGGACAGTCACCGCGAGCTGCTCAGCGATGCCGACGTCGAGGGTTTTATCCGTGTGGGCCTTGCCGAACACTTCAATGCCGGTGCCGCCGGACATCGCCGCGGTGATCGCCACCGCCCTCTCGTCGGAATCGGCCGCCTTGATCAGGCTCTCGCCGAACACCCGGGTGTAGGCCGGGGCGTTCGGCTTGGCCTTGGCCTGGACGCCCGAGACCACGTCGAACTTGACCACGCCGTGGTAGCGGTCGGCCGAGGCCTCGGCCGGGGCGTAGCCCTTGCCCTTGCGGGTGACGACGTGGAGCAGGATCGGGCCGTGCTCGGCGTCGCGGACGTTCTTCAGGACCGGCAGCAGCTGGTCGAGATTGTGCCCGTCGACCGGGCCGACATAGTGGAAGCCCATCTCCTCGAACATCGTGCCGCCGCCGACCACCAGGGAGCGGGCGTATTCCTCGGCCGCGGCCGCGCGCTGGTAGAGCGCCTTGGGCAGGAGCTTGCCGAGCTGCTTGGCGGTCTCGCGCAAGGACTGGTAGGTGCCGCCCGAGGCCAGCCGCGCCAGGTAGCCCGACATCGCGCCCACCGGCGGGGCGATCGACATGTCGTTGTCGTTGAGGATCACGATCAGGCGCGAGTGCAGGGCGCCGGCATTGTTCATGGCTTCATACGCCATGCCGGCCGACATCGAGCCGTCGCCGATCACCGCGATGGCGTTGCGGCGCTTGGCGGTCCAGCCCTTGGCCTTGGCGGAATCGGCATCGAGGTCGCGGGCGACCGCCATGCCGAGGGCGGCCGAGATCGAGGTCGAGGAATGGGCGGCTCCGAACGGGTCGTAGACGCTCTCGGAGCGCTTGGTGAAGCCGGACAGGCCGCCGCCCTGGCGCAGGGTGCGGATGCGG
>NZ_JAKSYL010000120.1 GCF_022829515.1 Methylobacterium sp. J-048
CGAGGGCACGGCCGTGGTGCTGCTCTCGGTCGACCGGGCCCGGAACATCCAGGTCAACGTCTCGTATCGCAGCCGGGAGTTCGTGTACCTGCCGAGCCTGGACAGCCTGTACCTGCCCCGCGACACTAATGAGGTGGCCGCGTTTATCGACCAGCTGGCGCCGTTGCTGATCCACGTGCACTCGCTGGCGGGGCTGCGCTGGGACGCGGCCCGGGCGCTGATGGACCTCGTATCCGGGTCGGGGCGGCCCTATGCCTGGACGCTGCACGACTTCTCGCCGGTCTGCCACCGCGACCACCTGGTGATGCCGGACGGGCGCTATTGCGGCCTGGCGCCGGTGCCCGTGTGCCGGGACTGCCTGGCCGCGGACGCGGACGGCTACGAGGAGCCGGATCCGGAGGAGCGGCGGGCCGCGTTCGGGCGGTTCCTGGCCGGGGCAGCACGGGTGTTCGCGCCGTCGGCCGACACGGCCGGGCGGATCGGGGGCGTGTATCCGGAGCTGGCGATCACGGTGCGGCCGCATGTCGAGCACGACCGAAGCGTGCGATCCACCGCCCTGCGGCGGCCGGGCCGGGTGCGCCGGGTCGCTGTGCTGGGTGGAATCAGCATGCCCGAAGGTGGCCTTCTGCTCCAGGCCCTGGCCGCAGACGCGCAGAAAAGGAATCTACCGCTGCGGTTTGCGATCGTAGGCTTCTCCGATCCGACGCTCACGGATGGCCTGAGGCGGGCCGGCGTCACCGAGACGGGCCGCTACTCTACCGACGACCCGACGCTCGATCGGGTCGCCCGAGCGGCCCTGCAGATTGCCGAGACCAGGCAACACTGGGCGGACGATGAGATCCTCGACCTCCTGACGATGGCTTCCGCCGACTTAATCCTGCTACCGGCGATCTGGCCGGAGACTTATTCGTATACCCTGACCCTGGCTCTGCGAACCGACATGCCGGTGGTGGCCTTCGACCTCGGCGCCCAGGGCGACCGGCTGCGGGCCCATCCGAAAGGCCACGTCCTGCCTTACGCTCTAGCCAGCCATCCAGGGACACTGAACGACCAAATGATGGCGATCGACATCTCGGTCGGTGGGCCGCTCTCCGTGCCGGCTCAGGCAGCCGAATATGAGGACCTGATGGGCGACTACTACGCCCTCGACAACGTAAGGCAGGCCCCGTTGGCACATCCCGGCAACGCACTTTAGCCCAGTTTTTCGCCGAAGCAGGCGGAGAAACGCAGAGGCCACCCCGATGTCCGCTCTCCTCACGGCTCAGACACAGAAGAGCCCGGTCGAGTCCTACCTGCACGTCCTGCACGCTCTGATTCTGCGCGACATGCGCACGCGCTTTGGAGCGTCGATTTGGGGCTATGCCGTGGTGGTTCTATGGCCCTGCGTCCACGTCTTCATGTTGATCTCGATCTACACATTCCAGAAGCTGGCTGCGCCCCTTGGCGATAGCAGGCCGCTATTTTTCGCTACGGGCGCGGTCCCCGTCCTAGTTTTTCAATATATCTCACGCGAAGTGATGAAATCCGTCATCATGAATCGCCCGTTGACGTACTATCCTCAAGTCAAACTCTTTGACTTAGTTTTCTCCCGCATACTTGTCGAGATCGTTACAGGATTCCTGGCCTTACTCGTCGTCACCTCAGTATTAGTTGTCCTGGGTACCAATCCTATCCCAGCAAATCCGATCGCTGCAGTTTCCGGCTACGTGGCCGCGATTATTCTTGGGATTGGCGTCGGCACAATCAATGTAGCGATCATAGGGTTTTTCCCCGGATGGATGATCGGCTATGCGCTTTTTAGTATTATCATGTACATATCGAGCGGAGTCATGTTTCTGCCAAGCTTCATGCCCGACAAAGTTTATTATTGGATGAAATTTAATCCGGCCTTGCAGTGCGCGGAATGGGTGCGATCAGCATATTACCCATATGCCGGCATTCAAGTGGACTATTTATACGTGCTTATGTTTGGATTGACCTCAGCAAGCATTGGACTGGTGCTCATTAAACATGTAGTTAGCAAGCTGAATTCTTGAGTGCCATATACTTCACGCAGTCCAAAGTTCGAAATACTTCAGTTCGAAAGCTCGTGGGCAAAACATCTAAGGTGCTCATGTGGTCAAACGCATTTCGCATGGGGGATCAGTCCGACCGCACGATTCGGACATCCGGGGGGCAAGTGCCTTTGAAAGGACGCGGATCATCGTCCTCAAATCCATCTTGACGGACGGAACGCTATGGCAAATCGCTGGACTGGCAGGACAGTCGCTGATCTGGCTCGGTCCAAAGGATCGGTCAGGTCAATTAAGACCTCACCATACCGATGGTCACGCGGCCATCTGTGGCGTGAAGTGGGCGGGAGCACTATCGGTCTTGCTTATCCAGCCTTTCATCTGTACCCCGGCGGACGACCCCACCACCGATCAGCCGTTTGAACGGGCTGGCTTTGCCGCCCTGAAGTGAGCGGCGATACGCATCCGTGATACCTGTATGCCGGTCGCGCACTCGGCGTACCCGCGCGATCACTCCGACATCGACCACCGTCTTGGCCGCATGACAGGGCCTGCACAGCACCTGACAGTTTTCGAGCGACGCATCCTCGGTCAACGCTGCTGGCACGATGTGATCGTAGTGGAACCGCCCAACGTGCAGGGCGCATGGGCAGCGGCTGCCATCGGTCAGCACACCCTCGCATCGCCCCATCGCTCGGTCGAGGGCGGCGCGCAGGACAGCTTTTCTGAATTCCCGGCGGGGCATCACACCCCTCCCACGTCAGCAGTCGGGATCGGACCACCCAGATCGGCGGCGATCGCCGCGCGTTCAGGTCCGCTCTCGGCCAGTCGGTAGCTATGCAGTTCACCCGCCCCGCGTGTCGCGCAGGCGGCGAGCCACCCGAGAAAACCCGGATCGCCGGCTGGGCAGACGCGAACAGCGGCAATCGAGGCCTGTCCCTGCTCGTCGCGGCCCACGGCCAAGACGACCGCAGGATCTTCGGCGACGAGATCGACGGTATCGAGCGGCTGCACCACGACGACGTAGCGTCGGCCCGAGTGCCCCCGCCAAGCGCTCATAGCGAGGACAGGCGCGCCCCGTAAGCCCGTGCTCGTGCGTAGACGCTCCTCGCGAATCGCCGAGCGTGCCACTCGGTCGGACTTCAGCTCGCGCAGTGCGGCCGCCCAAGAGATGCTGCGATTGGACATGGCCGCCCTCACGCCGAGATCGGGGAGGGCGGTGCCAAGCGGCGGTCCGATATCCGACAGCTCCACAGTCTCAGCGTTGGGCGATCGAGCGGGGAGGGGGGAAGGGGGAGGGTAAAATCGGGGAGATACATGACACGCACCGAGTTCGCGGCGGGATCGGCCCCGCCACTGCCCCGACCCCGCACGCAGCCCAGTAGGCCTGCAGGGTGATGTCATCCTTCAAATGTCCCGCCCCGCTTGCGGGCGGCGTCCCTCAGTCGGCCGGAGCTTTGGCGCTCACGTCCGCCGGTCGGTCTTTGAATGATTGAGCGTCATACGAACCAGACACCTCCCGGTGCAGGATGGTTAAAAGGTATAAATGAATAGCATTCCCGATCCCGAGCCTTAAGTATGATCACATCAATGGTCAAAACTAGCTCGATACGACGGCACGATTGTTCAGGCACTCCGCTGCGTGGCGGTAGATAAAGCTTGCCTAGGGTGGCTTGCTCGTAAATGTCTTGTCCCGAATCGTGTATAAGCTTCTTCGTGGCAGACTGAGTAACGCTCCATTCGTCCGAGCAGTCCAGTGGAATATGCCCGCTGCTATCAGGAAGTTAGCGATGGCAATCTTACTTCCCCAATCGATCCAAATAATCAGTACTCAGTTGATACATCGTCCCGCCAATGCCGATTCGTGAGGCGAGCCGACCTGCCGCCACGGATCAACTTCACCCAGCCTCAGTCCAGTCGCGGTGCGACGCGCAGGCAACAATCAAGGCCTGGGCATGACGACCGTTTTCCTACTCACTGCCAGCGTCCATGAGAGGGGGGCGCAAAAGGCAGCAACCGACTTTCGGCTCGTCACACGGAATGCCGCCGCGAAGTCGTGCGGGGCAGGGCATGCATTGATGGGGGCCCGCGTCGGTCACAGCATGTGACGACGGCGGGCAGGTAGTTTGACCGACCGCCTCTGGTGCGAGCGAACAGGTGCTGTGATGAAAAGCCCGCCTCAGCATGCGCTGAGCGGGCTTTAAGCTCGTAAGCTGAGGGGTGTATCGGTACGGAGCCCGGTCTCGGTTCTGTGGCCCATGCGTCCGCGGCAAATCTCGAACCACCTCCGCGGGGTGGTCTGGAAGGGAAGCCTCCTGCGATGGTGACCGGCGCTTAACCCGCGCTCGCCACTTTGCAAACGACCATCATGGGAAGGCATATGCCGAAGCACATCACCATCGCGATCCCACACGATCTCGGCGCCGCAGAAGTGATCCGTCGCCTGGACCAACGGACCGATTGGGCGGTGCGGCGGTTGAAGCGCGAGAACATCTCCGTCACGATGACAGAGTGGGTCGAGGGCCGGAGGGCATTCACGGCGCGTGCTCTTGGACAGGACGTCCGAGGTAACATCGTCGTGGCGGGCGACATCTTGTTGCTCGAAGCCAAGATGCCCTGGACCATAGGCGTGTTTGCACCTTCGATCGAGGCGGCAGCCAAGCATTACGCGGCACGGCTACTCGCCACAGCTGAGGCTGCCTAAAACCTCCGAATGCCTTGCCTCAATCAGCTAACCATTGTTTTGCGGGCAAACATCGCAGCCGCAAACAAAACAGCGGATCCTGCGGCGATCAGGCTTATCATCAAGAGGCGCCGAGGCTCCGTGGCGGAATCTGCCTTTATCGGTGCGGTGATCATGTTGAAGAACTGCGGCTGCCGAGCGACCAAGATGCGTGCTCGGTCAAACGCCTTCCGAACCTCTTCGGCGTATTTGACTGCGCTTTTCCGCTCATGATCGAGAGCCTCGAACCGCGTCAGCGCGCTTGCGAGCTGACGTTTCTGGTTTGGATCCTGGCCTGTAGCCTGCCGTTCGATTCGAGCGATGTTGTCATCGAGATCTCTGATTTGCTGCTTGATATCGATGATCCGACGAGACTCTGGGCCGAGATCTCGCTGGCCGATCGAGAGCTGAACGGCCAAGTTGATGCGGGAGCCTCGCAGCTCTGAGACGAGCTTGAGATTGGCCTCGTTAGATTTTTGAGCATCGAGCAGGCCTTCGCGATTGCGCAGATCCGTTTGAGCGAGGTCAAGCTTAGAGACGCGATCCTCAGCGATCTTCAGTTCACGCGTGCTCTCAACCAAGGCATCCTCACGTGCCCTCAAACTGAGGTTGCCCAGCATCTGCTCGGCATCATTCAGGATTGCTTGTGTGATCGCCAGGGACTCGTCTGGATCAAACGCGTCTACCGTCAGTCCCATGATGCCCGAGGCGGACTCGACATCGATGGACACCCGCCGTTTCCAGTAGCGAAGAGCTTTCTCAATCGGCTTCTCAGGGTTGAGCCGGGACGCGAAATCGACGCTGTCGCGGCCGAACCATTCGCGGATCGGCAGCTGGGCCTCGATCTGCTCAAGCATCGGCCGGCTCAGGATGTACTCCTGGGTGATCAGCGTGTCCTGGGCGACCGTCGAATTCACCACGCCGGCATTCGTACCGACTGCATCAGGGGCCGCCTTATCGGCCGTACCAATCGAGGGGCGGATGGCGAACTTCACCTCGGTCACGTACCGATCCGAGGCGATGAGCCCATAATACAGAGCGCCCGCCAGCGTCGGCACCACGAAGCAGAGAGCGAACAGGATCAGGATCCAGGGATCGCTTTTGACGTGGCTCTGGTAGGACGTCACACCCTTCTTGCGGTCCCGGAAGCTGGGAACGTTTGGTAACCGCTGCAGGACCTTGGCGATCGCTTTTTGATTCTGAGGGGCGGCGATGGGCTGTCCGCCGGCCTTCCGAGCTTCCATATTCATGGACCAGTCCCTGGCGCTGGCGATCCGCGAGGTTTCGAGACTCGGCCGGATACCGGCGGCCTCAGTGCGGCTGTGCGCATGGGCAGTCCCATCAGCTCGCGGCAAAAGCATGTCGGCCCTAGCGCGATCAGTTCCGCGCCGATCTCGATGGCGTGATGGATCTCCGGGATGGTCAGGAGCTCGCTTATGGATGTGAAACGCAGAGCGACATTCTCGTCGTCACCGTTTCCCAGGCATCCTGGTCCGGGACAATCCTTGCGAAGCCGTACTCGGACGGACCCGATCGATCAGTGCCTCTGCGGCCGTCGCGGTCGGCTGAGACCTTCAACGACGCCAACCTGGCCGATTGCGCCGAGCGAGAGGTCTGCCAGCGGCTACGCGCTGATCCTCGAAGGGTCGAGACCGGACGCATGACCCAACAGCTCGCCGACCGCCACGGCGCACGCATGAACGCGATTGCGGAAGCTCCGTGCGAAGGCCGACAGCGAGGGTGCGAGCAAAGACGTGTTGGCGCCTTGCTGGGGGGTGCAATCGGGACTTCGGTTCCGCTCCGCTACTGCAGATGGATGCGTGCGAGGGCCATCTGGTGCGTCCGGCATACTGCGGTCGAGAGCGGTCCGGGTCGGTCATCTCGGCCGCTCAACAACGATCGATCGCATGCCGCAGCTAAGGCATCGAGCGCTGCCGACAAAAATGCCATCAAAACCAGGGCCAGAGCCGAGCCGACGGAGATCAAAGCAAATATCATTGCGAGGGTTTGGGGAGCTGTCATGGCGAACCTCCTCAGTTTCTAGTGGGTCGCCCTCAGTATTTGGGATGACGGAAGCCGCAACGCCGTGCGGATCAGCACTCATCTCAACCGCCGCGCAGACGCTTCGCAAAACGGGTGTTTTGTGCTCGTCACGGCCGAGGTGCTCGATATCGCGGGGGCGGCATGAGCGCGACGGCTGATTTATGGCGAGCCATAGCCGCCCGCATGCGCACCATTTGACAGGGCGGGTGCCGACACGACTGGCGACGCGGACGCAATCTAATCGTGTGGCCTGGCAGACGCTTGGGAATCGTTGAACAACGCGATCGCTGCCCGAAATGCGGAGCGTCGCGTCAGGAGACTATCTTCTGATCGCACGCCGGTAGTCAGCCGACACTTCGGTCGCGATGGACCGAAGCATCTCCGAGATCTGGACCGTCGTCCGGCGCTACAGTGCCGGCGAGTTCGCCCACATCGCCAAAAGGGATCGCGCCCATCGTCATGACGAGACCGTGGAGATCCCGTACCGAATGCGCAATCCACCTTGAAGCGGCCGATAGGGTCAGTACACCACCCTGCTGATACCCGGGCCGAACGCTACCAGACCGTCCCTCTCCACGACCCCCATAAAGGCGCGGTAGGCATCCCGCTCGGTTGCGAAACGCTCCTGCCACTCCGTGCTGCCGCTCGCCATGTGGACGACCGCCAATTGCCAGGGATCCTGCGTCCCAGCCAACCGATAGATCTCCACGTCAACGGTCTCACCGCCACGGGTGAACGAGCCAGACAAACCCGAGTGCTCGAACTCGCGATCGTCGTCCACGGCCGGCTTTCTCAGGTCCGTTTAACGTCGCCGACGAACCGACTCATATGCACCACGACATCATCGCTGTTGGGCCTCACCCCCGCGCTCTTTGGATGCGCCTCAGCCTGCTCAACGCGCTGAGCGATTTCCATAAACACGATCTCGACCGAGGGCGGCCAGGGCACATCGTTGTCCTGAAGCATCTGGGTGGCCCTGACCAACATATGGAAGCGGCTCGGCTGAATCGATGTGCCGGCAACGTGCTGATCGAGGATCCGGTCGGCCAGTGCTGTCGCCAGCCCGGCGACCTCCACGAGTTTGCTGGGCTGGGCGTCAACGTCTGCCATCTCAGGTAGTCCCTCGCTTCCATCGGCTAGGAGCGCAGCTCCGCCTCGCCCCTTCAGGGAGTTTGCGCCCTGTATCCGCCGTCAAATCAATCGGGCCGACCCGTACTAGCTCATGGACGGAGGAGGGGCGTATCCATCGTGCCGCAGTCAGAATACCCCGCCAATTCCGCACACCGGCTGCCCCTTGTCGCCGTTAAGTCAGATCTATCAAAATGATACAATCTTCGAAACCAGATCCTCAGGGCTGCCATTGTCCACTTTCATGCGAGGAGGCCAGAGCCATGACGATCACTGCCTCGATCAACACGGTTGGTGTCGTGCGCGCGACCGAAATGTTGCAGACGGCGCGCACGGATGCAGCGCTCGACCATCGGGAAGGACCGCACATCGTCTCGGTCGAGATCGCTCGCGCGAACGGGAGCGAAGCACAGGACCGAGCGGGCGGCCGGCTACTCCCACCTTCGCAAAAGCGGGTCGTCGATATTCGCGTCTGAAGCCGATTAGGCCCCTCGGACCAGAGCTACGTTCAGGACGACACCGGCAACAAATTCCGGTCGGGCCCGGTCGCAGCGCCAGACGGACCCAGCACATGCCGATTGCCAGCCCGGCGGCGCAGGGGGACCAAGCTCCCCTTCGCCATACCGCGCCTCAGCGGCGCTCGATCTCCCGTCGAACGGGGTTGCGGCGGCGCAGCGGGGGAGGGGGCACCGTGCGGGCGGTGAGGTGGTCGAGCGCCTGCGAGGTACTGTCGACCTGGTCGTCGTGCCGTCCGTTCGGGAAGGCCAGCAATTCGCCGACGTAATCGGCGAGCCACGGCGCGTCTGCGGGCAGATGCACCTGCCCGGCTTCGAAACGGGCCGCCTGCGCCAAGAGACGCGCTTCTTTATCAAAGCGCGAGCGATGGAGAATCGCCGAGAGATGACCGGTACGCCGTAGATCCTGACGGAGGGCACGCCCGAGCTCGGTATCTTCGATTAAAGTGGCGTCCGCACGCCAATGCCGGCTTAGGCTCACGATCTCCCGTCGAAGCTCGGGCGCTTCGAGACGTTCGCGCACCACATCGAGCAGATAGTAATCCAGACCGAGAGCCCCCCAGACCGTGCCGACCGACCAGTCGCTCGTCTCCCCCAGCGTCGAGGCGGTATCCCAGGAGACCACCACCCGTTCAAAATCTTCAGGCCAGTCAGCCTCCGCGCAGTAGCGCAGCCAACTCCTTCGGATCACGTTACCTTCCGCCGGCACCGGCGCCTGCTGGTACTGTGCACTGTAGGTCAGCGTGCCGAGCTGACGGCGTAGCCCCTCCAGGACATCGCGCGGTTCGCGCTCGGGCTGCAACACCTCACCGCGAGCGCGCCGGTGGATGTGCCCCAACCGGTCGCTCAGCCGGAACTCTTCATCCTGGACGGCCATGGCGGGCAACTCCACCACCGTCCAATCCTCTGGTGCTCGCTCGCGAAGGTACCCGCACAGATCGTCCGCGTGCAGGCGCTGCATCACGACGACGATCGCGCCGTTCGCTTTGTCGTTCAAGCGCGAGACCAGCGTACCTTCGTAGAACTCGATCACCCGACGCCGCTCGGCCGCCGAGAACGCGTCGATTGCCTTCATCGGATCATCGACCAGGATCACGTCGGCCCCGCGACCGGTCAATCCGCCGCCGAGCCCGACCGCTAGCCGCCCGCCGCGCAGCGTGGTCGACAGCTCTAGGTCGCGCTGGCGCCGGGGGACGAGGATGCAATCCGGAAATAGCTCTCGGAACCACCCGCTCTCCATGACAGAGCGGGTATCGAGGGACAATTTCCGGGCGAGATCGGCAGCGTACGAGACCGCAATGATCCGTCGGGTCGGATCGTGTCCGAGAAGCCAGGCGGAGAACGCCACCGAGACCGTGATCGACTTCATTGAGCGCGGCGGCACATTGATGATCAGCCGCTTAAACTCGCCGCGGGCGACACGTCTGAGCTGCCAAGCCAAGTGATCGTGATGCCAGCTATGGAGGTAGGGTGTTCCAGGCTCGAGCGCCTGGAACGTTCGATGCACGAAGGCAGCGAGTTCGCTGCGCAAGAGGGCCCGCATTATGCGTCCACGATCAATCGTCGTCATCGTCATCCGCCGCCTCCGAACTATCATTGGACGAATGCTGACCACCTTCATCGCCTTCACAGGCTGGGATGAACTCCGATTGCCCGTACTGACGCAGGATCTCCTCATCATCTTCTATGCGATCTGCGTCCGCTCTCACGGCGGGTTGATCATCCACTCTGCTCTCAATCCGAGCGGAAAGTTTCTCGATAGCGCCGAGATCTCCGGCTAAAGCTTTCTGCCCCCAAAGCATCAAAACGGCGGCATAGAGGCTGGTCTTGCGCGCGCCCTCACGGCCATTGACGGTGACTTCGCAGTCAAAAAACAGCTCATTATAGAGCTTATCGATAGTCTTGCGGTTTGGCCGCCCCCGTGGGCGGCCGGCGGGATTGCCCGATTGCCCTTTTTGAAATCGATTCTTACGA
Organism: Methylobacterium sp. J-048; assembly: GCF_022829515.1. Classification (GTDB taxonomy): domain Bacteria; phylum Pseudomonadota; class Alphaproteobacteria; order Rhizobiales; family Beijerinckiaceae; genus Methylobacterium. Next base: position 10,395 of record NZ_JAKSYL010000120.1, read on the forward strand.
GGAGGACGCCCGGGGCCAACAATGTCATCATCATCCATCGCTAAACCTCAAGAAAATCCAGCATATTACAAAGTAACACACCAGCACGCCATAACTCTCACGGAGAGCTTTCGACGCCTTGGAATGCCCTATGCGCGAGCTGCGCTCGGAATTTCCGTCAGGCTCAGGGGACGAACCAAAGTTCGTTGGCGCCACTCTCTGAGAGCGGCATCGACCAAAGTAATATCGACGACTGACATCGTCAAGCATCGATAAAATATCGATTTTGTGACAACTTAAGATACGTCCGTACTGATTCTTTGCCAATTGATCGAGCGCGCAACTGGTTGATCTGAAAAGGCTTGCCTAGGCGCCCACCATTGCGAAAGGCGCCAAGATCGGAGTGGGCGGCAAGAGGCGATGGTTCGCCGCCCTTCCTGCTGGGTCACGCCACGTGAGTTCGTGTGCGCGTCCGCATGCGCGGAGGAGGTGATGCAATCGAAGCGTGCCGAGGTCCGTCGGCCTTAGATTGAGCTGCCCTTGGGAACGCTCCCGGCCGTTCAGACACAGATGAAGCAAGAGTTTGCGCCTCCAGGCGGACCCGCTGCATCTCTCCGAGGCTCTGCCCGGTCTCAGCGCACACGGCTGTGCCCCCGGTCATCCGCTCCCACCGGCGGACCGCGACCTGGGCGTAGCGCGGCTCGATCTCGACTGCCCGCACGTGCCGGCCGACTTGCTCGCCCGCCAGGATCGTCGTTCCGGAGCCGACGAATGTGTCCAGCACCACTGCCCCCGGTCGCGTCACGTCCTTCAGAGCGTCTGCAACCAGCTGCAAAGGCTTGACGGTCGGATGGGCAGCGAGATCCGCGAGCCGTTCCGCGCCAAAGCCATTGGCACCGGCATAGGTCCAGACGTTCGACCGGTTCCGGCCATGGCGCCCCATCTGGACGTTATCGCGGTGACGAGCCTCGCCGACCCGGAACACCCCGATCAACTCGTGCTGATTTCGGTAAAGCCCGCCCTGTCCGGCGTTGGTCTTGTTCCAGACGACTAGGTTCAGGTAGGCGCCGTAGACACTCGTAGCCGCTTCAATCAGATTCTGGACGTGGCGCCAGTCGATACACACGAAGTGCACCGCCCCCGACATGGAGACCCGGACCGCGTTTCCCAGAGCGGCGACGAGGAACGCCACGTACTCGTCCCGGCTCATCTCGCCGGCCGCGAAGGCGAAATCCGGGTGCTTCGCCTTTCCACGCGTGCTGAGCTCGGCCTGAGCGAGATTGTACGGGACGTCGAGGAAGGCACACTCGATCGACGCGCCCGCGCGCAGCCGGTCCAACAGATCTGGATCGCGCGCGTCACCGACGGCGAGGCGATGATCTCCGAGGTGAAGCAGGTCGCCTGAGCGAAGGACGAATGGCTCCTGCAGCAGCCCAGGATCGACGTCATCGCCACCCCCGTTCAAATCGGAAAAATCGACGGTCAAGCCGTCGAGTTCAGCGATCTCAAACCCCGTGTCGGAGATCTCAAAGCCGGCCTCTTGGAATAGGACCGTCAGCTCCGGAAGCTGCTCAGCGAGCCGCTTCCGGTTGAGGCGTGCGTCCTCGCCGACGCGATTGTCGGAGAGCAGGAACGCGCGCTTTTGCGCCTCGGACAATCCGAAGACCTGCACAATCGGTATCATCTCGGATTGAGAGCGAACGGCCTCGACCCGAGCATGGCCGGAGAGGATCATGTAGTCCTCGCTGACGACCACCGGCGCGAGCGGACCCGTGAACTCGATGGCCCGGGCGAGTTTGTTGATCTGCTGTCTGGGATGAGCGCGTACGGCGGCCGGATTGGGTTTTAGCGTACCGCATGGGCACAGGCCGTATCGCGCCTGGAGTCCGGGCCTGATCTCGATACGAGGCGCGCCATCGAGGGGCAGCGCGTTAGACCGGTTTGACAGCGCCGCGAGCTGAGATCTTTGTATCGTCATCGTAGGTCTCCAAAATCGGAGACCGATAGCGAGGCAACCGCGCAACGACCGCCGACATTCCCCCTTGCGCACCGCGCTAGGCTCTGGGGAATCTGTCGAAGTCGCCGCGACATGTGGAAGGCTGCCGCCGCTGAACTTTTGGTGAAGCACAGCTACCAATCGAGATCGGTCGCCTGTGACTGCTTGCTTATCAGCAAAGCCCAATCAACTTAGATCGACGTCAGCGCGGTTTCAAGGCTCAGCAACATTGAACAAAACAAGAACATAAATACCGGAAATATGGACGTGACGACAATACCGTCCGGCGGACGCGAAACCGACCTCGAAAGTGATCTATCGGGCGATGTGAATAGCGTTTTGAGATCGATGTCTCCCTGTTTCTTTCCCTGGTGCAGGGAGCACATCGCCCTTGGGTGTCAACCGTTGTGGAGGCAAGCGATTCACGGCATGAGGGCTGAGAGCGCATCCCAGCGCCGGAGCCGATGGAAACGCCGTGGGCAGTCTAAAATTCGGAACGAGTGGCTTGCGCGGTCTTGTGACGGATCTCGTAGGCTGGCCGAGCTACGCATACGCCAGCGCGTTCTTTCGATCCGTCTCAGAAGACGGGGATCGACGTGCGGTGGTGATCGGACGGGACCTGCGCGACAGCAGCCCGAGCATCGCCGCGATGGTGGCGCGCGCTGCTACGGCTGCCGGCTTCGAGGCGATCGATTGCGGGGCCCTGCCGACCCCGGCCCTCGCGCTTGAGGCGATGCGGCGCGGCGCCTACGCCGTCATGGTCACGGGCAGTCACATCCCCGAGGACCGCAACGGCCTGAAATTCTATCGGCCCGACGGTGAGATCACCAAGGACGACGAGGCTGCTATCCTGGCAGCCCTAGGGGATGTCACAGCCGTCGGCCAGATGCCGACAGCGGTTCCAGCCACTTCGGAACCCAGAGCCATCGCGCGCTACCATCGGCGCTACAGCGACGCCTTCGCGCCCGAGATCCTGAAAGGCCTGCGCATCGCGGTCTACCAGCAGAGCTCGGTCGCACGCGACCTGCTGACCGAGCTACTCACAAGCTTTGGGGCGAGCGTTACGCCGATCGGCCGGTCGGAGACGTTCGTGCCGATCGATACCGAGGCGCATCGCCCCGAAGATATCGCGTTCATCGCTGAGGTCATGGCATCCGGTGGCTTCGACGCGCTCGTGACGACGGATGGCGACGCAGACCGGCCCCTGGTGGCCGATGGCGCCGGGCGGATCGTGCGCGGTGATGTGCTCGGGCTGATCACCGCCTGCTACCTCGGCGCCGATACAGTTGTCGTCCCGGTGACGGCTGGTTCGGCGCTCGAGCAGTCCGGTGGCTTCGGCCGAGTCATGCGCACCAAGGTCGGCTCCCCATTCGTCATCGCCGGCATGGAGCAGGCACAGCGAGCCGGGGCGCGGGCCGTCGTGGGGTTCGAGGCGAATGGCGGGTTCCTGCTCGGATCGGATGTCGTCCTGGGGGATAAGACTATGCCCGCTCTGCCGACGCGGGACGCGATGCTGCCTATCCTGGCCACGCTCGCCGCAGCGCGCGCGGCCGGCACGTCGCTGGCCGATCTCGTGACTTCCCTCGATGCGGGGGAGATGGCGAGCGACCGGCTTCCGAACACGCCCTCGGAGCGAAGCGGCGCCTTTCTCGAGCACCTCCGCGAGGAGGCCTTCCGAGGCGAATTCCTCCAGCCGATCGGTACGCCGCAATCGGTTGATGAGCAGGATGGAATCCGAATCGGGCTCGACGGCGGACGGTCGATTCATTTCCGGGCTTCGGGCAATGCCCCGGAATTGCGATGCTATGCGGAGGCCAAGACGGCGCGGGACGCTCAAGACCTCGTCCGCTGGGGGCTGACGGCTGCGGCGGCCGCCATGACGGACCAGGCCGGACGATCGTAAAGGCCATGATAGCCAAGGCTGCGTCACGATAGATTCCCGCATCCCGGCCCGATACCGCTCCGGGCCTCAAAGGCTGCCGTATGATAAAGTCCCCCGTCCAAGACATTGACACCCAATACATTCGTCGGATTCAGCAGCAGCAGATCGAACTGGCGCTCATCAAGGCTGAGCGCGACACGGCCGTGCGGGACCGCAATTTGGCACGGGCCCATTCCGAGGCCATGACCAAACTTGTCGACGCCTTGCTGGCGAGCCTCCGGCCCTACGGGTTCAGCCGCAAGCGCTTCGTGTTTGCCATTCGCAAGGCGGCGCGCGCCATTCCGGATCGCGAGCCCGATTCGCTCCAGCATGCCGTCCTGTTCGACGGGTCGAACCGGGTTCTGGGGGGCCAGCCTTCCGGCGGCCTCCGGCGCTGAGCGCGCACCGTCCGAACACGTCGCCGTATCGATCGATCCGAGTCAAAAGGTGGAAGACAGGTCCATGGATGTCGAGCTCCTGACGGTGTTCAACGCCTTGATCGAACTCAGGAATAACCTGGACACGGAGCCCCATCTCCTCAGCTCCGAGATCGAATTCCTGGCCTTCGCCACGAAGATGGCCCCATATTCCAACGCCCAGCTGCTGCAGGATCTCTGGGTCCTGTACGAGCTGAAGGAGAAGCGGAACGGCTATTTCGTCGAGTTCGGCGCCTGCGACGGCGTCAGCCTCAGCAACACGCTCCTGCTCGAGAAGACCTTCGGCTGGCAGGGCGCCCTGGCGGAGCCGGCCCGGGCCTGGCACGCGGCGCTCTACGGCAACCGGAACTGCTACATCACCGACAAATGCGTCTACAAGACCGACGGGGTCGAGGTGCTGTTCAACGAGGTCGATATCGGCGAACTGTCGGGCATGAACGACTTGGTGGAAGGCGATTTCCACGCCCGGTTCCGCCAGGAGGGCCGGCAATACCCGGTGCAGACGATCTCGCTGGAGCACTTCCTCGCGGAGGCCCGCGCCCCCAAGCGGATCGACTATATGAGCATCGACGTGGAAGGCGGCGAGTTCGACGTGCTGCAAAGCTTCGATTTTACGCGCCACGACATCGCGCTCATCAGCGTCGAGCACAATTTTTCGGACAGCCGCGAGAAGATCCACACGCTGCTGACCGGCCTCGGCTACCGCCGCCGGTTCCGGCAACTCTCTCTGTTCGACGATTGGTACGTGCGTCCCGATCTCGTCGCCGCGCACGCCTGACGGAGTCCCCTGTCGTGTCCGCGCAGACTGCGATCGAAATCCTCGATTCGATGTTCGACCTGTTCAAGCAGATGGGCAGCGGCATCGCGCTCGATCTGCAATGGTTCGAGATCGCGCGGCGTCTCCAGCTGGTTCGCCGGGAGGTCGCCTGGTCGGCCGATATGGCTTTCGTGGCGACGAAGCTGAAGGCGCATGCCGCCCACTACGCGACCACCTACCGGCCGCACGAGGGGTCGGAACGGATCCGGAAGGCGAACGCCGACACGCTCGATAAGGTCGTGGAGCAATATTCGATCCTCCGCGCCCATCTCGAACAGCAGGTGCCGGCCTCGTAAGCCTCGGATCGGGCCAGCCGCCGCGCTGCCGCCCTGACAACTCGCCTACTCCGACAACCGACCCGAAACCACCCCGTTGACTGGGTCCGGCCAGCCGCTATCGAAGCCTCAAGACACAGAGAGTCCGCGCAGGAACGTGGACCCTGAGGAAACGCCGGGCCTGCGTGCCCACACCAGGAGGGCCGCCCATGTCGTCGCCATTCCACCTGTCTCGTCGCCGGTTCCTGTCCGCCAGTTCGACGGCGGTCCTCGCCGGAACCGTGGCGATGCCGCACGTGGCCCGGGCGCAGCGCGCGGACTTCACCTACAAATACGCCAACAACCTGCCCGACACGCACCCGATGAACATCCGCGCCCGCGAGATGGCGGAGGCTCTGCGCGTCGAGAGCGGCGGCCGGTTCGACCTGAAGATCTTCCCCACGAGCCAGCTCGGCTCGGACACCGACACGCTGAGCCAGCTGCGCTCCGGCAGCGTCGAGTTCTTCACGATGTCGCCGCTGATCCTCTCGACCCTGGTGCCCAACGCCTCGATCAACGGCATCGGCTACGCCTTCCCGGATTACGGCGCGGTCTGGCCGGCGATGGACGGGGAGCTCGGCGCCTGGGTCCGGCAGCAGATCGCCAAGGCCAACCTCGTCGCCATGGAGAAGATCTGGGACAACGGCTACCGCCAGACCACCTCCTCGACCCGGCCGATCGCCAGCCCGGACGATTTCAAGGGCTTCCGGATCCGGGTGCCGGTCTCGCCGCTCTGGACCTCGATGTTCCGGGCGTTCGACGCTTCGCCCGCCTCGATCAACCTGAACGAGACCTACTCGGCCCTCCAGACCAAGATCGTCGAGGGCCAGGAGAACCCGCTCGCGGTGATCGCCACGACGAAGTTCTACGAGGTGCAGAAATACTGCTCGCTCACCAACCACATGTGGGACGGCTACTGGTTCCTGGCGAACCGCCGCGCCTGGGAGCGCATCCCCGAGGACCTGCGCACGATGGTCGCCCGGCACATCAACGCTGCCGGAATGAAGGAGCGGGCCGACGTCGCCAAGCTCAATGCCAGCCTGCAGGACGACCTGACCAAGAGCGGCCTGGTGTTCAACAAGCCCGATCCGGAGCCGTTTCGCGACAAGCTGCGCAAGGCCGGCTTCTACGCCGAATGGAAGGGCCGCTACGGCGAGGAGGGCTGGTCCCTCCTGGAGAAGGCCTGCGGGAAGCTCGCATGAGCGGCCCGGCGGGGCCGGCGCCGCGCGGCGGCGTCGCGCCCTGTTCGCGGCGGGTGATGAACCTCGCCCATTTTCTGCGCCGGGCGGCCCGCCGCTGGCCCGCCGCGATCGGCCTCGCCTGGGGCGAGCGGACCTGGAATTGGGGCGCCCTCAACGCCCGGGTCGACGCCATGACGGCGGCGCTGGTGGCCCGGGGCGTCGCCAAGGGCGACCGGGTGCTGGTCCAGGCCCGCAACGGCAACCAGTTGTTCGAATCGATGTTCGTCTGCTTCCGGCTCGGCGCCGTCTGGGTGCCGACGAATTTCCGGCAGACGCCCGCGGAGGTCGCCTATCTCGCCCGCGCCAGCGGCGCCTCGGCGCTGATCTGCGGCACCGAGTTCCCCGACCACGCCGCCGCGATCCGCGCGGCCGCGCCCGAGCTGGGCCTGGTGGTCGAGATCGGCGGCTCCGCCTTCGGGCTGGATTACGACGCCATGGTCGCCGCGCATGCCGGGGAGGCGGCCCCGACCGCCGATGTCGAGCACGACGATCCGTGCTGGTTCTTCTTCACCTCGGGCACCACCGGCCGGCCGAAGGCGGCGGTGCTCACTCACGGCCAGATGGCCTTCGTGATCAACAACCACCTCTGCGACCTGATGCCGGGCACCACGGAGGCCGACGCCTCCCTGGTGGTCGCGCCGCTCTCGCACGGGGCCGGCATCCACCAGCTCGCCCAGGTCGCGGCCGGCGCCAAGACGGTGCTCACCGGCGGCGCGCGCCTGGACCCCGCGGAGGTCTGGGCCCTGGTGGAGCGGTGGCGCATCACCAACCTGTTCACGGTGCCGACCATCGTGAAGCTCATCACCGAGCACCCGGCGGTCGACGCCCACGACCACACCAGCCTGCGCCACGTGATCTATGCCGGCGCGCCGATGTACCGGGAGGACCAGAAGCGGGCGCTGCAAGCGCTTGGGCCGGTGCTGGTCCAGTATTTCGGCCTCGGCGAGGTGACCGGCAACATCACCGTGCTGCCGCCCCGCCTGCATGCCGCCGAGGACGGGCCGGGCGTGAAGGTCGGCACCTGCGGGTTCGAGCGCACCGGCATGCAGGTGCAGATCCAGGACGGGGCAGGGTGGGAATTGCCGGCGGGCGAGACCGGCGAGATCTGCGTCTGCGGCCCGGCGGTGTTCGCGGGCTACTACGACAACCCGGACGCGAACGCGGCCGCCTTCCGCGACGGCTGGTTCCGGACCGGCGATCTCGGCCATCTCGACCCGGAAGGGTTTTTGTTCATCACCGGCCGCGCCTCCGACATGTACATCTCGGGCGGGTCGAACGTGTACCCGCGCGAGACCGAGGAGAAGCTTTTGCGGCACCCGGCCATCGCCGAGGCCGCGATCCTGGGGGTGCCCGACCCGGCCTGGGGCGAGGTCGGCGTGGCGGTCTGCGTCGCCCGTCCCGGGGCCGAGATCGGCGAGGCCGCGCTGATCGCGTGGCTCGCCGGCGAGGTCGCCCGCTACAAGCTGCCGAAGCGGGTGTTCTTCTGGGACGCATTGCCGAAATCCGGCTACGGCAAGATCACCAAGCGGGCGATCCGCCAGGAACTCGAGGATCGCGGCTGCCTGCCCCTCGACGCAGGCCCTTCCGCCAAGCGGTGACAGTCCGGACGGCAGCATTCGCTGCACCGCACAGGCCGGATACAGCTCCCAGACCAAGCCGGTGAAGATTCCGTCTCCGCTGCATGCTTCCCCTGCATGGCAGGCTGCTTGAGCCCCCCCCTGACACGTGATCCCAAGCAGGGCCATATTGCACTGCAGCAACCGGGCGCGTGGGCCCGGTCCTCGTTCGGGATCAGGCACGATGGCGACCCTCGCGTATCTCGTTGGCTTTCGCGCCGAGCGTTCGCTCCTCGGCCAGGTCGCGGACCGCCTCGAAGGTGCGCTGAAGCGCGTCGCCAACGGTCGCTATGCCGAGCAGCGCGAGCGCATCGCGCGCACCGGCGGCGCCGGGATGATCTGACGGGCAGAGACGCCCTAAGTCAGACGCGCCCGCGCGGCCTCCACCACCGCTTCGGCCGTGATGCCGAAGTGGCGGAACAGCGCCTCGGGCGCGCCGGACGCGCCGAAGCCGGTCATGCCGACGAAACCACCGTCCTCGCCGATCCAGCGGTCCCAGCCGAAGCGCAGGGCGGCTTCCACGGCGACCCGGACCGTATCCCGCGGGATGACCTGCCGGCGATAGGCCTCGTCCTGCGCCGCGAACGCCTCCCAGGACGGCATCGAGACCACCGCGGTCGGCACGCCCTCCGCCTGGAGCAGGTCGCGGGCCGCGAGCGCCAGCGCCACCTCCGAGCCGGTACCGATCAGCGTGACCCGCCGCGTCCCCTCGGCCTCCGCCAGCACATAGGCGCCCCGGGCGCAGCGATTCTCAGGCCCGCCCGGCCGGCGTAAGGCGGGGAGCGGCTGCCGCGAGCAGATCAGCGAACTCGGCCCGTGCCGGTTGGCCAGCGCCATCTCCCAGCATTCCGCCGTCTCGACCGCGTCCGCGGGGCGTAAGACCAGCATGTTCGGGATCGCCCGCAGGGAGGCGAGGTACTCCACCGGCTGGTGGGTCGGGCCGTTGCGGCCGATGGCGATCGAATCGTGGCTGTAGACCGTGATGACCGGCAGGTTCATCAGCGCCGCCATCCGCAGCGACGGGCGCATGTAATCCGAGAAGACCAGGTAGGTGGCGCCCACCGGCACCAGCCCGCGATGGGCCGCGATGCCGTTCATCATCGAGCCCATGGCGTGCTCGCGGATGCCGTAATGCAGGTAGCGCCCGGAGCGGTCCTGCGCCGTGAAGGCGTGGAGCTCACCCTTGTGCCGGGTCGGGCCTTCGAGATCCGGCGCGCCGGAGAACAGCTCCGGGATCGCCTCCGACAGGGCGCCGACGATCTCGGCGGAGACCTCGATGCTCGGGCGCGCCGCGCCGGCGGCGGCGAAGCGGTCGCGCTGGGTCCGGAGCGCGTCGCGCCAGGTCTCCGGCAGGCGGCCGGCGCTCACGCGGTCGAACTCCGTCCGGATCGGGGCGGGCAGGGCCTCACGCCGGGCCTGCCAAGCCGCATAGGCCGCACGGTTGCGCTCGGCGACGCCCCTGCGCCACGCCGCGGCCACGTCGTCCGGCACCGTGAAGGCCGGATGGTCCCAGCCCTTCGCAGCCCGGGCCTCGGCGAGGTCGGTCTCGAACACCCGCCCGCCATGGGCGCCGCGCTGGCCCTCCAGCCGGGGCAGGCCGCGGCCGATCACGGTGCGGCAGGCGATCAGGCTCGGACGCGGATCGCCCTGGGCGAGCCGGATCGCGGCCGAGACCGCCTCGACGTCGTGGCCGTCCGCGTCGATCACCTGCCAGTCGGCGGCGCGGAAGCGGGCGCGCACGTCCTCCGAGATCGACAGGTCGGTGGCGCCGTCGTCGGTGATGCGGTTGTCGTCCCACAGGAAGGTCAGCTTCGCCAGGCGCAGGTGGCCGGCGAGCGAGATCACCTCGTGGGCGAGGCCCTCCTGCAGGCAGCCGTCGCCGACTAGCGCGTAGGTGCGGTGATCCACCAGGCCGGGACCGAACTCCGCGGCGAGCTTGGCCTCGGCCACCGCCATGCCGACCGCGTTGGCGATGCCCTGCCCGAGGGGCCCGGTGGTCGCCTCGATGCCGAGTTCGGGGGCGAACTCCGGGTGGCCGTGGGTGTGCGAGCCGAGCTCGCGGAAGCGCCGGATCTGCTCCATCGGCAGGCCGGCATAGCCCGCGAGATGGAGCACCGAATAGAGCAGCATCGAGCCGTGCCCGTTCGAGAGCACGAAGCGGTCGCGGTCCGGCCATTCCGGATCGGCCGGGTTGCACGTCAGGTGGCGGGTGAACAGGGCCACCGCGATCTCGGCGCAGCCGAGGGGCGCGCCGGGATGCCCGTCGCCCGCCCGCTCGATGGCGTCGAGGGACAGGAAGCGGATCGCGTCGGCCATCCGGGCGGTGAGGGCGTCTTGGGTCTCTGGCATGGCGGTGGCTCGGGGTTCAGGCGTGCGTCGGGGTTTCCAAAGGGCGCAGCCCTTTGGCGGGGTATCGGGGCGGAGCCCTGATGGAGCGGTCGTCGCCGTGCAGCAGGGCTTTGCCCTGCACCCACGAAAGGTCTCGGACCTTTCGGGTCCGCGATGTCAGAGGAACCCGATCGAGAACCAGGGGACCAGGATGATGACGACGAGGCCGATGAGCAGGGCCAGGATGTAGCCGACGATCGGGCGCATGCCCGCGTCCGGATGGATCCGGCTGATCGCGCAGGCGGCGTAGTAGCCGACTCCGAAGGGCGGGGCGAACAGCCCGATGCCCATCGCCAGGATCACCACCATGGCGTAGTGGACCTCGTGCACGCCGACCTGCCGGGCGATCGGGAACAGCAGCGGGCCGAACAGCACGATCGCCGGGATGCCTTCCAGCACCGAGCCGAGGACGATGAACGCGCCCGCCGACACGAACAGGAAGCCCACGGCACCGCCGGGCAGGCTCTTCATCGCCACCGCGAGCGTCTGCGAGAAGCCCGACTGGGTCAGCGCCCAGGCCATGCCGGTGGCCGCGCCGATGATCAGCAGGATCGCCCCCGACAGGGTCGCAGTCATCACCAGCATCGGGTAGAGCCGCCGCCAGTCGAACTGGCGGTAGATCAGCAGCCCCGCCAGCACCGCGTAGACGATGCCGATGGTCGAGACCTCGGTGGCGGTGGCGATACCCTCGACCACCGCGAAGCGGATCACGAACGGCAGCGCCAGGGCCGGCACCGCCACCACGAGGGCGCGGCCGATCACGCTCCGCGACGGCCGGGCGACGTGGCTCAGGTCCTCCCGGCGGTAGCGCCACCAGACCAGGGCGCAGAGGGTCACGGCCAGGACCAGGCCCGGCAGCAGGCCGCCGGTGAACAGGGCCGTGATCGACACGCCGGTGACCGAGCCGATGGTGATCAGCACGATCGAGGGCGGGATCGTCTCGGTCTGGGCGCCGGTGGTGGCCAGCAGGGCCACGAGGTCGCCCTCCTTGGCGCCCCGCGCCTTCATCTCGGGAAACAGTACGGGCGCGACCGCGGCCATGTCGGCGGCCTTCGAGCCGGAGATGCCCGAGACGAGGTACATCGCCCCGACCAGAACGTAGTGCAGGCCGCCGCGGACGTGGCCCAAGAGCGAGGCCAGGAACCCGACCATGGCGCGGGCCATGCCGGTCATCTCGATCAGCAGGCCGAGGAACACGAACAGCGGCACGGCGAGCAGGATCAGGTGGCTCATGCCCTCGTCCATGCGCCCGACCACCACCATCGACGGCGCGCCGGTGGTCAGCGTGATGTAGGCGTAGGTCGACAGCCCGAACGCGAAGGCGATCGGCACGCCGGAGAAGACCAGGGCGCCGACGCCGAGGACGAAGAACAGCAGCAGGTTGAGGTTGCCCAGGCCCGCGAACACGGGCTGGAGGGCGACGAGCCCGGCCGCGATGCCGCCGCCCAGGGCGAGCGCCCCGACGGTGAGGCGCCAGTCGGCGGTCTCCAGCAGGCGGATCACTGCGACCAGGAGCATCAGGCCGAAGCCGATCGGCAGGGCGGCGGCGCGCCAGGCGTTGTTGAGCTCCAGCGCGGGGGTCTGGACGAAGCTCTCCTCGCTGGCGAACTCGAAGGCCGGCTCCAGCACCAGCGCCACGAAGATCAGGCCGGCCACCAGCGCGACCGTCTCCAGGAAGGCGCGCAGGCGCGGACCGCACATCGCCACGATGGCGGTCATGCGCATGTGCTCGGCGCGGCGGAACGCGACCACGGCGCCCAGCATGGCGAGCCACAGGAACAGGATCGCAGCTAGCTCGTCCGACCAGACCAGCGGCTCGCGGAAGACGTAGCGGCTAACCACGCCGCCGAACAGCACGCCGATCTCGGCCAGCACCAGCAGCGCCGCCGGGATCTCCACGAGGTAGCCCAGGGCCACGTCCAGCTTGCGCAGCCAAGTCCGGGCACGGAGCGGCGGCCCCGCCAGCTCAAGCCCGGCCGCGCTCTCGACGGCCGCGATGTCGATCTGCATGGCGGAATCCTTCCAGTGCGCGGGGCCTCAGGTCAGCTTGCCGGAAACGTCTTCGAGATGCGCCCAGGCCGTATCGCCGTACTTGGCCTTCCAGTCCCGGTAGAAGCTCGTCCGGCCGAGCGCCTCGCGGAAGCGCGCGCGGTCGACGTCGACGAAGGTGATGCCCTTGGCGGTCAGGCTCTCGCGTAAGGACAGGCTGAGCTTGGCGACATCCGCGCGTTGGTCGGTGCCAGACCGGTCGAATTCGCGCGAAACGGTCTGGCGCAGATCCTCCGGCAGGCGCTGCCACGCGCGTTTGTTGCCCAAGATCCAGTAGCCGTCCCAGACATGCCCGGTCAGGCTGCAGGATTTCTGCACCTCGTAGAGCCGGGCCGTGGCGGTGATGGCGAGCGGGTTCTCCTGGCCCTCGACCACCTTGGTCTGGAGCGAGGAATACAGCTCGTTGAAATTGATCGGCGCCGCGCCGGCATCGAGCGCCTTGAACAGCGAGGTCAGCATCGGCGCCGGCGGCACGCGGATCTTGAAGCCCTTCAGGTCCTCCGGCGTCCTGATCTCGCGGGTCGAGGAGGTGATCTGCCGGAAGCCGTTGTCCCAGACCTTCGAGACGGTGAGGATCGGCGTCTTGGCGATCTCGGCCCGGACGTAGGTGCCGAGCCCGCCGTCCATCGCCGACCAGACCGCGTCGTAATCCTTGAACGCGAAGCCGGTGTTGGGCAGGCTCGCGGCCGGCACGAAGGTGGCGAGGATCGAGGTCGCGAGGTTGAAGAACTCGACGCTGCCGTTGCGCACCTGCGCCAGCAGGTCGGTGTCGGAGCCGAGCTGGTTGGCCGGGAACAGCTTGATCTCCAGGCGGCCGCCGGTCGCCTCGCGGATCCGGTCGAGGGCCTCCTGCGCCCGGACGTTGACCGGATGGGTCGGGTCCTGGCCGGTGGCGAGCTTGTAGGAGAACTCCGCGGCCTGCCCGCGCCGGGTCAGGATGCCGAAGACCGGCACGGCGGTCGCGCCCGCGAGCAGGCTGCGGCGGCTGAAACGCGTGTCGCGCATGGTTTCACTCCCTGGGTCGTTCCGAGCCGCCCGATCCCCGCCGTTATCCGGTCATGTGGATCGTGCGTCTTTTGATCTCCGGCCCCGGATACGGGTCCCGGCACCGTTCTTCGTGGGTCTCACGCGCCGCTTCTTCTCCGGCGCGGATCATCCGGGCTCCGCGGCGCGCGGACAAGCCACGCCGGCCCGCAAGCCCCTACATTCAAGCCCCTACATTTACTTGCCGTTGAGCGCGCGATAGGCGCGCACCACCTGGCTGTCGTCGGCGGCGCCGTCGCCCCGACCCGAGGTCGAGACGAAGAGCTGATGGGCCAGCGCCGCGAGCGGCAGGGCCGCGCCGGCGCTGCGGCCGGCCTCCAGCACGATGCCGAGATCCTTGACGAAGATGTCGACCGCGCTGGTCACCTCCGGCTCCGCATCCAGCATCCGGGGCCCGCGATCGCGCAGCATCCAGCTCGACGCCGAGGAACCCGAGAGGATCTCCAGCACCACCGCGAGATCGACCCCGACCCGCCCGGCCAGGGCCATCGCCTCGGCGGCGGCCGCGATGTGGACGCCGCACAGGAGCTGGTTCACGGCCTTGACGGTGGCGCCCTGGCCCGGCCGCTCGCCGACATAAAAGATCCGGTCGCCCAGCGCGTCGAGGATCGGGCGGATCGCCGCCAGCGTCGCGGCCGGCGCCGCGGCCATGATCGTCAGCTTGGCCGCCTTCGCCCCGACGACGCCCCCCGAGACCGGGGCGTCCACGAACGCACGGCCGGTGGCCGCAACGCGCCCGGCGATGGCCTCCACCGCGCCCGGCGGACAGGTCGCCATCAGCACCACGATCCCGTCCGGGGAGAGGGCGTCGAGGGCGCCTTGCGCGAACAGCACGTCTTCGGCCTGGGCGGCGTTCACCACCATCAGCAGGAGCGCGTCGGCGCCGTCCGTCGCCTGCGCCAGGGTCTCGGCCGGCGCACCGCCCAGGGCCACGAGAGCCGCGCGGCTCTCCGGCCGGATGTCGTAGCCGTGCACGGAAAAACCCGCGGCGACGAGGTGGCCCGCCATCGGCAAGCCCATGGCGCCGAGGCCGACGAAGGCGAGGCGGCTCACAGCCATCCGCGGATGCTCCGCGCCATCGCGGCGGCCGAGATCCCGTAGCGGTCGTGGAGCGTCGGCAGGGCGCCGGCGTCGAGGAACTCGTCCGGCAGGCCGATCTGGCGGAAGCCGCGCTCCGGCATCGTGCCGTTGCGCATCAAGAGGCCCGCCACCGCCTCGCCGAGGCCGCCGATCACCGTGTGGTTCTCGGCCACCACCACGAGGCGGCCGCCGCGCCGGGCCTCCTGCAGGACCGTCGCCTCGTCCAGCGGCTTGATCGTCGGTACGTGCAGCACCGCCACGTCGATCCGGTCGTCGCGCAGCGCGTCGGCCACTTCGAGCGCCCGCATGGTCATCAGGCCGGAGGAGACGATCAGAACGTCGCGTCCGTCGCGGATCGTCTTGGCCTTGCCGAGCTCGAACGTGTAGCCGTATTCGTCGAGCACCAGCGGGACGTTGCCGCGCAGGAGCCGCAGGTAGACCGGCCCCTTATGGGCGGCCATGGCGGGCACGACCTGCTCGATCTCGTGCGCGTCGCACGGGTCGATGATCGTGAGGTTGGGCATGCCGCGGAAGATCGCGAGGTCTTCCGTCGCCTGGTGGCTCGGGCCGTAGCCGGTGGTCAGGCCGGGCAGGGCGCAGGCGATCTTGACGTCGAGATTCTCCTCCGCGATCGCCAGGCAGATGAAGTCGTAGGCCCGGCGGGCGGCGAACACCGCGTAGGTGGTGGCGAACGGCGTGAAGCCTTCGCGGGCCAGACCGGCCGCCGCGCTCATGAGCAGCTGCTCGGCCATCCCCATCTGGTAGAACCGCTCAGGGTGGGCCTGCGCGAAGATGTGCAGGTCGGTGTATTTCGACAGGTCCGCCGACAGGCCGACGATGTCGGGCCGCGTCTTGGCGAGCTCGACCAGGGCATGGCCGAACGGCGCGGCCTTGGTCCGCTGCCCGGGGGCGGCCAGCGAGGCGATCATCGCCGAGGTCTTGAGGCTGCCGCCCTCCCGCGGAGCGGGCTTCTCGTATTTCGAGCGTCTCACCGCACCCTCCCTTCGTCCAGGATCGCCAGCGCGCGCTGCCACTCGTCCGGCTCGACGCGCAGGAAGTGGTTGCGCTCGCGCGCTTCCAGGAACGGCACGCCCTTGGCCATGCGCGTGTCGCAGATGATGATCCGGGGCTGCGGCCCCGGGTGGTTCCGGGCGGCGTCGAAGGCCGCCACCAGCGCGTCGATGTCGTTGCCGTCGACCCGCTGCACGAACCAGTTGAACGCCTCGAACTTCGGGGCCAGCGGCTCGAAGTTGAGCACCCCCGTGGACGCGCCGTCGGCCTGCATGCCGTTCACGTCGACGAGGCCGATCAGGTTGTCGAGCTTGAACGAGCCCGCCGACATCGCGGCTTCCCAGGTCGAGCCCTCGTCGAGCTCGCCGTCGGAGAACAGGTTGTAGACGAAGTTTTTCGAACGTTTCCGCTTCAGCCCGAGGCACATGCCGACCGCGATCCCCAGACCGTGGCCGAGCGAGCCGCCGGTGATCTCCATGCCGGGCGTGTAGGCCGCCATGCCCGACATCGGCAGGCGGCTGTCGTCGCCGCCATAGCTGGTCAGCTCGTCCTCCGGGATGATCTCCGCCTCGATCAGTGCGGCGTAGAGGGCGATGGCGTAGTGGCCGATCGACAGCAGGAACCGGTCGCGGCCCTCCCATTCGGGATCCTCGGGCCGGTAGGTCATGGCGTGGAAGTAGCTCACCGCCAGCACGTCGCTGATGCCCAGCGCCTGGGCGATGTAGCCCTGGCCCTGGACCTCGCCCATGCGCAGGGCGTGGCGGCGGATGTGGTAGGCGCGCTCGCTGAGCGAGACGTTGGAGCCCGCGCGGGGCCGTTCGGTCGGTGACGACGCGGTCATGGCGCTGCCCTCAATGGATCAGCATGCCGCCGTTCACGTCGATCACCGCGCCGGTGATGTACGTGGACAGGTCGGAAGCCAGGAACAGGCAGGCGTTGGCGACGTCGTCGGCGACCCCGAGGCGCCCGAGCGGGATGCCCTTGGCGATCTCGACCTTGAGCTCGGGGGTGAGCTTGCCGCCGGTGATGTCGGTCTGGATCAGGCCGGGCGTCACCGAGTTCACCCGGATCCCGTCGGGGCCGAGTTCCCGGGCCATGGCCTTGGCGAGGCCGAGCACACCGCCCTTGGCCGCGCTGTAATGCGGGCCGCCGAAGATGCCGCCGCCGCGCTGGGCGGAGACCGAGGACATGCACACGATCGCCCCCGAGCCCTGGCCGCGCATCCCCGGGATCACGGCCTGGCTCATGTAGAGGGTGCCGCGCAGGTTCACGTCGGTGACCGCGTCGTAGTTCTCCGGCGCGATGTCCATGATCTTGAGCGGCTGGGTGATGCCGGCATTGTTGACCAGCACGTCGATGCGGCCGAGGCGCGCCACGATCTCCTCGGCGGCGCGGGAGCAGGCGGCTCGGTCGGTGACGTTGCAGGCGAGGCCGATATGGCCGGCACCGATGTCGCGGGCGGCTTCCTCGGCCTGGCCGGCATCGAGGTCGAGCACGGCGATGCGGGCACCGTATTGCGCGAACAGGCGCGCGGTGGCCTTGCCGATGCCGCGGGCGGAGGCCGCCCCGGTGATCACGCAGACCCGATCGTTCAGAAGCATGGAAAAACCCTCCCGGCGTTCCGCGCTCGTGCGGAATCGAAGCCTGTCGTCGCGACGGAGGCTATGGCCGGCCGGCGACCGCGATCCGGGGATCGGCGGCCTCGCGGTGACGTTTCCTCGCGTCTTGTTCGTTGGCGCGACATTGGCCCGGTGCGACCGGCACGACAAACGCGAAAACTGCACCTGCAGGTGAATAGGATTCACCTGCCCTCACGTTTCAGGCGAGTTCGGCGTCCAGCTCGATCGCGAGTTCCCCGGCGAGCCAGCGGGCGAAGATCCGCAGCGGCGCCCGGCGGCGGGCATCGGCCGGGCAGACGAAATGGTGCCCGGTGTAGCTGATATCCTCCGCCCGCCCGGCGAGCGGCGCCACCAGGCGGCCGGCGGTGATCTCCCGCTCGGCGAGCCGGGTCGATTCGAGGGCGACGCCGAGCCCGTCCGCCGCGGCCGCTAGGGCGAGAAAACTCCGGTCGAACCGGATCGCGGCGGTTGGCGGCGCGGCGAGGCGGTTGCGCTCGAACCAATGGCTCCAGCGCACCTGCTTGTTGTCGCTCTGGATCAGCGTCTGCGCGAACAGGTCGGCGGGGCTGGCGATCCGGGCGGCGCGCTCGGGGTCGCAGAGCGGGGTCACCGTCTCGAGCCCCAGCGGCATGCGCACGAGGCCTTCGCCCCGGGGCGGCCCGTAGACGATGTCGGCGTCGAACTCGTCGGTGATGAAGCGGGCGTAGTCCATGCCGGCGGCGAGCCGCACCTCGAAGCCCGGATGCTCACTCAGGAAGCGCGCCAGCCGTGGCGCGAGCCACTGGGCGGCGAAGCTCGGCGCGCAATGCAGCCGCAGCAATTGCGGCCCGCGGTTCGCCACGAGGTCGAGGCCGCGGTTCAATTCGGCGAAGGCCCGGCCGACATGGTCACACAGAGCCTCGCCGGCCGGAGTCGGGGTGATGCCTTGCCCGTTCCGCTCGAACAGGGCGACGCCCAGCGCCTGCTCCATCTTGCGCACGGCGTGGCTGACCGCGCTCGGCGACAGGTTCAACTCGCCGGCTGCCGCCTTGAACGAGCGGCGCCGCGCGGCGGCTTCGAAGATCCGGACGGCGGAGAGGGGGACGGGCGAACGCATCCGCGGCAGGATGGGCCGGGGCCATCGGTGCTGGCAATGCCTGCGGGGCAGATCCGGCCGCCCCAGGCGGCCGATCGGCCTCAGGCCGCGAGGGCCGTGCTTGCGTCCCGGCCGTGCGCCTGATCCATGATCTCGCCGATCCGTTCGCCGACGGCGATCGCGATCCGCGCCGAGGCGGCGCCCTCGGAGCCCTGCTGGCAGATCCGGGTGAGGACGTCCGTGACGCGCTGCTCCATGACGGTGAGGATGGCCGCGGCGGCCGCGGGCTGGGCACCGCGGAGCACGGCCGCGAGGTCGCAATAGGCGTCCTGGAGGAGCCGCAGCGTCAGGCGCTCGGCAGCCTGCTCGTCTTCCGCCTTCAAGGCACCCATGCCACGCCTCCCTCGGGTCGCTCGCCGCAATCTGGGACGGACACGTTAACGGCGCGTAAACCGTGCGCACATCGCCAAGCCGTCGGCTGACCCTGCCGCATCGGGGGGGCCGGGATCAGCAGCCTGTGCAGATGCCGCTCGCGGCATTCCGACCGCCCTTCAGCAGGCGATCCATCATCGCCTCGCGGTCGTAGGTCCGGGGCGCGACGCCCGAGGAGGCCGACCGGCCCGCCGACGGGTTCAGGAGGTCCCCGGGGTGCAGCGCCTCCCAGGTCATGCGGCTGCGCCGCGACGTGTCCAGGGCCGCGCTCGGGTTCAGGCCGCGCGGCTCGACGGCCGCGACCGGCACCGTCATGGTCCCGGGGATGACGATGCGCGGCAGGTCGACGGCCATTTCCGCCGGAGCCTCCGGGGCTGCCGTCACCGGCGCCACCGCCGCTGCGACGCCCGATGCCGACGTGCGCGGCAACGCGCTATAGGCTGTCGGGACATTCGGCAGGCGCGAGCAGGCCCCCGCCAGCAGCACCAGACCTAGAGCCGCAATCCGCTTCACAGAATTCATGATCGCCCTGATGCGATACCCGGCCCTGATCGCCGGCCGCGAACCCACATATTAATCACTAATTAAGCGATATGTCCAATCAACACCGGTCCAAACGCACAAGAAACAACTTCGAAACACTTCTGCGCCCCATCCAATGACATGATGATTTCGGAAAGATCAGTGCCGCGCGTGCGAAGCATCTCCAGCACGGCCCGTCCGAAACCGCGCCCTCGGCGTCCGTATTGAATACCGACCTGCTCAGAAAACGGTTTGCTCGACCGCCCTCACACGGCAACAAGAAGCTTGGCGGTTCCGGACGATCGCCGAGATGGGTCATGACGCGCGTTGCACACTCCTTGATGGCGGCGCTTGCTGCATTCGCCATCGCGTTGCCGACCCTAAGCGCGGCCGTTCCTGCGAGCCGGCACCCGGAACACCCCGAACCGGCCGGCGATCGCAGCGCGCTCATCGCGGAGCGGCAGCAACGCACGTGGCAGCAACTTTCGGGCTCGATCTGCAATGGCTGCATCACCGCGGCCAACCGCGTCGCGCCAGTCAGCTACGACAAGCCGAGCTTGGTCGCGCTGGCGCAGCCGTCCCAACCCGTGAGGACGGTGTCGCGGCGACCCCGGGCGACGGTGCGGCTTGCACACATCCGGAAGCGCTACGCCCGGCTCCAGCGGCGCGACCGCCGCAGGCTCGCGCTGCGGGCGCATCCCGTCCGACTGGCGAAACGCCTGCATCCGCGCAAATTCGCGCGGCACGACACGGTGGCGGTCGCGTGGCCGGCCGGGTCGATCCGGGTCGCGTACCGGCTGCCCGAACGCCCGGTCGAGCAGCCGCGGGTGCCCCGGAACGACAACCGCTGGCATGCGACGATCCTGCCGCCCGCCTCGATGCGCCCGCGACGATCCTGACACGTCGCGGAGCGGCGTCACAGCGGACGCCGGGATCCGAACCCGCTACACCGCGCGGCAGACGGAGGAGGGCGATTGAACCCCGCCTCCGGCATCACGTTGTGCCGGCGGAGCTTCCCATGACCGTCATCCGCCTCATCGTCGCCGGCCTCGCCGTCTCGCTCAGCCTCGGCGACGCGCGGGCGGTCGATCGCGATCTGACCGGCAGCATCGACCGGCCCGCCGCAGCCGAGCCGGTTCAGGATGCCACGGCCCTCGCCGCCAACGAGCGGACCGTCGCGGTCACGCTGCCCGAGCAGAGCGTGACGACGTCCGCCCCGGTGCAGAAGATCCTACCGCCGCTGAAGCCCCTGCCGAAATGGGATCCGCGGGTCTGCATCGGCTGCTGAGCGCTCCCCGCCGAGGCCGGTACCGGTTCGCCGCAAGACCCGGAGGTGCGCGCAACATTTCGGTGGCGCCGACCTGATGCATCAGGTCGCTGCCACCGGGCGGAACCGGGCCAAGTCCGAACGCGTCGCCTCGGTGCCCCCACAATCGTTTGGAGCCCGACCATGCGCGCCATCCTTCTCGCCGGCCTCTGCCTCTCACCGATCGCCGCGACCTCCGTCCTGGCGCAGGTTCAGCAGGACAATCCCAACGCCGCGAACCAATCCATGGAATACAACAGCCAGATGCGCTCGCTGCGGCAGGAGCAGACGACGCAGGGCAACACGCTCCAGATGAACATGGAGCGGAACCAGGCCGCGACGCCCACCCCCAATACCGGGCCGAACGCGATCGGCCCGATCGGCGGCGGCACTGGCGTCGGCGTCGGCCGCTGAGCCGGCGGCCAGTCCCGAACGGCCCGAAGCGATCCAGGGTCACCGGCCAGGCAGGTCGACGCGGCGAACCTGTCGCGGATCGCGTCGGCGGCGTCCCGGCCGCCGATAGCCCTCAGGCCGCCGCGGGCAGGGCAGGGCGGCTCTCGATCGCCTTGCGCACGATCGCCTCGACCTCGGCGCGCCGGGCGCCGGACAGGGGCTTGCGCGGGCCGCGCACGTGCTCGGTCGAGTTGATCGCCAGGGCTTCGGCGAGCTTGATGTTCTGGACGAGATACGTCGAGACATCGAGGTCGAGGAGCGGCCGGAACCAGCGGTAGATCGCCAGCGCCTCCTTGAGGCGGCCCGCCTGCATCAGCCGGTAGATCGCGACCGTCTCGGCCGGGAACGCGCAGACGAGGCCGGCGACCCAGCCGCAGGCGCCGACCGCGAGGGCCTCCAGGGCGAGGTTGTCGACGCCGGTCAGGACGGCATAGCGGTCGCCGAGCCGGTTGATGATCTCGGTGGTGCGGCGGATGTCGTCGGAGGATTCCTTGATGGCGACGAAGCGCCGATCCGCGGCCAGCTCCGCCATGATCTCGGGCGTGACGTCGACCCGGTAGGCGACGCGGTTGGAATAGATCATCACCGGCAGGTCGCCGGCGGCCGCGACGGCCCGCAGTGTCTCGACCGTCTCGGCCGGGTTGGTGTGGTAGATCGGGCTCGGCACCACCATGAGGCCGCTGGCCCCGGCCTTGGCCGCCTTGGCGGCGAGCTCGCAGGCCTCGCGGGTGCCCGCCTCGGCCACGGTCAGCAGGGTCGGTTTGCCCTTGGTGACCGACTGGGCCCGCTGGAGCACCGCGATGCGCTCGTCATGGGACAGCATCGGCCCCTCGCCGAGGGAGCCGCACACGATGATGCCGTCGCACCCCGCCTCCATCTGGAAGGCGAAGCAGCGCTCCATCTCGGCATGGTCGAGGCTGCCGTCGGGCTTGAACTTGGTCGTGACGGCGGGAATGACACCTGTCCACATGGTCGATGGTCCTTTTGGGTCAACGGGTTGAACGGCACCGCGCCTGTGCCGCGCGGCCATGGCTTCGCCCACGCCTCACGCGGCGCGGCGGCGAACTCTGTCTGCCCGCCGGGGCAGGGGGCGTGGCTCAGGCCGCCTCGGCGGCCGGCGCGGGATCGCGGGTGGCGTTCCGGACCGGGCGTCTTTTGTGACGCTCGGCCCGGCGACGGCGCAGGTGCAGAAACTCGCCCACGATGCCGCGCCGGAAGAACGAGACGCAGACGATGAAGATCAGGCCGATCACCACGGTCACGAGGTCGCCGATGGTCGCGAGGTAGTTCTGCAGCCCGACCACCAGCCCGGCCCCGAGCAGCGGACCGAAGATCGTGCCGACGCCCCCGAGCAGGGTCATCAGCACCACCTCGGTCGAGGTGTGCAGCGAGACGTCGTTGAGGGAGACCAGCTGGAACACCAGCGCCTTCATCGCCCCGGCATAGCCGGCGACCGCCGCCGAGATCACGAAGGCGAGGCGCTTGAACCGGTCGGTGTCGTAGCCGAGCGAGGTCGCCCGGGCCTCGTTGTCCCGCACCGCCTGCAGGATCTGGCCGAAGGGCGAGTGGACGACGCGGTCGACGAACAGGAAGCCGGCGGCAAACAGCGCCAGCGTCACGTAGTACATCACCGTGTCGGAGGAGAGGTCGAGCCCGAACAGGCTGCCGCGCGGGATGCCCTGGAGGCCGTCCTCGCCGCCGGTCCAGCGGAACTGCACCGCCAGGAAGTAGACGATCTGCGACAGCGCCAGAGTGATCATCGCGAAGTAGATGCCCCGCCGCCGGATCGCGAGGCCGCCGATGGCCAAGCCGACCAAAGCCGCCGCGGCGACGCCCGCCGCGAACGCCGCCGGCATCCCGAGCGGGTGGTTGCCGAAGCGGATCATCAGGGCGCCGGTGACGTAGCCGGCGCTGCCCAGGAAGGCGGCGTGCGCGAAGGAGACGAGCCCGGTGAAGCCCAGGAGCAGGTTGAAGGCGCAGGCGAACAGCCCGTAGCACATCACCTTCATCACGAAGACCGGGTAGATCAGCCCCGGCACGAACGGCACGACCAGCGCCAGTCCGACCAGGACGAGGACGATCTTGAAGGTGTTCGACATCGGCTCCCCTCAGGCTTCGCGGCCGAACAGGCCGGCCGGGCGCACCAGCAGGGCCAGCGCCATGATGACGAACACCACCACGGTGGAGGCCTCGGGGTAGACCACCTTGGTCAGCCCCTCGATCAGCCCGAGGGCGAGGCCGGTCATCATCGCGCCGAGGATCGAGCCGAGGCCGCCGATCACCACCACGGCGAAGACGATGTTGAGCAGGTTGCCGCCCATCAGCGGCGTCACCTGCATGATTGGCGCGGCCAGCACCCCGGCGATGCCGGCGAGGGCCACGCCGAAGCCGTAGGTGAGGGTGATCATCACCGGCACGTTGATGCCGAAGGCCTGGAGCAGGCGCGGGTTCTCGGTGCCGGCCCGGAGGTAGGCGCCGAGCTTGGTCCGCTCGAACAGGTACCAGGTGAAGAAGCAGATCAGCAGCGAGGCCGCGACCACGAAGACGCGGTATTTTGGCAGCAGCATGAAGCCGACATCGACCGGCCCCTGCAGGATCTCCGGCGGCTCGTAGCCCTGGCCGGAGACGCCGAACGCGTAGCGGAACGCCCCCTCCATCACCAGCGCCACCCCGAAGGTCAAGAGCAGGCCGTAGAGATGGTCGAGATGGTAGAGCCGGCGCAGCAGCGTACGCTCGATGACCATGCCGAACAGGGCGACGCAGAGCGGCGCCAGCACCAGCGCGACCCAGAAGTTGATCTGGAAGTCGGGATAGCCGAGCCAGGGCCCGATCTGGGTCAGCCCGATCCAGGCCAGGAACGCGGCCATCATGAACTGCGCCCCGTGGGTGAAGTTGATGATGTTGAGCAGCCCGAAGATGATCGCCAAACCCATGCTCAGCAGGGCGTAGAAGCAGCCGCCGATGAGGCCGATGGTGAGCTGGGCCATGAAGGCCTGGAGGGTGATGTCCATCGCGGGGTCACCGGCGGATTGGAGGGATCTGGATCTCCCTCCCCCCTTTGCGGGGGAGGGGTTCTCGCCTAGCCCTTGGCGTTGAGCGGACAGCTGTCGGACGGCTTCGGGAACACGTCGTCGCCCTTCAGGACCGCCCGGACGTTGTAGAAGTCCCAGTCGCGCTTCGATTCCGCCGGCTTCTTCACCTGCAGGAGCAGCATGTCGTGGACGAGGGCGCCGTCGGCGCGCAGCCTGCCGTTGCGGATCACCGCGTCGTCGATGGTCATGCCGCGCAGCTTGGCCATCACGGCACCGGCCTCGTCGGTGCCGGCCGCCTCGATCGCCTTGAGGTAGCTGAGCGCCGCGGAGTAGACCGCCGCCTGCGAGGCGCTCGGCATGCGCTTCATCTTGGCGAAGTATTTTTCCGCGAAGGCGCGCGAGCGGTCGTCGTAATCCCAGTAGAACGCTTCCGTGAGGTACATGTCCTGGGCCTTGGCCAGCCCGAGGCTCTTCACATCGGTGATGTAGGTGAGCAGCGGGGCGATCACCTGCTTGTCGCTGCGGCCGATGCCGTACTCGGCGGCCTGCTTGACGGCGTTGATCGTGTCGCTGCCGGCATTGGCCAGCGCGATCACCTGCGCGCCGCTCCCCTGCGCCTTCAGCATGAAGGAGGAGAAGTCGCCGCCCGGGAACGGGTGGCGCGAGACGCCGAGCACCTTGCCGCCCTCGGCCTCCACCATGGCGGAGGCGTCCTTCTCCAGGGAATGGCCGAAGGTGTAGTCGGCGGTGACGAAGTACCAGGTCTTGCGGCCGGTCTTCAGCAGCGCCTTGGCGGTGCCGGCCGCGAGCGCGTAGGTGTTGACCATCCACTGCGCGTTGAGCGGCGAGCATTTCTCGTTGATCGCCGCCATGGCGACCCCGGCCGAGAGCATCGTCACCCGGTTCTTCTGCTTGGCGATCTCCATCACGGCGAGCGCCGTCGAGGAGGTCGGGAAGTCGGCGATCATGTCGACCTTGCCCTGGTCGAACCATTCCCGGGCGAGGTTGGCGGCGATGTCCGGCTTGTTCTGGTGGTCGGCGGCGATGAGCTCGACGGGGGCACCCAGCACCTTGCCGCCCATCTCGTCGATGGCGATCTGCGCCGCCACGGCCGAGCCGCGCCCGGTGAAGTCGGAATAGATCCCCGACAGGTCGTTGAGGATGCCGATCTTGACGACGCCGTCGCTGACCGGCTCGGCGGCGAGGGCCGGGAAGGGGCCCAGGAAGGGGGCCGACGCGAGCGACGCGCCGAGCACGTAACCGATGAACCGTGACCGCATGTTCCTGGCCTCCTGTTCGCCCCGACTGTTCAATCTTGCAGGCTTCACACGCCGAGCAGGCGCCCGACCTCGGCCTCCCTGGCCGCCACTTCGTTCGCCGGGATCTCGGCGGCGACGCGGCCGTTCTCGATCACGTAGTGGCGGTCGGCGAGGTGGCGGGCGAAGTGGAAGTTCTGCTCGACCAGTACGATGGTGAAGCCCCGGCTCTTGAGCAGGGCGACCGCCCGGCCCAGCGCCTCGACGATGACCGGGGCGAGCCCCTCGGTGATCTCGTCGAGCAGCAGGATGCGGGCGCCGGTGGTCAGGATCCGGCCGAGCGCCAGCATCTGCTGTTCGCCGCCGGAGAGGCGGCCGCCGCCGCTGTCGGCGCGCTCGGCGAGGTTCGGAAATAGCGCCAGCACCTCGGCCACCGACATGCCGTCGGGCCCGAGGCGGGGCAGGAGGGTGAGGTTCTCCTGCGTGGTGAGCGAGCGATAGATGCCGCGCTCCTCCGGGCAGTAGCCCAGGCCGAGCCGGGCGATCCTGTGCGTGCTGAGGCGGATCGTCTCCTGCCCGCGTACCCGCACCGAGCCGGCGCGGCGGTCGGTCAGGCCGAGGATCGCCTTGAGCGTCGTGCTGCGCCCGGCGCCGTTGCGGCCGAGCAGGGTCACGCACTCGCCCTCGCGCACCGTGAGGTCGATCTTGTGCAGGACGTGGCTCTCGCCGTACCAGGCTTCGAGCCCGCGGATCTCCAGGGCGGGGGCGGCCTCAGGCAATTCCATCTCAGGCATGCCCGCCCCCGAGATAGGCCGCCTTCACCCCGGGATCGGCGGAGACCGCATCGTAGCTGCCCTGGGCGAGGATCTCGCCGCGCTGAAGCACGGTGATGGTATCGCAGAGGTCGGCCACCACCGACATGTTGTGCTCGACCATCAGGATGGTGCGGCCCACGGCGATCCGCCGGATCAGGCGCTTGATCCGGTCGACATCGTCGATGGCCATGCCCTGGGTCGGCTCGTCGAGCAGGAGCAGGGGCGGATCCAGCGCCAGCGTCGTGGCGATCTCCAGGGTGCGCTTGCGCCCGTAGGACAGGTCGGCGGCATTCGCCTCTGCGGAGTCGGCCAGCCCTACATCGGACAGGAGCGCCATGGCCTCGTCGTCCAGCACGGACAGCGACCGGATCGAGCGCCAGAAGGCATACTGCGTCCCGAGGCGCCGCTGCAGCGCGACGCGGACGTTGTCGCGCACGCTCATGTGCGGGAAGGTCGCCGAGATCTGGAACGAGCGCACGATCCCCCGCCGGGCGATCGCCGCCGCGCTCTCATGCGTGATGTCGGTGCCCTCGTAGAGGATGCGCCCGCCGGTCGGCGTGTGGACCTTCGTCAGCAGGTTGAAGAACGTGGTCTTGCCAGCCCCGTTGGGGCCGATGAGCGCGTGAATTGCATGGCGGCGGACCGCGAAGTCGACCCCGCGCACGGCCGTGAAGCCCCCGAACGCCTTGGTCAGCCCCTCTGTCACCAACGCGTGCTCAGCCACGACGCCCTCGCCGATTCGGTCTTTGTAGATTGTATAAAATCTGCAAGCACGTCAAGGCGCCCGTTCCGTGGAGTCTGCGGGGAGCCCCTCACCCGGTATGGGCCTGCCGATAGATCGCCACGAGCGAGACGGCGGCATGCGCGATATGGGCCTGCAGGAGGTCGGCCGCGTCGTTGATCCGGCCGGCCTCGCAGAGCGCCACGATCTGCGTATGCTCGTGGTCGGCGCGCTCCGTGTCCCCGGAGGCGGACAGCTGAAGCCGGGTCGGGCGGTCGCAATCCTGGAGCAGGCCGGAGACGATGCTGAGCGAGCGGGGGCGATCGGCGTGGCGCAGGAGATCGAGGTGGAAGCTGCGGTTCAGCTCGCCCCAGCGATCGACCTGACCGGCCTCGAGCGCTGCGCCGTACCCGTCGGTCAGGCTGCGCAGCCGCCGGTAATCCGCCTCGGAGAAGCGGCGGGCGGAGAGCGCCAGCAGCGGCGGCTCGAGCTGCTCGCGCAGGCGAAAGATGTCCTCGACCTCCTCGACGGACAGGCCGGTGACCACGGCCCCGCGATGCGGCACGATCCTGACCAGCCCCTGGGCCTCCAGCTGCAGCAAAGCCTCCCGGACCGGGATGCGGCTGATGCCGAACTCCTCCGCCAGCGCGTCCTGGCGCAGCTGGATCCCGGGCGCGAACTCGCCGTTCAGGATGCGCTGACGGAGCGATTCGGTGACGGCCGCCGAGACCGTCTTGTGGCGCAGGCGATCGGTGGCGGGCGGCGGGGAGGCCGGAGCGGACATGGACACCTCGAAGCGAGGGTAGATTGTATCCAGAAATGCCGCGCCGCGACAAACGGGGGCTCGGGGGGCGGCCGATGCGTCCTCACCAAAGGCAGAGCGGCACGGCGCAACGACCGCGTGGCGATCGTCCAGGCACCGTCTGATACGGAAGCACCACCTGACGCCGGGAACCTGAGACACGCTCGGCCGCGCGCCCGTCGAGGTCAGGAAGACGGGCAGGGCGGGGCGACGGGATCCGGCGGCCGGCTCCTGACGCTCGCCAGTCGCCACCGCGCGAGATCGACCGGGCCATGCCGACGGCTCAAGGACACGAAGACGGGCGCCCCGGTCCGGCCGATCGGCTGGGGCGTGTTGCTGTTCCTCGACAGCCTCAAGCACTTCCCTGCTTGGCCTAATCCTGCCGACTGAGCGGGGAGGGCAAGGATCCTTCGCCCGGCTGGTAGCCCGCCCACCCTGCCGCCTGCATCTCTGGCGGATCCTGAATATACGCCAGCACAGATTACCGCTCGGTCATGCAGAGCAGTTCCGGTGCGTAGGCCGCCCTGAACCCGACCTGGGCGTAGAGCGCCTCGATGCCGCCACCGGCCGGGCATTGCAGGAAAGCCCAGCGCGCCCCGCGCACATGGGCCTCGCGCAGGGCGGCGGCCGTCACGGCACGGCCCAGGCCGCGGCGCTGCCGGTCGGCCCGGGTGCTGACATTGTACAGCCCCGCCAGGCCGCCGCGCAGGTAGAGACTGGCGCAGGCCGCCGGACCGCTCGCGTCGTGCAGGACGAGGTGGACCGGCACCAGCCCCGGCCGAGCCCGCGCCGCCCGCAGAGCAGGCAGGTAGAACCGGCGCAGATGCGCCTTCACGGCCGCGTCATCCGACAGATGGGCGAAGACCTGCTCGAAATCCGGCGGCGGCGCGGGCGCGGCATGCACCTGGACGACCCGGTCCGATGCGGACTGCGACTGGGGCAGCCGCGCCACCATCCAGCTCGCCGGATAGGCGGCGGCCGGCTCGAACAGCGTCCGCAGGGCGGCGGCCTCGGCCGCGTCCCGGGCGAGAAAGGCGGGGGCCCTGGCGCGGCCGAGCGCCGCCGCCCCGGCCCAGGCGAACGGGTCGGGCCCGCGGACCCCGTAGGCGAAGTTCAGGGTCGGGTCCGGGATCGCGCGCGCCCAGGCATAGCCGGCCCCGCCCGGACCGTGCTCGACGCCGTCGATCAGGGAACCGGTGAGCGCGGCCAGATGCGCATCCCGCAACTCCTCGAAGGTGGGCGCACCCATGCTCAAGCCGCGCTCCAGGCCGGGCGCGGCGCCGTCAGCGCGGCGATCCGCGCATGCAGGTGCGGCGACAGCACGATGTCGAGATGGTCGGTCTCCGGCACGGTCTCCACGGACAGGAGCCGGGTCGTGAGCGGCTGCCAGTCGATCACCGGCAGGCCGCGGGCGCGGGACTCTGCGGCCACGAAGCTGCGGATCGGCACCGCGCCGGGGGCGAGACGCAGCCCCCGGAACTGGATCGCGTGATCGACCAGGGTCCACAGGATCCGCTCCCGGCTGCCGACCTCGGGACCGTCGGTGGGCAGCGGCTGCGGCTCGGCGGCCAGGAAGCGCAGGAACTGCACCGCCGCCTCCGGGTCCATGCGGGCGCGCAGGCCGTCCCAATCGGCGCGCATCGGCGAGCGCTCCAGCCAGCCGGCCACCATCGCCTCGTGCGCGGCCAACTCCTCGGCCGCGATCGGCCGGCCGGCGCCGCGGGCGAAGTTCGGCTCCAGCCCGCAGGCGTCGAGCATGCCGACGAAGTCCAGGGGGAAGCCCGGCCCGAGCAGCCGGGCGGTCTCGTAGGCGAGCACCCCGCCCCAGGACCAGCCCAGGAACGCGCAGCCCCCCGCCCGGCCGCGCATCAGGCCGCGCACCCGCTCGGCATAGGCGGCGGCGAGCTCGGCGACTTCCGGCAGCGGGCGCACGGCCTCGACCAGGGACGCGCACAGGAAGCCGTGCGCCTCCTGCCCGGCCCCGAGATGGGCGACCAGCGGCTCGTATTCCCGGGTGCTGACCAGGAGGCCCGGGAACAGCACCAGGAGCGGCCGCCCGGACCCGGCACCGCCGGCCGAGAGCCGGACCGTCGGCGCCAGGCCCTCGTCGGCGGCCTCCGCGTCCGCGTCGATCCGGGCCGCCAGATCCGCGATGGTCGGGTCGCGCAGGAGATCCGCCACCCCGATCCCGCCCCGGGGGGCGATGAGGCGCAGGCGCGCCACCAGCCGCAGGGCCGACAGGGAATCGCCCCCGAGCGCGAAGAAGCGCCGGTCCGCGACCCGGACCGGGAAGCCGAGCACCTCGGACCAGATCCCGGCGAGCCGCCGCTCCGTGGCGTTGCCGGGCGGGCGCCCACGCCGGTCGTCGGCGGCCGGGTCCGGCAGGGCGTTGCGGTCGATCTTGCCGTTGGCCTGCACCGGCAGCCGGTCGAGCAGCGTCAGGCTCGCCGGGACCATCGGCTCCGGCAGCCGGCGGGCCAGGGCGGCGCGCAGGCGCCCCGCCTCCGGACGGCGGACGCCCGCGGGGACGACGTAGCCCGCCAGATACGCACCTGCCGGGGCTTCCCGGCGCAAGACCACGGCGTCGGCGACGTCGGGCAGCGCCCGCAGGGCGGCCTCGACCTCGCCGATCTCGACCCGGTGGCCGCGGATCTTGACCTGATCGTCCGCCCGCCCGGCGAAGGCCAAGCTGCCGTCGGGCCGATGCCGGACCCGGTCGCCGGTGCGGTACATCCGGCCGCCCTGCGGGGCGAACGGATCGGGCAGGAAGCGCTCCGCCGTGAGGGCGGGCCGGCGCCAATAGCCCCGGGCGAGGCCGCCGCCGATATAGAGCTCGCCGGTCTCGCCCGGGACAACCGGCTCCAGGTCGGGTCCCAGCACGTAGACCGCCCGCGCCCCGACCGGGCCGCCGATCGGCGCGTAGGGTTCCGCGAAGGTCGTTTCCGGCGCCACCTTCCAGATCAGCGGCGAGATCACGCATTCGGTCGGCCCGTAGCCGTTGATCAGCAGCCGCGGCTTCAGGATGCGGCCGAGCCGCGCGAAGGTCTCGCGGGCCATCGCCTCGCCGCCGAAGGAATAGACCTGCACCTCCGGCGCCTCGCCAAGGCGCTCGGCCCAGTCGGCGAGCTGGCCGACATAGCTCGTCGGGAAGCCGGCATGCGTGACCCGGTGGCGGCGGATCTGCGCCAGGGTCTCGGCGGCGGTCCACAGCTCGGGGCCGCGCAGCACGATGCAGCCGCCCGCGACCAGCGGGGTCATCCAACGCTCGTGCGCCCCGTCGAACGCGAAGGACAGGAAGTGCAGCTCGCGGGACTCCGCGTCCATCTCGTAGGCGTCCGCGGTGGTGCGGCAATGCATGGCGAGCGGGCCGTGCTCGACCAGGACGCCCTTCGGCTGCCCGGTCGAGCCCGAGGTGTAGATCAGGTAGGCCGGATCGCCGGGCTCCGGCATCGGGGGTGCGGTCGCGCCCGGTGCGGCCACCGCCAGGGCGGCGGGATCGAGCCGCGCGATTCCCGGGGGCAGGTCGAGCCGCGCAGCGATCTCCGGCGTCGTGATGCACCGCGTGATGCCGGCATCCTCCAGCATCATGTGGATGCGGGCGGCCGGGTATTCGGGATCGAGGGGCAGGAAGGCGGCGCCGGCCCGGAGGATCCCGAGCAGCACGACGACGATCTCCGGGGCGCGCTCCAGCGCCACCGCCACGCGCTGCCCCCGGCCGATCCCGCCTGCGGCGAGCCCGGCCGCGATGGCGGCGGCACGGGCATCGAGGTCCCCGCGGGTGAGCGTCTCCCCGCCGAACAGCACGGCCGGCCTGTCGGGGGCCTCCAGGGCCAGGCGGGCGAGGCGCGCCGGAACGCTCTCGCGATCCGCGTCGGGCGCGGGGGCCGATACCGATTCGGGGAGGTTGGCCGGATCCTCGATCCAGCGCCGCGCCGCCTCGATCCCGCAGGGACCGTGCGTCCGGGTCCAGCCCGCGGGCAGCGCGCGTCCACCCGGCCAGAAGGCGGCATGCCCGGCCGCGTCGAACGCGACCACGACCGCGTCGTGGGTCCAATCCGTGCTCGGATCCCGGGTCACATCCTGGCCGGCCTGCTTGTCCATCCGCTCGCTCCAGCGCCCCTCGGGCCTCGACACATCTGACGGTTGACGCCGTCCGCGGTTCACGACGGAGCGACGGCGCGACCTCGAAAAAAGTCTGAACCGCGGCCGGGGCCAACCGTCAGGGAGGTGCTGGCGACACGCGGAGGGCGGATGAGCGATCGTGTGAGGGATGAGGCGGGGGCGGTGCGGCTCGGCCTGGACGGGAGCCCGGAGGCGCCGATCATCCGGCTCATCGACCCGGCCCCGCCGGAGACCGCCGCGGAGGCGATCCTGGCCCGGGCCGAGGCGCTGACCGCCGAGACTACCCAGGTCCTGCGCATCGGCATCGAGGCCGATCCCGGCACCGCCGCGCGGCTTCTCGCCCTCGGGGCCGCCCGGCGCATCGGAGCCGCGGTCGAGATCCTGCCCGGTCTGCTCTGGCAATGCGCCGCCCGCTGGCTGCCCGATCCCCGGCCGCCGTTTCCCGAGCTGTTCACGGTCACGGACGGGCGCCGGCATCCGCTGCGGCCGGGGATTCCGGCCGGAGCGGTCTATGCCCGCGACATCCCGTGGCTCGGCCGCCGCCTGAGCTTCCGCACGATGACGGAGCCCGGGGATGCCGCGCTGTTCTCGGCCTGGATGAACGATCCCCGGGTCGCCGAGGTCTGGCAGGAGCGCGGCACGCTGGCGGAGCACCAGGCCTACATCGCGCGGCTGCAGGCCGATCCGGCGAGCCTGCCGCTGCTCGGCTGCTTCGACGGCGCGCCGTTCGGCTATTTCGAAGTGTACTGGGCCCGCGAGAGCCGCGTCGGGGCCCTCTACGAAGCCGGCCCCTACGACCGCGGCTGGCACGTGGCGATCGGCGATGCCGCGATCCGCGGGCGCCCGTACCTCTCGGCCTGGCTGCCCTCGCTGATGCACTACCTGTTCCTCGACGAGCCGCGCACGCAGCGCATCGTCGGCGAGCCCCGGGCCGACCACGCCCAGCAGATCCGCAACCTGCACGGCTCGGGCTTCGCCACGATCGCCACCATCGACTTCCCGCACAAGCGCGCCGCCCTGGTCAGCCTGTCGCGCGAGCACTTCGTCCGCGACCGCCTCTGGGTGCCGGGCGCCGCTTTCGCCGACGCGGCGCCGCGCCCCCCGGCGGTGCCGGCCGCCTGATCGCCCTCCAACGACCTCACGAGAGACGCGCGCGATGACGGATCACCCCGCGACCGACGACATCATCGGCATCGGCTTCGGCCCGGCCAACCTGTCCCTCGCCATAGCGCTCCGGGACGCGATGGTGGGCAGCCCGCTGCGCCCGAGCTTCCGCTTCCTCGAGCGGCAGGACCGCTTCGGCTGGCACCGGGCCATGATGCTGCCCGGGGCCGACATGCAGATCAGCTTCGTCAAGGACCTCGTGTCCCTGCGCGACCCGACGAGCCCGTTCAGCTTCATCAACTACCTGCACGTGAAGGGCCGGCTGAACACCTTCCTCAACCTCAAGACGTTCAACCCGTCGCGGGTCGAGTACAACGACTACCTCGCCTGGGCCGCCGAGCACTTCGCCGAGGTCGTGGCATATGGCGAGACGGTGGACGCCGTCCGGCCGGAGACCCGGGAGGGGCGGCTCGCCGCCTTCGTGGTCGAGGGTCGCGACCGGGCGGGCGGACGCCGCCTGCGCCGCTGCCGCCATCTGGTCGTGGCGGCGGGCGGCGACCCGGCGATCCCGCCGCCGTTCTCGGCGCTGGCGAACGACGCGCGGCTGATCCATTCGTCCTGGTACCTTCCGGGGATCGCGGGCGCCCTCGGGCAGCCCAAGCTCGACGGGCCCCAACCCCGCATCCTGGTGGTGGGCGGCGGCCAGAGCGCCGTGGAGATCGCCACCGACCTGGGCGAGCGCTATCCCCGGGCCTTGATCGACCTCGCCATCCGCGGGCCCGCCCTGAAGCCCGCCGACGACAGCCCGTTCGTCAACGAGATCTTCGATCCGGCCGCGGTCGACCGCATCCACGACGCCCCGGCGCCGGTGCGGGCGGACCTGATCGCGGCCCACCGCGCCACCAACTACGCGGTGGTCGACGCGGACCTGATCCAGGCCTTCTACGCCCTGCTGTACGAGCAGGAGGTCAGCGGCGTGACCCGCCACCGGCTGCGCCGCAGCACCCAGGTTCTGACCCTGGAGGCCGGTCCCGAGGGCCTGTCCGCGTTGATGCGCGACGACGTCGCCGGGACCGAGGAGCGCCAGACCTACGCGGCCGTGATCTGCGCCACCGGCTATGAGCGGGCCGCGGTGCCGGCGCTCCTCGACCCGCTGCGCCCGTTCCTGGCCGGCGAGACCGTCGACCGGCACTACCGCCTGCCGCTGGATCCCGCCGAGCCGCGGGTGAGCCTGCACCTCCAGGGCTTCAGCGAGCCGACCCACGGGCTGACCGAGACCCTGCTGTCGATCCTGCCGGTGCGGGCGGGCGCCATCGCGCAGACGATCCTCGCGGAGGAGCGCGCGGCCCGGGCGGCGATCCGGACCGCCGCGGCCAAGCCGTGAGGCGCCCGCGGGCGCGATCCCGCCGCGGGCCGGTGGATCTCGACGGCGACCGGGTCGTCACCCTGGTCCTGCGCCTGTCGGGGCCGGCGATCCTCGGCATCTCGGCCCATGCGCTGCAGATGCTGGTCAACGCCTGGTTCGTGGCCGATCTCGGCGCGGCGGCGATCGCCACCATCGCCATCACGTATCCGGTGACGCTCCTGGTGGCGGCGCTGGGCTACGGGGCCGGGATCGCGGCGGCCTCGCAGGTCGCCCGGGCCCTCGGCGCCGGCGACCGCGACCGGGCCGACGAGGCCGCCTCCCTGGGCTTCTGGCTCTGCCTGCCGGCGGGAGGGGCGGTCACGGCCGCGATCCTGGCCGACACGCCGGCCTGGCTCGGGCTGCTCGGCGCGGATGCCGCGCTCGCCGCGGCGGCAGCCCCCTACACGGCGCTGGCGACCATCGGCACCGCGCTGATGCTGGTGATGATCGTCGGCGGCTTCGTGGTCCGCGCCCAGGGGCATGCCCGCCTCAGCGGCGCGATCATGGTCGGCAGCTTCGGCCTCAACATCCTGCTCGACTGGGTCCTGATCCGGCTCTGCGGCCTCGGTACCGCCGGCGCCGGCTGGGCGGCAATCGGCGCGCAGGCCGCCGGGGCCGCCGCCTACGGCCTGCACTTCGCCCGGGGCCCGGACCGGATCCGGTTCCGCCGGCCCGGCGGCGGGCGGATCCGGCCGGGCCTGCTGCCCGAGGCGCTGCGGCTCGCGGTGCCGGCCACCGGATCCAGCCTGCTCGCGGCGTTCGCGATGGCCCTGTTCGTCGAGGCGGCCGCCCCCTACGGCGACGCCGCGGTGGCGGCCCAGGGGCTGGCCCTGCGCCTCGTCCTGGTGGCGGCCCTGCCGCTCCTCGGCATGATGGCGGGCGCCCAGGCCGTCCTGGGCCATGCCGCGGGCGCCGGCCGCCCGGACCGCCTGGACCGGACCTTCCGCTTCGTGACCGGCGCCTCGCTGGCCTACGGATTGGTGGTGGGCGGGCTGATGTTCGCCCTCGCCCGGCCGCTGGCGGCGCTGTTCGCGCAGGATGCCGAGACCGTCCGGGAGGGCGCGCGCGCCACGGCCGCCTTCGCGGCGGCGTTCGCCCCCGTGGGGCTACAGCTCACCGCCGCGACCCTGTTCCAGGCGATCGGCGCCCCGCGCCGGGCCGCGGCCGTCTCACTGGCGGCGCAGGGTCTGGCGCTGATCCCGCCGCTCCTGATCCTGCCGCGGCTGTTCGGGTATGACGGCGTGCTGGCGAGCCGGATCGCGGCCGAGTTCCTCGCCGACGGCCTCGGCCTGGCGCTGATGCTGATGTGGCTGTCCGGCGCGCGGGCCGGCCGGGCAGGCGACGCAGCGCCGGTCCAGCGCGGCGAGGCAGTGGAGATGCCCCCGGCGCACGAGGCCGCACACCAGCGCGCGTGAGACGCCCATCCGCGCCGCGATCACGTTCTGCGGCACGCCGTCGATCCGATGCAGGCGGAAGGCGATGCTGACCGGCTTCGGCAGCTGCGCCATGGCCACGGTGACCCGCTGCAGGGCCTCGCGCCAGGTCGCAGCGTCCTCCGGCGTCCCGGTCGTCGGGTCAGCGGGGTCGATTGTCTCGTCGAGAGGGGCGAACAGCCGCCGTTCGAGATTGCGCCGCCGCACCTGATCGATGGCAAGGTTGCGGACCATGCGCCCGACATAGGCGGCCGAATAAAGCTCGCTCGAACGCGGTGCTGCGGCGAGGCGCAGCATCACGTCCTGCACCACGTCTTCCGCCTGCTCGCGGCAAGCGAGGATGCGATTGGCGATCGCGACATAGGCCGCGCGATACCGCTCGGATGCCGCCAAAGCCCCCGGCGCTGTCTCAGCCGCCGTGTCGCTCCGGCGCGGCGCGAACGCCGCCCTGTCCTGATGCTCGTGTCGGTTCAATGAAGCCGCACTCATGCTGGTCCGAGGGCGGCAATATACACGTCATCGCATCGCTGATAACGCTTTCTTGAAACTTTATAATTGTTTTAATTCGAATAATATAATAAATTTACGTGTCTTTATTTTATTTCTCTCGATCATTGCGCCACTCGCGCGGGTCGCGAATGGTATTTTTCTGTTTTGCAAGTCATTGCGACGATGCCGCGCAACGAAATGCATCGAACACTGATTTGCATTGACGCCGCAGCATTCTCGGCCGAGCTTGCAGCAGCATCCGGATAGGAATGTTTGTATGCATAGCCCTGAATAGGCGACGCGTCGTATGCGGCTTAGCCGGCGGCCGGCCGGGGCCATGCCGCTCCAGGCCATGAGGCAGGCCGGAACAGGCATGCCGACGCACAGCGTGAAGCCACGCGAGGGTCGGTCCGACGGACATACGGAATGCCGCTGGTGCCGGCCCACGGCCTTCGATGACCGCCGAGGCGCGTGCCCTCCACGAGGCCCCGCCGGGCGCATGACGCGCGGTGCAAGGGTTCGCTAACCGACGGCCGGCAACGTCGTGGATATGTCCAAGCGAACGATCCGAACCGCGAGAGGCGTCCTCTGGGTCGCCGCCCTCGCGCTCTGCTGCTTCTCGGCCGTGATGCTGGCGAAGGCCAATCGTCCGGAGGCGGACACGCTGGCGCATCGGACAACGACCGATCCGGCGACGACCGGGTCCCTTGCTCATGCGCCGATACGATGGTGTGGCGCCGCCCCATGGTGCCGCTGAGGTGCCGCGGACCTTCGAGACCCTTCATGCTGCCTGATGAGGATGCCATGCGACTCTGGATTGCTTTACCGGTCGTGCTGATGCTCGGTGCCGTGATGCCCGCTCATGCACAAGGCTTGGCGCGCGGCGCGCAGGATGGTCGGGAGCGTGGCGAGGCCATAGCGGGACCGCTCGGCGCCGTGGTCGGCGGGGCCATCGGAGCAGCCGTAGGGACCGCCAACAGCATGCTCGGCATCGACCGGCGCGAGCGCTTCCGCATCTACACGCTCGGCGAGCGGCGGCCCTCCTTCGCCTACGCGGGACCGGTGCGCGTCGGAACGGTGCTCCCGGAGGACGGCGTCGTGTACTACGACGTGCCACCCGAATTCGCATTGCCGAATTACAACTACACCATCGTCAACGACCGCCCCGTGCTCGTCGAACCGCGAACGCGCCGGATCGTCGAGGTGATCGAGTAGGCCGGTTCCGGACGCTTTGACCTCTGCGCGCTTGGAGGCGATCCGCAGCAGGGGCGTTCCGCCGTCACTGGACGCGGCTGCCCGCGACGGCCCGGCGGCTTCTGCGTCAACGGGCCGGTTCCCCGCCCCTGAATCGATCGGCGAGCCATGGCGCCACAGGGGCGGACCTATTGGACAGAGCACCTGTTGCTCCCTCGGATCCGCACCTGTGGATCAGCGAGGTTTCCCAGTGGCAGAACGGCATTCCAGTCAAAACGGCCAGCACGGCGGTCCCGGCATGCCGATGTTTTGCGGCGTGATCGGGGGCACCGGGCTCATGCTGGCAGCGCTGACCGTGCTGATGGCCGGCCAGATGGCCAGTTCCCATCGCACGATCGGCCGTCCGGCCACTCCGGCATCGCTCTCCGACAGCCCCATGGGGGCGCACGACGCCTCATCCGACCCGCAACCGCCAGCCCTGGGCGCCAACCCGTAGGAGAGTGCTGTGACGGATCGCCTCCCTGACCCGACTCGTTTGCTGATCGTCTACTATTCGCGCAGTGGCAGCGTGGAAGCCCTTGCGACCGCGGCGGCCCAGGCCGCGCGTGAGGCAGGGGCCGAGATACGCCTGCGGAGGCCGCGCGAAGTCGTCGACGCGACGATCATGGCGAAGGTCGACGGGTGGACCGAGAGCGCCGCCCGGCAGAATGCCCTCTACGAAGCTCCCACGCACGCGGATGCCGAGTGGGCCGACGCGATCCTGTTCGGCACACCCTGCTATTTCGGAGCCATGGCGACCGAGCTGAAGAACTATCTCGACCTGCTCGGTCCGCAGTGGAAACGCGGGCTGCTCGCCGGCAAGGTCGGAGGTGCCTTCGCGGCGGCCTCGTGGCCGCATGGCGGATCCGAGGTCGTCACGCTGTCGCTGTACGCCCCGATGGCGCATCTGGGCATGGTGATCCTGCCGACCGGCTACACCGACAGGGCCATGCTGGAGGCCGGTTCGCCTTATGGTGCGTCCGCCATCGTAGGTTCGGAGAACCGGCCGCCCCGGACGGAGGATCTCGATGCCGCCCGCCATCAGGGTCGGCGGATGGTGGCGATCACGAACGCATTGATTGCGGCCGGAGAGATGCCGAACCGGCAGACGAGCACCTAAGCCAAGCCGTCCTCGGCAGCCTTGTCCGGATCGTCGGGTGCGCGTTCGGCCGTCTTCACCAGGTCCTGGCCTTCCGGCTCGCGGCCCTCCGGCGTGGCGGGGACCTTGATGTTCCGGATCGGAGCCGTCGGTGGCACGGCGCTTTCGCCCCGCGGCGTGTCGGTCTCGGTCATTCCATCCTCTCGGGTTTCCACCAGCTGCGGCCCTGCGATCCGCCCGCGGGATCAGCGTGGCCGCGTTGCCTGCTGCCGCTCACGGCGCCACAGCGCGACCGCGACACGCCGAGCCTCGTAGGTTCGGCGGAGCGGTGTCCCGAGGCCGCCCTGTGCCTCCGGGGAGAAGGCATAGGTCAGTACCCCGTCGGGCCCATAGGTCCGGCGCATCTCAGCGCGCCACAGGCTGTCCGCAGCGGCCAGGGCAGACTCCGTCAGAGCGAGACGGGCGGGATCAGGCGGGGCTGACGACAGGGTATGCATATCCCCCAACGCGCCGATCATGCCGAGGGTCCACCTCGACCGACCGCCGCCCGCGTCGACTCTGGCCGGCCTCAGCCGATTCGCGCGGCTCACCCGGCAATCGCATTCCGGGAGGAAGGCCGCCTCACGAACTCCACGGTATCCCACACGGTTCGCGCCGTACCCGCCTCGATCACCCGGATCGTATCCCGCCGAGCCCCAGCGCTCGAACCTGACTTGACCGGCCTTGTCGGCAGGACCGCCGCGATGTCCCTAAAGGTCTTCGTCCGCCGGATGTCGCCGACCACCAGCCTCGGATCCCGGTCGCCTGATCGGTTCCAATGGGCGCTCGATGTCGTCTTCCATGAGGATCTCACGCGCTTGCGCACGGATAACGGGCCTCAAAACATGGCCACCATCAAGCCCATGGTCATGAACCTCATCCGCCGGGCGTCCGACGAGGACAGCCTCAAGATCCGCAGAAAAGCTGCCGCCTGGAAACACGACGACCTCAGGGCCATCGTCACACAGACCGCTCAATCCCTTTCAAGCGATTGCCCTGCAGGAGCTCTCGCGACTTCCATGTCGCGCCTGAGAGAGGCACACCCAGGCCGTTGCGCTGGCCGCGCGGTTGGGTTAGGAAATCGGCGCGGCTAGCACCCGTAGCTCAGCTGGATAGAGCGTTGCCCTCCGAAGGCAAAGGTCACACGTTCGAATCGTGTCGGGTGCGCCAATATTTTCAATGACTGAGCAGGGACCAACCCTGATGCAGAGACTGGCGGTGTCACCAGAGTGTCACCGCATTGGGTTTCCGCCTAGTTGTTTCCCGTCTCTTCGCCTGCTTCTGTCCGCATCTGCGATCCTCGCCGCCGTCGCGAGTTCGCCGGCCCTTGCCCAGGTCCAGCAGGAAGCCTTCAGCTACCCGGTCGGCCTCGATCCCTACGGCGACAACTTCCTGGCGCTGCGCAGTCTGCCGGGCGGCACCCAAGGCGTTCGTCTCGCGCGACTTGGGCCCGACACCTTGTTCACCGAGCTCGGCCGCCAGGGCGGCTGGGTCAACATCCAGCTGCCGTCCGGCCAGACCGGATGGGTGAGCGCCCGTTACGTCGGCTGCTGCCGCACGGCCGCGAGCGGCCGCAGCGCGCCGGGCGGATCCGTCGCGTCATCGTGCGAGGAGCTGTGGTCCGAGCGGAACGCGATCTTCAAGGCCGCGGGCTACTGCTTCCGCACCCCGCAGGCCATTCAGGCGTTCGGCAATACCGGGTGCCAGTTCGACGACGAAGCGGACGTGCCGCTGTCGGCGCGCCAGCGGGAGCAGGTGGCCCAGATCCGGACGACGGAACGCCAACTGGGCTGCGCGCGCTGATAGCTTGGCCCGCTGGCCAAGGCTACGTTCGGCCCCACCTGGGATCTGAAAGGGCGATCTGAAGTGACTGGCTCCCACGCAGAGCCCGACAAGGTGGCCGAGGTCGCCCGGCTCGCGACAGCGATCGCAGACCGCATCCTCGAGCAGAACGCCGCCGGTATAACGATCCCGCCGGAGCAGTTCACCATGCTCGTTCGGGCCGCCCGGATGCTTCTGGACAATGGGGCACCCTGGCCGCCTTCCGTTGAGCAGGTGCTGATGGAGGTCGCCCGGCACATCGAGCAGGCCGGGACGGCTCCTGACGTTGCCTCGGTCGCGTCGACGGGCGACGACGCCGTAGCGCACCTGACGCAGTTCCTCGGCGCTGTTAAGCGACGCGAGGAGCTTGGCAACTGAGCGCGCTGCAGCCCTCGAAGCCGCAGGCGTCATCGTCATCGAGGCGAACGGCGAGGGTCCGGGGGCGGTCGAGGAAGGGCGAACCGTAGCCGCCCAAGTCGACTTCGGTCCCGATGCCGCCGAGGGGCTTGGGAACCGCATGCGGCCGAACGGCTGGCAGATTTCGACGGCCAAAACTGACGCAGCAGCCGCCTGCCGGCACACTGACGGGCGATGCACAAGCTCGCGCCCAACAATCTGTCCCGGCTCCGCAACCTCGCGGCGACCCACGCAGCCGAATTCGAACGATGATGCAGCCGCGATGATCGCGGCCGTTCTCCCCGCATACGGGTGACCATAGCGCAGCTCGCGCGTTGCCGGCATCGTACAGCTTTGACCGGAGCGCCCGATGCTCATCCGATCCGCCTTGCTTCTCGTAGCCCTGACCTCGGGGGTTCAAGCCGCAGCGTTCGACGACGTGAAGGGATACCTGGCTTCCTGCCTACGGTTCGAGATGAACGGGGCCGGTCCGCAACCAGGAGCGACGCCGGCATCCAAAGTCCGCTTCGCCCTGGAGCGGTGCGGTCCAGAGTTCGATCGCGTTGAGCGGGCGGACGGGCGGCGCCTACGCAGCGATGGCGGAATCAGCCCCTCGACCAAGGAGGTCATCCGGAGCGTCGTGGGTCGAAGCGGAAGCGGCTTCTCCAACGTCCGGTACTGACGACCTGATCGGCTCCACGGTCGCCAGTGATCGCAACCTGGCCACCGAGCATTTGGCACCTCAACCGGTCACTTTCGCTGCTGCGTTTCCGTTCGCGCTTTGTCGAAGGCCTCGTGCCCAGTATCGCCTTCAACCGGCCTGTCTGTGCCGCCGTGCTCAGCCGTCGGCTTGACCTCATCGTTTCGCTGCGCCTCGATGTCACCGGGCTCTGACGCTCCGAGCGAGCGTGGGCCCTGTGATGTCCCGCGGACCGGCAGGTCCTCGTAGCCACGCTCTCCCGGCGGTGTCTGGGCTGGATTGGTCTCGGGGCGCTTCGGGTCGATCATGATCGCAGTGCTCTCTGTATCGGCCTCGGACAACGGATGGGCGGCCTGGATCAGGCCGGCTGCACCTCGGTGTCTTCCACTTCGGGATCGTCCTCTGCCGGCACGGTGGGCTTGGGCAGCGGTTCGATCGCATCGAGCCGGGACGGATCTTCGATTAACGCGCCTGGATCCTCGCCCGGCATCGGGGTGTCAGCGTGAGTCATGGTGCGCGCCTCCGTTCTGGAAGCGCTTGGCTTCGTTCTGCTGCTGCCGAAGCTGCACCGCGTCGATCGCCCGCTGGTGGATCTTCACCGGCAGGGCGTGCGGCGGGTTCGAGCAGCCTGCCACGTCGAGCAAGATCTTGCGCTCACCCTCAGTTGGATTGCCGCCAAAGATGCTCTTGAGGTTCGTCGTGACGAGGTTGTCGAGATCGAGCGTGGCCTGCCCAGCCTCGTTGCCGGGGATCAGGCTCATCGCCTTGCCGCGTTCGCTCGCCAGAGGGCTGGCGTAGGCTTTGGCCGACAGATCCTTGGCCTGTTCCAGCATGCCGATCGACGCCTGAGCAGAGAGCGCCGCGTTGTCGGCCGTATCGCATCGCCTTCTTGTCGCCTGCCGACATGTCGCGATCTGCGCCGATCTTCCCGGCGCCCATGATCGCGGAGCGGTCGAACTTGCCGGCGACGACGGAGGGGCGGCACTGGAAGCGGGCGAAGCCCTGGCAGAGGGCGCGGGTGCTGAGCAGGCCGGTCCGGGATCTGCAGCTAACTGTCGTGCAGGCTGAGGGAGAGGGTGCTCCAAGAGACGGTGCGGTAAGGCATCGCTTTGATCGCTCAGTGACCGTGTGATAGTTTGGATATCATTCGATCAATGTGTGGTCAAATAGCAATCAGGTGATATTTTGACAATCACAGGAGGCCAGTTGCGAGCGGCCCGCGCCTTCCTACGCTGGACGGCTCAAAAGGTCGCAGACGCTGCCTGCATCGGTGTTGCGACGGTGCGCCGAGCCGAACTGCAGGATGGCCCATTAGGGATCACAGCGGCCAATGCCGAAGCGATCAAGCGCGCCCTTGAGGCAGCTGGCGTTGAATTCACCCACAGCGGCGAGCCAGGCGTAAAACTGCGCCGCAATGACCAGCCGTGAGCGACGGCGGGGAGGCGCTGCGCAGGCTGGTCCATAACGAGCGGACGATAACTGACGGCGACGTGGCTCAACAGCATCGCCGCGGCAGCCGTGGCGGTCGGAGGTATCAGCCCAACCATCGCCGCAGCCTCGGGCGTCATGGGATTCGGGTTGGCCGCGGTTCTCGTCCCGGCTTGGATCCTTGCCGGGCTGGGCCTACATCTATTTGCGCGCGCCATCCTCGGCCGACTGAGGGACACGCCATGAACGGCGACGGCTTTTTCTGGCTCCAGCTTGCGGCCCCCCTGGCGGTGCTCGCGGCCGGCGGTTTCGTCTACTGGTTCACAGCTCGGCAGGACCGTGCTGAGACCATGCGGCGCGGACGGTAGATCCTTCCCTCCGTGTCGGATCCTGGCGGTTTCTCGGCCGCTTGGGCGGCCGCCATCATCGCGGTGGCCGCCGTGGTTTTCGCCGCTCTTCAGGCCGTAGTGGCATTACGCAAGCTTCGATTGGATCTGTTTGCCAAGCGGTTCGAGACCTGGGAGGCTCTCAATGACGCGATCGAAGCACGGCGACATGTCTGCCAGAAGATGCGTCCCAAGATGCCAGAGGACAGAGATGGCGGCGAAGCCCTGCGCTTGTTCTGGCGCCTGCGCAGGCAGATGGCGCTCCTATTCCCGCCGGAGATTGATGCCTGCTGCGGTCGCGTCGAGGCTGCACTCCAAGCCTATGCGCTTTCCAACGTCACGACACCGCCACGGGGCGATGCCGCGGCAGTCTTGGCTCACTCCAAGGCACACAGCGATGCTGTGAGCCTGACCTATCATACACAGGCCGAACTGATGGAGCTCTCCCACCCGTACATGCGGCAATACGGGTGGTTAGAGATCTACGGCACGCCGATCATGCGGCAGGCGGATCTCGGCGCTCAGAAGGCCGTGGCTGCTGGGGCGTATTTTGCGGCAACGTTCAAAAGGCGTCGCCCTTAGCCCAGCGGCCATAGCACAACGGTTTGCCGGGTCTCTCACTCGCTCTCGCGTAAGAAGGAAGCCCCATGGATGACACGCTTGTCGGGATGATCGGCCGGCGCCGAGCTCGGAAGCCTGGGGTAAGGACCGACTCGCGTTCGATCAGGAGAGCGCCCGCCGCGAGGGTGTCGCGACCCTTCGAGGCATTCCCGGGATGGTTGCGTCGGAGCGTGCCTTCAACGGCGAGCCGACGGTATCGCTCGCTCGATTGAAGGACCGGGCCTTCATAGAGCTACTCTTTGCAGCAAGGGACGGCCTCCTAACGCGCGTTCGCACCGACGTCTGACGAGGTTGGGCTCCAAGTCCTGACTCAACCGGGCCATCTCAGCTCAACCAGCAGGCCACCCATCTCCGATCGCTCGAAGCGCATCCGCACGCCAGCGGCCTCGGCGATATCCCGGGCTATGGCGATGCCGAAGCCTGTGCCCGGGCGGCTCTCGTCCCAGCGCTGGCCGCGGCCGATGCCGGCGATCGCGGCCTCGCTCATGCCGGGGCCGTCATCTTCGACCGTGAGCCGCAGGCCGCCGGTATCCGCCGCCCCGGTCACCCGGACCCGCCGGTGCGCCCACTTGCGGGCGTTGTCGAGGAGGTTGCCCAGCACCTCCATCAGCTCGCCCTCCTCGCCCGGATAGGCGAGCGCCTCCGGCACGGCGACCTCCCAGGCCAGGGAATCGCCCTCCGGCAGCCGCCGCATGGTCGCGACCAGACGCTC
Organism: Methylobacterium sp. J-048; assembly: GCF_022829515.1. Lineage (GTDB taxonomy): Bacteria > Pseudomonadota > Alphaproteobacteria > Rhizobiales > Beijerinckiaceae > Methylobacterium. The sequence goes on from NZ_JAKSYL010000120.1 coordinate 55,309, forward strand.
GGCCACCGGGGCGAGCCGGCAGGTCCGCCGCCGCAGGTCGCCGGCCGCCGCGATCCGGGCGCGGGCCAGCGCGCGCTCGACCTGCCCACCCATCGCGCGGGCCTGCTCGGCGATCTCCGCCGACAGGCCGGGATCGGCCGGGCCGGTCCGGCGCGCCAGGGCGTCGAGCACGGCGAGCGGCGTCTTGAGGCCGTGGGCCATGTCGGCGGCAGCGGCCCGGGCCCGGACCAGGGCCCGCTCCTGCGCGTCGAGCAGCCGGTTGAGGTCGGCCACCAGAGGCCGGACCTCGTCGGGGAAATGCTCCGGCAGCCGGGTCCGGGTTCCGGCATGGACCGCGCCGAGATCCCGCTGCAGCACCCGGAACGGCGCCAGCGCCCGGTGGACGAACAGCCATAGGGCGAGGGTGAGCACCACGAACAAGGCCGCCAGTGCCGGGACCAGCAGGCGCAGGAAGGTGGCGCGGCTCGCCGCCAGGTCGCGCCGGTCCTCGGCCACGATCACCCGCAAGCGGATCTCGGCGCCGCGCGGGCCGATCTCCAGGGGGCGGACGATGGCGATCAGCCGGCCGCCATCCGGACCGGTGGCCTCAGCGGTCGCGGGAGCGTCGCCGGTGGTGGGCCCGAGGTCGAGGCGCTTGTCCCAGAGGGAGCGCGAGCGCAGGACCTGGCTCCCCGCCTCGACCTGCCAGTACAGGCCGCCATAGGGCGATGCGAAGCGCGGGTCCGGCGGCTCCCGGGAGACGGTCGGGCGCCCGTCCGGCGCGATCCCGACCCGGCCGGCGATGAGCTTGGCGGTCCGGTCGAGCTCGTCGGCGGTGCGGGTGTCGAGCACCCGGTCGAGGATCACGGTGAGGCCGGCGCCGGCGAGCAGCAGGGCGAGCCCGATCAGAGCCGCCGCCGCGAGCCCCAGCCGCAGCCGCAGGGAGTCGCGCCTCACGGCGCCTCCGGGACGCGGTAGCCCTGGCCCCGGCGGGTCTCGATCACCCCGGGCCCGAGCTTGCGGCGCAGGCGCGTCAGGAGCGCTTCGAGGGCGTTGGCCTCGCGTTCGGTACCGACCCCGTGGAGGTGGTCCAGAAGCTCCCCCGCCGGCACGACCTGCCCCTGCCGGTGCAGCAGGAAGGCCAGGAGCCGGTATTCCAGCGCGGTCAATTCGGCCGGCCGGCCCGCGACGCTGACCGCCCGGGTGCGGGTGTCGAGTTCCACGTCCCCGGCTCGGAGCACCGGCGAGGCGTGGCCGGCGGTGCGCCGCAGGATCGCCCGCAGGCGCGCCACCAGCTCCTCCATGCGGAACGGCTTGACCAGGTAATCGTCGGCTCCGGCATCGATGCCCTCGACCCGCTCGCGCCAGCCGTCCCGGGCGGTGAGGATCAGCACCGGCAGGGTCACCTCGGCCGCCCGCAGCCGGCGCAGCACGCCGAGCCCGTCGAGGCGCGGCAGGCCGAGATCGAGCACCATGGCGTCATAGGGCTCGGTCTCGGCGCGGAACCACGCCGCCTCGCCGTCCGCGACCACGTCGGCGACGTAGCCGGCATGCTCCAGCCCGTGCTTCACGTCCGCGGCGATGCGCGGCTCGTCCTCGACCACTAGGACGCGCACGGCCGGCTCCCGGACTCAATCATCATCGTCCTCGTCCAGGATCTTGAGCGACCCGGCATCGATCTTCACGGAGCGGCGCTTCCCGTCGGCGCCGAGGATGCGCAGCTTGTACCGCCAGTGCCCGTCGTCGCGCTTGAGATCGACCGCCACCACGTCCCCCGGTACCGCTTCGCGGGCGGCGCGCAGGATTTCGTCGAGGGGACGGATCTCGCCCCTTTCCAGGGCGCGGCGGGCGCGGTCGGCATCCTCGGAGGCGTGGGCGGTCGGCGCCAGACCGGCGAGCACCCCCCAGGCCAGCAGGAACGCGGCGGCGCGGCGGGACGGGGGCTGGATCATGCGGGGGCGGGCTCGGTCATGACGGGGAGAGGTGGGGTGCGGGCGCCCGAAATCATCCCGCGACCGCACCGGCATGGCGCGGGCCGCCTGACGGCAGGCTGACAGCCGCCGTCAGGGTCGCGGGGCGGGGCTCCGGCAGAAGGGGGGCAGACCTCTTACGGAGACGCGATCCCATGTCCCTGATCCTCGGTGCCCTCCTCGCCTGTGCCGCCGGCCTCGCCGGCACCCTTTTGTGTCCTGAAGACTCCACCCGCCGCTCGCGGCTGCCGCTGGTGGCGGCGCTCCTGATCGGCGGTCTCGCCTGGCACGCCCCCGCCCAGGCCGACGAGGCCCTGCGCGGCCCGGCCCGGGTGCTCGACGGCGGGACCGTGATGGTCGGAACGCGCCGCATCAGCCTCTACGGCATCGCGGCGCCGGACGCCGACCAGACCTGCTCGGACGCGCAGGACCGGACTTACGCCTGCGGCCAAGAGGCGGCCCGAGTGCTCGAAGAGCATATCGGAGGGGCTGCCATCGCCTGCGAGGCACGTGACGGCACGACCGGAGGTGCAGTCGAGGCGGTCTGTCAGGTCGGCGATGACGATCTGGGCGCCTGGATGGTTGGGCATGGCTACGCGGTGCCCGATCGTGCCCGCGTGCCGGACTATGCGAAGGCCGCCGAGCGGGCCTGGGGGCGGCGTTTGGGTCTGTGGTCCGGGGTGTTCCAGGACCCGGCCGAACGGCGCACCCGACAAGCCGATGTCGTTCCCAGCCACATTATTTCGTCAGCCCGGGCAGACTGAACTGATCCCGGCCTCACGATCGCGCGTCCGGCATGCGGCCCGGTCGGAGACCAGCGCAGGGCTGTCGCCACACAGCGCCACGGCGGCCTTTTCCAAATCCGTGGCGGCGAGACCATCTCTCACGGACGCGGCCCGCCCCCCTCGGGGCTCGGATCTGGGAAAGCCCGTACGGTTCGCCGGCGCGGGCTTTCTCACAGGCAGTCGTGGCAACACTCTGTTCACCAACCGGGACGGACTCATGGGCCGAATCGGGGGCTGCACCCGTTCAGCGCACATGAGCACATCTGCGCAGACGCCGGAGGACCGCCTGACGTTCAGAGCAGATGGGGTGGCCGACCTGCCGGCTGCCGTCTTCGTCGAGCGCTGGCGTCTTATCACGGGCGAGCCGCCCTCAGTCCTGCTCAGCTCACGCATGGCGATGCTGGCACTCCTCGTCGAGAGCACGCCGGTCGCGCCGCTCGAGCCGCCGATCCCGACCTGGGACGGTTGCACACCCGGCGCTGGCACAGCCCGCTAACCTGCCCAGCATCGAGGCCTGGCTCGCGATGATCGATCCCGTCGTCATGGCTCGGGTCGCGTTCGACGCGGCATGCCCGCTATGGCCCAACGATGAGGTCACACTTCGCGACGGCCGCGACCCAATCGAGGACCCGGCCCTTCGCCAGCGGGTAGGATTCTGAAGCGGGATCCGCGAGCCCCGCGTCGGCGGCGGCGGTGATCGCGTCGCCCGTCACCTCGGAGACCTCGCGTAGGTGGGACACGGTTGGGTTGCTGGCCATGTCGGCGCGCTCCTGCGGCGCACCGGGATCGTCGATCAAGCGGCGATGCCATCTCAGCTTGGCCGCATTGGCGCCCTGCTCCGAGAAGGCGCATAGGGTCTCATCCCTCCGCGCAATCCCGTGCACTGGGCCACGAACTGGAGGCCACGATGGCGCGCGAACTGACGACCGGCAAAGCACAGGCTGTCACGGCCGAGGACTTCAACGAGCGCGTGAAGCGCCTGCTCGCTGACAAGCCGGACCCGCGCAAGGCTGATCCGAAAGCCAAAAGCTTCAAACCCAGCAAGCCACCCGTGAACGACTGAGGCCCCGCCTGACGAGGTTTTCGCACCGGCCGGGCGGCCATATCATCACGGCTCGCCCGGCCTTCGGCCCAAACTGCTCGTCGCCCCCGCGATCTGCATCGCCAACCCGGTCCGCCACCGCGAGCAGCACCGCGTCGAGATAGTGGATGTAACGCGCGGTGAACCGGTACCCTGTCGAGCAGCCGATGCGCCAGCGCCGGCGCTCAGCCCGTGAGGCGGCGGTAACCCTTGGCGGTCACGCAGGGTTTTCAAAGGGATGGCAGGCGGCACGGAGCGGGCAGGGGCGGGGGGCCGATGGCGCAGACGATCGATCGCGGGACGCTGGACCGGCTGATCGCCCTCGGCCGGGCGCGCGGCGAACTGACCGCAGACGACCTGCAGGCCGCGCTGCCGGTCGAGCGCATGGATGTCGACGCCCTCGTGCTGGTGATGCTGGAACTCGACGCCGCGGGGGTCAGCGTCGAGCCGGAGGCGTTCGGGCCGCCCGTGGATCGGCCGGTCCCGGGATCGGTGACGCTCCCGGTGCAGCGCTCCGGAACGCCGCCGCCGGTCCTGCCCACGGGCGGGACGGGAGCCCCGGCCGTCGCGGCCGAAGCCGGGCCGATCCGTCCCGCAGCCTCGCCCGAGCGGGATCCGGACGGCAGCCGGGAGGTCACCCGGGCCGTCGCCCTGGCGGGCCTCGTCACGCTGCTCGTCCTCGGCGCCGTGCTGTTGATGCTGTGAGGGCCGACCGTGAGGTTTCCGGCCGGAACGCTTCCGCGGCCGGCTCCGTTGGCCCCGGCCCCGACGGACCAAGAGGACGAACCCGGACCATGCGCCAACGCGCCGACAATACCCTGGCCCTGCTGGTCGCGGCCCTGCGCGAGAGCGCGGCGCATATGGAAGCGCTGCTGACGCTGGCGCGGACCGAGATCGACGGCAACCTCCGGGCCATCGTCTCGCTGATCGCGATCGTGGGCACGATTCCCGTGCTGCTGATCGTCACCTTCTTCCTCGGGCTCGACGCGATGGTGAAGCTGCTGGCCGTGCCGTTCGGCTCCGAGGCACCGGCGGCCCTGATCGTCGCGGCGCCGTTCCTGATCGTGGCGCTCGTGCTCGGCTGGCTCGGCCTGCGCCGGATGGCGCTCTCGAACCTGGAGCCGTGGCGGACCTGGCGGCAGGTGAAACAGGACGCTCGCGACGTCGTGCGGCCCCGGGTCTGACGCGAGGATCGGTCCTGCGCTTCGGGAGCGCGGCACGCGTTATCGCGTCGGCGCCAGGATTGCGCTGAGGCCCGGATCGAGCGGCACGTCGAGGTGGCAGCACAGGCCCTCGGCCTCGAAGGCGAGGTCGACGAGGCCGTCGAGTTCGCGCCGCACCCCACCCGAGATCAGGCGCGTCCCGAAGCCGGCCCGGGCCGGCGGCTGCACCGGCGGGCCGCCGCTCTCCTGCCAGGTGAGCCGCAGGCGCAGCGTCCCGCCCTCCATCGTGGCGAGGGACCACCAGACCCGGACGCGTCCCCCGGAGACCGAAAGCGCGCCGTACTTGGCGGCATTCGTGGTCAGCTCGTGGATCGTCATCCCCAAAGCCAGCACGTGCCGGGGAGACAGGGAGATGTCGGGCCCGTCGAGGCCGATCTGGTCGCCGCCCGTGCGGTAGGGGTTCAGCTCGCTCTCCAGCACCTCGCGCAGGGAAGCGCCGCTCCAATCCTCGCGGGTCAGGAGGTCGTGGGTCTTGGACAAAGCCAGGATCCGCGCCTCCAGGACGCCCTCGGACCCGCGGGACTGGCGGGCCAGCGCCTGCACGGTGGCCAGCGTGTTCTTCACCCGGTGGTTCAGCTCGTGCAGCATCGTCACCTGCTGCTCCTGCAGGGCGCGGCCGTGGCGGATCTCGGCGTGCAGCGCGTCGGTGTTGCGCTGGAGCGCGGCCGCCATGGCGTCGAGCTTGCCCCCGAGGCGGCCGAACTCCGTCGCGCCGCGCAGGCCCGTGCGGGCGGCGAGGTCGCCGACCTGCCAGGCGGCCGCCGTTCGGAGCAGGCGATCGATCGGGCGGCGGATGAACATCCGGCCGGCCAGGAGCGCCGCCGCCAGGGCCAGCACCGCACCGAGGGCGATCAGAACCAGCCCGCGGCGCGTGGCGGCGTCGATATCCGCAAACGCCGCCGCGCTGTCGCGGCCGACCACCAGGCGCACCCCCGCGAGCGGTCCGTCCGGCATGGCGGTGGCGATGATCCGGGTGCGGCCGTCGAGGCCCTCGGCGATGCGCACGTCCCCATCCCCGGCCGTCAGCATCGCGGCGCGTTCCGGCGGAATCCGTTTGCCGATCCAGTCCGCCCCGTTCGGGCGCTGCGCGATGATGAGGCCGTCGTTATCCGTCACCGTGATGGCCGTCTCCGCCTGGTGCAGCGTCTGTTCCAGGTGGTCGGACAGCCAGTCGAGATCGACGGCGGCCAAGAGGACGCCTGTAGCCGGGACGCCGGTCGCGCGAATGCCCGTCGACGCCGCGACCGCCTTGTCGCCCGCGGACACCACCCGGGCGAAGTGGATCGACGGCCGTTTCGAGACGATGCCGAGCGCGTAGCCGCCGACCGCGAAGCCGTCCGCCTCGAGGGCGCGGCGGTGATAGGCCCGCGCGCCGCTCGAATAGGCCCCCGGCGCCGAACCGGCGCTGTCGCAGATCACGCTGCCGTCGGGATCCGTGAGCGCAAGCAGGATCACGTGCGGGAGCCGGGCGGCGGATCGCTTCAGGTACGCTTCACAGGCGGCGGGGTCGTGCGCTCGCACGGACGGGTCCCCGGAGATGAGATCGAGGGCCTGCCGCATCCGCTCCGAGAGTTGGGAGAAATCCTCCGCGGCGCCCCGCACCGTGGCGAGGGCGTCGGCGCGCACCGCCGCGTCGCGGCTCGCCCGCAGGGCGACCTCGTTGTAGCCCTGGATCGCCAGCGCCGGGGTCAGCGCCAGGAGCACCAACAGCAGGATGCGGGTCGTGAGCGACATGGACGGTCAGTCGAGGCCCGCGCCGGCATCGGCGACCCGGGATGCGGTGTATCCGAGGTCGTCCAGAATCCCGCCGATCAGGTCACGCACCACCGGCTCGTCCCCCACCACGAGCGCGGTGTCGCCGCGCTCGGCCCGGTTCAGCTCGCTCAGGCCGGTTGCCGTCTCGGGCGGCACGACTCCGTGGTGATGTGGCAGATAGAGCTTGACCGTCGTGCCGCAACCCGGCTGCGCATCGATCCGGGCCCGTCCGTCCGACGGTGTGGCGAGGAACGGGTCGAAGGCCCGGAGAGCGACCTGCGGGCTCATGCCGGTCCCGGTCTCGCCGACCGGAGTTCCGCCTCGTCCGCGCCCATGGTTCCGCTCACCGCCTGCGGATCACGCGGCATCGGCCGGATACGGCAGGCGCAAAAGTCGGGGCGGGATCGAAGGCTATACGCCGGCTCATCCCGGCCTTGTTGCAGAACCGGCCGACCCTCGCCAGCCCGCAGACGGGCTGGGCCGCGAAAGCCTGCGGCTTGCCTTAATGGTCGCGGCCGCGCGCGCCGCCCGCGACGGGACGCAGGTGCAGAAAGCTGCGCTCGCCGGTGGCCGCCTCCGCCACGTGCTGGATCGTGTCGAGCAGCTCGGTGACCGCCTGCGGCGCAGCCGGCCGGAACTGCGCCTTGGGCTCGACCCAGCGCTTCTGGGTGCGCCTCGCGGCGATCTGCGCCTCGCTCAGCGCATCGAAATCCCGGCGTCGCGTCATGGCTGAGCCCTCCGTCCGGAACTGTGCTGGCCCATGGTTGACGAAAGGTTAACGCGCCCCCGCGCATCGACGCCGCCCGATCGGGTCCCGGCGAGGGGGAGGGCTGCCGAGTCGCGGGGCTGGGCCGGGCCGGGCCGGGCCGGGCCGGGCTCGCGGGCGCTATCGCGGACCCGTCCGGCTCGCCAAGGTCCGAACCAGCCTGAGCAGCATCGCGCGGATGTGCTCGCGAAGATGAGTGTCGTCGCCCATGCGTCGATCTACGGCGCGCGGGCCCATGAAGTTTCAGGAACACGCCGTTTGGTGGGCGTCCCTACGCAAAAGGTTGGCCTTGGGCAGGAGCCGGCCACCTGTCCCACCACCCAAGGGCGTATAGCGGCGGCCGCATCAGCGCGCCTGATCTTTTGGTATCGGTAGTGTACCGATCTTTGAAAGAACGCTTTTGATGTGCGCCCGCACGATCTCTTTACTGCTCGAACTGTTGTCCGCGTTCTTCACAGCGGGCGGTTCTTCGGCGGTCGACATGGCAAGCCCCCAAGGTCAAGAGCGCCACCTCTTCGGGCCACAGAGACGTGGTTGGGCGGGCTATGGTCGAGGTTTATAGTAGATTGCGAAGTTTAAATCTCGGCACTCCAATAATGCGGCCGTGAAATTCACGTTTTAGCTACATTAAGGTTTATTGCACCCGGCGTTCGTTGCGGCTGCGTGTCGGACTACGTAGGGAGGTTCGTGCGCCCGCCAGAGGGTTCCAGCAGGGGGATGTCGGTGCCCGAGCGCTTTTACTTCGATGTCGAGAACGGCCGGGAGCGAATCCGTGACGACGTGGGCGTCGAGGTCGAGAGCCTGGAGGAGGCCTTGATAGAGGCGCGCAGCGTGATCGCCGAGATGGCGGCTTCCGTGACCACGGCCGCCTCCGGGGCGACCTGGACGCTCGTGGTGCGGGACGCGGCCGGGTCGGTGGTCGGCCGCCTGCCGATCCGACCGTGACGCCGCGATCAAAGAACCCGCCGCGGCACGGGCCGGGCGGGTCGAAGGTGATCTCGTCTCGGAGAAGGCCCCACCCTAGATCCCGCACGGCGTGAGAACATCCCCCATCCGAGGGACACCCGCCACACGATGGCGCGATGCGGATCCCGTGCGGGCGGGCGATCGAGCCCGATCCGAGAAGCCGCAACCCGGAACCCGGCCGTGCCTCAGCCCCCGAACGCCCGGGGCGGCAGGCCCGCTACGCCGACATCGAGCTCGAACAGCGCCCCGGCGTTGGTCTCGTGCTCGACGCCCCGCGACGCCGACGTGACGAACAGCCGGTCGAGCCCGGGCCCCGCGAAGGCGCAGCTCGTGATGTTGGTGGCCGGCAGCGGGATGGCCCGCAGGAGGCGTCCCTCCGGGTCCACCCGGCTGATCCGGCCCGCGCCCCAATGGCCGATCCACAGGCAGCCGTCGGAATCCGTGGTCATCCCGTCGGGCCAGCCCCAGGCCTCGGGAAAGCGCAGGAATTCGCGCTTGCCGGACAGGGTGCCGTCGGCGGCGAGGTCGAAGGCGAAGACGGTCCGGGCGGCGCTGTCGCTGTGATAGAGGATCCGGCCGTCGCGGCTGAAGGTCGGGCCGTTGGCGACGCCGTAAGCGCCGTCCATCCGCCGCCAGGTCAGGTCGGGATCGAGCCGGTGCAGAGCGCCGGAGATCGCGGTCTCGGCTTGGTGCATGCTCCCGGCCCAGATCCGCCCGGCATGGTCGACCTTGGCGTCGTTCAGGCGGTTGTCCGGATGATCCGGCTCCGGATCGCCGATCGGCGTGACCCGGTCGGCCTCCAGATCGAACGCCGCGAAGCCGCTCTTCAGGCCGATGATGAAATCGCGCCGCCGGGCGCGGGGGATGATCCAGCCGATCGGCTCCGGGAACGGGCGCGTGCCGGTCGCGCCGCTGGCGAGGTCGAGCCAGCGCAGGGCCGGCGCCTCGATATCGACCCAGAACAGCCGCCCCCGCTCCGGCACCCAGACGGGCCCTTCGCCGAGCCGGTCGCGCTCGGCACGGGCGACGATACGGAACTGTGCTTCCATGGATCGCCTCCTTCCAGTCCGGCGACGGGTCCCGGCCCGCCGCCTCACGCAGCCTCGCGGGCGGTGGCCGATCAGGCGCCGTCGGACGCGCCCCGGCCCGGCCGGCTGCCCCACAGCGCGAAGAACAGGACGTAGAGTTCGCAGGCGGCCGTGATCAGGAAGGAATGCTGCAGGCCGAACCGGTCGGCGGCCCAGCCCTGCACCACCACCAGGGAGCCGCCGGCGATCGCCATGATCAGCAGGCCCGCCCCCTCCTCGGTCAGGGGCCCGAGGCCGCGGATGCCGAGGGTGAAGATCGTCGGGAACATGACGGCGTGGAACAGCCCCACGGAGATCAGCGCCCACATCGCGAGCGGCCCCGTCGCGAAGGTCGCCACCAGCATCACCGCGAAGGCCGCGATGGCGGCGCCGGCCAGGATGGTCTCGGCGGAGCGCCCCTGCATCAGGTAGCTGCCGACGAAGCGGCCGACCATCATCCCGCCCCACAGCAGGAACAGGTAATGCGAGGCCTCGGTGTGCGTGAGGTTGCCGATCTCCGGCTGCGAGACGAAGTTGATGAACAGGTTCGAGACCCCGATCTCGGCGATCAGGTAGATGAAGATCGCGGGCACGCCGAACACGAGATTGCGGTGGCGCCAGAGCGACAGCTTTCCGCGCCCGGCCTTGGCGGCCTGCTTCGCGGCGTCGCCCCCGCCGCCGATGGCGGGGAGGGGGAAGCGGGCGATGACGACAGCAAGGACGACAAGGATCGCCGCCACGATCAGGTAGGGCAGTTGCACCGACTGCGCGTCGGCCAGCCGCTCGGCCGGGCTCAGGGTGGTGCCGGCGGCGACGTTGCCCGAGGCGGAGCGGCCGAGGATCAGGTAGCCGCCGAAATGGCACTCCCTGGCATTCCTGGGCACTCCACAAAGGCCTGATCATGCATGGCTTTTTCAAAGCCGGCGTCCCCAGCGGACCTCTGGCGTCCCCCCAAATCCGCGTTTATGATGTGGGTAGAAGCGCGGGTGAAAACCATATGCAGGGTAAGCTCACGGCCCTCGGCGTGGCAAGGTTGAAGACGCCGGGCATGTACGGCGACGGGCACGGCCTCTGGCTGCAGGTCACCGGCAAGGGCGCCAAGAGCTGGATCTTCCGGTTCGCGCTGGCCGGGAGAGCGCGGGAAATGGGGTTGGGCTCGGCTCACACCTTCAGCCTTGCCGAGGCGCGAGAGCGAGCCCGCGACTGCCGCAAGCTGACGGCCGATGGCATCGACCCGATTGAGACCCGCAGGGAAAAGCGTCAGGAGGCGGCGCTAGAGGCCGCGAGGGCAATCACCTTCCGATGCTGCGCCGAAGCCTACTTCGAAGCTCACAAGGCTGGCTGGCGCAACGACAAGCACATCGCACAGTGGTCGAGTTCGCTGGAGGCCTACGCCTACCCGGTGTTCGGGCACCTGCCGGTCCAGTCGATCGACACCGCCCAGGTGATGAAGGCGTTGGAGGCGATCTGGGCGACAAAGCCGGAGACGGCCAAGCGGGTGAGGGGACGGATAGAGTCCGTGCTCGACTGGGCTGCAACCCGGAGCTACCGGCGCGGTGAGAACCCAGCACGCTGGCGCGGCCACATCGCCAACCTGTTGCCGAAGCGATCCAAGGTGAAGAAGGTCAAGCACCACGCTGCGATGCCCTTCGCCCAAGTCCCTGTATTCATGGCCAACCTCCGCAATCAGGATGCTGTCGAAGCCCTGGCCCTGGAGTTCGCGATCCTGACGGCCGTCCGCTCCGGCGAGGCGACCGGCGCGCTCTGGTCCGAAATCGACATGGAAGCCGGGATTTGGAGCGTGCCGGCCGAGCGGATGAAGGCCGGGGTTGAGCACCGGGTACCGTTGTCGGCGCCGGCCCTTGCGCTCCTAGAGCGGATGCAGGGTGCCAGCGACACGCTCGTCTTCGTGGGCAGTCGCAGCAAGCGGCGCCTCAGCGACAAGGTTCTGCGCAACATGCTGGTGAAGGTCGCCAGCGTCGACGCGACGGTTCACGGGTTCAGATCGTCGTTCCGGGACTGGGCCGGCGAATGCACCGCGTTCCCGCGGGATCTGGCCGAGATGGCGCTATCACACACGGTCGGCGATGCAACGGAGCGGGCTTACCGACGCAGCGACTTGTTCGAGAAGCGACGTGAGTTGATGAATGCCTGGGCACAGCATTGTTCTGAGGCCCGGGCATGAAAGAACTTTGGACATGGGAGCAAATTAAAGCACGACACGAAGCACAAGATAAAAGACGCGCGGAAGAGGCTGAGCGCAATCTAAAGCGTCGAGTAGCCGAGATCGACTCCCATGTGCGGAGGGCACTGAGTTTTGATCACCTAAGTGCGAATGATCGAGGCGCGCTGAACTACGCTAAGCAAGAAGTCGTTCCTCGTTGGAACGATATCGAAAGCGCAATGCGGGAAATCGGGCAAATCAACCCAAATTTATACCGCAGGCTAATTAGAAATTTGGACGATTTCACAGCCGGCTTAGTGCAGGGAGCGGACAAAGGCGGTGTCACCGAGAGTGCGTGGCGGTACGTGCAGAAAAAAGTTTCAAGCAAGCATACCGAGCCAGGACGGAGAGCAGCAGCAGGAAAGCAAACCAAAAGGGATCAACTGTTAGACGAGCATTTTGGTGGCCTTGTAGACAGCGGCCTCAATGGCCAACGCCTCTTGGATGCCGTCCTTGAATTACTTGCGCACGAACCGCTTAAGCCGGGCCTTAGCAATCCAAGCCTGCGATCCGTCACCGCCTGGGCCACCAACTATCGCCGGACGGGCTCTTGGAAGCCTCAATCGAAAGCAAGTGCGCAAACCTAATAAGTCTGCGCGCAGAGTTATTACGATTGCGCGGCACCATGGGTCGACTGAAGACCGCTAACAGCCCAAATTGAAGTCATCCCCAGCAACTCCTGGGGACAGACCAAGGATAGCCGCCATGAACTACACGGTTCAAGGTGCCGCGGGAGAACCGCGTGCGCCAACGGGAAAGCTTTTGCATCGTACCAAGGATGCGCAGCAGATCCTCAGCATCAGCAACTCAACCTTCTACAGGCTGGTCGCCGCAGGGAAGCTGAAGGTCGTCAGGATTGGCGCGTCCAGCTACGTCCCGGATGAGAGCATCCGCACCTTCCTGACCTCTCTGGTGCAGGAGGCCGCGTAGCCGCATGGCCCATAAACAAGTTGAGGGACGGAGCGCCGGCCAGCGCTCACGTCCCTCGGAATGTCTATCTCGCCAGATTGACCATTCCGAAATAGCACCCGCCCCCTTCCGCGTCCATAGGCTCACCAGCCGCTTCGGCCTCTCGCCCGCCACCGCGGCGGTGCTCGCCGAACTCGCGTTCCCTCAGGTAGACACTTGGAGGGCCCGCGCATGATCACGGCCGCCACTCCCATCCATACCGCTACAATCAATGGCGTCGTGGTGCGCCTCTTCCGTGGGCCAGCGGATGGCCCCGACATGCCATGGCATGCCCATGAGGAGTTGCTGGCAGCGCTCGCGCTGCCACGCGACCTGCGCCGTACCCTGAAAGCAGCACTTCTGAAGAGCTGGAAGAAGTCCTGTCATACGGTTGAGGTCGATGACGACCCGGTGCTGATCGCGCCGCACTTCGTCGCTCAGGGCCTGATCGGCATGGCCCAAGAGATCGGGAAGGGCGTCACCACCACGCCCGACCTTGTCGACCGCGAGTATGCCCGTGCCGGTGTCGCCGCGATGAGTGCCCTCACGGCTCACATCCCGGCAGCAGCGGACCGTTTCACCTGGGCGATGCAAGCCTTCCACAATCAGGGAGGCCAGGCATGAGCACCGCTCCCGAGATCTGCATCGTGGCGATCGACCCCGGGCTGACCGGCGCCGTCGCCTTCTACTTCCCGGCCTACCCGGAACGGGTGTCCGTGGACGACATGCCGGTGGTGAACGGTGAGGTCGACGCGCACGCCCTGGAGCGGCGTATCCGGCAGCTCGCCCCGGCGCTCGCCGCGGTCGAGCGGCAGGGACCGCAGCCGCGCGACGGGTGCAAGCAGGCGTTCGGTATCGGCGCGGCCTACGCCACCGCCAAAACCGTCGCCACGCTGTGCCACCTCCCGGTGCACTTGGTGACGCCCTCGGTCTGGAAGCGGCATCACGGAATCCTCGGTGCCGCCGATCCGAAGGAGGCCGGGCGGGCGCTCGCCCTGCGGCTGTTCCCGGCCTCGGCCGAGAGCTTCAGCCGGAAGAAGGACCATGGGCGCAGCGACGCTGCCTTGCTGGCCCGCTTCGCCGCCGACACGATCAGCCGGGGAGGGGCCGAATGAACGCGCCCTTCCACAGCCCCGAACGGGCGGCGATGGCCGTTCACACCTTCGACGCCGTCGCCGAGGCCGCGTCGATCGCCGAGGCCTACTCCCGAATGGCCTCGGAGATGGCGGCGATCGGCGACGCACGCGCCCTGAGGTACGCGCTGCGTCAGGCCGCCGTGGCTCTCAGCAGCGCGGCAGACGCCGCAGCGCTGCTCAGTCCCTCCGGCTCGCGCGGAGGCGCCTGATGTCAGAACGCGCCTACAACGACCCCTCGCTCGACCGGGCCGACCCGTTCTGCGGTTGGCCCGGTCCGGATCCGGACTCTATGCCGGAAGCCAAGCCAGTAATCCGTGCGCAGCCGTTCCGGTGGCGGGATCCGACGACGATCCCGCCGCGGGAGTGGGTCTATGGTCGGCACCTGATCAGACGGTTCCTGAGCACCACGGCGGCGCCCGGCGGCGTCGGCAAATCCAGCCTCGCGCTGGTTGAGGTGATCGCCATGGTCACCGGCAGGCCCTTGCTCGGTGTGTCGGTGCCGAAGCCGCTCCGGTGCTGGTACTTGAACCTTGAGGACCCGCTCGAAGAGATTGAGCGCCGCGTCGTGGCGATCTGCCTGCACTACAGGATCAAGCCGGCCGAGATCGAGGGGCGCCTGTTCCTCAACTCCGGCCGGACCACCAGCATCGTCATCGCGAGCACCACCCGCGAGGGCACCAAGGTCGCCGAGCCGGTGGTGGATGGCTTGACCCGCGCCATCCTCGACAACCGGATCGACGTGCTGGTGATCGACCCGTTCGTTAGTTCGCACCGCGTCACCGAAAACGACAACGCCGCCATCGACATCGTGGCCAAGGCCTGGAACCGCGTCGCGGAGGAGGGCAGGGCGGCCGTAGAGCTGATCCACCACGTCCGTAAGGGCCAGAGCGGCTCTACCGGCGAGTACACGGTCGAGGACGGCCGCGGTGCCGGGGCCTTACTCGCCGCCGCCCGAAGCGCCCGGGTGCTCAACCCCATGACCAAGGAGCAGGCGGACCGCGCCGGGCTGCCGACGAACCGTGGCTACTTCCGTGCCGACAATGGCAAGGCGAACCTCGCCCCGCCACCAGATCGGAGCGAGTGGTTCCACCTCGTGCCGGTCGAACTCGGCAACGGGCCGGCGGACTCTATCGATGCAGGTGACTACGTCGCCGTCGTCGAACCCTGGCAGTGGCCGGACATGCTGGAAGGTCTGACGGTCGATCACCTCCGCAAGGCGCAGCGCGCCCTAATCGACGGCCGGTGGCGTGAGAACGCGCAAGCCAAGGACTGGGCCGGAGTCCCGATCGCAGCGGCGCTCGACATTGAACTGGACGCCGTTGGCCGGAATCGGGTGAAGGCGATGCTTCGGACGTGGATCGACACCGGCATGTTCGTGGTCGTTGAGGGCACCGACGAAAAGCGCAACAAACGGTCGTTCATCGAGGTAGGTGAGGCAGCCTAAAATGGGGGTGCCCCGCCCCGCCTCACCTTGCCCCCCCCTAAAGGGGGTGGGGCAGGTGTGGCAGTGGGGCAAAGCACCTGAAGCGCCTCACCGCCACACCTTGCAACGCCACACCTTTCAAAGGTGGGGCAGGGGGATAAAAGACGAGGCCAGATAGCAGGCGGATAGACGCCGGAAAGCCACGCTTTAGCCAGTAGGATGAAGGCGAGCCGCTAGGTGGATTGAAAGACGATTAGATGGACGCGCTCGCTGTGGGGATCGGTTCGGGATAGGGTTTGAAAGAGGCGCTCACGCACGCACCACGCCGCCGATTAAATCTGACGCTGGCAGCGCGACTCTCCGAAAACCCCTAGCGGCGGAAATGCTATCCGCCGCCGAGACCGAAAAGCAATGCAACGTCAACGCGTTGGATTTCAGGCCGGAGCGCTACCCACATCCCGCCCCACGATCACGGGCGTTTCTAATTCGATCCGGTGCCGACCTTACTGCTTCGGCTTCTGGCTCGGCGGGGCCGACTGATCGGTCTGCGGCTCCATCTTGGACGAGTCCGCTTTGGTGGGCGTGTTGTTCTCGGCCTTCTTGTCGTCGCAGCCGGCCACGCCGACGGCGAGCAGGGCGATGAGGGCGAGGGGCTTCACGGCGCTCATGGCGGTCTCCAGCCTGTCCGGTGACGGGCGCGGTGAACGCCGGGTGGGCAGCCCCCGTTCCGCATGTCCCTTCCTGCCCCTCAGCGGATCAGTAAAGCCGGTCTACCGTGATGGGGCTGACACCTATCGGCGCGAGGCCCAATTCGATCCTACGCCGCTCCTTCGGGCCGCAGTGGTCGTCCCGGAATGCGAAAACGACCATGCCGGTGCGTTCGCAGGTTACACTCACGGATGTCGCGCCATTTCGAGTGTGCTGTCGCGGGTACTGCGCCAAGGCGTGGGCAGTAGCAGCCTCAATGCTGCATGGCCAAAGCTTTGTGGCCACAACCCTTTGATCCTTCAAGAACTCGATCTTGTAGGCCACTGATTCCTCCATTTTCGGCCACCATACGAGTTCTGGCATGGGGCGGAATGCAGTCGATCCGCATGCCTCCGAGGCGGCACATGCGGCCCACACACCCCTCGCAGGCAATGGTCTGATCGGCGACGGCGATGGTCGCAGGGATCGTGAGCTGGAACGGCCGGGAACGTCTAGGGACTACTGAGGACAATACTTGGTAAAATTAGACAAATACGGACAAATCGATTATATACGACAGACCACAGCCGGTCGGTCGAATGTCAATCCAAACACAGCCCGCTAGTCCTCGTTCCCCCAAGCAGCGCTCAGCGCTGGCCAACGGCAGCCGGCCGTTCCTCGTCACCGTGCCGGGCAGCACCGAGGCGGCAAGGCACTACAAGTCCGTGCTGGACGAGGTTGAGGCCGAGCGCGGCGGCAAGGCCGCCATGTCGGTCACGCAGCGCGAGGCGGCCCGTGCTTATGCCGGGCTGGCCGTCGAGCTAGCCAAGTTGCACGCGGCCATGGCCGGCGGCCAGAACGTCGACCTAGAGGCCCTAGGTCAGATCGGCGACCGCATGGACCGCCAGGCCCGCAGGATGGGGCCGCCACGGGCTCCGGAGCGTCCTGGGCTGCGCAGCTACCTCGCGGGCAAGGGCGCCCGCTGATGAAGATCTTGTGCAGCATGCGGGAGGCTCTTGAGGATGACAACGTCCTCGGGCGCTCCTTGCCGGGCGAGTCCTGGCGCAACTGGCGCACGCTGCTGATCGCTAGCCGGGGCGAGGCGCTAACGGCTGAGGAGCGGGAGATCTACCGGGAACTGACCACGCGCGAATGCGAGCCCGCGGAGCCGGTTGACGAGTTCTGGAGCGTGGTTGGCCGTGGCGGTGGCAAGACTGCGGCCCTGAGCACGGCGGCAGCCTATTTTGCGGGTTGCGTCGAGCACGAGGGCCGCTTTAAGGCCGGTCAGCGCGGTCGCCTTCCCGTCATCGCTGTGTCGAAGTCCACCGCGGCTGAAGCATTCAACTACCTGAGCGGCATCTTCGGCGAGTTTCCATTCTTCGCTGATCTAGTCGACGGCGATCCGACATCCGACACGATCCGGCTCACCAACCGGGTCGACATCATGGTGATGGCGGCGAGCTTCCGGACTGTGCGTGGAGCGACCTTCGTTGCGTGCCTGTGCGACGAGCTTGCCTATTGGTCGATTGAAGGGATGGCTAATCCCGACAAGGAAATCTTGAGAGCAGTAAGGCCTGCACTGGCTCGCTATGGCGACGCACCTCCTTTCGTCCTCAGTTCGCCCTACGCCAAGCGCGGCGAATTGTACGAGACGTACAAGGACCATTATCGGCCTGGCGGCGATCCGCGCGTGTTGGTCGTCCAGGCGCCGACCCTAAAGATGCACGACACGCCGGACCTTCAGCGTGCGGTTGCCCGCGCCTATCAGAAGGATCCCGAGTCGGCACGAGCCGAGTACGGTGCTGAATTCCGGGAGGGCATCTCGGATTTCGTCAGCCGCGAGCTGGTGGATCAGTGCACCGACTTCGGCGTGCGCGAGCGCGAGCCGGACCCCAACGCCCGCTACACCGCCTTCATCGATCCGTCCGGCGGCACTGGCAAGGACGCGATGACCCTGGCGGTCGCGCATCAGGACGCCACCGGGAACATCGTGGTCGACCTGGTAGTCGGGGTGAAGCCGCCGTTCTCGCCGGACGCTGTCTGTCAGCAATTCGCAGCGACGCTGAAGCCGTACCGGGTCAGCACAGTAGTCGGCGACAACTACGCCAACGAGTGGCCTAAAGAACTGATCCGCAAGTACGGGATCACCTACGAGCAGTGCCCAAAGGCCAAGGCGGGGTTGTACATCGAATTCCTGCCGCTCTTGAACAGCGGCAAGGTTCGACTGCTCGACCACGACAAGATGCGGAACGAGTTGTTGAACCTTGAGCGTCGGACAAATTTCGGCGGCAAAGACAACATCGATCACCCGAACAACGGGCATGACGATTACATCAACGCCGTTGCTGGCGTGGTCTGGGCTGAAAGCAACAAATCTAAGCCGCTGATCATCAGCAAAGAACTGATGGAGTGGGCCAAGCGCCCGACTGACTACAGCCGTCGCCATAGTGATCCGATGGGCATCCGCTTCATGAGAGGTTTTTGACTATGACCCCACTGCACATGCCGCCGATCGGCTCGGTCGCCGGCTACACCCTCACCGCAACCCGCCGCCCCGCGCTGCCCCGTGACCGAGTGAACGGCGCCGGCGTCGTCGTGGTCGAGATGTCGAACGGCTCGGAGACCCACGAGGTCGCCGCCGTCGAGGACCACGCCGGAGCACCTCGGGAGGCCCGGGACATCGGCCTCGCCATCATCGCCGCCTTCGCGGCCATCGGCACCAAGGCCGCGGCCTGAACCAATCCAGGAGGATTCCCTATGCCCGAACGCATGAAATTTTGCGCCTCGATGTCGAAGTGCAGCCAAGCCTACACCGTTGGTAAGCCCGGCACCGTCCGGATCGCCAAGGATCGCGCCCCCCTCGACGAAGAGAAGCTCAACAAGCTCATGTCCTTCCTGGCGGACAAGCTCTCGCCGGGGGACTTCGACCAGTTTCAGGATCTCATCGACGACGTGGTCGACGATGCCGAGGAGACGAACCCGAGCGAGCAGATGGCTCAGGACGGCTACTCCAAGTCGACGCGCCGCACGATTCGTCGCGCTCACCGCAACATCGCCCTAGGCTTCGACAGCCGGCCTGCAGGTCTTCCCGGCGCCGCGCCTCGTATCGCCCACGACGCCGCCGGCTTCGCCTCCCGGTTCCCGGACGCCACCCGGATCAAGTCCGACCCGACGCCCGCCGTCCATCATGGCTACACGCAGTCCAAGCCACGGTTGGCGATGGATGCCGCCCAGTCAAAGTCCCTCGATGAACGGTTCGGCACCGGTCGCATTGGGCACGCCTCCTGATGGCTTCTCGGGATCACCGGCAGGGTACGGCGCTCGTGCTCGTGTCCGAGCCGCCCATCCGCTCGGTCGAGCGCCAGACCCTCGCGGACGCGCTCGACCTGCTCGCCGAGCGCCAGCGCGGGCTGGAGAACTGCCGCGCCGCTATCCGGGCGGCGGAATCCATGGAGGCCGAGGCGGCGGGCGCGCTGCACGTAGCTCAAGCTGACCTGAACCAGGCCAAGGAGGATCGTGCCGCGGAGATCACCGCCGCGGCTGCGGCCGGCGCCGCCGTGCCGTCCAGCGATCGACAGCGCCTCGCTCGGCAGAGGGTGGGCGAGGCTGAGGACGAGCTTGAGGCCGTCCGGCAGTCCGTCGCCTCAGTGCGGGTGCCGTTGGAGGACTGGGAGTACTGGACCGAGCAGGCCAACGATGTCGTGCGGACGGCTGTGGCCGACGTGGCGGCCACCGAGTTGCCCGCGGCCATCGCGGTGGCGATGACGGCCATCAAGAACGCCGAGACCTGCGTTCGCACCGCGCAGCTCATCTACCAGGCTGGCGCGGACCGGCGGTCCCATGACGAGGCCGACAAGCAGCGTCAGGCGACCATGAACGGTCTGAATGCGCTGGCCAACGGGAACTGGACGACGCGGGACTTCAGCCGCGGCACGGCTCCGAACTGGCTGCAGGCCGTGGCGCGACTGCGCACTGATCCGGACACCGCCTTCCCCGAGCTTCAGGCCGTCGCGGATCTGCTGCCCGGCGAACCCGGCCCTGGCGCGTCTGCGCGCTGATGAGATGCCGCGTGATCATCCCTCTTCCCCGGGTCGGCTTGGGCGGGTGAGCGCGGCGAGTGTGGCTGGTCTGGCCACACGGCGCCAAGCTGTCGAGTGGCGCTCACGAAGTAACCGACGGCAGGCGGACCGAGCTTGTTCATGGTCCGGTGCCCCGCCCCGACATGGCTCCCGGCGCACCCCGTGCCGGGAGCACTGAGCCCAAGGCACCAGCATGGCGTTCACCCGAAAGCATCTCGACTTCAGCTTCCAGCTTGCCGAGGGCAACTTCCAGGGCGGCGGCAACAAGGCCGAGGTGAAGAGCCACCGCGCGTCGGTTCAGATCGACAATATGGGCGCCCCCGACATGGCGAAGTGCCAAATCGCGATTTGGGGCATGCCGCTGTCGCTGATGAACCAATTGACGACACTGGGGAACGACGTAAATTCGATCGGCAAGAATTTCGTCAGCATCTACGCCTACGAAGAGGGCGGCCAGAAAAGCTACGTGTTCAAAGGCACGATCAATGTAGCCTTTGCCGACCTCCGTGCGCAGCCGCAGGGCTGCTTCCGCGTCGAGGCGATGGTCGGATACTACGAGCAGATCATGAAGGCGGAGCCAACCAGCGCGCCCGGCTCGCAGGACGTGGCGCAACTGTTCAAGCAGATCGCCGGCAAGGCCGGGCTTCAGTTCGAGGATGGCGGCGTCAAAGCCAAGGTGATGAACCCATACCTCTGGAGTAGCCCGCGCATCCAGATGAAGCAGCTTGGCCAGATGGCCGGGGTTAGCTGGGACATCGACCGCGACAAGCTATCGATCTGGCAGCCGCCGCAGGCCCGGCCGGGCGCGGCTGTAGAGATCGGGCCGGATACGGGGATGGTGAATTATCCCACGTTCACGTCGTCAGGCATCGAAGTGACGACGCTGTTTAATCCAAATCTGAAGTACGGCGGAACGATCAAGGTCAAAAGCGAACTTACCCCCGCGTGCGGCCAGTGGTATATTTTCCATCTCGGTGCTGAACTGGATGCCGATATACCGAACGGCAAATGGTTTTCGACCTTCTCTTGCTCCAGAATACAGGTCTGACCTATGGCTGGTGAGTACGACCACCTCCTGTCCGATCCCGCCGTCCAGGCCGCCATCGCCATGCAGCGCGAGGCCGAGCGTCTGTGGGTCGTCGACCCCGAGAAGCACCCTGACCCGCAGTTGTGGGCTGCTGTGCTGACGGTAATCGCCTTCGCCCAGGCGGGTGGGGACTGCGAGCGCGTCCGCAACCTGTCGAACGGCCTCCGGCGCGATGCGCGGCGCGAGCGGACGGTCCTCACGGTGGTGGGGGACTAGCGATGGCGAAGGTCACCGGCGGCGACAAGATCGAAGCTGCGCTCAAGGAGATCGCCGCACGGATCGGCGACGGCACGGCGGTCCGCATCGGCTTCCTCGAAGGGTCCACCTACCCGGACGGCACGTCGGTGCCGATGGTGGCGGCCATTCAGGAATTCGGCGCCCCGGCCCGGAAGATCCCGCCGCGCCCGTTCTTTAGGTCGATGGTGGCGGACAAGAGCCCGACCTGGCCGAAGGCTATCGCGAACCTGCTGGTCGCCAACAAGTACGACGGCCGCAAGACGATGGCCCAGGTCGGCGAGGCGATTGCCGGCCAGTTGCGCGAGTCGATCACGACCTTCTCGACGCCGGCCAATGCGCCCTCGACCATCGCCCGGAAGGGCTTCGATAAACCCCTCGTTGAGACCGGCCACCTCCTGGCGAGCGTGTCCTACGAAGTGAAGGACTAGGCCCATGCTGCTGACCGACGCGCTCGCCATTGAGGTAGGCCTGGACCCGAAGGCCCTGCGGAAGGGACTGGCCGAGGTCTCCACCTCCATGCGCAAGGCTCGGGAGGGCGCGCAGAAGGATGGCACCGCCATCGAGAGGAGCCTGGACGGTGCGGCCGAGGCCGTGGATCGGCTTGCCCGCAACGCGTTGAAGCTGTTCGCCCTGTTCACCGCCGGGCGGGCGGTCAAGGACTTCGTTCAGGACATCACGTCGGCGGACGCTGCTCTTGGTCGGTTGGCAAAATCCATCGGCTCGACCCCTGAGGCGATCAGCTCGCTTGCCAATGCGGTGGCCCGCGGCGGCGGATCGGTGGCTGCGACCGCCGGCTCATTCGAAAAGCTGTCCGACTCGATCAACGAGATCAAGGTCACGGGGAACAGCAGCCTGTTGCCGATGCTCGGGCGCCTTCAGGGCATCTCCGGCAAGGCGATCCGGTTGAACCAGGATCTGGCGACCACCTTCGGCGACATCGCGGACGCGGCCAAGGGCACGGCCGACAAGATGGGCGCCCCGTTCGCTACCTACCTGTTGAAGCAAGCCGGGATCGACCGCGACACGGCAGCCCTACTCATCCAGGGTCGCGACAAGCTCAACGAGGCACTGGAGAGGTCCCGCAAGGTCGGCATCGTCTCGGACAAGGACACCAAGGCCGCGCAGGCGCTCACCACGTCGATTGAGACCCTCCGGCAAACCTCGGAGAGCTTTGGCCGTCAGATCCTCACGGGTGTATCGCCGACGATCACCCGCTTGCTCACCCAGTTTCAGGAGTGGATCGAAAAGAACCGCGGCATCATCGACAGCAAGATCGCCGAGTACATCAAGCGGTTCTCGGACTGGATCAATTCCATCAATTGGGAGGCGGTCGGCGAAGGCCTGCGCAACTTCGGGGCAGGAGCTCTACGGGTCGCGGACTCGTTCGGCGGGTTGTTGAAGATTTGCGAGGCCCTTTTCCTGTTCTGGGTCGGCTCCAAAGCCATCCGTATGGTGCAGGCCATTCTGGGTGTCGCCGGCCTACTCGGCAGCGGGCCGCTTGGTTGGGCGATCCGGTTGGCGATGGGTGCGGCCGCACTCGGCGCCGTAACCGCCGACCAGATGCCGAAGGTGCTGGCCAAGGAGGGCGCGGCCGGTGTCGACCCTGCGACCGGCGGCGCCACCGAACGGCCGCCGGCCGACCTCTATGGTAAGGAAGGAGCAGCCCGCCCGTGGCTGCGCCGGCAGTGGAACCGGGTCAAACGGGTCTTCGGCGGCGGGTCGGCCGAAGCGCATAACGGCGGCAGCCCGATGCCGGAAGGCAGCGGCGCCGGCAACCTGACGCGCCTCACGGAGGAGGAGGCCAAAAGGGCCGGTATCGACCCGCGCATCATGCATGGCATCCGGGCGGGTGAGAGCGGGCACGGAGCGGGCTACGATCGCGCCATCACGGCCCGCGAGCAAAGCTACGGCCCGTGGCAGCTCAATCGGAAGGGCGGGCTCGGGACCGAGTTCGAGCGCGAGACCGGCATGGATCTGACGGACCCGAAAACCATCCCGGCGCAAACCCGGTGGGTGGCCCAGTACATTGCTCGCCAGCGCAAGCTCAATCCGAACTGGAGCCCCGGCGGGCTGTGGCACGGCTATCGCGGCAACCAAGATGCCGACCCGAAGTGGGGCGACTCTGGGTATAAGCCGACGCCTGATGCGACGGCGCAGGGTGGCAACAAGCCTGCCGCCGGCACCCCGGAGGGCGTGACCGATATCAGCGGGCAGGCGGCCTATCGTGGCGGTCAGCTTTCGGACGTGAAAGGCTTCGTGTTCCACCACACGGGCGGCCGGGGCACCCCCGAAGGTGTCGTCAACACCCTCAACCAGCGCGGCCTAGGCGTTCAGTACGTCATGGATCGGGATGGAAAGATCTATCAGACCCTCGCCCCGGGCGCCCGCGGGTCGCACATCAAACCCGCACAGAACGGCTCCGGGCTGACCAATTCAAACAGCCTCGGCATGGAGGTGATCGCCAAGGACGACAAAGATATCAATCCGATCCAAGTCGAGGCGGCCAAGCGCTTCATGGCTCAGATGCAGAAGCAATACCCGGGCATTCAGGTCTACGGGCACGGAGAGCTTAACTCTCACAAGCAGGAGACCGAAGGGAGGACCATCGTCGACGCCATTCGCCGATCACAGCCTCCGGCAGCTACCGCAGCGGCAGAGGGCAGGACGGGATCGGCGCCGACCCCTGGCTCGACGAGTGCGCTAGAGGCCCAGCGTGCGGGAGCTATGGCTGCCATCGTGCAGGCGCAGGCGGCACAAGCGGCAGTGACCGGCAATACGTCAAACGACAACCGCGCGACGACCGACAACTCGTCCCAGTGGAACATTCAGAATGTGAACCTCCACACCGCTGCGACGGATGGGCGGGCAGCGGCCGGCGAGTTCGTGGACACGATCCGGGGCCGATCCTATGCGGCGGCGGCGAACCGGGGGCTGGCCTAGTCCTCCGGGCCGACTTGGCGCCCGCGCGGGAAAGTATAGGGATCGGGTTGCACGAACCGGCCGGCGACCCAGCCCTCGACGGAGCGGTAGCGGACAAAGATCCACTCGCCGAGGCCGTCGCCGCTGTAGCGGATGCCGCGCCCGTTTGGTGGGATGATGCCGACGATTTTAGCATCACCGGTGGGGAATTCGCGCACGTTCAGCGCATCATTCGGGGCAACGCCCATCACCCGTAGGGTTTCTGCCTTGGCGGCAGAGACCGATGCAGCGAGGATCACGGCGGCGAGGGCGTAGCGCATGGCGGGAGGATAGCCGCTGGGATGGCGGTGTCGAGACCTTATCAACCTACAGGTAGGTAGCGAATCAGTTGCCGCTTGATCGGTCTGGAAGGCGTGTGGGGAATTCAAGAGCGTCATTTTGTGATCGCTTGATTTCAAATCGCGCTCTTTCATTCCGAATGCGACAAGCCCATCTCAATCAAACGAAAATTCCGGAAATTTGGTGCCGACGAAGCGCGCGGCAAAATGCCGAGCGCGAACTAAAGCGCTCGAAAATCGGAACCAAAAATTGACGAGCCTTTTTCTAGTGTGTCATAGCGAGCGCGTCGCCGGCTCGCTCTGACTGGCGATTATGAGGAACACGGTATGGCCGACAACACAGGATCTGCCCATGGGGCCGGTGCCGTGGTTGCGCGGGATACGGAGCGATTCAAGCTTCTTTTCAAGAACGGTCGCCCTGAGATCTCCGCTGACTACAAGGCGCCTCTGTCAATGAAGCTCACCCGCGCGGTCATCGGCGATCGCTCGCGCGCGGCCTGACGCACGCCTTTTTTCCCAAGGCCGTCAATCAAGCCCTTCTCAGTCTCATTCAACCTAGCGTAGGCAGGGCGACCTTGCCGTTAGCAGGTCGCCCTTCCTATGCAAATGACCGCCGACTGCCTCGACCGTTGGTTGGGGAGCTTCGATAATTTCAGGCCCGACTTTTTAGATTTTTGCTGGACGGTCAGCAAATCGCTGGGTTTCGAATTCGAGTTCTCTCAAGACATTCTTCGTGCTGCCCACGAAGGATGGGCGGCAAGCCACGACATGTGGCTCGCTGAGCGCATGGGCTCGGACACCAGCGGTCTTTCGCACATCAAGATTATGGGGCTCCTTCTCCACCAGCTGTGTCGCGCACAGTGGGTAAAGGAAATTCGAGAATACAAAGGCTCGGCCCTAGAGTTCAACGGCACCGCTCAAGAGCGAGATGAAACCGCCAAGGATTTTCTTGGTGGGCCAGAAGCTTTTTTTTCTCTACAGTTTGTGCTGCAGATCATAAACTGGTTTGAGGCCGCTCGCCAGGACAAAACAGAGCCGTTCAATCCTCGCATGACCGAGGATATGGCACATGATCTGATGTTTTATTTGGTAAATGGGCATCATACAGAGGTGTCAAGCGTTCTTATTCTTAAAGGCCTCTATATTCGCGACTAACCAAGTCGAGTCATAGGTCAGAGGACACTTTCTCCCATGAGTGTCATCTGGGTGCACTCCTGCATAACTGCCTAATAAATTTTATGACGCCGCCAGCGCGCTAGACTTTAAGTGACTACGACCCATTTGCCTTCACATCCATTGGCGAAGGAGCCACAAATGGCCGACACTAAAACACGGGTAGATGGCCCAGTTAGTATCAGATCCGACAGCGCCGAGCGCGTCGCGCTTGAGCTATACCATCACATTCGCTTAGGCACCGCTGAGCAACAAGACGATGCTCTTGAATTGTTCGCGCGCTGCCTCATGCATACTCGTGATCATTACAGATCTGTTGCGGAAGTGAAGAAGCTTATTAAGCAGGGATAGCTTCAGCTCAACACCTTAAGATTTGTCGAAACCATAAGATGTTGGCAAAACCTGCGAAGCGGTTGCAGCCGCTTCGCCTCAAGCGCGTCGCCGCGAAAATTCAACCCAGCGCCTTCCTCAGCCGCACCCCCGGTCCCTCGCCGTTCTCCTCGATGAAGATGACACCGGCGCCTTCGAGGGCGGCCTGCAGGGCGGCGACGGTACGTCCCTTGAGCTCTTCGCCAGCCTCGAAGCGCGACACCGTGTTGGTCGAGACCTGAGCCTGATCGGCCAGTTCGCGGATCCCGATCCCGAGCCCGGCACGGGCCATCTTGCACTGAGCAGGCGTCAAAATCGCGTCCTTGCTGCGAATTCGCATTGACACCGCAAAAGCAGTGCGTATGTTCGCAACACAGTAGCGAAATCGCTGCTGAACCTCAAGCGGCCTGCCAAGGTGTTCTAGCACCGCAGCAGGCCTAGCCATCAACGTCTGGGATCTCCGTCAATGGCCTCTCAAGCCCATAGCACACGCACGCCCTTATTACCCCAGTCCGGCAACCCGCGGCCCTTATTAGGCCAGGGGTTCGGCCAGCAGCCGGGCCCCGTCACACAGGCTATCCGCACCATGCGGGCCGCCGAACCGTCCGACCACGCCATCGTCGCCATCGAGGACGGGCTGGCCAGCTTCTTCGCCGAGCAAGTTCTGGATCCACGTCAGTTCACCCACGGCATCCGCACCCTGTCCCGCACCGAGGTCGAGAACCTGGTCGAGGGGTTGATCGATCTTCTCGACGGCTGGGATGGTGAGGCCGATCGTGAGTTCGAGGACCCGGAAGCCTCGGCCACTGAGTGGACTGGCCGCGGCACTCACCGCTTCAATGTCGGGAGGGCGGCATGAGCCACCATCCCGCATTCAACTCAGTCGATAGCATGGAAGGGGACATTCGGGATTTGGGTCTCTGGGCCAGCGTGCTCAATCGCATGGGCACGACCGAAGACCCTATCGATCCCGAGGACGTCTGGGTCATCAGCAACGTGCTGTCCGCGATGGCTAAGCGCCTCGACGCGCACCGCCGGGAAGCGTTCGGCAAGGTTGGAGGGAGGGCTTGATGGCTGCCTCTACCCGCCGCGCCGCGCTCGGCGCCATCCTCGCCGCCCCGCTTACAGGCGGGGCCGTCATGGCCCTTCCTTCCGGCTCGCTGCCGCCTGCTGCGCCGTCCGACCTCGTCCAAGCCTGCGATTGGGCCATCCAGCACCGAGGCTGGATCAACAAATCTGCGGTTGCTGAGCACTGGGACGACGACCGCTTGGACGTTGAGACCCGTCAACACGAAGCTATCGTCGTTCGGGCTGCCACGGAGGCTTCTCGGAGCCCAGCAGACTTAGCGGCGAAAGCCCGCCTGCTGCTCGACGAGTGGGCCGACTCGGGCCTGTTAAAGAGCACCTACGGTGACGAGCGGCTCGCTGCTACGATCCTGCAGGAGGTGATCAAGCTATGCGCCTGATCAGCCCTCTCGTCGCCGCGATGGCGTGGTGGCGGATGCGGCGGGTCCGCCGTGCCGGTGACGACATGCGCCGGGCCAGGAAAGGCCTGCGCCAAGCGGATTACCTCGCCACCCGCGCTCTGCGGACGCTGATCGCGGTGGGTCGAGGTCCGATCCCGCGCACGCTCAGCGGCGTGCCGGCGATCCCGCCGATGCCGGTGCTGTGCTGGTAGGGGTGGGGGACGCGTCCCCCACCTTGGGGTCCGGAAAACCTGAGTGGCGCACAGGTTATCGCCGGATCCGAATTAGCATCCACGCCCGCCCGTCGCTGGGGGGAAATGGCTCAGGGCGAGCGTGGACGGCCGGAGACCAAGCCGACCTCGGAGTGAATGCAAAATGCATGCGACTTGTCGCGAACGCCGCTCACGCATCTCGTGCGGGCGGATCAGCGCTGCGACGTCTCTAGCCGTACTCGGAAAGCCCGAAATTTGGTATGGGCCAGGATGTGGGTAAGCAGCAAGATCGAAAAGCTAAGATGCTGACGATAAACAGTATTTAATCGAATAGACGAGGATCAGGTAGCCGCCGAACAAAGGCGCCAGGGTCGTGCCGAACGAGTTGAAGGCCTGGACCAGGTTGAGGCGCGCCGGGGCGGTCTCCGGCGGCCCGACCACCGCCACGTAGGGGTTGGCGGCGACCTGGAGCAGGGTGATGCCGCTCGCGATCACGAACAGGGCGGTGAGGGTGATCGCGTACGAGACCTGATGCGAGGCCAGGACCATGCCGAGCGTGCCCAGCGCCATGATGCCGAGGCCGACCACCAGGGCCCGCTGGTAGCCGATGCGCGCGATCAGCTTCGCCGCCGGGATCGAGGCCACGAAATACGCGATGAACCACACCGACTCGATCAGCGTGGTCTGCGTGTAGCTGAGGTCGAACACGCTCCGCAGATGGGGCAGCAGCGTGTTGTTGATGACCGTGATGAAGCCCCACATGAAGAAGAGGCTCGCGAGCAGCGAGAGGGCCGGGCGGTAGCTGCCCTGGTCCCGCGTCGCCGTCTCCGCCGCGGGCGATCCGATGCTCGCGATCGGTCCTGCCATCAAACGTTTCCTCTTGCCGGGGCCGCCTTACGGGCCCCTTGTTGTAGAACGCAATTGTATGAGTATATAGCGATTCTACGGACGTCAACCGCGGCCTCCGTCGAGGACCCGCGCCCGGCCGGCAAGCGGTCGGCAGGAGGAGTCGGGCATCGTGCGGGGGGATCGGATGCGTGGAGTAGGAGCGGTGGCGCTGGGTGCCTGTGCGGCGATCCCGATGGTCGCCCGGGCGGCCGAGCCGGTCCGGACTCTGTTCGGCACCCTGCCGGACGGACGCGCGGTCGAGGAGGTGACGCTCACCAACGGCAAGGGCATCACCGCCCGGGTGATCGCCTGGGGCGCCCTGCTGCGGAGCCTCGAGGTGCCCGACCGCGCCGGCAAGCCCGCCGACATCGTCCTCGGCTACGGCGACCTCGCCGGCTACCTCGCCAAGCCCAATTATTTCGGGGCCAGCGTCGGGCGCTACGCCAACCGGATCCGCGGCGGGCGCTTCACCCTGGACGGCCGGACCTACACGCTCGCCACCAATGACGGCCCGAACACCCTGCACGGCGGCAATGCCGGCTTCGACAAGCGGCTCTGGACCATCACCGAGGTCAAGGGCGGTGCCACCCCGTCGGTTACCCTGCGCTACGTCAGCCCGGACGGCGAGGAGGGCTTTCCCGGCACCCTCACGGTCACGGCGACCTATACGCTGGACGCCACCGACACGCTCACCATCAGCTACCAGGCCACCACCGACAAGCCGACGATCGTCAACCTGACCAACCACAGCTTCTTCAACCTCGCCGGCGAGGGCTCGGGCCGCTCGGTCCTCGACCAGATTCTGACCATCCCGGCCGAGCGCTACACCCCGGTCGACGCCACGCAGATCCCCACGGGCGCGCATGTTCCGGTGGCGGGGACGCCGTTCGATTTCCGCACGCCGACGGTGATCGGCTCGCGCATCCGCGACGGGCGGGACATCCAGATCGTGCGCGGGCGCGGCTATGACCACAACTGGGTCGTGACCGACGCCCCGACAGTCGAGCCGCATCTCGTGGCGAAGGTCGAGGATCCTCACTCGGGCCGGGTTCTGGAGGTCGCCAGCAACCAGCCAGGTGTGCAATTCTACACCGGTAACTTCATCGACGCGACCGTGGTGGGTAAATCCGGCCTCGTTTACCGGCAGTCGGACGCCCTCGCGATCGAGCCCGAATTGTTCCCCGACACGCCGAACCAGCCGGCCTTCGGCTCGGCCCGGCTCGACCCCGGCGCCACATATCGGACCGTGATCACCTACCGCTTCTCCGCCAGCTCCGCACCCCGGACCCAGCCATGACCGACCGCCCGACCACCCGCCCCCTGCGCTCCCGCGCCTGGTTCGACAACCCCGACAACATCGACATGACGGCGCTCTACCTGGAGCGCTACCTGAACTTCGGGTTGAGCCTGGAGGAGTTGCGCTCGGGCAAGCCGATCATCGGCATCGCCCAGACCGGCTCCGACCTGTCGCCGTGCAACCGGCATCACCTCGTCCTGGCGGAGCGCGTGCGCGAGGGCATCCGCGAGGCCGGCGGCATCGCCCTCGAATTCCCGGTCCACCCGATTCAGGAGACCGGCAAGCGGCCCACCGCCGGGCTCGACCGCAACCTCGCCTATCTCGGCCTGGTCGAGCTGCTGTACGGCTACCCCCTCGACGGCGTGGTGCTGACCACCGGCTGCGACAAGACCACCCCGGCCTGCCTGATGGCGGCCGCCACCGTGAACATCCCGGCCATCGCCCTGTCGGTCGGGCCGATGCTCAACGGCTGGTACAAGGGCCAGCGCACCGGCTCCGGCACGATCGTGTGGCGGGCGCGCCAGATGCTGGCCGCGGGGGAGATCGACAATGACGGCTTCATCAAGCTGGTGACCTCGTCGGCCCCCTCCACCGGCTACTGCAACACGATGGGCACGGCGACGACGATGAACGCGCTCGGCGAGGCGCTCGGCATGATGCTGCCGGGCTCCGCGGCGATCCCGGCGCCCTACCGGGACCGCCAGGAGGTCGCCTACCGCACGGGCAAGCGCATCGTCGAGATGGTGGCGGAGGATCTCAAGCCGACCGACATCCTGACCCGGGAGGCGTTCCTCAACGCGATCGTGCTCAACTCGGCGATCGGCGGCTCGACCAACGCCCCGATCCACTTGGCCGCGCTCGCCCGCCACGCGGGGGTCGAGCTCGACATCGCCGACTGGCAGACCCACGGCCTCGACGTGCCGCTCCTGGTCAACCTGCAACCGGCGGGCGAGTATCTCGGTGAGGATTATTACCGCGCCGGCGGCCTCCCGGCGGTGGCCGCGCAGCTGATGCGGCGCGGGCTGCTCCACGAGAACGCCCTGACGGTGAACGGGCGCACCATCGGCGACAATTGCCGCGGCGCGGAGATCGAGGACGAGGACGTGATCCGCCCGATCGACCGGCCGCTGAAGGAGGCCGCGGGCTTCCTGGTGCTGCGCGGCAACCTGTTCGACGCGGCGATCATGAAGACCAGCGTGATCGGCGAGGAGTTCCGGCAGCGCTACCTCTCGAACCCCGAGGATCCGGAGGCCTTCGAAGGCCGGGCCGTGGTGTTCGACGGGCCGGAGGATTACCACCACCGCATCGACGACCCGGCGCTGGGGATCGACGACAACAGCATCCTGATCATGCGCGGCGCCGGCCCGGTCGGCTATCCGGGCGCGGCCGAGGTGGTGAACATGCGTCCGCCCGCCTACCTGATCCGCTCAGGGGTGCACGCGCTGCCGTGCCTCGGCGACGGGCGCCAGTCCGGGACCTCGGCCTCGCCCTCGATCCTCAACGCCTCGCCCGAGGCGGCGGTGGGCGGCGGCCTCGCGCTGCTGCGCACCGGCGACCGGGTGCGGATCGACCTGAAGCGCGGCACCGCCGACATGCTGCTCGACGCGGACGAGATCGCGCGCCGGCGCAAGGCCCTGGAGGAGGCCGGGGGCTACGCCTATCCGGCGTCCCAGACCCCGTGGCAGGCGATCCAGCGCGCGAGTGTCGGGCAGATGCACACCGGGGCGATTCTGGAGGGGGCCGAGCGCTTCCAGCGGATTGCTCAGACCAGCGGGCTGCCGCGCGACAACCACTGAACGGAAGCCCCGCCGCCACGACGGCGGCGGGGTCCTTTACGCCTTCAGCGACAATTCGGTGTCGGCGAGCGCGAGGCGGACGAGCTCGGTCATCGCCGCGCGCGCCGCCTCGACGTCGCCGGCCACGATCGCCTCATACAGGACCCGGTGGTCCGGCATCGGATCCCGGGGCAGGGCGCTGCGACGCTGCTTGAAGATCGTCGTCCAAGTCACTGCTGCGGCTATGGAACTCGATAGCGCCATCAGCGGCCCGTTGCGCGCCGCTTCCAGGATCGTGTTGTGGAACGCCTGGTCGGCGGCCCGCCCGATCTCTGTGGCGAGGCCGTAGCGGCCCATCTCCTCCAGGGCATGGCCCATCCGCGAGATGTCGAGGCCCGAGCGCCGCTCGGCCGCCAGGGCCGCGGCTGCCGGCTCGACGATCATCCGCAGTTCGAACAGGTCCCGGATGAAGGTTTCGCTGGGCTCGGCCTCGAAGGCCCAGGCGAGGATGTCGGGATCGAGCAGGTTCCAGCGGCTGCGCTGGGTCACCCGTGTCCCGGTCCGGGGCCGGCTCTCGACCAGCCCCTTGGCGCTCAGGATGCGAACCGCCTCGCGATAGGCGGTGCGCGAGACCTTCAACTGCTCCGAGAATTCGATCTCGCCGGGCAGCACGTCCCCCGGCGCGTAGCGACCCGCCAGGATCGCGATGCCCAGATCCCGCGCCACCGAGCCGTGGATCCGGCGCGAGCCCGAGGCCAGCGGCAGCTTGATGTCCTCGAACCCCGGATCCCCCCTCACCTGACACCTCCAGTCCGAGCCGCCAGGTCCGGGGCAGGATCGCCGCGATCGTACCTGGAAGTTGTAGGAGCGCAAGCAGCGACACCCGCTAGCATCATAATGCCACGAGGCTTGCAGCCACTGCACAACTGCTCTAAGTTATTTGTATGAGTAAAGAGCTGAGTGTGAACGCGGAGATTCGCGGCACGATCCTGATCGGTGCCGAGGATGCCGCTGCGGCAGATACCTTCCGGGCCGTGGAGGCCGCAAGCGGGGCGGCGCTGGAGCCGGCCTTCTCCGCTGCCGGCACGGCCGAGGTCGAGGCCGCCTGCGCCTTGGCGGATGCGGCGTTCCCGAGCTTCTCCGAATCGACCCCCGAGCTGCGTGCCGGGTTCCTGGAATCCGTGGCCGAGGCCGTGGGCGATCTCGGCGAGGCCCTGATCGAGCGGGCCATCGCCGAGACCGGGCTGCCGCGCGCCCGGCTTGAGGGCGAGCGTGCCCGCACCATCGGCCAGCTGCGCCTGTTCGCGAGCGTCGTCCGGGCGGGCGAGTGGGTCCAAGCCACGATCGATCCGGCCCAGCCCAAGCGCACGCCTCTGCCGCGCCCCGACCTGCGCCGCCGTCACGTCGCGCTGGGCCCGGTGGCGGTGTTCGGCGCCAGCAACTTCCCGCTCGCCTTCTCGGTGGCCGGGGGCGACACCGCCTCCGCACTGGCCGCCGGCTGCCCGGTGGTGGTCAAGGGCCACCCGGCCCATCCCGGGACCGGCGAGCTGGTGGCCCGGGCGGTGCGGTCCGCGGTGGCGGCGAGCGACCTGCATCCGGGCGTGTTCTCGTACCTGCCGGGGCCGTCGAACGCCCTGGGGACGGCGCTCGTCGCCGATTCGCGGATCAAGGCCGTGGGCTTCACCGGCTCGCGCGGCGGCGGCCTCGCCCTGCTGCGGGTGGCGGCGGGACGCCCCGAGCCGATCCCGGTCTATGCCGAGATGAGCGCAGTCAATCCGGTCCTGCTGCTGCCCGGTGCCCTGCGGGCGCGGGGCGCGGCCCTGGCCGCCGGCTTCGTCCAGTCCCTGACCCTGGGGGCCGGGCAGTTCTGCACAAATCCAGGCCTGCTGATCGGGATCGCGGGGTCCGACCTCGAGGCCTTCGCGGAGGCCGCCGCGACGGCGATCCGCGAGAGCGCGCCACACGCGATGCTGACCGCCGACATCCGCACCCGCTTCGAGCGCGGCGTCGCCGAGATGGCGGCGCGTCCCGGGGTGACCGTCGCGGCCCGCGGGGAGAAAGCCGGAGCGGGGGGCGCCCCCGCGGCCCTGCTGCGCACCGACGGCGCGCGGTTCCTGGCGGATCCCGGCCTCTCTGACGAGATGTTCGGCCCCGCGGCGATCCTGGTGGCGGCCGCGGACCTCGATGAGGTCAACCGCATCATCGCGGCGCTCCCGGGCCAGCTGACCGCGACGCTGCATCTCGACCGCGCCGACGAGCACATCGCCGCCGGTCTGGTCCCGGCGCTGGGCCGCAAGGCCGGCCGCATCCTGGCCAATGGCTGGCCCACCGGCGTGGAGGTCGCGCCCGCGATGGTCCATGGCGGCCCGTTCCCGGCGACCTCCGACGGGCGCAGCACCTCGGTCGGCACCCTGGCGATCGAGCGCTTCCTGCGTCCGGTTTGCTACCAGGACCTGCCCGACGCGCTGCTGCCGCAGCCCCTGCGACCGGACAATCCCTGGCATCTCACCCGCAGGGTCGACGGCACCATCAGCCCGGCCTTCGACCGCTGACGCGACGGCGCGCTGCGCCACCTGATTTCGAGCCGGCCCGACGAAGGCCGGCCCTGGGAGGATCACGATGGGTCAATCACTCCTACAATTCCGCGCCCCCGACGGGCGCCGGGGTGTGGCGGTGCTGGAAGACGGCCGGGCGCGGAGCGTTGTCGGCGTGGACAGCGTTCTCGACCTGGCCCGGCGGGCCCTGGCGGCGGGGGACAGCCTGGCCGAGACGGCGTCCCGGCTCGGGCTCGACGACGCGGTGGATCTCGACGCCGTGCGGCTGCTGCCGCCGATCGACCACGCGGATCCCGCGCACCTGCTGCTGAGCGGCACCGGCCTGACCCATCTCGGCTCGGCGGAGGGCCGGGACAAGATGCACCGCGCCGCGGCGGCGGATCCGGCCCCGACCGATTCGATGCGGATGTTCCGGATGGGCGTCGAGGGCGGCAAGCCCGCCCCGGGCGAGACCGGGGTCCAGCCCGAATGGTTCTACAAGGGTGACGGCGCCGCGATCGTCGGCACCGGCGAGCCGCTCCTGTCGCCGGCCTTCGCCCTCGACGGCGGCGAGGAGCCGGAGATCGCCGGGATCTACCTGATCGACCCGGACGGCCATCCGGTGCGCCTCGGCTTCGCGCTGGCGAACGAGTTCTCCGACCACGTCACCGAGCGCGGCAACTACCTGTGGCTCGCCCATTCGAAGCTCCGCCCGGCCGCGCTCGGCCCGGAACTGTGGCTGGGAGATCTGCCCGCCGACGTGCGCGGCTCCAGCCGCATCCGGCGCGACGGCGCCGTGCTCTGGGAGAAGCCGTTCCTCTCGGGTGAGGCGAACATGTCCCACACGATCGAGAACCTGGAGCGGCACCACTTCAAATACGCGCCGTTCCGCCGCCCCGGCGACCTGCACGTCCACTTCTTCGGCACCGCCACCCTGTCGTTCAGCGACGGCGTCACGGCGCAGCCCGGCGACGTGTTCGAGATCGAGGCCGCCCCGTTCACCCTGCCGCTGCGCAATCCCCTGGCGGTCGCGCCGGCCCGCGATCTGTCCGTGAAGGTCCTCTGAGATGACGGTTTCGAACGGGACGATCCGCATCGGGCTGGTCGGCATCGGCAAGATCGCCCGCGACCAGCACCTGCCGGTCATCGGCGCCTCGCCGGACTACACCCTGGCGGCGGTGGCGAGCCGCGAAGGCCGCTTCGAGGGCGTGCCGAACTACCGCACGCTGGCGGAGATGCTGGCCGGAGAGGCCGATCTCGAGGCGGTCGCCCTGTGCCAGCCGCCGCAGGTGCGCTTCTCGGCCGCCCTGGCGGCGATCGAGGCCGGCCGGCACGTCTTCCTGGAGAAGCCCCCGGGGGCGACGCTGGCAGAAGTCGGGATCCTGGTGGAGGCCGCGCGGGCGCGGGGCGTCAGCCTGTTCGCCAGCTGGCACTCCCGCTACGCCTCCGGGGTCGAACCCGCGCGGCAATGGCTGTCCGGCCGCCGGATCCGGTCGGTGGCGATCGCCTGGATGGAGGATGTCCGGCACTGGCATCCGAACCAGGCCTGGATCTGGCAGGCCGGCGGCATGGGCGTGTTCGATCCGGGGATCAACGCCCTGTCGATCGCGACCCACATCCTGCCGCCGTTCTTCCTCACCGGCGCGACCCTGTCGGTCCCGGAGAACCGGCAGGCGCCGATCGCCGCCGACCTGCACTTCACCGATGCCGCCGGCACCTCGATCGAGGCCGTGTTCGACTGGCGCCAGACCGGCCCGCAGACCTGGGACATCCGCGTCGACACCGAGGACGGCCTGTTGGTGCTGTCGAAGGGCGGCAGCGTCCTCACCATCAACGGCACCCCGCAGCTGCTGCCGCCGGAGGCCGAGTATCGCGGCCTCTACGACCGTTTCGCCGCCCTCGTCCGATCCGGCACGAGCGACGTCGACCTGAACCCGCTGATCCACGTCGCCGACGCGTTCCTGCGCGGCGAGCGCCGCACCGTGGAGGCCTTCACGGACTGACCGGAGGGATCCCGGCGGAACACCAACGCGACAGAGCCAATCAGGGCCGCGCGTTACTAAAGGGGGAGTCACTGTTATGGGAAAGTACACGCGATGGGCGGCGCTCGCATTCTGCGCCGCGACACTCTCGGCCGGCATCAGCCCGGCCGAGGCGCAAGACCCTAATGCTCCGGACGGCGGACCGTCCCTGGTGAATCCGGGTCCGAACGCGAGTCCGGCGGCGAAGGCCCAGTACCGCGCGAACCGCGCTCGGCGGCGGACCGTGCGCTCGGCGCGGAGCTTTGCCGGCGCCGACAGCGCGGCGGCTGCGGCCGACGTGCAGGGCAACAGCGCGACGCCGCCGGGCCTGCCGCCGGGAACCCTCGACCTCGGCAACGGGATCAGCATGATCCTGAACTACACCGGCGAATTCGCCGCCAACCCGTCCGGCGGCATCCGCCAGGGGTCGGATTACACCGGCCAGATCGTGTTCGGCCTCGATGCCGATCTCGGCCGTCTCGCCGGGATCGATGGCGGCGCGGTGCATACCATCGTGACCCAGCGCCACGGCCGCAGCCTGTCGCAGGACTATATCGGCAACAACACCAGCGTCCAGGAAGTCTACGGCGGCGGTCAGACCGCACATCTCACGGTGCTGTCCTACGAGCAAAAGCTGTTCGACAACCGCCTGGACGTCGAGGTCGGTCGGCTTCTGGCCAACCCGCCGTTCCTCGCCTCGCCGCTCTACTGCAACTTCCAGAACAACGGCACCTGCGGCGCGCCGAAATCCGCGTTCAAGATGACGAACTTCACCTACTGGCCGATCGCGAGCTGGGGCGGCCACGCCAAGGCCTGGGTCAACGACAAGGTGTTCGTGCATGCCGGCGTCTACGAGGTGAATCCCCGCAACCAGCGGGATGACCGGAACGGCATCGACTGGTCGACCAACGGCGCCACCGGCGTGGTGATCCCGGTGGAAGTCGGCTACTCGACCAACTTCGGCAACGATCCGCTGCCGCGCAACTACGGTATCGGCGCCATCATCGACCAGTCCGACTATAAGGACCCGATCTACGACGTGCGCGGCGGGGCTCGCCTGTTCAGCGGGCTCGACGAACTGACCCGGTTCGGCCGGTCGGCGATCTATGCCCGGTTCGACCAGATGGTCTGGCGTCCGGACCCGACCGGCATCCAGGGCCTGACGCTGTTCGGGGTCGCGCTGGGCGCCACCGGCGGGCGGCAGACCCAGGACTTCTTCCTGGAGGGCGGCGCCGTGCTGACCGGTACCTTCCCGGGCCGGCCCTACGACACTATCGGCGCTGCGTTCGTGATGGAAAAACTCTCCTCCCTCGGGGCAGCCAATATCCGGGCGGCGCGCGCGTCGTACGGGCTCAGCAGCCGCAACGTCGACACCCTGCAGACCATCGTGGAGCTGAGCTACGGCATCCAGCTCACCCCGGCGGTGCGGCTGATGCCGAACCTGCAATACGTGATCAACCCGGACCAGGTGAACCACCCGCTCCGGCCGAAGCCGATCCCGAACGCCTTCGTCGTCGGCGCGAAGCTCTCGGTCGACCTGTTCACCCTGGGCGGCTTGGCCAAAGGCCCCGGGAGCCTCTGACACCAGGCGTATCACCACGCCGCCCGCGAACCCGCCCCAGGCGGGCCCACAGGCGAACTCGTAAAGACCGGCGCGCGCGGAGCATCCGTGCGCGCCGGTCGCGTTTCAGGACGCGATCCGGGCAGGGCCGGCGAGGGCGGCGGCAGGAGTCCAGCGCGGTTCCCGGGCCGCCGGGTCATCTCGGCAACCAGGCGGTTCGATCGCCGACAGCCGATACACGAATCCCGGCGGGAACCACGCGCCCAATCGGCGGTTGACCGTGAGATTATAACTGTTCTAATTCGCAAGAGAGAACGGCACACCGCCGAATCGACACGGGAGCATCGAGACATGGCCAGCGCAAACTGCGAGAGCTGCAAGTTCTTCGACGAGCACAAGGGCAACGGCGCGAGTGCCCAGGGCGATGCCGGCCTGTGCCGATTCAATCCGCCGGTCAGCCAGCCGGCTCCGGAGTCGAAGGGGCTCTGGCCGGTCGTGACGACCAACGATTGGTGCGGCCACTTCACCGCCGAGATGACGGCGGCCGAGTAAGCCCGGGCGCGCTCACCGCCAATCCGGCGACGGGTGCGCGAAAGCCAGGCCATCCAGCTATCGGACGATTCAGGGTCAGCCACCACGGCTGGCCCTTTTTCGTGCGGATAAGCCAGGATCCGGGGCCGGGATTCGAGGGCCGGAGCGTCCCCGCGCTCTCGGCAGGGTCGGCTCTCAGGATCGTCACGATCAGCGCCGACAGGGCCACCACCCCAACAGCAACATCGTTCTTCAAATACAATTTCAGGAGCAATTATATTCTCTCCCATGGTCACACAAGAGATCGAACATTCGTCGGAGCCGGATTTCCCGGCCCGCCGAACCGTAACCCGCAAGCCGGTCGCCAGGACCGCGAGATGAAATCCCACTCTCGATCAGCCATTACGAGGAGAACATTTTTCTATTCGTGCAGAATTCGGAAAGCCGTTTCATTGACGTTGTGCAACGCAATCAGCAATTCTAGCAGCCTATCCGGATAACCGGTCGCGCGTCTGCCACTCTTCACCGAGCAGGGCGGCCCGGCATTGTCGCAAGGCTTCTGCAATGACACGACCGAGACTCGTCGGGCTGAGCGCGAACGTTCAGCGCCCGTCCAAGACCCGCACGCTGGTCGATGCGGTGCTGCACGAGGCCTGCGCGCAAGCTGCGTTCGACGGACGCATCTTCGACTTCGTCGATGCCGGCTCCGGCCTGGGAGCGGCCTGGACCCGGGACCAGCTGCCGCTGCCTGCCCGCCGGGTGCTCGACGCGATCGAGGAGGCGGACGGGCTGGTGGTCGGCTCGCCGGTCTACAAGGGCGCCTATACCGGCCTGTTCAAGCACCTGTTCGATCTGGTCGATCCGAACGCGCTGGCCGGCAAGCCCGTGGCCATCGTGGCCACGGGCGGCGGCGCCCGTCACGCCCTGGTGGTCGAGCACGCCTTCCGGCCGCTGTTCGGCTTCTTCGGCGCGCTTCAGATCCCGACCGCGGTCTACGCCTCCGACACGGATTTCAGCGACGGCGTGCTGGTCGAGGCCGGGGTGCGCGCCCGCGCCGCCGAGGCCGGCGCCCAGCTCTCCGCCCTGCTGCTGCACCGGGCAGCCGCGGCGACCGGCCCGGCCGAACTCGCCGCCGCCGAGTGAGGCGCGCGATGCTCGACCGCCGCACCCTGCTGGCCGCGACCCTGGCCGCGCCCCTTGCGGCCGTCCCGGCCCTGCGGGGTGCCTGGGCGGCCGAGGCCGGCGTGTTGCGCATCGGCTACCAGAAGAACGGCATCCTGGTGGTGGCCAAGCAGCAGGGGATCATCGAGCGGCGCTTGGAGCGCTTGGGCCACACGGTGCGCTGGGTCGAGTTCTCGTTCGGTCCGCCGCTTCTGGAGGCTTTGTCCCTCGACGGGATCGATTTCGGCCAGACCGGCGATTCGCCGCCGATCTTCGCCCAGGCGGCGCGCTCCAGCCTCGTCTACGCGGCGGCCCAGGAGGCCGGCGGCTCCGGGGCCGGGATCCTGCTGCCCAAGGGCTCGCCCGTGCGCAGCCTCGCCGACTTGAAGGGCAAGCGCGTCGCATTCGCCAAGGCGTCGAGCGCGCACAATCTCACGGTGGCGGCCCTGGAGAAGGGCGGCCTGAGCTACGCCGATATCGAGCCGGTGACCCTGGCGCCGGCCGACGCTGCGGCGGCTTTCGCCCGCGGCAGCGTCGATGCCTGGACGATCTGGGACCCCTATCTCGCCGTCGCCGAGGAGGGGGATGGGGTGCGGGTGCTCGCCTTCGCCGCCAAGATCACGCCGCAGAACGACTTTTTCCTGGCGAACCGGACCTATGCCGAGAGTCGCGGCCCGGTGCTCGTGGCGGCGATCGACGCCCTGGGCGAGGTCGCGGCTTGGTGCCGGCAGAACCGCGGCGATGTCGCCGCGCTGCTGGCGCAGGGCACCGGCGTGCCGCTGCCGGCCACCCGCCGGGCGGTGGACCGCGCCGATTTCGTGATCGGCCCGATGACCGCCCGCGTCACCGCCGAGCAGCAAGCCGTCGCCGACCGGTTCTACGCCCTGAAGCTGATCCCGAAACCGGTTCGCGTCGCCGACGCGGTCTGGACCGCGCCCGCCCGCAACGGCTGACCTCATGACCGATCGAATCACCCGTCCTCTTGCGTCCGGGCTCGCCCCGCATCGCCGGAAACTCCTGTCCGCGGGTCTCGGCCTCGCGGCGGCGAGCGTCCTGCGGCCGGCCCGGGCCGCGGGCGGCAGCGTCCGGGTCGGTTACCAGAAATACGGCTCCCTCGTGCTGCTGAAGGGCCGGGGCACGCTCGAGAAGGCGCTTCAGCCCCTGGGCTACACGGTGGCGTGGTCGGAATTCCCGTCCGGACCGCCGCTGATGGAGGCCCTGAATGCCGGGGCGGTCGATTTCGGCTCGGCCGGGGAGGCGCCGCCGATCTTCGCGCAGGCCGCGAGCGCGGAGCTGCGCTACGTCGCCACCGAGCCGCCGGCCCCCCGGGGCGAGGCGATCCTGGTGCCGAAGGACAGCCCGGTGCGCAGCGTCGCCGACCTGCGCGGCCGGACGCTGGCCCTCAACAAGGGCTCGAACGTCCATTTTTTGGTGGTGCGCGCGCTGGAGCAGGCCGGCCTGCCCTACGATGCGGTGAAGTTCGCCTTCCTGGCCCCGGCCGACGCCAACGCCGCCTTCGTACGCGGCTCCGTCGACGCCTGGGCGATCTGGGATCCCTATCTCGCCGCCGCCGAGCGCGCCACCGGCGCCCGGGTGCTGGCGGACGCGCAGGGCCTCGCGCCCAACCGCCAGTTCTACCTGTCCCGCCGCGGCTTCACCGATGCCAACCCGGAGGTCGTGGCAGCCGTGCTCAAGGCGATCGGGGAGGTGGATACCTGGGCGGAAGGCCATGCCGAGACCGTGGCGGCGGACCTGGCGCCCACCGTGGGCATTCCGGCCCCCGTGCTCCGCGTCGCCCTCGATCGCCTGTCCTACGGGGTCACGCCCCTGGACGCCATGGCGATCGCCGACCAGCAGCGGGTGGCCGACGCCTTCCACGGCCTCGGCCTGCTGCCGAAGCCGATCCGCGTGGCCGACGCGGTCTGGACACAGCCCGAACGCCGGGCGGAGAACCGATGATGCGCCCAACCCCCCTCGGCCGCCTGCGCGATACGGCGCTGCCATGGCTGCTGCCGGTCGTGATCCTGCTGGGCTGGCAGGCCGCGGTCTCGGCCGGCCTCGTCTCCAACCGGTTCATGCCGGCGCCGCTCGACGTGGTCCGGGCCGGCTGGGAGGCCGGGCGCACCGGGGAGCTCTGGACCAACCTCTGGGTCAGCACCCTGCGGGCGCTGTCGGGCTTTGCGGTCGGCGGCGGCATCGGCTTCGCGCTGGGCCTCGCCAACGGCCTCTCGCGCCTGTCGGAGCGCCTGACCGACACCTCGGTGCAAATGGTGCGCAACGTGCCCCACCTGTCGCTGATCCCGCTGGTGATCCTGTGGTTCGGCATCGGCGAGGAGGCCAAGCTGTTCCTGGTGGCGCTCGGCGTGTTCTTCCCGATCTACGCCAACACCCTGCACGGCATCCGCTCGGTGGACCCGGCTTTGGTGGAGATGGGCCGCGTCTACGGGATGTCGCGCACGGAACTGTTCACCCGGGTGGTGCTGCCCGGAGCCCTGCCGTCGATCTTCGTCGGGTTGCGCTACGCGCTCGGCATCATGTGGCTGACGCTGATCGTCGCCGAGACGATCTCCGCCTCCTCGGGGCTCGGCTACATGGCCATGCAGGCGCGTGAGTTCATGCTGGTCGACGTCGTCGTACTGGCGATCCTGATCTACGCCGCCCTGGGCAAGCTCGCCGATGCGCTGACGCGCCAGCTCGAACGGGCCTGCCTCGCCTGGAACCCCGCCTACAGGAGCGCCTGATGTTGCTCGACGCCCTTCGCCGCGAGGCCCCGGCCGAACCCGGTCCCGAGACCCGGCTCGCCGACATCCCCCCTGCGCCTGCGCCGGCGCGCCAGCCGGCGCAGGCCGCCAGCCGCGGCATCGCCGTGACGGCCCGCGACCTGCGCAAAAGCTTCGACGGCCACGCGGTCATCGAGGGGCTCGACCTCTTCCTGCCGGCCGGTGGGTTCACCGCCGTGGTCGGGCGCTCGGGCTGCGGCAAGAGCACCCTGCTGCGCCTGATCCTCGGGCTGGAGGCGCCGACCGGCGGGCGGATCCTGCTCGAAGGGCCCGAGTCCGGCCCGCGCCGGTCCGATCCGCCCAAGCGGATCATGTTCCAGGAGCCGCGGCTGCTGCCCTGGGCCCGGGTGGTCGACAACGTCACGGTCGGCCTCTCCGGCCACGGCTCCCGGGCCGAGCGGCGGGAGCGGGCGCTGGCGGCGCTCGCCGAGGTGGGCCTGTCCGACAAGGCCGGGCAATGGCCCGCGACCCTGTCGGGTGGCCAGCGCCAGCGTGTCGCGCTCGCCCGGGCGCTGGTGGGCCG
This sequence comes from Methylobacterium sp. J-048, assembly GCF_022829515.1. Classification (GTDB taxonomy): domain Bacteria; phylum Pseudomonadota; class Alphaproteobacteria; order Rhizobiales; family Beijerinckiaceae; genus Methylobacterium. The sequence goes on from NZ_JAKSYL010000120.1 coordinate 98,270, forward strand.
GCCGGGCCTGCTGGCCCTGGACGAGCCGCTCGGCGCCCTCGACGCGCTGACCCGCATCGGCATGCAGGACCTGATCGAGCGGATCTGGCTGGCGCAGGGTTTCACCGCGCTGCTCGTCACCCACGACGTCTCCGAGGCGGTGGCGCTCGCCGACCGCATCCTGGTGGTCGAGGCCGGCCGCATCGCCCTCGACCTGCGGGTCGACGTGCCGCGCCCGCGCCGGCGCGGGGATCCGGACCTGGCGCGCCTCGAAGGGCGTATCCTCGATCATCTGCTCGGCGCCGAGCCGAACCTCTGACACCGGGCCGCCGTTTCCCGGACGCGGCGGTCTGCTGTAGCTCTTGGTGATCGCCGGATGCGAGAAGTCGGATCCGGCTTTTCCGCATCCGGCCCATAGCCGCAATGGAGACCCCGATGACCGCGACGCATGACGGGCACGCCGACGTCCTCTGGTTCCTGCCGACCCACGGCGACGGCCGCTATCTCGGCGCCCAGGAGGGGGCCCGGGAGGTCTCGATCGACTACCTCCGGCAGATCGCCCAGGGCGCGGACGAGCTCGGCTATTACGGCGTGCTGCTGCCCACGGGGCGCTCCTGCGAGGATTCCTGGATCGTCGCCTCGGCGCTGGCGCCGCTGACCAAGCGGCTGCGCTTCCTGGTGGCGGTGCGGCCGGGCCTGATGGAGCCATCCGCGGCGGCGCGCATGACCGCGACCCTCGACCGGATCTCGGACGGGCGCCTCCTGATCAACGTCGTCACCGGCGGCGATCCGGTGGAGCTGGCCGGCGACGGCGTGTTCCTGTCCCATGACGAGCGCTACGTCGTCACCGACGAGTTCCTGACGATCTGGCGCGGCCTGCTCTCGGGCGAGACCGTGACCTACCAGGGCCAGCACCTGCGCGCCGAGAACGGCCGGGTGATCTTCCCGCCGGTGCAGAAGCCCTATCCGCCGCTCTATTTCGGCGGCTCCTCGCCGGCCGGGATGGAGGTCGCGGCCGAGCATTGCGATGTCTACCTCACCTGGGGCGAGCCGCCGGCCCAGGTCGCGGAAAAGATCGCCGCCGCGCGGCAGGCCGCGGAGGCCAAGGGCAAGACCTTCTCCTACGGCATCCGCCTGCACGTGATCGCCCGGGAGACCGAGGCCGAGGCCTGGGACGCCGCGGAGAAGCTGATCTCGAAGCTCGACGACGCCACCATCGCCAAGGCGCAGGAGACCCTGAAACGGCAGGATTCGGTCGGCCAGAGCCGGATGATGGCGCTCCACGGCGGCAACCGCGACAAGCTGGTGGTCTCGCCCAACCTCTGGGCCGGGGTCGGGCTGGTGCGCGGCGGCGCCGGCACGGCGCTCGTCGGCTCGGCCGATCAGGTCGCCGACCGGATGAAGGAGTATATCGATCTCGGGATCGACCGCTTCATCCTCTCGGGCTACCCGCATCTCGAGGAAGCCTACCGCTTCGCCGAGCTGGTCTTCCCAAAGCTGCCCCTGCGCGCCACCACGGGCCGGCCGGTCGGCAACGCCCGCAACGACGGCCCGTTCGGCGAGATCGTCGCCAACGACATCGTGCCCGCCCGCCGCGTCGGCGCACACTGACCGGTTGGATCTCGGCGCCCGGCGGGGGCAGGCATCCGCCGGGCGCGCGGTCATCCCGGGATGAGGCCGTAAAGAACCGGGTGCGCACGGGTGCGCCCTTGGGATTCCTGCCGTGCACACATGGCCGGGCTGCAGCGTCGCCATCCCGGCGTCATGGTGGCGCCATCGTTGGCGCTCATCCGCCCGCCCTATCACCGTGCGGTCCGCGCGTGCGGTCATCGGCGAACGACAAGGACATCCATGACTTCGACCAAGGCGGTCCTCCTGACCCTCGGTCTCTGCCTCGGCCCGGCCGCGGCGCTGGCCGAGCAATCCCCGGCCCGCGAGGCGCTCAAGCAGCACTGCACCGGCGACTACATGGAGTATTGCAGCGCCTACGCGCCCGGCGGCCCGGAGGTCGAGGCCTGCTTCAAGACCAATCTCAAGATCCTGTCGCCCGGCTGCTCCGCGGCGATCACCGCCTACAAGCAGGAGAAGAAGGCGACCAAGCGCTTCAGCGAGGCGCGCTGAGGCCGCACCACCCCGAATGAGGATGGCTTGCTGCCCCCGGCGATCGTCGAGCCAGGACCGACGCCGCCATAGGGGGCTGCAGGTCCGATTCCCGGTGCGTTCCAGCCGGAACCTGTCTTCCGCATATGGTTTCCGGGTGATCGCTCCGTTTCCGTCATTGCGAGCGTAGCGAAGCAACCCAGCGTGGCGGCACATTTGGCGTTGTCGCGCGGCCCTGGGTCACTTCGCTTGGCTCGTGATGACGGTGCGGGTGACGCTGGCCGACGTATCTGCAGGACCAGCGCAGCAGTCAGGCCGCCAGCGCCTTCGTGTGTCGGACGCCTCTGGTTGCCTCGGCCGCAAGAAGCTTTTTTGAAGAGCGCTTGCGGCACTCATATCGGTGGCAGATACCTGGACCATTGCAAGTGAACCGCTGAGAATGACCTGCAAAGCGTCTTTGAACTTTGCTGTTTAAGATTATTTCGAGATGAATATCGCTAACATATTTCTATAGTCGCACTTTATAAGCATTATAAAAAACCTCAAAACATCACGCGCGTGACATTCCTGCACTTTCCGAGACGGAGCGGAGCATTAGCCTCTTCACTGCCGAAAATCGGAGATTGCCTCGTGTCCACTGCCCGTTGTTTCGCAAAAAATCCTCTCGCGCGCGCCCTGGTCCTGACCCTGCTGGCCGCCAGCGTCGCCGCCTGCGCGACCAAGCCGCCGGCCGAGCCGGTGCCGCTGGTGAAGAAGGGCTGAGCACCGCGTCCCGACAGGCGCGCTGTCGCCTTCGGGACAAGGCCGAGCGCCGCCCCGGCTCCGGGGCGGCGCTCGCGGCCGGCCTCACCGCACGGCGATCCCCAGCGGGGCGCCGCGGCAATTGAGATGGGCCGGGTTGGTCGAGACCACCCCGGCATTGCAGCCGCCCTGCTGGCCGACATAGAGCGGCGTCCCGCCCGCACCGGCGGCCGCGAGGTAGCCGATCGGGCGCGTTCCGGAATCGAGATGGTGCGGGTTGTTGGTGACCAGACCGGCATCGAGCCCGGCCGCAGTGCCGGCATAGACCGGCGCGTCGGCGGGGGAGGATGGCTGCGCCAGGGTCGCGCCGATCGGGGCCGTGGCGCAGCCCTTGTAGCCCGGGTCGATCGTCACCTCGCCGGCATTGCAGCCCTGCTGCGTCCCGACATAGAGCGCCACGCCCCGAACCCGCGCGGCCGGCGGGGCGGCCGCCGCCCGAGGTGCCGGAGCCGGGTTGGCGGGGAGTGGCGCAGGGTGCCCACCGGTCAGGGCCGCCCGCAGGGCGACGAGGCCCGCGCGGACATCCTGGAGCGTGCCGACCACCACGTAGCAGGTGTAGCTGTGCGCCCCCGCGGGAACGTTGTTCTCCCGGAAGACGCAGTTCCACTTCACCGTCGCGTTGCCCGAGCCCGGCAGGGTCGAGAAGTCGAACCGGCCGTAGCCGGCATTCGGCACCGTCGGCTGGGGGAGGGCGGGGCTGTAGACGCCCATCGCCCGGGCGCCGTCGGGGGTCGCCAGGATCACCGGCACGGCCTGCTCGCCCGGCCCGGCCGAGAGCGGCTCGGACCGGCCCGTCGCCGGGTCGAGGTTCCAGAACGCGGTGAAGTCCGGCGGCATGTAGGCGGTGGCCGCCTCGAAGGTCGCCGATTCGTGGGCCTGCGCGGTGATGTAGGTGGCGCGGTACGCGATGGCGTTGGCCACGCCCGCCGCGCCCAGGGTGACGGTCTTGGCCAGGACGTCGTCCGAACGGGGGCCGGCATGGGGGCCCGGCCCCTTCGGGCAGCTGCCGGTGACCCGGCCCGGCTCGATCCAGTAGGCCATCTGCGAGCGCGTCTGGAGCGTGTCCGGGCCGCGCTTCAGCTCCGTGAGCAGGGTCGTGCTGCGCGGGCCGGTGCCGTCGGAATCGCTGCCCGCCTCGGTGGGGTTCAGGCACTCGCCGTAGCCGTCATAGGACGAGGCCGATTGCAGCTCGCGGCCGTGATCGTGGGCGTTGATGAACTGCGTGCCGCCCCAGGTCAGGCTGTCGATCGCCCCGCCGGTCCGGGACGAGACCCCGACCGTGATCGGCGATCCGTTGAAGGCCCGGCTGATCGTCGCCCGGCCGCCGGGCTCGGGCCAAGCGATCGACGGGGCATCCTCGGCCTGCGCGGCCCCCGTGAGGCCGGCGAGCAGGAGCGCGGCGTGGACGGGACGGGGCAGGCGGGTCGAGGCGGGCATCGGCGGCTCCTGGTGGGGGCCGGCTTAGAGCATGACGCGGGGGAGGGGAATCCGGCCCCGGGATCACCAGGCCGCACAGAGCGATCGGTCCGGCAGACTGATAAGATCTGCATCCCACATGATTCCGGGCCCACCATGACCGGTTGAAACTTGGACGGAACCATCGCCCGGCCGTTGCGGCCGGTACGATAATTTAAGTCCCGAGCTGTCATCGGGTTGGAAGGCTGCGGCCGCGCCTCACTCCCACTGGTCCGCTGCGCATGTGTGCGCGGCCACCGGGGATCTGCTGCAGCGGCCTGGATCGAACCTTCGGAATACGGATGCCGTGCCGATGACAACCACCGATATGGCCTCCGCCGGCAGCGGGCAGCCGACCGAGGGGCGCCGGGCGCTGGTCCGCACGGCGCGCACGATCGCGGCGGCGGCGGTGGCCGCCATGGTGCTGCTGCTCGATCTGATCAGCTTCTCGCAGCTGATCTTTTCCGGCCCGCTGGCGGAGAGCCGCGTCGCCGGGATGTCGGCGATGCTGGCGGCCTACGTGCTGGGCAGCCTCGTCTTCGTCGCGCTGCGGCGGACCGTGCTGGTGTCGCTGTCCTTCATCGGGGCGGCCGCGATCGTGCAGGCGGCGATCGCCGCCGCGGTGGCCGGGGAACTCCGGGACGCGGGCGTCACAGATCCCGCCACGGTCGGCCGGATCGTGCTCGTCGCCTGCGGGGTCTCGACCTTCGCCACCGGCCTCGTCTTCGCGCTGCTCGGCACGCTGCGCGCCTCGCTGCTGGCGCAGCTCCTGCCCTACCCGGTCCTGACCGGGTTCCTCGGCGGCGTCGGGCTGCTGTTCCTGAAGAGCGGCGTGCAGATCGGCGCGCATCTCGACGATCCCGCCGCGGCGCTCCTGGGCCTGCTCGACCCGGCGATGCTCGACCCGAGCCGGATCGATCCCGGACTGCTCGGGCGCATCGCCCTGTCCGTCGTCATCGGGTTCTGCGCCTTCTACCTGCCCCGGCGCATCAGGCATTGGGGCACCTACCCGACGGTCATCCTGGCGAGCCTCGTCGTCGTGCATCTCGGCCTGGCCTGGCAGGGCATCGACACGGCAGCCGCGCAAGGCGCCGGCTGGCTGATCGAGGCGCTGCCCGCGGGATCGCTGCTGCAGGCCCCGGCCGCGCTGGCGCTCCAGGCCCTCGATCCCGCCCTGCTCCTGCCGATCCTGCCCCGGATCGCCACCGAGATCGTGGTCGCGGTGATCATCCAGATCCTCTACGTCATCAGCGTCGAGCTGGAGATGCGGCGCGAACTCGACATCGACCGGATGTTCGTCGCCTCCGGGGCGGCCAACCTGGTCGGCAGCCTGTTCGGCAGCCCGGCCATGGGCTTCGGGCGGACCTCGACCCTGCTGCTGCACAATATCGGCGGCAGCCACTGGCTCGGCTGGTGGCTGACGCTCGCCGTGATGGCCGCCCTGCTGGTGTTCGGCGCGAGCCCGCTGGCGCTGCTGCCGCGCCCGCTGGCCGGGGGCGCCCTGATCGCCATCGGGCTGGGCCTGCTGGTCAACCTCGCGCTCGCCTGCCGGACCTTCCCGGTCTGGGAGACCGGCATCGCCCTGGCGGTGTGCGGGGCGACCGCCCTGTTCGGCGCCACCGTGGGCTTCCTGGTCGGCGTCGTGCTGGCGATCCTGATCTTCGCGGTCCAGTACGGCCAGATCCCGGCGGTGCGCCGGGCGCTGTCCGGCGCGGAGCGGCGCAGCAGCGTCATCCGCGCCCCCGACACCGCCGAGCTGCTGCGCGAGGCCGGGGAGCGGACCCGGATCTACGCCCTGCAGGGCTACCTGTTCTTCCTCAACGCCCAGACGATCTATCGCCGGGCCGCCGCCGAGCCCGGCACCCTGCGCAGCCTGATCCTGGACTTTCGCGATTGCGTCGGTCTCGACAGCTCGGCGCTGATCGCGTTCCGCAAGATCGGGCAGCTCGCCGAGCAGCGCGGCTTCGACGTGCTGCTGGTCCATCTGGGGCCCGCGGCCCTCAGGCAGATCGAGCGCGGCGGCCTCGCCGGGCCGCGGCTGCGGCCGCGCCAAACCCTGGACGAGGCCCTGCGCGAGGCCGAATCGCTGCTGCTCACCGAGGCCGGATCCGGCGGGGAGGGGGCCGTCGCGCCGTTGGCCGAGCACATGGCCGACCGGCTCGGCTGCGCCCTCGCGCCGGCCGATTTCGCGCCGTATCTCGCCGTCCGCACCCTGGCAGCCGGGGAGGCGCTGCTCCGCCAGGGCGAGGCGGCCGACAGCTTGTACTTCCTCGAACAGGGCGTGGTCTCCATCGAGATCGAGGTGCCCGGCCGCCCCAACCTGCGCCTGCGCACTACCACGGCCGGCACGGTGATCGGCGAGATCGGGCTGGTGCAGGGCGGACGCCGCACCGCCACCGCCATCGCCGAGAGCCCCTGCCGGGTGGTCGGTGTCGACCGGGCCGCGCTGGCCCGGATGGAGCGCGCGCGCCCGGACCTCGCGCTGTCCCTGCAGCGCTTCCTCATCCTGGAGCTCGCCGGCAAGGTCGCCGACACCAACCGGCTGCTCGAAGCCGAGCTGACCTGAAAATCAGGCCGCCGCCAGCACGGCGGCGAGCCCGATATGGGTCACTTGGTGCAGGCACTGATCGACCCCGATCAGCCACCAGAACCGGGCATCGGTGGTCGGGAAACGGGTCCGCTGGCTCACCAGAGCCTTGCCGCGGTCGATGCCCGTGTGGATCACGAAATCCACGAGCGCGAGCCACCACAGGGCCGGCTTGACCGCCAGGGCGATCAGCAGCGTCCCGAGTCCGTGCAGGCCGGTATGGGCGCAGAGGGCCCCGGCCCAGGCGGAAGAGCGCTCCTTGCCCTGCGCCATCCAGTTGGTCTGGAGGAGGAAATCGGCTGCGAGGTGCTTCACCGCGAAGGCGACGAGCAGGAGCGCGAAGGCGCCCACCGGAACGGGCGTGTCGACGGACGGCATTCCGGCCCTGTTTCTCCTGGCGCGACGGCGCGTCGAATCGTAGCCCCATCCCCCTACACCCGGCCCGCGTCCCTGGCAGCGTGATGGCGCACACAGAGGATCGGGTTTCCAGAGGGCCGCGGCCCAGCCCTTTGGAAACCCGACCTTTACGCCTCACCCCCGGGGGCGGGTGACGCGCGGCGCCGGCACGCCTAACCTGCGTCGATGCGCGTCTTCCACACCGCCGATTCCGCCCGGCACGATCCCGAGCTCTACCTGCGGCGCGGCACGCCGATCCCGCATCCTGAGCAGGCCTCCCGCTACGCCATCCTGCACGCGGCGGCCCGGGACGGCGGCCACGCCCTCGCGGAGCCCACCGATCGCGGGCTCGATCCGATCCGGGCCGTGCACGAGGCCGGCTACGTCGCGTTCCTGGCGGAGGCCTGGGCGCGCCGGGCGGAGATCCCGGGCATCGCCGATGAGATCCTCACGGGCAGCTTCGCCCGGCCGCAGATGCACCGGACGCCCACCGGCCTGCTCGGGCGCGTCGGCCTCTACACCGCCGACACCTCGACGCCGATCCGGGCCGGGACCTGGGCGGCGGTCTACGGCGCGGCGCAATGCGCCGTCGCGGCCGCCGACGCGGCCCTGGAGACGGGCCACGCCTATGCGTTGTGCCGGCCGCCCGGCCACCACGCCTACGCGGATTCCGCCGGCGGCTTCTGCTTCCTCAACAACAGCGCGATCGCGGCGGAGCGCATGCGGGCGACCGGGGGCGGCCCCGTGGCGATCCTCGACATCGACGTGCACCACGGCAACGGCACGCAGGGGATCTTTTATACGCGCGGCGACGTCCTCACCGTCTCGGTCCACGCGGACCCGGCGGACTATTTCCCGTTCTATGCCGGCTATGCCGACGAGACCGGTGCGGGGGCCGGCGCCGGCCTCAACCGCAACCTGCCACTGCCGCCGGGCTCCGGCGACGCACCGTGGCTCGCCGCCGTGGAGGCCGGGCTCGCGGCGATCGCGGCGTTCAAGCCGCGGGGGCTGGTGGTGGCTCTGGGCCTCGACGCCGCCGCGGACGACCCGATCGGAATCCTCGCGGTGACCGGAGCGGGCTTCGCCGCCGCGGCGCATCGGATCGCGCGCGCCGGGCTGCCCACCGCGATCGTCCAGGAGGGCGGCTACCTCTGTCCGGCCCTGCCGGAGAACCTGACGACCTTCCTGGCGGCGTTTGACGCAGCGCGCTGACGGGTGCCTTGCAGCATGCTCCGCTCATCAATATAGTGAATATAACTACTTCAAGGCGTGGCCATGGACGAGGCTATCCCGGCGGCGGAAGCCAACCGCAAGTTTTCGCTCCTGATGCGCGGCGTCCGCGACGGCAACAGCTACGTCGTGACCAGCCATGGACGGCCCGTCGCCCGGATCGTCCCTGCGAGCGAGCGCGATGGCGTGGCCTCCGGCGCGCGGGCGACGCTGCTGTCGCGCCTTCAACGTCAACCGGTCGTCCAAGCCGGGCCTTGGACGCGCGAGGCGCTTCACGAGGACGAGCGTTGAAGGTCGCACTCGATACCAACCTCCTCGCCTACGCGGAGGGCGTCAACGATGCGATGAAGCGCGATCGCGCTGTCGAACTGCTGGGCCGCTTGCCGCAGGACGCCGCGATCATCCCCGTCCAAGTGCTGGGCGAGTTGTTCAACCTTCTGGTCCGCAAGGCCGGACGGTCGCGCCCGGAAGCCCGGGATGCCCTTCTGGGCTGGCGGGACGCGTTCGGGATCGTCGCCACGACACCGGAGGTGATGCTGGCCGCCTTCGACTTGGCGACGGATCACCGTCTCGGCATCTGGGACGCGGCCATCCTGTCCGCCGCCGCGCAGGCCGGTTGCCGGCTGCTTTTGTCCGAAGATCTCCAGGACGGCTTCACCTGGAACGGGGTGACGATCGCCAACCCCTTCGCGTCACCGCACCACCCGCTGCTGGATGCCATGCTGGCGGGAGGAGCAGAGTTGTACTGATCCCTGCAGCCCCTCCCCATCCCTGGAGAGGGGCCAGATCGCCGATCCTACTCCTCGTCGTCCTCGTCCTGATGCCGGCCCTTGAGCTTGGCGAAGACGGAATCGGCGTCGATGCGCTCCTCGCGGCCGCCGGGCTCGGCCGTCTCCTCGGGCTCGGGCGCCGTCGAGACCTCGGTGGGCAGGAGCGAGGCGCCGGATTCGGCCGCCAAGGCCGCCGGGCGGTCGGCCGCCGCGCGCTGGACCTCGAAGTCGAGGTTGATCTGGGTGGTCAGGCCGAGGGTCACCGGGTCCATTGGCTGGAGCGAGCCGGAATTCCAGTGGGTGCGCTCGCGGATCTGCTGGATCGTCGACTTGGTGGTGCCGACCAAACGGATGATCTGCGCGTCCTTCAGCTCGGGGTGGTTGCGCAGCAGCCACAGGATGGCGTTCGGCCGGTCCTGGCGGCGCGACAGCGGGGTGTAGCGCGGCCCCTTGGTGGTGCGCTTCACCTCCGGCAGCTTCACCTTCGAGACGGCGGGCTTGAGCTTGTAGTGCGGCGCCTTCTGGGCCTTCTCGATCTCGTCGCGGGTGAGCTGGCCGGTGGAGACCGGGTCGAGCCCCTTGATGCCGGCCGCGACCTCGCCGTCGGCGATGCCCTTCACCTCGAGCGGGTGCAGCTTGCAGAAGTCGGCGATCTGCTCGAAGGCCAGGGAGGTGTTCTCGACCAGCCAGACGGCGGTCGCCTTCGGCATCAGCGGACCCTGGGACATGTGCTCTCGTGCTCCGGCCTGGCGGGACGGGGGCCGGGCACCGGGCCGCGGGCTCCGGATGCAGATCCGGAAGTCCCGTCTCACGCTGTCGAATGGGGATGGCTCACTATAGGGCCGCCCGGGGTGGGGCGCAATCGCGGGTTCGACGGTTCGGGACGCCGAGCGCCGATTAACCGAGGCTGTAGGCCCGGCTACAAACCGGATGTGAGCCTGACCGACTCACCCGCGAAGGCCGCACGCGGCCCGATGCGGCCGGGAGTGCAGAGGATGGTCCTCTCTCTGGCATGGTCCAGAAAAGCGAATGGCGAGTGGAGCTTCCGGCTCCGCCTCGCCATTCCTCTCTGGGCTTGGCTACACCTAAGCAGGTGAATGCCAGGGATCGGCGGTAGCCGCCGCCGATCCCACTCCCCAATATAGCGCGGCCCGGGACGAGCAACAACGGCCGCGCGGGGAAGAGCAAGCCCCCTACTTCCCCGGCAGCCCGTGGACGATCGGGAAGAACGTGTCCTTCCAATCCTTCGGCTCGGCCTTGATGGTCTTCATCGCATAGAAGTGCCGGGCCTGGAGCATGATCCCGTACGGGGTGGTGGAAAAGTTGGTCCCCGGCTCCTTCATGATCGCCACCAGGGTCTCGGGGGGCGTCTTGTCGTTGGTGGCAGCGATGTAGTCCTTGGCGGCCTGGAGCGGATCCTTGGCGATCTCGGCATTCGCCGCGTCGATGGCGGCCACGATGGCGGCGGCGAGCTTGGGGTTGCGGGTGAACCAGCCGGTGCGGGCGTAGAAGATCGCGTTGCTCACCGGTTCGCCGACCAGCTCGTAGGAGTTGAGCACCGTGTGGATCGCCGGGTTCTGCAACTCGCGCTGCTGGAACGGCGGCAGCGAGAAGTGGCTGTTGACCTCGTTCTGAGGGCTGGCTAGCGCCGCCACCGCGTCGGGATGGCCGAGCTGGACGGTCAGCGGGTCGAGCCGGGTCGTCCCGTCCGGCCCGAACGCCTTCCTGGCAGCGATCTGCAGCAGCACGGCTTGCGTCGAGACCTTCACGGAGGGCAGGGCGATCTTGTCCTTGCCGGAGAAGTCGCTGAGCGTCTTCACGTCCGGGTTGCGGGTGAGCAGCAGCATCGGCGTCGAGCCGACGCCGCACAGCCCCTTCACGTCGCCCCGGGTGCGGTCGTTGAGCAGCAGCATGTTGGTGGAGCCGCTGTCGACGATGTCGATGTTGCCCGACAGGAGCGCGTCGTTGCCGGCCGCCCCGCTGGTCAGGTTCACCCACTCGACCGCGACGTCGCCGAGGCCGGCCGCCTTGGCCTGCTTCTCGATCAGCTTGTGCGTCTCCGCGAGCACCGCCGGCAGGTAGACGAAACCGGGCTGCCGGCTGATCCGGACCTTGGAATCGTCGGCCCGGGCCGGGGCGGCGAAGACCAGCCCCGCCACCATCAGGGCGGCCGGTCCCGCCCGGACGAGGCGGCGGCAGATCCCCGGAATCGAATCCGCCCGCGGCATGCGCACCATCTCGTTCCTCCCTTAAACCCGCCGGCTTCGTGTCCGGATCCGGGCTTTCGTTGACCGCGAGTGGACAGTCTCGATCCGGCGAGCGCAAGGCCCAGAATCGTCTTCATAGTTCGGTAATGATAAAATCTTACAATTCCTCATCGTCATCATTGCTATGAGCGCTTTCGTGAAGATTGGCATCGGGGCGAAGCTCCACACCATCACGGCCACTGCGTTGGTCGGCATCGCCGTGGTCTCGGGCATCGGCCTGCTCAACCTGAAATCGCAGGTGGAGCAGGACCGCATGGGCAAGACCCACAACCTGACGGATGTCGCCTATGGCATGGTCGCCTACTTCGAGGGCGAGGAGCGGGCCGGGCGGCTGTCGCGGGGCGATGCCCAGGGCGCGGCGATCCACGCCCTGAAGAGCCTGCGCTACGACGGCGAGGAATACTTTTGGATCAACGACATGCAGGCCCGCATGATCGCGCATCCGACCAAGCCCGCGATGGAGGGCAAAGACCTCACCGCCATGCAGGACCCGACCGGCAAGTACCTGTTCCAGGACTTCGTCGCGGCCGGGAAGCAGCCGGGCGGGAGCTACGTCCAGTATTCCTGGCCCCGGCCCGGAGCCGACGTACCGGTTCCGAAGGTCGCCTACATACGCGGCTTCGCCCCCTGGGGCTGGGTGGTCGGCACCGGCATCTACGCCGACGACACCGCGGCGATCCTGTGGGACGCGGCCTGGCGGACGGCGGCCGGGATGCTGGTGGTGATCGCGCTGATCGGCCTGCTGGCGGCCCTGATCGGCCGCCGGGTGACCCGGCCGCTCCTGGCCCTGAACCAGGCCATGCACCGCCTCGCGGCGGGCGACACCGCCGCCGCGGTGCCTGAGCGCGGGCGCAACGACGAGATCGGCACGATGGCCGGTGCCGTGCAGGTGTTCAAGGACGCGCTGATCGCCAAGGCCGAGACGGATGCCCGCGCCGCCGATGGTGCCGAGGGGGCAGCCCGCCGCGCCGCTTCCCTCGACAGCCTGACCCGAGCCTTCGAGACCCGGGCGGGCGACTTGAGCCGGGGCCTCGCGGCGGCGGCCTCCGAACTCGAGGTCACCGCCCAGGCGATGACCGCCACGGCCGCCCGCGGCACCGAGCGCTCCGGCGTGGTCACCGCCCAGGCGGCCGGGACCTCGGCGGACGTCCAGACCGCGGCGGCGGCCACTGAGGAGATGTCGGCCTCGGTCCAGGAGATCGCCGGGCAGGTGCACCGCACTTCGGAGATCGCCGGGCGGGCGGCCGAGGCCACCCGCCAGGGCGAGGCGACGGTGCGGGCGCTGGCGGACGGCACCGAGCGGATCGGCGACGTGGTCGCCCTCATCTCCGGCATCGCGGCGCAGACCAACCTGCTGGCCTTGAACGCCACCATCGAGGCGGCCCGCGCCGGCGAGGCCGGCCGCGGCTTTGCGGTGGTCGCCACGGAGGTCAAGGAACTGGCCAGCCAGACCGCCAAGGCCACCGACGACATCGCCGCCCAGATCGGCCGGATCCAGGGCGAGACCCGGCAGGCGGTGGCGGCGATCGGCGAGGTCGGCCAGACCATCGAGGAGATGCGCAGCATCGCGGTCGGGGTCGCGGCCGCCATGGAGGAGCAGAACGCCGCGATCCAGGAGATCGTGCGCGGGGTGGTGAGCGCCGCCTCGGGGGCGCAGGCGGTGTCCGGCAGCATCGCCGACCTGCGCCAGGGCGCCGACGAGACCGGGATCGCCTCCGAGCAGGTCCTGGCCGCCGCCCGCGACCTCACCCGCGGCTCCGACGACCTCGACCAGGCGGTCAAGGACTTCCTGGCCGAGGTGAAGGCCGCTTAAGGGACCGAAACATCGGGTTCCCAAAGGGCTCAGCCCTTTGGCGGGGTTCGGGGGCGGAGCCCCTGATGTATCGGGCAAAGCCCGGCACCAGGGCTCCGCCCTGGACCCGCAAAAGGTCTCGACCTTTTGAAACCGAGACGTTCAGGCCTCGGCGGCCAGGAAATCCGCCACCGCCTGCGAGAATTCCGGGGTGCGCAGGTAGCCGTAGGATTTGTGCCGGTTCTCGGTGCCGTCCTGCCGCCGGTAGGCATTGATCACCGGCACGTCCCGGATCCGCACCCCGGCGGCGTTCGGCGGATAGATCGCGGCGAGGTCGTCGCCCACCGTGGCGATGTCCTGGCGGTCCATCAGGTTGGTCCAGGCCGTGACCGCTTCCGGCACGCACAGGTCGCCGTGCTCGGCGGCGAGCTTCAGCTTCAGCTCGGCGAGCCCCAGCGGGGAGCCGAGGGTGACCAGGGTGCAGCGGGGCAGGGGCGTCCCGTCCCGCTCGGCGGCCCGGAGCACGTCGTAGGCGATCAGGCCGCCCATCGAATGCGCGGCGATCAGCACGGCGCGATCGGCCGCCTCGGCCAGGGCCTCGCGCAGGCGTGCCCGGGCGGCGTCCCGGAACGCCGCGTCCTCGTAATAGCCCCAGAGGTCGTCGAGGCGGTATTCCAGGATCAGGCCGTCGACCGGGGTGAGCCCGGTGGCCTCCTCGAGATGCGAGAGGCCGCGATAGATCCGGTCGGTCAGCGTCGGCTCGGCCTGCTCGGGATCGTCCGCCGGGGACGGGAACGGGCCGGTGCCGGGATCGGGGCTGTAGGGCTCGCGGTTGAGCCCGCCGGTCAAGGGCTCCGGGTAGCGCAGGTCCGCCCAGTAGACGAAGCTGAACGGCACCTCGGGCGCCGGGCCCCCACGATTGCGGGCGAGGCCCTCGAGGATCGCCGCCCGCCACCAGGCGGCCTTCTCATCCCGGGGCGGCTTGTTGGCGAGCCCGTGGATGCCGATGAGTGTCGTCCGACCCAGTGTCCGCCCCTCCCGGATCGGCGATGCGTCCGCGCGGGCGAGATAGCGCCGGATGTCGCCGCCGGCACTGCGGCGAATTCTTCACTGCGGCGGGATCAGTCGAACAGGCTGGAGACGCTGGATTCCGTGGCGGTCCGGCCGATCGCCTCGCCGAGCAGCGGCGCGATGGTCGCCACCCGGATGTTGCGGGCGAGCTTGACGGCCTGGGTCGGCTGGATCGAATCGGTGATCACCAGTTCCTTCATCCGCGAGGCGGCGATGCGCGAGACCGCGCCGCCCGAGAGCACCCCGTGCGTGATGTAGGCCGAGACATCCTTGGCGCCGGCCTTGAGCAGCGCCTCGGCGGCGTTGACCAGGGTGCCGCCCGAATCGACGATGTCGTCGACCAGGATGCAGGAGCGGCCCTCGACCTCGCCGATGATGTTCATCACCTCGGACTCGCCCGGCCGCTCGCGGCGCTTGTCGACGATGGCGAGCGGGCAGTCGATCCGCTTGGCGATGGCCCGGGCGCGCACGACGCCGCCGACGTCCGGCGAGACCACCATGCGGTCGGCGCTGGGCAGCCGCTCCTTGATGTCGCGCACCATCACGGGGGCGGCGAACAGGTTGTCGGTGGGGATGTCGAAGAAGCCCTGGATCTGGCCGGCATGGAGATCGAGGGTCAGGACCCGGTCGGCCCCGGCCTCGGTGATCAGGTTCGCCACCAGCTTGGCCGAGATCGGGGTCCGGCCCGAGGTGCGCCGATCCTGCCGGGCGTAGCCGAAATACGGGATCACCGCCGTGATGCGCCGGGCCGAGGACCGGCGCGCGGCGTCGATCATGATCAGCAGTTCCATCAGGTGGTCGTTGGCCGGGAACGAGGTCGACTGGACGATGAACACGTCCTCGCCGCGCACGTTCTCCTGGAGCTCGACGAAGATCTCCATGTCGGCGAAGCGCCGGACCATGCACTTGGCCAGGGGCAATTCGAGATAGGCGGCGATCGCCTCGGCCAAGGGCCGGCTCGCGTTGCCGGCGATGATCTTGATCGAGGATTTCATGACGTCCGCCCACTCGCGGCCGAGCTTCGCGCCGCGCTCCGAATACCGGTCCCCCGACGGGCCGGATGGATCTGATGACGGGCGAGGCTCTTAGCAGCGGGCCGAAGGTGTCACAATGCCTTCACGCGCGCACCGCACAGGCGCGCGCCCGGAACGGCCGGCCGCGCAGGGGGCTCAGAGGGCCGGCGGCTCCAGCAGCCGGTGCAGGTGGACCACGAAATAGCGGGTCTGCGCGCTGTCGACGGTGGCCTGCGCCTTGGCCCGCCAGGCGGCCTGCGCGGAGGCGTAGTCCGGGAAGATGCCGACGATGTCGAGGCCCTTGATGTCCCGGAACCGGACGCCGTCGAGGTCCTGCAACTCACCACCGAAGACCAGGTGCAGCTTCTGGTCGCTATCGATCGCCGTCGCCATGACCTCTCCTCACGATGTCCCGCCCGCGGCGCTCGCAGATGGCGGCCGCCCGGTCAAGCCCGAATGTCCGTCCCGGCCCGTGGGAACAACCGGGAGCAGGGCAGCCCCCGGCACGGTTCCACCACCGGTTCCCCGGCTCCCTCTGCAACCCCGGCCGGGCGCGGCGACGCGGCGGGTACGAAACCACCCGGCGCCCATGCTAGGGGCGGGTCATGACACGCATGCTACTTCGCGTCGCCGCTCTCGCGCTCGGGCTTTGCGCCCTGCCGGCGCTGGGACAGCCGGCGGCCAAGGCCCCGGCCCGCCCCGGCCCCGACAAGGCCGCCGGCCCGGACCGGAAGGCCCCCGGACAGGTGATCGGCTGCCCGTCCCTGGCCAATTACCGGATGCTGCTGCACGACGGCGGCGCCGCGGCGGCCGCCGTGCTGGCCGATCCCAAGGCGGACCATCTCGGCTGCACCCTGGTGACCCGCAGCGAGATCACCGGCCTGGTTGACCGGGTGACGCTGGGCGACCGGAGCTACGAATGCGCCGGCCTGCCGACGACCACGGCCTGCCACTGGATGGAGGCGGGGGCCGCCGCGCGGCCCGCCCCGGCGGGCGCCGCCAAGCGCTGAGGACCGCGCAGCGTCCAAAGGGGCTGAATTCAACCCGCTTGGCCGCTTGAAGGGCTGTTTTGGGGGATAGCTGCCGGTCTGCTTCCGGATGCTGAATGCATCGAATCGGATATAGCCGCGGGGACCGCTCACTATTCATTGCAGCCCGTGTGGGTCATGGGACCAGGATCATACCCAGTTCGCCGGTTTGTGGAGCAGCGTTCCGTCAGCCAGCGTCAGAGGGTTTGGGAATTGCGCGGCCGTCAGATGCCCAGTGCTCAGACGGCGCACGAAGCTCGACGCCGCGGCAAGATCAGGATTGGGCACCGCTACGGGCGACAGTAGCCCCACCACCTTGCCCAGTTCCTGTGTGGCGATGCGGATCGGCTCAATCAGGTCGCTGTCCGCCGACAGCACCGCCGCGACGTCGAAATTGTCCCGGAAGGCGTCGAGTAGCAGATGGCTCGCAAGGTTGACGTCGCTACCTTTCTCCTCGGTTTTATGGACCTTCACTACGGCCGGCCAGGGTTGCGGCAGTTGCGCCGCCAGTTGCGGTCGGAATTGTGGGGGATGCACCAGCCCCGCAAATTTCTTGGTGGCCAGGAACGTGCCCTGGTGGATCACCACCTCCGGCACCGTGTTCAAAGCGTTGAAATACACCTACTGCCGGCTCGGCGCAGTCGGATCGACACGCGCGGAGACACGGGCCGTATAATAACGGACCTGAAGGACCTGATTTTCGGGACGTAAAGCCTGTTCAGCCAGAATTTTGGGGTTGACCCATTTCAGGTCAGGCCGCTTTTGCAGCATCCGGAAATATAGATTGAAGCCATCGATATAGACAATCGTCCGCATCGAAACCGTATAGCAGAAAAAGCGAAAGCCGCCTCGAGTTTCCCCTTGGCGGCCTTCGAGCCGACAGCACGCTGCCAGCGGGTATGGGATTATGATAGGGCCAATGGCCCTCCGTTACAAGCTGCAGCCGGCGGCGCATGTCACCAAAACGAGTGGTTAGGTGGCACCTGCCGGCTGCCGCTTTCTACCCCGAGTGAGGTTGCTGGACGCTTGACGAACGGCCGCTTTGGCGAAACGCCCAGGGCGATCCCGGCAGCTAAGTTGGCTCGGAACCAGCCACGCAAATGGTCAAGGTGATGGCGGTCAGACCCGACGACGGCCTCAGCGCAGATGGCCGCTGGCGCGCAGGTCGCGCTCCACAGCCTCGTGGACGGCCTGCAGCGGGTTGTCGTTGAGCGCGGCCGGCGGAAGCAGCGGCGTCATCGGGCCGGGTCGCGGATCGTGGTCGAGCCGGACCACCGGCTCCGCGGGGGCGGGGCGCGACGGCCAGCGGGCGGCGAGCCGGCGCAGGGCCGCCTGCGCGCCGGGCGGGAGGAGGGGGAGGACCTTGTCGATCATGGCTTGCGAGGCGGGGCGGACCGACGCGGCAGCACCCGGCGCGTCGATCGGGTCCTGGGGAAACGGGCCGGGCGCTCCGCCGTTCCGCTCCGGCGCCGGGCATGACGGCCCCGGCCGACCGGCCGGCGCCGTAATCGGCGGCCTCGCCCGAGGCGCGCCAGGTCGGGCAGGAACTCCGAATCGGTCAGCGCGGCCGCCAGCACCGCCAGCAGCCCAAGATGCAGGCCAGCCGCCGCGATCGGAACGCCCTGGACCGACCACAGCCCGATCGCGCCCGCCGCGATGAGCGGCGGCCCGGCGACGTAGATCGGCGTGCGCCACGGGCCGGCGGGCCGGGCGAGGCGCCAGAAGCAGCCGGCGAAGGCCGCCAGCGCGAACCCGCCCTTCATCAGCGCCATGAAGCGGATCACCCGCACGAGATCGGGATCGACGGCCGCGCCGGGGGCCCGTGCCGCGGCGGCACCGGCGCCCAGGACGGACGCGGCCGTCAGCAGGGCGAGCAGGCCCCGTGCCGGGCGCGATCGCCCGGGAACGCGGTCGGTGGCGGCCGGCAGGCCGAGATGTGCCAGACCCTGCATAGGCCTCCTCCCAGGCGGACGACCGGGTGGGCGCTCCGGCCCCGTGAGGGGTCCGGGCGAGTCCGCCCCGGGTGCTTCGCTTAGAAGTCGTATAACCGCTTGGGATT
Organism: Methylobacterium sp. J-048; assembly: GCF_022829515.1. GTDB lineage: Bacteria > Pseudomonadota > Alphaproteobacteria > Rhizobiales > Beijerinckiaceae > Methylobacterium. Next base: position 116,818 of record NZ_JAKSYL010000120.1, read on the forward strand.
CTCGACAAGGATCCTGTCACGGGCGGCGCGCTCGGGCACCCAGGCGGCGAGCAGGTCGAGCAGGCGGCCGTCGTCGATGTCCTGCGCGGGGGCGAGATCCGTCGGCTTGCGGCCCGGCTTCGGCGTGCTGTCCGGGTGCGGCCAGTCGCTGCCCCAGACCAGCCGCTCCGGGTTCGCCGCCACCAGGGCCCGGGCCAGCGGCGTCACGTCGGCATAGTCCGGCGCCTTGTCGGAGGCCCGGTAGGCGCCCGACAGCTTCACCCAGGCCTGTCCGCCGCGCACGAGGTCGAGCACGTCGCCGAAACCCGGCTGGTCGGGCCCGAGGGCCGCCTGCGCCCCGGCGAAGTGATCGAACACCACCGGCACCGGCAGGGCGGCCAGCTGCGGCTTCAGCGGGCCGATGACCGACAGGCGGGCATAGACCTGGAGGTGCCAGGGCCGCGACCCGATCTGCTGGACCGCGCTCTCCAGGGCCTTGGCCGAGGCCGCCGGATCGAACACGCCGGCCTGCTCCAGGTTGACCCGGATGCCGCGGATGCCGGCCTGGGCCAGCGCGTCGAGCTCGGCCGGGCCGGTCCCGGGGCCGATCACCGCGACGCCGCGGGCGCGCTGGGGCCCGAGCAGGCGCATTCCGTCGAGGGTGGCCGCGTTGTCGGTGCCGTAGACGCTGGGCGTCACGATCACCACGCGGTCGAGCTTGAGCGTGTGCTGGAGCGCGAGCAGGCTCTCGGGCGGATCCACCGGCGGGGTGTAGCCGCGCCCCACCCAGAACGGGAACCGGGCCGGATCGGGGATGACGTGGACGTGACAGTCGCACGCCCCCGGCGGGACCTGGAACGAGACCGGACTCTTGACGGTCGGTGCGGCGGCCTCGCCCGCGGCCAGGGCCGCCGTGTCCGTGAGAGCGAGGCCGTTGGCGAGGGCCAGGGCGAGGGTTTGCCGGCGTGACAGCATGGCGGGTCTCCTCCGGATCGGCGGGCGAACTTCTGCGAGTGCCTCATCCGGATCGGACCACCTGCGCGCGACGCGCGCAAGCCGGACCAGTGTCAAAGAAGCCGCCGACAAACGGTACGGACAGGCGATAGCGCGCGCCGGTACGGCCGCGGTGAAGTCCGTCGCCGCTGCGGACGGAACGGACGATCGCTCGGCGGAGGGGCTTTGAGGAGGGGCTTGGCGGAAGCGGATGTCCGCCTAAGCGAGTGGATTAACATTTTCACCGCAATACCTTAGCTAACTCGCTTTACTATCTACCCACATTTCGGCCCATGACGAGGAAGTGGCTGCCAACGGACGGTAGAGGATGGTATCGGACGATGCTTGATCGCTGTGCTAAACTCACGATGATGCCGGACTTTCGGCTACCTTGCCGCGCGACCACTGAATGAAGATCTGCGTCGCCCATCACCGCGGCCCCAGCTCTTGCGCGCTCGCGCACCACTTGGCGCTGTTCTGATTGCCACCACAAGATCGCCGAGAGCGCGCGCGGCAGATCCTGCGGCGGCGTCTTCGCCTTTGACCGGCAAACCTCAAACATCGGCTCCATACCGACCCATTACGCGTCGCTCAGCATCATCCCTCTTCAAATTGGAAGAACAAAGTGCACATAACGCCAGATGATTCATACGACGACAGAACCTAGAATGACGCTTGACGACTGAGGCGGTGGGCTAATCACCAGCCATACGAAGGCGCATGTCCAAATGTCCCCAAAAAAACGCCATAGTAAATTGGAAAGAAAATCAACAGAAACTCGAAATCAAGCGGTATTCGAATTTGATCAAGCGCTAGCGTTAGGAATGTCGGCAATTGAGGCCAGCAGTAAAATTAAAGCACCATTATCTTCTATATACCGTTGGAGGAGTCAACTAGACAGATCGAAAATTCAAGGCGCCAAAGATAGCGTGCGCCGAAAAATTAATTTATCTATTTCGGTTCTTTCTAATACCGAATCTCACAATCAATTCGAACAGCTCGAAGCAGCCTTCACTATACTGATTTGGCACAGATGGCCAACCGTGCAGCAGAATTTCGATTATGCAATGATGGTATGCGTTGTTACATACTTTATTTTAGTTTATAGGGTTAATAAAATAAGCGAGCTCCCAGATGAATGCTCTCAATTTGTCCTAAAACATCTCAGGCTCGATATTTTAAGTAAGATCTGTAGCGTTTCAGCATTCGAATTGCCGATTTTTGAGCTTCATAATAACGCTGAGCATCCGTACAATGACATGGACTTAGCCGCTGACATTGCCTGGTTTTTCCTTTCTTACCAACCAAATGAAAATAACCCGAGACTGAATGCCAGCCTAAGCAAAGCTCATTTTGCCTCACAGAATGGGATATTTAGGTATAATTCACGCAATGCACCTTCCAGTTTCAGAAAAAAATGGCACGCGTACGGCGCGGCTTCACCTTTTTATTATGTAGAGAGATACCATCAAGGCGTTGAATTCTTTATCGACCCTTCGAGTCCAGTTTTTCACGAAGAAATCGACGAGTTGCTGAGCGATCCGTTGAGACTTCGGATACATCTAGGCAAGTGCCTTAGCGTAGTTGAGCTTCTGCGCGTCAAGCTTGACCCTCGTGCACTCTCAGCGATCCCGTTCCCGAATTTTCCGCCCGGCCTTGAACCGGTGCCAGTATCCCCCCCTCCACTCCCTATTGAGACAAACGGCATTTTGAAGGGCTACACGAAGCTACAAAACTCTTTTAAGGACAGCGAGTTAGAAGATATCTGAGAAGTAACCTCCCCAGGCACCTGCGTGGCAGCACCTACCTTTCTCCTCGTACCGAGCCCCTCAGTCGCTCGGACAACAGGAGCACTAGATGTGACAGCACTTGCTAAAACTCGATCAGATCTGCTGCCGGATGGATTTCCTGCGACTGGCTTCTTGAGACTAGTGGACATACTGGCCCCCAGGGGCCCACTTCCAATCAGCAAGTCCACTTGGTGGGCCGGTGTAGCGGCAGGGCGGTTTCCGGTCCCGATCAAGCTCGGGCCGCGCACAACAGTTTGGCGCGTGGAAGATCTTCGCGCCCTAGTCGCATCTCAGCTCACGCGAAACTGAGTTCTCCGGTAACGGCGCTGCAGAGCCGTCCTCTACCGCACGGCAATCAAGAATATCAGTAGCAACGACTATAGTTGTGGCCATAGCAGCTGCGGCAACCGTTTGCACCACTACCAAGCTTATCACCGCGCAGGCAGACAAAATTCCTACTCTTTGGACGAAATTAGGATCGATTATATAAAGATGGGTGAACCTATGAAAAAGTCAGCAAAGCAGCCACCCCTCCCCAAGAAGAATGAGGGATCGAAGCTAGGATCAAATCGGCCGCCCTTGTCTCGTGCCAAAAAGGCCCGGAAGCGATTCTTGGCTAGCGAGAAAAGCCATGAAACGAATAAAATCGACGTCGCTGAAGAAATCCTTGGTATCGCACTGCAATACACCAGCGACAATTCAGCCTATCAAACGTTCTGCCAACGAACGTTCTTCAAGAATTTGGCAAACAATCCGGGAAGGCGGCTGGACTTTAACGATATTGCAAATACGGTCAGTCAGTATGTTTGCAAGGCAACGATCCGGAGAAGAAAAAGAGAGGCTTATAAGATCGGTCGGGTTGTCGACTCTTGCCTACTCGAAAAAATTGAACCCTGGGAGTTCAAAGACTTTATCGCTGGTCGCGGCAGTTTCACGAAAGCCTACAAGTACTCAGTAGCTAAGTACTCACGCTCTGCCGAAACAAACGAGGCCACAGCATCAAGCTCCGATATCGAGACCGAAAAGAACGACAACTCCCAAAATCAGGCTGAACCCTCGACCGATGACGATAGCCCGGATCGGGATAATATCGCTACTCAAAGTGCTCAAGACAAGAAACAAACGTCGAACCGTAAGAAGCCAAAGTGGCCAAAGTCCGAGCGATCCTTGAACTCTCAGGCTACAAACGACGGAGATTTTGCCGCCGTAATGGCTGTGGAGGTGGAGGAAGATGTGTGGGTCCGACTTAGGCGGAGAGCTTTCGATGGGGACTACGTCGACCTCTGCATCAAGGAGGTTTTACCCGGTCATGCCGTAAAGGTGACGAGAAGGCTAGCCGAAGACTAATCGGCCGGTCGGGAAAAATAGGCGTGGCGGCCCTGACCGCCACGTCCGCACGGCAAGACATGAAACATCTGATCACTCCGAATCGATCCTTGGCGCTCAAGCGTGATTGACGCTCGCGAGCGTCGATCATGGCGAGCTGAACGCAGTAGCACGCGTTCTCAGATCACCAGATCATCAGGCGGCCGGATACCGCGAACCTGTTCTCCAGAACAGTGCTGCGAACTTTTCCACGCGGTTGCGCCCAAACCTTTAAATACACATCACACCATCGATAGGCCTCATCATGTCAATAACTATCCACCAGCTTCCCTTAACAGCCATTTCAAAGCTTCAGACTACGATTTTGCCAAAACGACCCCCTCGGCGAGCCACGCGCGCTGAAACCCTGCCTGCCATTCGCGATCGGGCTACTTTCATCGAGGCTCACATCGTTCAAGCCGAACTCCTGCGAAACTACCTCGAATGTCCCCGGAAGGGTTACGTGCGCCTGCCCAGTGCGATCACGCGCGAATTAGACCTCCGACGGAAACGTGAGCTCTACGCCAACAATGCTTGGTCGCGCATCGCCTTTGCGGATACCGTTGTGCCTTGCGTTCTCGCCCATGTAGGCGTTCAGGCTGGTCCTGTGTTTCTCGTCACTCTCGCCATCGCTGACCACACCGTCGCCCTTGCTGAAGCGAAGGATTTCGATTGTCGCCGGGTGAAGGGGCTGACCCGCCAAGCCCTGAGAGGCATCCCCTTCGTTGGTATGATCGAGGCGGCGCTCTACCGGAACTTCGGCTGTGATGGTCCACAGATTGACGACTTCGTTTCCTGGCACGCACACGTTCTGACGTGGGGGGCGAGCCGCAAGGCGATCAACGATGCCGTCAAGCAGATTCAGCGCAGTCGCTCGGCCCTCATCCCAGATCGCAATTGCATCCACGTGAAGCAGCTGACGCCAACATCGCTCGGCGGCAAGCTGTACTATGTGCTGAAGGGTCCACAGAAAGAGTACCGAATCTACTCGCGGGGCGAGCGGATCGATCCTGAAACCGGCGAGGTGCTTGGCCCGGTGTACCGCCAATCGAAACGCCCCCTGCGTACCGGTGATCGCGCCCGCCTGTGCTACGCCTTTGAAGACCGCTTGCTCGACCAGCTGCTGTTTGGAAACCTTGAGGGCAACGAACTCGTAAGGTCGATCCGGCATGAGGCTTTGAAGCCGTTTCGGGCCTGGGAGAAGCGGCAGCGCTGATTTCGAGGCTGAGCAAGCGGTGTTGGGGGAGGGGGACATCCTTGGGCCGGCGCTGACCGCTGTGGCGTAGCAGTGGGTTTGCGCACCGCGCTGAAGCATCGGTCCGTCGGATTTGGCTCACGAAGTGGCGGGTGGCCTTCCCTCAGTAATTGACGCCCTGAGCGTCAATCATCTTTTCGTTCCCGCGATGCAGGGTCCGCAGAATATCAACCGCACGGCCTTTTTGCGGATCGTCTCCCGCACCCCGGGGCCCACCGGGTTCGACACCCGGGCCTGGCGAATCAAGAAGGATTGGCTCCGCACCGGTCCGCGGGTTCGCGTGCTCGACGTGATGGCTGGCCTCACCTTTGACGGGCTGCTGTTCGGCAACCGCGAGGGCACCGTGCTTGCCAACGCGATCCGGCACGAGGCGCTGAAGCCGTTTCGGGCCTGGAAGCAGCGGCAACCTCGATATCGGAACTGAAGGGCTGCAGGGTTGACCGGCGTTGCCCTCAACGGACCACGCACGCATCGGTCAACGAAACCTGCTGCCTTCGACGGGTGGGGCAGTGCGCGCGTCTCACGTAAAACCGCCAGCCGCGTTGGATGCGGCAGGCCAGTGCATCTCAATGAGGGTCGAACCCGTGAGACGTACCAACCGGTGACCTCGAATATGCCCCTCACAGGGTAGGCACGCAGTGTCACCGATTGCTCAGCTAGATTTTCCAGCATCAGCTCCGTTTGATTTTGAATTCGAGAAATAATTTTGGATCTCTTTAAATGCAGCAGGACAAATATGGACAAACCAGGACTTTCAGCTCCGGTTTTGGCCTGTTGACAGTTGACAGATTTTGGTCAAATTGCCTGCTTTCAACCAGCAGAAAACATTAATTTTGAGATATCAATCTTGACAATGTTAGGAAATTCCAATAATTTTGAATAAAATTATACTCACGTCGACTTGGAAATTTGAGCGGAGGTAGGCTCGTAAAAACTCAAAGGCAGTACGATTACTGACCATTCATGGGAGTTCACGATGCATCTATCAGGACAAAAATTGCTATCTTACGCGGGGTGGACCTGGAGAAGGCGACAGGTCGCGCGTAACGACGTTCTGAAGTTCCTGAACCGTCGCGTCTTCAAACGGTTGGGTGCCTACGGTTCGAGGGTTGGCCGACTGCAAATCGTGATCGGGATCATGGCCGAGTACGTCGTGCGCGTGAGCAATCGCGACATCGCTGTGTCCGTGCTGTGCGACGTCCTGGAAGAGGTCAGGAACGGCCCGGAGATGTACGAGCCCGAGAAGGACAGTGACTACCTATGGTAATGGGCGGTGGGGTACGTCCCTGCCGCTTCCTGAAGGCGGCCGGCGGCTCGCCATCAGTCGCTATCCTTTCGGATTACATGTCCAAGGGGCAGGCTTGTAGCCCAACAGAGGGAAAGCGGCTCGGCCGCGTCGCGAACATGCTGGTTCATCGAGGCGACGGTGACCGTATCGGATCCCGTCCGCGGGACCGGCGGGAGGTGCGGTGACTTCCAGCCCGGCGGAAGCGATACTCTTCTAAACGAATATGGGAGGAGTTTGCGATGCGGCTCAGGATGGCAGTCATATTGGTCGGGTTGTGCTCAGGGCTTCCGGATGCAGCTAACGCGCAGTGGGCGATCCCGGACGGCGTCAAAACCGCGGCGGTGCAGGGGTATCCACTCGCCTACCAAGAGGCCGGATCCGGCGAGCCCATCGTGCTGGTTCACGGATCACTCGGCGACTACCGGATCTGGTACGCTCAAGCCCCGGTGTTCTCGAAGCAATACCGGATCCTATCCCTCAGCCTTCGCCACTATTATCCCGAACGTTGGGATGGTGTCGGTGACGATTTCTCCATCGCTCAGCACGCTGCCGACGTAGCCGCCCTGATCAAGCGGCTCGGCCTGGGACCAGTTCACCTGCTCGGTCATTCACGCGGTGGGGCCGTGGTCCTGACGGTAGCCAAAGAGCACCCAGAGTTGATCAAGACTTTGATCCTGGAGGATGCCAGCGGCATGGAGGGGCTGCTCCCAGAGACGCCTGAGACCAAAGCCATGGCCGGCGAAGTGAAGGGTTTGGTGTCGACGCTGCGGGCCAACCTAGCAGCCGGGGACAAGGAGAAGGCGGGTCAGGAGTTCACCGATGGGTTGAATGGCCCTGGCACCTGGGCCAAGCGCTCTGCTCTTCAAAAAGAGATCCTGCTCGACAATCTCGGCACCGGGGTCGACAGCGGCGAGCGCGGCAACATCACCTGTTCCGACATCGCCAAGTTCAGCTTCCCCGTCCTAACGTTGACCGGCGAGCGCAGCCCGAAGCGGTACCCGGAAGGGTTTGCCGTGGCCCGAAAGTGCAATCCGACGATCCCGGCCGCGATCGTGATCCCGAACGCGGCCCATGCGATGAACCGGGACAACCCCGAAGCCTTCAACGCCGCGGTGCTGGCATTCTTGGCGCAGCACAAAGGAAATCCATCGGCGGGCCGCTGAGGACGCCACGTAGCTCGCCCACGCCCCACTCGGCTGCCTTACCTGTGCGTGAGAGATGTAGCGATCATTCTCAACATGGTCATGGCACCTGCCCGTTCCGCCGTACCGCGTGGATCGTTGCCACAGCAGCCTGGAAGGCGAGCGTCGCGTCGAGCCCATCCATGACGTATTCTGGCCAGCGGACGGGAGCCATGCGGACGGCGAGCGTGACGCCGGCCGAGAACGTGGTCGCAATCGCGTCGTTGCGCGCGCTGAGCCAGGTTGCCTTGATCAGCGGATTGGTGTCGTGGCGGAACCGCGCCAGGCTGCCCACGGTGAGGTAGGCGATCACCGTCGCACTCACGGCGGAAAAGCCGAGCAGTCCAGGATCGATCGGTCGCGGATCCGCTACCTTGTCCCACAGGTCGTAGAGCGTTTGCAGGCCCCCGACCGTCAGGACGGCGGCGATGAGGTAGGCGGACAGTTGCTCGGCCCGTGCGCCGCGCCCGAACACAAATGCCGCCACGGCGTTCAGCAGGACCGTGTAGATCCAGTCGAGCGCATCTTTGAGGAACTGGGCCGAGCTGACGGAGAGGGCGTACATGACCTGTGCGGCGGCGAAAATCGCGATGCCGATCGCGATCGCCCAAACCGTACGTTTGTAGGCGCGCCCGTGTTCGTCGAGCGTTCCGCTCACGACGCCGTCAGTCATACTGATTCCGTCCCCGAACCTTCCGACAGGCCAAGCGCGCTCAGGACGTCACGGCGAGGCGCGTGAAGCTCACCGCGCTCGCAAACCCAGCAAAGGCCGCCCCAAGCCCCATCGCCAGGGCTGGACCGTGCGCTTCCGCGATCGCGAAGCACGCCGCAACGAGGGCGGCGCCCAGGGTCTGACCGAGCAGCCGCGCCGTGGCGACGATGCCGCTCGCCCCGCCTGATCGGTTAGCTGGTGCGCTCGTCATGATGGCGCGCAGGTTCGGGGCCTGGAAGAAGCCGAACCCGGCCCCGCATATTGCCATCCGCCAAATGATGTTCGGGACGCTGGGATCCGCGGGCAGCAACGCGAGCAGCCCCATGCCGAGCGCGAGGCCGGCAAGCCCGATCCCGCCGAGCAGGCCGGGGGCATAGCGGTCCGAGAGGCGGCCGGCCACCGGCGCCATCAGCGCCACCACCACTGGCCAGGGCGTCATCAGGAAGCCGGTCTCGACCTGGGAGCGGCCGAGGGTGTGCTGAAACAGGAACGGCAGCGAGACGAAGGCAAGCGCCTGCGCCGCTAAGGAGCATACCGCAGTCAGGGCCGACAACGCGAACAGCGGGCGCTTTAGGAGATCAGCGGCTAGCATCGGCGCCGGGTGCCCGGCCTGGCGACGCAGAAGCAGGGTGAAGCAGGCGAGCGCCCCGCCGATCTCGATAAGGATGCGCCAAAGCGGCCCCTCGTGTGCGGCCTCACCCAACCCGAGCACGAGGAGGGCGAATGCGGCAGCGTTGAGCAGCGCGCCGGGCAAGTCGAAGCTGTGCCCAGAACGTCCGGTCTCCGGCAGCGCGGTCCAGGCCAGGGCGAGGGCGCCGAGGCCGATCGGCACGTTGACGGCGAACAGCCACGGCCAGGGCGCGGCCAGCAGGATCAGCGACGCCACGGTCGGACCGACTGCGAACCCAACGCCGACGACGAAGGCGTTGAGCCCGACGCCGCGACCTAGCTGATGTGCGGGATAGATGAAGCGGATCAGCGCGATGTTCACCGCCATCAGTGCGCTCGCCCCAATCCCCTGGAGCACGCGCGCAGCGACGAGTGTCGGCAGTGACCAGGCCAGGGCGCATACGAGAGAGGCGCCGATGAACAGGATGAGGCCGGCGACGTAGATCCGTCGCTGCCCAACGATCTCGCCAAGTGCCGCGATCGGCAGCAGCGTCGCTACGACCGCGAGCTGGTAGGCGTTCACGATCCAGACCGAGGCGCCAGGATCGACCCCGAGGTCAGCGGCGATGGTCGGTAGCGCCGTGTTGGCGATGGCGGTGTCGAGCGTGGCGAGTGCCACCCCAGTGAGCACCGCGGCCATGGCCCGGCCGCGCTGGCCCGGCGGTAGCCCATCGCGAGCTATCGTGGTTGGCTTCAGGGTTGTGACAGACATTCGGAGGGAAGGTCTCGCGTTTCAGACCGAGCTTGGACTGCGCCCTCTTCCTCAGCTTAGCAATCGTGCAGCATCATCACCCAGAGCGAGAAGGCGCCGCCATTGTCCCGCCGGGCGGAAGATGTCGACCCCAAGGCATGGGGCACCCCACCGGCAGTCTCGGCTTCGGCTTGGAGACTAGGCGGCCGGAATTTGGCGCTCGATACTCACTCGCGAGGTCTGCAACGAGTGGTGGGAAGCGGAAGTTGGGTCCACGTCCAGAAGCGGACCTTCGGCTTTGCGCCCATGCCGGACGCTTAATGGGCCATCACAATAGCTCGGAAGCGGACGTCGACGACAATCGCGGACGGTGCGATTCGCTCGCAGCATGAAGCGCAGGGCTCTCAAGTCTACGTCGGACCGACGCTCCATCCATGCAGAGTATCGGTTGGCCGAGGTTCAGCCCCGTTTGGCCGGCACATCATCGAACATCTCAGCGAAGCGTTCGTCCTCCCGTGCACACAACGCTCGCCCAGGTAAGTATTCCCGACAAGCGATGCAGCGCCCAGGTCAACGCCGCCCGATCTGGGGCACCGTTCAGACAGATGCGGATCGCGTCGGACCGGTTGCGTGTGGCGACCCTCGCGCCGCGCCGGGCTAAGGTCACGGCCGTGGCCTTAGCATTGCTCCACCAGGGCTACTGCGAGCCGCAGCCGGTGATGAGCGCGACCTTGCCGTCGAGGGAGAAGGGGTCTGTCATCGGTCAGCCCGCCCCGCACGCATGTCGTCGGCGGAGCTGATGCCGAGCGCTTCGAGGAAGCGAGAGACCATGTTGTAGGCCCCGACCGTCGCGGTGAGCTCGACGATCGTCCGCGGGTCGAAGTGGGTGCGCAGGTCTGCGAACACGTCGGCCGGCACGTGGATGGTTCGGGTCATCGCATCGCAGTAGGCCAGGGCCGCGCGCTGCGCCGGCTCGAACACGTCTGATGCCCTCCAGTCGGGGAGGGCGTCGACCTGCGCTTGGTGCACCCCTTCGCGCAGCGCGATCGGGATATGCTGCTCGGCCTCGTAGGGTGCCCCGTTGAGGTGGGCGACCTGTAGGATCACGAGCTCGCGCAGGGCCCCCGGCACGACGCAGCGCTGGCGGATCGCGCTGAGGAAATGCAGCCAGCCGTCGGCTACCGACGGGCTGTGCAGCAGCATGGAGTAGAGGTGCAGCACCCCGCCGCGTTGGGCGGTGATGCGAGCGACGAGTTCGGCCGTTTCCGGTCGATTCGGATCCGCATAGGGGAGGTGGGCCATCTGTATCCACTCCGTGGGGTGACGCGGGGATCGCGGCGAGGCGAAGGCCGATAAGGATCTGCCGCGCGTCTTGGCGGCGTTCGGCGGCGGGACGACGCCCCGTGCGAGCCTCACGGATTATCCTCGGCCGTGGCGATCCCGGGTGTTTCGATTGGGACTGGCCGGCCGGTCTGCAGACCTCAGCTCCACCCGTGCTGCGCACAGGGCCAACGATCACACCTCGCTCTCGTGCGTGTGCGAGAACATAGTGTGCCCGGGCGTCTGCAGGTCAGCCCGTAGAATGACGCCTGAGCCAGACTCAGTGATGAACAGTGCTCGTCCATCCGCGCCGCCGAACGCCACGTTGGTAGTGTGCAGGCCGGCGCAAGAGGTTATGCGCAGCACCGGCTCCCCCGTGGCGTCGAACAGCCAGACGGCGCCCTTCCCGGCATGGGCGACGGCGATGCGACCCTCCGCGTCGAGGGCGAGCCCGTCCGGCCCGGCCCCGCCCGACATCTGGATGAAGGTGCCCACCTTGGCGGCCGTCCCGTCCCGCATCAGCGGGATCCGCCAGACCGCGTTGGCCCGCGTAACCGCCAGGTACACCATGTCCTCAGTGAGGTTCATGACGAGGCCGTTCGGGCTTGGGATGCCGTCCAGGATGCAGGTCACGACCCCGTCCGCCCGAACGCGGAAGAGGCGTCCGCCCGGGTCCTGCCAGCCGGTTAGGCCCTGATCGGTGAAGTAGAGATCGCCATCGCGAGAGAAGAAGAGATCGTTGACGCCCCGGAACCGCTCGGGCCCGACCCGCAGGAGGAACGGCTGGACCGTGCCGGTATCCGGGTCGACGACCATGATGCCGTTCTTGTAGTCGGCGATGAATATCCGGCCGTCACGGTGGATCTTGAGGCCGTTCGGCCAACCATCGTACTCGGCCGCGATGGTGAAACCGCCGTCCGGCGCCACGCACAAGATGCGTCCGTTCGGGATGTCGACACACCAGAGATTGCCGTCAAGGTCGAAGGACGGCCCCTCCAGGAACGATCCGGTCGGCATGCGCCCCGGCTGCGTGCGGATCCACTCGTTCTCCGCCGTGGCCACCCGCCACGCCTCGGGGTAGGTGGCGAAGACTCTCGTTGGGCAGATAGGCGGGGCTGCGTACATCGTGACCTCCGTCTAAGAGCTTAAGCGCGGCGCAGCGCGGGGACGACCGCTGGCGCGGGGAGGTCGCCACCGATTGGGGCGTGCGTCAGGGTCAGCGTGATCACGGCCCCGGTCACCAGCAGCACGCCACCGGCCACGAAGGCGAGGTCGTAGCTACCCGTCGCCGCGATGATGTAGCCCGTGGCGATCGGCGCGATGAGGCCGAACATGTTCCCGCCGGTGATCTGGATCGCCATGGCTTTGCCAGCACTCGCAGGCGACCGCAGCAGATCGGCGGCCAGGGCAATGTTGAGCGAGATGCCCGTCGCCAAGCCGGTCAGCGAGATGGTGATCAGGCCCAGGATCATCGGCGTGCTGTCGACGAACGGTGCCGCCAGGATCACGGCCGCGCTGAGCATCGACACGACGACGATGCGCCGCCGCCGCCCCGTGCTGGAGCCGCCCTCCGCGGCCAGCGCACGATCGCTCAGATGGGCGAGGACCCACGCGAAGACCGTCGCCGCGAAGTACGGGAACGCCGTGAACAGGCCCGACTTCACGATCGACATGTGCTTGACGTTGGCGAGATAGCTCGGAAGCCAGGTCAGGAACACGATCTGCGTGTAGACGGCGCAGCCCTGCGTGACGGCGACGGCGATCATACTGCGCGAGCGCAACAGCACGCCAAACCCGTCGGCCGAGCCACCGGATTTCGCCCCGGAATCGCGCTCACGCAGGATGAAGGCGCGCTCGTCTTCGCCGACGAAGGTTGCCGTCTCCGGCACGCGATACCAGACCAACCAGCCGACCAGCCAAACCAAGCCCAGCAAGCCGGCCGTATAGAAACCCCACCGCCAGCCGTGGACTGACACCACCCACCCGAGCAGCAAGGTCCCGAACGCAGGACCCGCGTAGCCGCCGCTGTTGAGCATCGTGGCCGCCAGACCGAACTCGGATCGCGGCGCCCAATCCCGCAACACGCGACCGCCCGCTGGATAGGTGGACGCCTCCGCCGCGCCCATCAGCATGCGCGAGCCGAGAAGGCTGACGAAGCCGGACGCGAGCCCTGTGAGAATCGTCGCGCCGGACCACACGAACACACCGACGCCGTTGACCACCTTCGCCCCGTAGCGATCGGTCAGAAATCCGCATGGGATCAAGCAGACGACATACGTCCAGAGATAAGCTGAGAACAGGTAACCGACCTGTACCGGACTCAGATTGTATTCAGCCGCGATCGCCGGCGCCGCGACCGACAGCGCGACGCGGTCCACATAATTGAAGACGACAAGCAAGAAAATGCCAATATACAGCAGATAACGGCGCTTGCCCATTCGCACCTCCCGATGCATTCGGTATGTTTCTTTTATATTAGAATCAAAAACATAGGATGCCGCAATCATTTCCGGCACCGCAAGCTCTAGATCCACGCCGTATTGTGCTCTGCATAGATGCGCGCGCCGCGGTGTGCAGCAGTCGATCAGTCGATCACGTCCGGATGCTGGCGCAAAGTGCGGTCGAACATCGGCTGGGCATGAAGCCACGCCATGAACGGAGTGGCGAGGTGTTTGGCGGAGTGCGCCGCATTGGCTTCGGGAACGAGCTTCAGGGGGTGGCCCGTCGCCTCGGCCTTGAGTTGAATCTCGCAGGCCCGCTCGGCGGCCACGAACCACCAAACGGCCTCCTCGATGCTCTCCTGGCCGGCGCTGAACAGGCCGTGGTTCTGGTGAATGGCAACCTTGGTGTCGCGTCCGAACGCGGCGGCGACGCTGTGGCCGGCCCCGCGCTCCACCACCACGGCGCCAGCTTCCTCGGTGATCAGGGCCTGCCCATCACCGTAGAAGCCGCAGGCTGTCTGGGTGATCGGATCCAGTCGCCGGCCCAGGGCGGCCCAAGCCATGCCGTTGATCGTGTGGCAGTGGCACGATGCCAGGATGCCGGGGTGCGCCTCGTGGATGGCGGCGTGCAGGACGAAGCCGGCGCGGTTCACCGCACGCGCGCCCTCGATGACTCGGCCGTCGTGGTCGACGAGGAGGAGGTCCGACGCCTTGACCGCCCCGAATTCCATGGCGAACGGATTCGTCCAGTAGAGGTTCGGATCCTCCGGGTCGCGGACGGTGATGTGGCCGGCGAATCCGTATTCGTAGCCCAGATCAGCAAAGAGCCTACAGGCGGCAGCCAACCGAACCTTGCGGTGTCTTCGCTCCTGCGCGGCATCATCGAACACGGGGTAGCGAGGGAAAGCCAGACCGGCTTGGTCAGGTTCGTACACCGACCGCTTGGCTGCAACATTCATTTGGCGGTTCCCTCATCGATCGAATGGTATTTGATATTATCTTTCGCGATCAGTCTAATTAAAGACCGGAATCAGCTGACACAATGCCGATGTTGTTTTGCTTCTGCTGCTTTCGTTCCTGGCACGTCATCTTCCCCACATCACGTACGGGGGCGGGGTGACCCAACCGGAAGCCCCCCAGCACTCAAGTGGGCGCCCTTCATTTCAAGGCTTGCTGCGCCCGCCGATGAACGCCTGCACCGCATCCCGATGCTCGGGCGTCGCGGTGATCACCGCATAGTGCGAGGAGATCAGGTCGAGGTTGGTGCGCAGGTCGTTGCGCATCCCCTGATAGACTGCGCGCTTGATCAGGCTCAGCGTGAGCGGTGGCGCCTTGGCGATCCGACGCGCCAGCGCCTCGACCGCCGGCATCAGGGCCACATCGTCGTGAACGCCGTTGACGAGGCCGATCCGGAGCGCTTCCTCCGCATCGACGAAATCGCCGGTGAAGAACAGCTCCAGCGCCTTCGCGGTGCCGACGAGGCGGGGCAGGAAGTGAGCGCCACCGGCCCCGGGCACCAGACCGACACGGACGTAGGTCTCGGCGAAGCGGGCGCTTTTCGCGGCGTAGCGCAGGTCGCACATCAGCGCGAGGTCGAGGCCCGCCCCGGTGGCCACGCCGTTCAGAGCGGCGATGACCGGCTTGTCGAGGTCCTCGAGCGCCAGCGGGATGCGCTGGATTCGGCCGTAGAGTTCGTCCTTGCGCCGCTGAGGCGGCTGGTCGAGGCGCTCGCCCATCTCGACGATGTCGCCACCGCTGCAGAAAGCTGGGCCCGCGCCGGTCACGACGACGACGCGGACGGCATCATCCGTGCGGCAGCGCTGCAGAGCCGCCGTCCAGGCCTCGATCATCGGGAAGGTGAAGGCGTTCTTCCGCTCGGGCCGGTTCAGCGTGATGGTCGCCACGCCCTCCGCGACGGAGAACAGCAGGTCTCCGCCCGCACCGCGTGTCTCGGCCTCAAGCGTCATCGGGCGGTCTCCTCGGATTGCGTGGATGGGTCCGGCGGGGCGGCCGCCCCGGTGAGGGCGGCGATCTCGGCCGGGTCGAGGCCCGCCTCGGCCAGAACCTCGGCGGTGTGCTCGCCGAGCCGGGGGGCGTGCCGGCGAATCGCGAAGTCGCTGCCACTGAACGAAACCGGTCGGCGCATGGTGCGGTAGCGCCCCTCGCTCGGATGCTCGGCGGCCCCGAAGAAGCCCACCGCTTTCAGGTGCGCGTCGTCCGGCAGTTCCTCCAACCCGAGGACGGGCATGCACGGGATGCTCACCGAATCGCAGAACGTCACCCAAGCAGCGGTGGTCCTGCGGGGAGCCTCTTCCTCCACCAGCGCGTACAGGACCTCGATGTTCTCCACCCGCACGGCGAGCGGGGTGAAGCGCGGGTCGTCCACGAATTCGAGCCGGCCGGTGTGGATGAAGAAGTCGCGCCAGTTCCGGTCGGAGTAGGGCAGGATGCAGGCATAGCCGTCCTGGGTGCGGTAGGGCTTGCGCTTCGGGCTGAGCACCCGGTTGAAGCCCGGCGGCCCAAGTGGCGGCTCGAAGGCGTAGCCGACCATGTGCTCGACGAAGTTGAACTCGACCATCGTCTCGAACATCGGCACCTCGACCGCCTGCCCGACGCCGCCGGCCCGACGCTCGTAGAGGGCCGCCAGGATCGCACAGGCAATAGCCTGGCCGGCGATCTTGTCGCACAGCACGGTCGGCAGGTAGCCGGGCTCACCGGTGGCGGCGGTCTGGAGGGCGGCGAGGCCGGAGCCCGCCTGGATCAGGTCGTCGTAGGCTGCCTTGTGGGCATAGGGGCCGTCAGCCCCGAACCCGTAGGCCCCGCAGAAGATGATCTCGGGCTTGAGCGCGCGGACTCGCTCGTAGCCGTAGCCCAGGCGCAGGATCGCGTCCGGGCGCATCGAGTGCACGAAGACCTCCGCCGTCACGATGAGCCGGTCGAGGGCCGCCCGCGCCTCGGGCCGCTTCAGGTCCAGGCGGACGCTGCGCTTGTTGCGGTTGAGGTGCAGGAAGTTGCCGCCCATCCCGGCGTTGCGGGCCGGCCGGTAGTGACGGAAGGAATCGCCCTCCGGCGTCTCGATCTTGATCACGTCGGCGCCGAGATCGGCCAGGATGTGCGTGGCCGACGGTCCCATGATGACGCTGGTGAGATCCACGATCCGCACGCCCGCCAGGGGACCGGCCTTTTTCGTCTCGGCGGAATGATCCAGCACGCGGCGATCTCCCATGTTAGCCGGCACCGGCCCGCAGCCGGACCAGCATCGGCCAGAGAGCGGTGCCTCCGCCCGCGCAGACCGCGCGCCCGATCCGTTCCTGCCACAGAGCGTCGGAGCCGAACTCGTCTCGCCAAGACCACAGCCGCCGCGTCGCGCGGTGCAGCGGGTGCTCCTGGGTGAAACCCATCGCCCCGTGGATCTGATGACAGATCGCGGCGACGTGGCCCGCCGCCTCGCCGCAGCGCGCTTTAGCGATCGCGGTGGCGAGGACGAAGCGCGCATCTCCCCAGCACGCGGCAGCGAGATCAGCCGATGCAGTCGCCGCCGCGACGTGGCCCGCGGCCTCGGCCAGCATGTGCTGGATCGCCTGAAACTTGGCGAGCGGCCGCCCGAATTGCTGCCGCTCGCGGGCGTGATCGAGGGCGGAGGCGAGGCAGGTCTCCATCGCGCCCACCAACTGCTGCGCGCGCACCCAGGCGCCGGCTGCCTCCACCGAGCCGACACCAACCTCGGCGGCCCAGTCCGGCGCTGTCCGTACCTCGTCGATGGCGGCGGTACAGCCTGTGAGGTCGAGGGCGTCGCGCGGCTCACCCGCGAGGTTGTGGCGCGTATCACGAACCGTGCCCGGCGCCGTGATCCGTACGAGGTGGCGGACGCCTGCGGCGTCGATCGCATCCACGAGCAGGGCCGCGACCGAACCGCCCCAGGGCACCTGCGCCGCCCGCCCGTCGAGGACGAAACCGTCGGCCCGCCGCGTGATTCGAACGGGGCTGCCGGCTGGGACCAAGGTGAGGGCGCCCTCCGGCGCGCCGCCGCCTGCCGCCGCCCAGAGCGCCGCACCCGCGATGGTCTCGGGCAGCGGCAGCGGCAAGGCCGCCTGCCCACAGCGCCGGATCAGCAAGGCCGCCGTCCTGGCCTCCAAGCCGATCCCGTCGGCCGCTTCGGGCACCAGGGCCAGCGGCAGACCGCTGTCGTTAAGCGCCCTCCAGAGATCCGCGGGCCAGGCCGCGTCGTCCACGGCACCGTCGCAGGCCGCCAGCACTTGCGGCGAGAGATGCTGGGCCAGCAGCCGCTCGAATTGATCGAGGACGATGTCGGCGACCTCGTCGGCCGCCCCATCCTGTGCGTGGTTGGTCGTGTTCATCGCAAGCCCAGTCCCCGCGCGATGACCCCGCGCAGAACCTCGCGGGTGCCGCCGCGCAGGGTGAAGGAGGGCGCCCGCAGGGTCACGCCGCCGAGCGCCTCACGGAACGGCTCGCCCTGCGAGGTGAGGCTCGGCTCAACCGGCACGAGCCGCCGGGCGATCTCCGGCACCGCGCGCTCGAAGCTGTTGCCGACATCCTTCACGAGCGCCGCCTCAACGCCGGGGACGACGCCCTTGTCGAGGAGCCGGGCCACCGAGGCCGACATGCCGAGGAGCGCGGTGAGCTGCGCCACCATCCGGCCGGTCTCGACCGCCTGGAACCGGTCGGGTTCCGGTCCGATCCGGTCGACGAGTTCGACGAGCAGCCGGTAGTCCGACAGGAAGCGGTCGGGCCCCGAGCGCTCGAAAGCGAGTTCCTCCGTGACGAGCCCCCAGCCCTCGCCCTCCGCGCCGACCATCATGGCGTCCGGGACGCGGTAGTCGGTGAAGAACACCTCGTTGAACTCGTGGTGGCCTGACAGGTCGAGGATCGGTCGCACCGTGACCCCGGGAGCCGCCATGTCGATGATGAACTGGGTCAAGCCGCCGTGCCGGTCTGGTCCGGGCTCACCGGTCCGGACCAGGGCGAGCAGGTAATCGACCTGATGGGCGTTCGTCGTCCAGATCTTGGAGCCGTTGATCAACCAATCGTCGCCGTCGCGCGCCGCGCGGGTGCGCACGGCGGCGAGGTCCGAGCCCGAGTTCGGCTCGCTCATGCCGATGCCGAAGGCGCATTCGCCGCGGCAGATCCGCGGCAGGATCGCCCGCTTGGCCGCCTCGGAACCGTGCCGCAGGATCTGTGGGCCAGACTGGCGGTCGGAGATCCAGTGCGCCCCGCAGGGCGCGCCGGCCGCCAGCATCTCCTCGGTGACGACGAAGCGGACGAGGCCGGACCGCTCATGGCCACCATACGCCTCCGGCATGGTCAGGCCGATGAACCCGGCCGCCCCGGCACGTCGGCTGAAGCCGGCGTCGAAGGTCGTCCACGAGGTCCGATGTGGCACGAAGTGCCCCGCCGCCAGTTCAGCGTCGAGAAAAACCCGGACGGCCGCACGGGCCGCCTCGGCCTCGGCCGGGAGCGGTTCGGCGCTGAAGCGAAAGCTCTGCATCTCTGCTCCGTGGTCTGTCAGATCAGGGGCTCGCCCGTATGGCTCGCTCAGCTTCCGTCGCGTTCCTTGAGGCCCGGAAAGAAGAGCTCTTGCCAGTCGGTCGGCACTTTGCGCAGGAGCCCCTGCGCCGCCATCGCCTTGGCAAGGTTGACCATGTCTTTCGGGGCCACGCCGTAGACGAGGGACCCGTCGGTGAGGGTCGACTCGACCTGGGCCTGATCGATCTGCACCTGCTCTGAAGCCAGGTAGATCGCCGCCGCCCGCCTCGGGTCGCTGCGGATGAGCGAAACCGCGTCCTCCATGCCGGCGAGGATGGCCTGCGTCACCTTGGGATTGGCGTCGACGAAGCCCTGCTTGGCGTTCAGGGTCGCGGCGGTAGGGTCACCGTCGCCGATCAGACCGGTGGAGGTCATGATCGCCCGGAGCTTGGGATCCGCCCGTAGGATCTGGGTGAAGGGTGGCGTCGAGAAGTAGCCGGCGATGCCTTGCCCGGCGCGCATGGCCGCGGTGGCGTCGGGGTGGGGCAGGCTCACCATCAGAGTATCCGCCTTGGCCGGATCGCCGAGCTGCCGGGCTGCGGCCACCCGCAGCAGGATAGCCTGCGGCGAGTTGAAGGCTGGGACCGCGATTTTGTCGCCAAAGGTAAAATCCTTCAGCGCGGTAACGCCCTGCTTGCCCGTAAACAGCGTGTAGACGACTGAAGTGAGGGCGCAGAGACTCTTGATCTGCTGACGACCGCGGGTCTTGTCCCAGGCGATCAAGGCGCCGGTCGCGCCGAGTGTGCCCAGCTCGATGCTGTCGGAAAGCAGTGCGTCGTTCATCGCGGCCGAGCCACTGAAGCGGCTCAGCGTGACCGACAGCCCGTCGAGGCCTGCCGCCTTGGCGCGCTTATCGAACAAACCTTCGTTCTGAGCGATCATTACCGGCAGGTAGACGAGGCCGTATTGCAGGCCGATGCGGACCGTGTTCGTCTCGGCGAGGGTCGGTCCGCTCAAAGCGGACAATAGCAGCGCCACGGAGACGAGACGCGCGGCGACGGCCGCGAGGCGGATCGACATCGGCATTCCTCCCGAGCAGAGCCGCCCTTGGCGCGCGGTCTCAGCACGTCCGGACAGCATCACTGTCCGGCGCTCGCCCTCGAGTAGGACAGAGCCGGGATTGGTCTTCAACCGTCATCGTGGATCTGCTGAGCGATATCACATCTGTGATGGAGCGGCGGATGATTCGCACTATACGTCGTCGAGCGCGGATGCGGTGATGCATTCATAACGGCAGCTGGACCCAAGCGGCCCGTACTCCATTCACGATGATTGGACATGCCATGAGATCGCGCCGCAAACGCCATGTTCGTTCGAGTTGCGGGCAACTCAGATGATTGCCGGGCGGGCAGCCTATTGGTGGGCTTCACGGCGCGCGGATATCACGTTCGAGGCCGTTCACAGCCTCCTCGCAATACCGGCCTGGAGCCGGGTATGATTGCCCCCGACCGCTTCACGCCTCGGGTAAAGACCGGAGCGGGTTCAAGCACGGACCTCTTGGTCAGGGCCGATGCAGTCGGTCCCTCCTTGGCTTTCGTGAAGTCCGCGGGCCGCGTGCTTCAGATCCTGGAGCTGTTCGACGAGCTTCAGCGCGAAGCTCGGGTCTCGGAGATTGCCGAACGCCTAGGCTTTCCGCAATCCTCAACCTCGATGCTTTTGAAGAGCCTGGCCCAACTCGGCTATCTCGATTACGACGCCGACAGCCGCAGCTTCCTGCCGTCGCCGCGGGTCGCGCTGCTGGGCGCGTGGCTCGACAAGGGGCCGGTGCGCGACGGTAGTCTCGTGCGCATGCTCGAGCATCTGTCCGAGTGCACGGGCGGCACGGTGATCCTAGCGGCACGCAACACCATCTACTCGCAGTACGTCCACGTGTTGCAGGCGCAAACCGCGATGCGCTTTCACGTCCCACCCGGCACGCGCCGACTTGTGGTGTGGTCGGCGACCGGCACCGCGCTTCTCGCCGGGATCCCGGATGCCGAGATCGGCCCACTCGTACGGCGCACGAACGCGGAGGCCCCGCCCGAGCAACCCCCGATTCAAGTCGCAGCCGTCCTGGCCAACGTGGCCCGTTTGCGGCAGGACGGCCATTTCTTCTCGCATGGCCTCGTCACGTCCGGCGCCGGGTCGATCGCGGTGCCACTACCCAACCGCATCGACCGCAAGGGCCGTCCCCTCGCCGTTGCGGTCTCAGGACTGCTCGAGGAATTCGAGCGACGGGAGGCACAGATCGTCGCGCTGATTCACGATGCGATCGCACGTTTCCTCGTACACATGGACTAGGACGATGGATCGGCATATCCGCGGCCAGTCAGGGCAGGGGGCGATTGCGCCGTGGCAGCTCGTTCTGAGTGAGGCGGTGTGACGACCACTCCGTTAGCTTCAAGATCATCTGCTCCCTCCTGTGCGGCCGATAGGCTGGGGCCATCACCGACCGGATCTATCGCTCAACCTTAGGCACGTATCTCGGCCTCCTGAGCAGGGCCGGGGCACCGCCATCAAGATGGTGGTGCGAGGCACAAGACGCGGTGCGGTCCAGGGACGGTCGCGTAGTTCGGTCTGGCTCATCCACGGAAAGGCCGATTATCGTGATCTCACGCCGTCTTCTCCTAGCATGTCTGGCCCTCGCCCCGACATCGAGCCGGAGTCAGGAGGGCGCAGCGACCAGACGTATCGTGCTTGGCACGGCAACGCCGGGGGGCTCGTTCCCCGCCTCCGGTCGCGCGCTCGTCGCAGCAGTCAACGAGGTTGATCCCGGTCTGACGATCGAGCCTCGCATCACGAAGGGCTCGACCGAAAACCTCACACTGCTGCGGGAAGGCAAGCTCGATCTGGCCCTCGTGCAGGGGGAGTACGCCTTCGACGCGTTGAATGCTCAGCCAACCTCCGGGTCCGGGCTGACCGTCGTCGCCCCGATCGACGCATCGCCCGGGTTGTTCGTGGTCCCGACGGCCAGCCCGATCCACGGCGTGGCGGACTTGCGCGGGTGCGCCGTCGCGCTCGGCACGCGCGCCTCCGGCTTTACGCTGATGGGGCGCACCGTGCTCCTGGGTTCAGGCATCGATCCCGAGCATGACATCCGCCCGATCCTTCTCGACGATGCCGGCGATGGCGCCGTTCAAGTCCGCGATGGCCGAGCGGCTGCCTTGTGGGGTGCGAGCCTCGGTTGGCCAGGCTTCAAGACCCTCGCGGACGCGCCCGGCGGCGCCCGCTTCTTCGGCCCGGCGCCGGAAGCAGTCCCGAAGATCCTCGCGCTCCGCTCGTCGCTGCGACGCCTGACCGTCCCGGCGGGTTCGTTCAAGGGACAGGACGCGGCGCTCGAGACCGTCGGTTCCTGGAGCTTCATTTTAGGCCGGCCAGGGCTCGATGACGCCTTCGTCTCGCGCCTCGTGCGGGCGATCGATCAGGGGCGGAACACGCTGGCGCGCCACTATGCACAGGGACACGAGAGCGATCCGCGCAACCTGGTCTCGAACGTGCCGGCCGCGTGGCTGCATCCGGCGACCGCAATCTATCTGCGGGAGATCGGCACCGTTCCGCAGTGAGCCCCGCGGAGCCTTCCCGGCCGCAGGCTCTCGCGTAGCACTGCGAGGACCTGACCTGACCGGCTGGCTTTGGACCGGGCTGATTGAGAGGATCAGCCAGGACCGGAGGAGTCGGACATGCGGCGAGGTCAGAAGACGAGCGCGGAGCAGGTGGTGCTCAAGCTGCGCCAGATCGAGGTGCAGACAGCTCAGGGCAAGAGTTTGGCCCTTGCATGCAGGGAGGCGGAAATCTCTGAGCAGAGCTATTATCGCTGGCGTAAGGAGTACGGCGGCCTGAAGGTCGATCAGGCCAAGAAGATGAAGGATCTGGAGCGCGAGAACGCCCGGCTTCGTCGCCTGGTAGCCGATTTATCTCTGGAGAAGCAGGTGCTGGCGGACGTCGCCTCGGGAAACTTGTAGCCCCCGAGCGACGCAGGCAGGCGGTGGACGGCATCCGGGAGAAGTACGACCTCTCGGAACGTCACGCCTGCCGGATCGTCGGCCAGCATCGGGGCACGGGTCAGCGCATCCTCGTCGGCCGGCAACGTAGCCACGTATCGCTGCGTGCCCCGATCCTGGCCGACGATCCGGCAGTCGTGACGTTCCCAGAGGTCGTACTTCTCGCGGTTGCCGTCCACCGCCTGCCTACCTCTCTCGGGCGCTACAAGATTCCCGAGGCGACGTTCGACAGCACCTGCTCCTCCACAGACAACTCGGCTACCAGGCCACGAAGCCGCGCGTTGCCCCGCTACTGATCCGTGACCTTCTTGGCCTAGTCCACCTTCACATACCCGCACTCCTTCTTGA
>NZ_JAKSYL010000157.1 GCF_022829515.1 Methylobacterium sp. J-048
GACTTCATCCACACCGATCTGGTGCCTGCCTACAATCCGGCGTCCTGATTACGACACGACTCGATCTCGGCCCTTGTCCAAGGCCGCGGTGTACCGCTGTTCAACCGCGCCGACATCGTCCAAACCGCACCGCGTGACCCGTCTCTGCGAAACACAATGATCCCGGCTCTCGAAGAATTCCGCCGCATCGTCATCAAGGTCGGATCGGCCCTGCTGGTCGATCGCAAGGCCGGCCGGCTGCGCCATGCCTGGTTGGCAGCTCTGGCCGAGGACATCGCCGAGTTGCACGGCCGGGGCGTCGACGTGCTGGTCGTGTCTTCCGGCAGCATCGCCCTGGGGCGGACGGTGCTGGGCCTGCCGCCCGGGATCCTGCGGCTCGAGGAGAGCCAGGGCGCGGCTTCGGTCGGGCAGATCACCCTGGCCCGGCACTGGGCCGAGGCGCTCGGCCATCACGGCATCGTGGCGGGTCAGATCCTGGTCACCCCGCAGGACACCGAGGAGCGCCGCCGCTATCTCAACGCCCGGGCGACGGTGCTGAAGCTCCTGGAGATGCGCGCCGTCCCGGTGGTCAACGAGAACGACACGGTGGCGACCTCGGAGATCCGCTACGGCGACAATGACCGGCTGGCCGCCCGGGTCGCCACCATGATCGATGCCGACGTGCTGGTGCTGTTCTCGGATATCGACGGCCTCTACACCGCCCCGCCCCAATCCGACCCAAATGCCCGTCACCTGCCCGTGGTCGAGCGCATCACCCCGGAGATCGAGGCGATGGCCGGCGGCCCGGCCTCGGAGTTGTCGCGGGGCGGCATGCGCACCAAGGTCGAGGCGGCCAAGATCGCGGCTTCGGGGGGCACCCACCTCGTCATCGCCGACGGACGGGGCAAGAACCCCCTGAAGGCGGTGCGCGAGGGTGCGCGCTGCACGTGGTTCCTGTCCGGTTCGACCCCGACCGCGGCGCGCAAGACCTGGATCGCCGGCTCCCTGGAGCCGCGCGGCACGCTGACCATCGATGCCGGGGCCGCCAAGGCGCTGCTTAGCGGCGCCAGCCTGCTGCCGGTGGGCGTCCGGGCGATCGAGGGCAGCTTCTCCCGGGGCGATGCGGTGATGATCCGCGATCCTGACGGGCGCGTGCTCGGCCGCGGCCTGGTGGCCTATGACAGCGCCGAGGCGGCGCTGATCATCGGCCATCCGAGCGCGCGCATACCCGAGTTGCTCAATTATCCCGGGCGCGCCTGGATGGTGCACCGCGATGATCTGGCGCTGTTTTAGAATGAACTGAGTCAGATCAATTATTCGCGCACCCTGGATCGCTCGATCTCCATCACGCTCTCCGGTCGGGCACACTTGTAGGCCCATCGCCCGATGTGCAAATACGGCCTATTCCCCTGTCGGGCCGGTTTCCGCGGCCCTCGAACACCGAGGACGCCAGCGTGCCCGTCCTGAACCTGAGATCGGATTTCACCGAGGCCGAGGCGCTGCCGGAGCAGATGGCGGCGATCGGCCGTCGGGGGCGCGTCGCCGGCCGGCGCATGGCGCTCGCGTCGGCCCAGACCAAGGATCGGGCGCTGCGGTTGATCGCCGAGCGCCTGCGGGCCAATGCGGAAGAAATCCTCCGCGAGAACGCCCGCGACGTTGCCGCCGCGCGTCAAGCCGGGCAGAGCGCCGCTCTGATCGATCGCCTCGCCCTCGATGCCGGCCGGGTCGCGGCCATCGCCGATTCCGTCGAGAAGGTCGGCGCGCTGGCTGATCCGGTCGGGCGCCAACTCGCCGCGATCGAGCGGCCGAACGGCCTGCTGATCGAGCGCATCGCCGTGCCGCTCGGCGTCATCGGCGTCATCTTCGAGAGCCGCCCGAACGTCACCGCGGATGCCGGCGCGCTTTGCCTGAAGGCCGGCAACGCCGCGATCCTGCGCGCCGGCTCGGACAGCCACCGCAGTGCCCTGGCGATCGCCAAGGCGATGAGCGAGGGCTTGGCCGAGGCCGGCCTGCCCGCCGACGCGATCCAGCTGGTGCCGACCCGGGACCGCGCTGCGGTCGGGCTGATGCTCGGCGGCCTCGACGGCTGCATCGACGTGATCGTGCCCCGGGGCGGGCGCGGTCTGGTCGAGCGCGTCCAGGCCGAAGCGCGGGTGCCGGTCTTCGCCCATCTCGACGGCGTCAACCACGTCTACGTCGCGGCCGCGGCCGATCTCGACATGGCGCTCGCCGTGCTGCTGAACAGCAAGATGCGCCGGACCAGCGTCTGCGGCGCCGCCGAGACCCTGCTGGTCGACCGCGCCTGCGCGGCGACGCATCTGGCCCCCCTTGTCCGGACCCTCCTGGATGTCGGCTGCGCCGTGCGCGGCGATGCCGAGACCCAGGCGGTCGATCCGCGGGTCACCGCGGTCTCGGAAGACGACTGGCACACCGAATATCTCGACGCGATCATCGCGGTGCGCGTGGTCGACGGGATCGAGGCGGCGATCGAGCATATCGAGACCTACGGCTCGCACCACACCGATGCGATCATCACCGGGGACCGCGCCGAAGCCACGCGCTTCCTCGCGGAAGTCGATTCGGCGATCGTTACCCACAACGCCTCGACCCAGTTCGCCGATGGCGGCGAGTTCGGCTTCGGCGCCGAGATCGGCATCGCCACCGGGCGCATGCATGCCCGCGGCCCGGTGGGCGTCGAGCAGCTGACGACCTTCAAGTACCGCGTCCACGGCAGCGGCCAGATCCGCCCGTGATCCCGCCGGAAGTCCCGGCGTGCGGCTGACCCTGCCGCCGAGCGCCCCCGGCATGCGGATCGGCCTCTACGGCGGATCCTTCAACCCCGCCCATCACGGCCACCGCCACGTCACCGTGACGGCTCTGCGCCGGCTCGGGCTCGACCGGGTGTGGTGGCTGGTCAGCCCTGGCAACCCGCTGAAAAGCCGGATCGCCCTGCCCTCCGTGGAGGTGCGCTGCGCCCAGGCCCGGGAGATCGCCCGGCACCCGCGCATCGCGGTAACCGGCATCGAGGCGGCGCTCGGCGTGCGCTTCACGGTCCAGACCCTGCGCTACCTGACCCGCCGCTGCCCCGGGGTGCAGTTCGTCTGGATCATGGGGGCGGATTCGCTCGGCAATTTCCACCGCTGGAAGGGATTCGCCGAGATCGCCCAGTTGGTGCCGATCGCGATCATCGACCGGCCGGGCTTCACCATGACGCCGCTGAGTGCCCGGGCTGCCCATCGGCTGGCTCAGGCGCGGGTGCCCGAGGAGGCTGCGCACACCCTGTCGACGCGCCCGCCCCCGGCCTGGGTGTTCCTCCACGGCCCCCGGTCACCCCTTTCGTCGACTGAAATCCGCAACGGCGGGCGGGGAACCTGAGCCCCCGAATGCGACGCAGTTGCAATCGCCGCATGATACAGCCAATTTCATACCCGTTCGCGCGCCTGGAGAGGGCGGCACGGCATCACGAGGAATCAGGACGCTGCCCGAGACCATTCGCACGGAGACCATCCGCACCAATGCCCCCGTCCCGGAAGAGCCCGGGATGGCGCGCTCGGACGACCTGAAGGCGCTCGCCCTCTTCTGCTTGGACGAGATGAAGGCCGAGGAGACGATTGCGATCGACCTCGCCGGAAAGACCTCGCTCGCCGACACGATGATCATCGCCTCCGGCCGGTCGCAGCGGCATGTCGGCTCGATCGCCGACAAATTCATCCAGGAGATGAAGAGCCGCGGCTATGGCAACGCCCGGGTTGAGGGCATGCCGGCCTGCGACTGGGTCTTGATCGACGCGGGCGACGTGCTGGTGCACATCTTCCGCCCGGAAGTGCGCGGCTTCTACAATCTCGAGAAGATGTGGGGCGCCGACCGCCCGTTGGGTCTGGCGGCCGACTAGCTATCGCCCAACCCGCGCCGTCATTGCGAGCGCAGCGAAGCAACCCAGGGCAGCGCGCGATCGCAAGACGTAACGCCACGCTGGGTTGCTTCGCTGCGCTCGCAATGACGTTGCGGCAACGTCTGTCCCAATACAGCGAGAGACCCCTCCCCCGTGCGCCTCGTCCTGGCAGCCATCGGCCGTCTGAAGGCCGGCCCGGAGCGCGAGCTCGCGTCACGATATCGCGACCGTGCGGGGCAACTCGGCCGCGGGCTCGGCTTTTCCGCCTGCGACAGCGTCGAGATCGTTGAATCTCGAGCCCGCCGGGCGCCGGACCGCTGCGCCGAGGAGGCGTCCGCCCTG
Organism: Methylobacterium sp. J-048; assembly: GCF_022829515.1. Lineage (GTDB taxonomy): Bacteria > Pseudomonadota > Alphaproteobacteria > Rhizobiales > Beijerinckiaceae > Methylobacterium. The sequence goes on from NZ_JAKSYL010000157.1 coordinate 4,214, forward strand.
CTCGCGCATCTGCCGCCCGGCGGGGTGCTGGTCGCCTATGACGAGCGCGGACGCTCGGACATCGCCAGCGAGGCCCTGGCCGAGCGTGTCGCCGGCTGGCGCGATGCCGGCCGACCGGCCTTGATGGTGGCGATCGGCGGGCCAGACGGCCTGGACGCCTCAATTCGGACGAAGGCGGAGCTGATCCTGTCCTTCGGGGCCGCCACCCTGCCCCACGGACTCGTGCGCGTGCTCGCCCTGGAACAGATCTATCGCAGCCTGACCATCCTGGCCGGCCACCCGTATCACCGCGGCGAGCCGGGCTAGGGCGCCGTGCGGTTCGATGGCCTCGCCCGTGGCGTCTTTTTCCAGCGTCCAACCCTCCGCGCCCTTGTGCTGATCGCCCTCGCCGGCACGGCCGCGCCGTCGCGGGCCGAGGATCCGGCCGCCAACGCAGAATCCGAAAAGATCCAGCGTGCCACCGAGGAGCGCGAGCGGCGGGCCGAGAACCTCAAGCGCGTTCAGGACGCGCTCGCCGCCAGCGCCGGCCAGCGGGCGCAGTTCGAGAGCGAGATCGCGGCGATCGGCTCGGACCGGGCCAAGCTCGACAGCGCGCTGCTCGATGCCGGCCGCCAGGCGCAGGCCACCGAGGACCGGTTGAGCCGCCTGGAAGAGCGCCTGAAGGCGATGATCGAGAGCGAGGCCGCGATCCGGCGCTCGCTGCAAGCCCGCCGGGGCATCGTCGCCGAGATCCTGGCGGCGCTGCAGCGGATGGGCCGGAGGCCGCCCCCGGCCGTGCTAGTGAGCCCGGAGGACGTGCTGGCGGTGATCCGCACCTCGATGCTGCTCGGCGCGGTGGTGCCGGAGCTGCGCGGCGAGGTCGATACCCTGGCCGCCGATCTTGCCGAAATGATCCGCCTGCGCGGGCTGATCGCGCAGGACAAGGAGGGGCTGGCCAACGACCTCGCCGGCTGGGCCCGCGAGCAGCAGCGGCTCCAGGCCCTCGTCACCGCCCGGCGGGCCCGGCAAGCGGATGTGGAGAGCGGCCTGACGGCGGAGCGCAAGCGCGCGGCCGATCTCGGCGCCCAGGCCAAATCCCTGAAGGACTTGCTCGACCGCACCGAGGCCGAGGTCAACGCTTCCCGGCGCTCGGCCGACGAGGCGAAGGCTGCTGCCGAGCGCGAGGCCCGGGTGACGCAGGAGCGTTTCGCCGCGGCGGGCTTCCGAGATCCCGCCCGCCTGGCCCCGAAGGTGCCGTTCGCGGAAGCGCGGGGCGAAGTGCCGCGGCCGGTCAGCGGGCGGCTGGCGCGGGCCTTCAATCAGCCGGACGGCAATGGCGGGACCACCCGCGGCGTCTCCTTCACGACGCGGCCGAAGGCGCTGGTCTCGTCCCCGGCCGACGGCTGGGTGAAGTTCGCCGGGCCGTTCCGGTCCTACGGGCGTCTCTTGATCATCAACGCCGGCGATGGCTACTATCTTCTGCTGGCGGGGATGGATCAGATTAGCGTAGAGGTCGGCCAGTTCGTGCTCGCGGGGGAACCGGTGGGCAGCATGGGCGAGGGTGGCGCGGGCTCGCCCGGGTCCGACGGCGAACCGACCCTGTACGTCGAGTTCAAAAAGGATGGCGGCTCCGTCGATCCGGAGCCGTGGTGGGCGAAGAGCCCCAGTGACAAGATACTTGGCGAGAAGGTTCGCGGCTGATGCGCAAGACATCCCTGATCATGCTCGGCGCCTTCCTGGGTGCCGGGACCTCGATGGTGGCGACCCAGACCGACATCCTGTCGGGACCGCGGGCCGTGGCCGCCTCGGCCGAGACCTACCGCCAGCTCAGCCTGTTCGGCGACGTGTTCGAGAAGGTCCGGACCGACTACGTCGAGAAGCCGGACGAGTCGAAGATGATCGAGGCGGCCGTCAACGGCATGCTGACCTCGCTCGACCCACATTCGAGCTACATGGACGCCAAGGCGTTCCGTGACATGCAGACAACGACCCGCGGCGAGTTCGGCGGGCTGGGCATCGAGGTCACGATGGAAGACGGCCTGATCAAGGTCGTCACGCCGATCGACGACACGCCGGCCGCCAAGGCGGGCTTGCTCGCCAACGACATCATCACCCAGATCGACGACGACCAGGTCCAGGGCCTGACCCTGAACCAGGCTGTCGACAAGATGCGCGGCCCGGTGAATTCGGCCGTGAAGCTCAAGATCTCCCGCAAGGAGGCCAAGGAGCCGCTGGACGTCACGCTCACCCGCGATGTGATCAAGATCAAGCCGGTGCGCTCGAAGGTCGAGGGCGGGGATATCGGGTACATCCGCCTGACCCAGTTTAACGAGCAGACCTTCGACGGCATGCGTGCGGCCATCGACAAGCTGTCGAGCGAGATCGGGGCCGACAAGCTCAAGGGCTACGTGGTCGACCTGCGCAACAACCCGGGCGGCCTGCTCGACCAGGCCGTAATGGTCTCGGACGGCTTCCTCGACCGCGGCGAGATCGTCTCCACCCGCGGCCGCAACCCCGATGAGACCCAGCGGTTCTCGGCCAAAGCCGGCGACCTGACCAAGGGCAAGCCGGTGGTGGTGCTAGTCAACGGCGGCTCGGCCTCGGCCTCCGAGATCGTGGCCGGCGCCCTGCAGGATCACAAGCGCGCGACCATCATGGGCACGCGCTCCTTCGGCAAGGGCTCGGTGCAGTCGATCATCCCGCTCGGCGGCTCCGGCGCCCTGCGGCTCACCACGGCGCGCTACTACACGCCGTCGGGCCGCTCGATCCAGGCGAAGGGCATCGAGCCGGATGTCGAGGTGCTGCAGGAGGTGCCCGACGAGCTGAAGGGCAAGGACGAAACCAAGGGCGAGGCCGGGCTGAAGGGCCACCTGAAGCAGAAGGACACCGACGAGCGCGGCGGGTCCTCCGCCTACATCCCGCCGGACCCGGCAAAGGACAAGCAGCTCCTGTCGGCGATCGACTTCCTGCACGGCATCCAGAAGGGCGCCGCCAACGGCACCCAGGCGCCGCAGCAGCAGAAGCCCAGCGTGCCGAACTGATCGTTTTCCACCGATCCAAGTGCCAAAAACCCCGTCCGGCAGGCCTGCCGGGCAGGGCTTTTTTGTGCCGGTTCGAGACGTTAGCGGAAGATTAACCATACCGGCCGGCAATGATCGCCAGGATTTGCGCCGCTGCTATCGGGCGTGGGACGCGAATCCGCATCGAGTGCCGCTTGACCGAACCCACCGACGATATCCTCACGCGCCCCCTCGGGGTGCCCGAGGCGCAAGCGCCGGAGCGGCCCGAGGGCCGGTTCGGGCGCCTCGTCGCGCCGCTGCGCCGGCCCAAGGTGGCTGCGGGCGTGATCGCCGGCGGGTTGCTGGCGGCCTGCGGGCTCGTGCTGGCGCTGGGCGATCCCCAAGGCGGTGAGCCGCGTGTGGAAGTCGCCATCGCGCTGCGCGAGCCCCTGTCGCGATCCGCTCCCGCTCCGGTGGCGGCCGTCTCGGAGCCGCAGGGCGCCGTGGTCGTCAACGCGGGGGGCTCGCAGCAGCGCAGCGCCGAGGAGATCGAGACTGCCTCGGGCGTCACCGTGGTGCGTCCGCCCGGCTCGGGCCCGAGCGAGGCCGTGGTGATCCGCGTGCCGCCGGCCAACGCGCCCCGGCTCACCCCGGCCCCGGATCCCCGCATCAGCGAGCAGGGCCGCCACGGGACCATGCCGAAACTCGGCGAGGGTCGGGTGCGCGCCCTCGACGTCTACGCCCGGGCCGAGGAGCCCGGCAGCGGCCCCCGGATCGCGATTCTGGTCACCGGCCTCGGCGTCGGCCAGGCTGCCACCGCCGGCGCGACGGTCCGCCTGCCGCAAGCCGTGAGCCTCGCCTTCCTGCCCTACGGCGCCGAGGCCGAGCGCTCGGCCGCCCGCGCCCGCGACGCCGGCCACGAGGTCTTCCTCCAGCTCCCCATGGAGCCGTTCGATTATCCCGACAGCGATCCCGGCCCCCAGACCCTGCTCACCGCCCTGAAGGGCCTGGAGAATTCCGACCGCCTCGCCTGGTCGCTCGCCCGCTTCCCCGGCTATGTCGGCGTGGCGAACTTCATGGGCGCCAAGATGATGGCCGACCCGGCCTTCGAGCCGATCCTGCGTGAGATCGGCGCCCGCGGCCTCGGCTTCCTCGACGACGGCACCGGTCCGAAGCCCGCGTTGACCAACAAGACCCGCACCCCGGTCGCCCGGGCCGAGCTCGTCCTCGACGCGGTGCCCCGCGCCGACGCCATCGACGCGGCGCTCGCCCAAGCCGAGGCGCGGGCGCGGGTCACCGGGTTCGCCCTGGTCTCGGCCAGCGGTGCGGCGCTCAGCGTCGACCGGATCGCCCGCTGGGCCCGGGACCTCGATACCCGCGGCATCCGCCTGGTCCCGGCGAGTGTCGCCCTGCGCGGCCCGGTGGAGAAGCGGGTCAGCACCGCCAATTGACCGCGTGCTTTCGGTGCCAGCGGCGTTGCCGCGCGACTTGCGCCTGACCTATGGTCGCCGCCGATGACCACAGATTCCGACTCGGACGCCGCGCTGCCCTACCGCCCCTGCGTGGGCGTCGCGCTGATCGCGCCCTCGGGCGGCGTCTTCGTCGGGCGCCGGACCAAGGAGGCCGGCCCGGAGCACGTCGCCGGCCCGTATATGTGGCAGATGCCGCAGGGCGGCATCGATCCCGGCGAGGACCCGCGAGTCGCGGCGCTGCGCGAACTCTACGAGGAGACCAACGTGCCGCCGGACGCGGTCCGCCCGCTCGGCGAGATTCCGGATTGGCTGAGCTACGACCTGCCCCCGGCGGTGGCGAAGCAGGCCTGGAAGGGACGCTATCGCGGCCAGACCCAGAAATGGTTCGCCTATGGGTTCCTCGGCAGCGAGAACCTAATCGACGTGCTGAGCCCCGGCGGCGGCGCTCACAAGGCCGAGTTCGACGCCTGGCGCTGGGCGCGATTCTCCGAGCTGCCGGACTTGATCGTACCGTTCAAGCGCCCGGCCTACGAGGGCGTGGTTGCGGCCTTCGCCGGTCTCGAGAGCTGGGCTTCGCGGCCGTGATCGCTCGGACGGGATCGTAGGGTGGTGCGCTGGCTCGCGATCCCGCTCGCGCTCGCTCTGACGTGGCTCGCCTTCACGGTGAGCCCGCTCTGGTCGCTCTACGATCTGGCGCAGGCCGTGCGCCGGCACGACGTGGCCTATATCGAGGGCCACGTGAACTTCCGGACGCTGCGGCTGTCCCTGGTCCGCCAGATCACCGGAGCGATACGCTCCGCCTCCGACACCGACCTGGACCTCGAACCCCGCGACCGGCAGCGCCTCAACGACGTGGCCTACGGATTGGCTCTGGCACTGGCCGAGACCCTGGTCACGCCCGAGACGGTGATGGACCTCCTCGACAACGGCTGGCCCGACAAGCTCGACATCGAGCGCCCCGCCGCGCTCAAGCCGGAGGGCCTGGCGATCCGCAGCGCCGGGCGGCTCCTGCCCTATTATACCGCCCTGGAGATGCGCGGCTTCCGGGCCGTGGTGATCCCGATCCCGCCCGAAGCTCCCCGGGCCGAGCGCACCCGGATCCGCCTGCGTCTGAGGGGCCTGAGCTGGCGGCTGGTCGACATCGAGATGGCCGACATCCTGCGCGAACAGATCGCCGCCAAGTTGGGGCGGGCGCTGGCGCGGGCCAAGCTCGGGGCGAGCGCGGGAGAGGAGCGGTGATGCTGCGTTCGGGCTGGTGATGGTCGCGGTACCACGACCTGCACCACGAATCCGTCGGATCAGGGCACTTCCACCCACGCCCTCATCCTGAGGCGACGGAGCGCAGCGGAGGCCTCGAAGGAGCCCTCCAGGGATCGCGAGCAGACTGGAGGGCCCCTTCGAGGCTCGCTGCGCTCGCACCTCAGGATGAGGTGAATTGTAGGGAAGACCGTCGATACCGGCTGCGCGGGGTGCCCCCCCGCCGTCAGTTCGCCTTCGGAGCCGGCGCCTTGGCAACCGGAGCCTTCTCGTCCGCCGGCGCCTTCGCCTTTGGCTCGCGCGCCTCGACCAGGCTCTCCGCCTCGTCCTCGTCGGTGTTGCCGCCCTGCACGATCGTCTTGTCGGGGTTGGCCAGCAGCGATTTGGCGATGCCGAGCAGCACCTCGCACTCGCCGGGGAACTTGTAGGTCTCCAGCACGATCGCCGCGTCGCGCAGGGTGCGCAGGTCGCGCACCGTCTGTTCGTTGGCGTCCTGGCGCAATTCCTTCTTGGCGGCGATCCCCTCTTCGATCTGGGCGCCCTTCACGTCGCAGGTGGCCGGGGCCGCCAGGGCGGAGGTGGTGAGGGCGAGGACGAGGCCGGTGGCGATCAGCGGGCGCCGCATGGCGGGGTTCCTTGGAAATCCGGGGTCAGGCGTGGTGGTGAGGGTGCGCGGCGCGCAGCATGTCGTTGGTCAGGGCCACGAGCTGGCTCGGCCGATACGGCTTGGGGACGAACACCGATTCGGAGACGGCGTCGGCGGGCGACAGGCAGGCCCGGCCGCCGGACGTGTAGAGGACCGGCAGATCGGGGCAGACGCTGCGGGCGCGGCGCGCCAGCGCCAGGCCGTTCGTGTTGCGGGCGAGGTCGATATCGGTGAAGAGCATGTCCACGCTCTCCCGCGCCAGGATCGCCTCGGCCTCCCAGGCATCCGCGGCGGTGAGCACCCGATAACCTTCTTCGAGAAGCGCCTCCGCGGCCAGCTCGCAGACGGTCGGCTCGTCCTCGACCACGAGGATGGTCGGGGCGGCCGAGTCCAGGGCGGGCATGGACGGGCAGGCGAAGGCGGCGGCGAACGGCATCATGACGCAACTCCCACTCACCCGGCGGGGGCGCGGTAGCCCCGCGCCGGATCGAAGGAGCAACGGGCCCCTGCGCTCCGGCGTTCGCGGTGATTGCATCGAATTGCTCCGACTTGGTGCATGGGCCGTTAACCCCACCCCGCTGCCGGTGAACGGAGCGTCCGAAATGGTTAACGGTGCGTTACCGGATTGCGGCGGGAGGGCGGATTCGTGAACCGGTCCTGGCAGCTGGGCACCGGCCTGCTCCTCACGGGGCTCGCCGGCTACGTCGATGCGCTGGGCTTCATGCGGCTCGGCGGGCTCTACACCTCGTTCATGAGCGGAAACACCACGCAGCTCGCGGTGTTCGGCGCCGAGGCCCAGCCGCACCGGATGCTGCTGCCGGCGATCCTGCTGGTCGCCTTCCTGACCGGCTCGATCCTCGGCAGCGGGCTGGCGATCCTGGTGCCGCAGCGCTGGACCACCCCGGTGGTGCTGGCCTACGAATCGCTGCTGATCCTCGGCGGTTTGGCTTTGGGACTGGCCTCGCCCGAGCTGGGGCTCGCCGCGTTCTTCGTGGCCGTCGCCATGGGGGCGCAGAACGCCGTGCTGGCGCAGGTGCAGGGGTTCCGCGCCGGCACCACCTTCGTCACCGGAGCCCTGTTCAGCCTGGGCCAGAAGATCGCCAGGGCGCTCACCCGGACGGGTGACCCGTTCGGGTGGATCGGCGACGGGCTGGTCTGGTTGTCCCTGCTGCTGGGCGCCCTCCTGGGGGGGCTGGCCTACGAAGCGTTCGCCCTCTACGCCCTGGTCGCGCCGGCGGCGGTCTCGGGGGTGCTCGCGCTCATCACCGCGGTGCTGGTCCTGCGCGCCGGCCCGCGGGCCAAGAAAGTCGAGTCCCCATGAGCGAGTCCGTCAGCCATCCGTCCCTCACCGACCACGTCGCGCCGCTGGAAGCAGGCGCCCACGTGGTCGCGGCGCATTTCCTGAAGGATTCGCCGGCCCTGGCCCTCGGCGACGGTACCGTCGCCCTGGTGCAGAGTGACGACCTCGTGCGCATCGCGGCCCATCCCGACAGCGGGATCCTGGTGGCGGCCGGTAGCCCCGACCGCCTCGTCACCGGCGGTGACGACGGCCGCGTCGTCGAGATCCGGGCCGGGGGCGCGACCCAGGAACTCGGTGTCGCCAAGGGTGGCGCCTGGATCGACGCCCTGGCGCTGCACCCGGACGGCGCCGTCGCCTGGTCGGCGGGGCGCGCGGTCGTGGCCCGGGACACCAAGGGCCGGGAGAAGAGCTTCACCGCCCCGTCCACCGCCCGCGGCCTTGTCTTCGCCCCGAAGGGCTACCGGCTTGGCGTCGCGCATTACAACGGCGTCAGCCTGTGGTTCCCGAACCTCGAGACCCCCGCAGAGGTCGTGACCTGGAAGGGTTCGCATATCGACGTCACGTGGTCGCCGGACGGCCGCTTCGTGGTCTCGACCATGCAGGAGAACGCCCTGCACGGCTGGCGCCTGCAGCCGGATCGCGGCCACATGCGGATGTCGGGCTATCCCGGCAAGGTCCGGTCGGTGTCGTGGTCGTCGGACGGGCATTGGCTCGCCACAGGCGGCGCCGAGGCGGCGATCGTCTGGCCGTTCGACTCCAAGGAAGGCCCCACCGGCAAGGCGCCGCGGGAATGCGGCGTCCGGCCGGCCCGGGTCTCGCGGGTGGCGTTCCATCCGAAAGCGCCGGTCCTGGCGGTCGGCTACGAGGATGGCTGCATCCTGCTGGTGCGCTTCACCGACGCCTCCGAGCTGCTGGTGCGGCGCGCCGTGCAGGGCAGCGGCATCACCGCGCTGGCCTGGGACGCGCGCGGCAACCGGCTGCTGTTCGGCTGTGGCGACGGCCAAGCCGGACTGCTGACCCTGCCGGCCTGAGTTTTTGTCTCCGGGCGACAGCCATGCTTTGTTTCCGCTTCATCGAGTCGCCCGGCTGGAGGGTTTGACGTGTTCCGCGTGTTCCGCACTTTCGGCCTCGCCCTCGGCCTGCTCGGCGGCGTGATCGCCGCGCAGGCCCCCGAATTCGCGCAGCAATACGCGCAGCGGATCGGTGGCGCCGTCGACGAGCTGCGCCGGCAGGTGGCGGTGCTGGAATCCGACGCGCAGGCGACCGGCACCACCCGCGACGGCGCAGTCGACCGGCTGCGCACGAATCCCGATCAGCTCGTCGCCCGGCGGGGCGAGGCCGCCCAGGCCGACATCGCCCGACTCGCCCGCCTGAGTTCCCAGCAACAGGCCCTGGCCTCGGCCACGAGTCCGCTGGGCAAGGTGGTGGCCATGCTGCGTGACCCGGACGTGCCGGTGGCGCAGGCCGCCTATCAGGACTTCAGCCCCGCCGTCCCGACCAATGCCGACGGCCTCGCCGCCGGGCTGATCGGGTTTCTCGCCGCCTGGGGCGGCTGGCGTGTCGTGTCCGATCTCGGCCTGCGCCTGACCCGCCGGCGCCCGCGCGAGACCACCCGCACCGCCTGACTCGGTCGCAAGGCAGTGCGCGGACCCGGGAGTGTTGCCCAGGGTCTACAGCGGCTTGCGCGGGGCTTGCGTATCGAACGTGATCCGGCCACCACGGTCCGGGATAAGGCGCAAGATGCCGCGCGCGTCGAACTCCACCACGATCGATCCGGCGCTCGACGCCGCCGCCCTGCTGCGGCGCGTCGGCTTCTTCGGCCTGTTCGTCATCCTGCCGGTGCTGGCGCAGGTCGCCCGCCGCGCCACCGTGATCCTGGCGCCGATCGCCGTGGTGCTGCTGATCATCGCCAGCGCGATCGACCGGCGCCAGCGTCCGGTGCGCCCGGGCGTGTCGCGGCTGCTCACGGCGCCGGCCTTCCTGGCCGGCATGCTGGTGGTGCTGTGGTCGGTGCTGTCGTTGACCTGGACGCCGTTCTTCGGGCCGGCGGTCGAGCGTCTGGCCAACCTCGCGGCCACGATCGGGCTGGCGCTGCTCGGCTATTTCGCCCTGCCCGACCGGATGCGCTCGGCCAACCTTTATCTGCTGCCGCTCGGGGTCGTGGCCGGGTCTATCGTGGCGATCGTTCTCGGGCTGTTCGGCGCCCATCTGGCGCCCCCCGGCATCGACGACGACGGCGCCCTCGACCGCGGCTTGATCCTGCTGATCCTGCTGGTCTGGCCGGCGCTCGCCTGGCTCCGGTCCCGGCGGCGCGACCGCGAGGCTCTGGGGCTCGCCCTGCTGGTGGCCCTGGCGCTGACGGTTCAGCCGGACGTCACGCAGATCGCCGCCCTGGCCGTGGGGGCGCTGGCCTTCGCGGTGACGAGCTATCGGCCCAAGCTCGGCGTGATGCTGACCGCGACGATCTCGGCCGCGCTGCTGGCCGTGGCGCCGCTGCTGCCGTTCCTCGCCCGTCCGATCGGCGCCGCCCTGCTCGGGCCGCTGTCGCCGGCCGCGCTGTCGCTGAAGAGCTGGCAGAAGGTGGTGACCGCCGATCCGGTTCGGCTCATCACCGGCCACGGCTTCGAGACGGCGCTCCGCGGGCGCCTCGTCGGCCTGCTGCCTCTGAACGCGCCGACCACGGCGCTGTTCGAGTTCTGGTATGAGCTCGGCATCGTCGGCGCGCTCGCCGCCGCCTTCGCGCTCTACGCCTCGATCCGCCGGGGCGGCCGCGACATTCCGGCCCTGATCCCGGGGGCGATGGGGTGCTTTGCCGCCGCCTTCACGGTGGCGTGCCTCGGCGTCGGCCTCACGGCGATCTGGTGGCTGAGCATCATCGCCATCGCCATCGTGGTGTTCGTGGCGGTGGAGCGCGGCCAGTTCCGGACCAGCCGCCCCAAGGTCGCCAAGCTGCACCGGCTGCGGGAGAACTGAGCCTCGTCCTGAAAGTCGGAAGACAGCTCTACGCCTTCACCATCAAGCGCAAGGCGCCCCAGCGGCGGCCATTCACCCGGATCGGCACCGAGACGTTTTTCATCATGTCGAACCGGCTGCCCATGTTGCGCCGGTAGGTCTGGACCAGCACCGGTTTGTCGCTGGTCATCTGGGCCAGGGAGGTGCGGTCGAGCTGGCGGGTCCTGGCTCGCGAATGGGCTGCGTTCCAGACCGGGTCGTCGGTCGGCGGCTTGGCGAAGGCGGCGTTGACGGTCGGATAGTAGTTGTTCATGTCGCCGGCGGCACAGGCCACGATCTGCGGCGAAGCGGCGACGATCTCTTCGAAGATCGGTTGCAGGTGGCGCGTGCAGAAATCGGTATGCCGCGTGAGGTAATGCGGCGGCTCGACGCCGGGCACCGGTCTGTAATCCGTATCGAACAGGGCATCCGCGGTGATCTCGCCCCGCGCAACTGCGTCTTCGAACAGTCTGGAAACCTGCTCGGCCGTCTGCACGGCGGCGTCCATGAACGGCGTGTCGACGGTCTCGACCCCGGCCTCGGCCGTGAGCGTGATCATATCCTCGCTCATCGCATGGAGACCGCTCGTCCGTTCGCGCACCGCTTCGAGATCGACGAGCGACGCGCGCGCCTCCCCCTCGATCTGGCTGATGTCCTCGCGCACGGTCCGAGACCGGACCTCGTTCTCGGTCACGGCGCGGGTGATGTCTCCCACCCGATCGCGCACCTGGGCCAGATCGCGGTTGACCTGATCGAGCTGGCCGAGGGCGGTCCCGAACACGCCGGAATCGGAACGTGCGGCCTCGGCCACCGTCGCGGCGTCATGGCTTTCCGTGACCAGAAGGGCGATCTGCGCGCTCAACGCACTCAAGGTGGCCTCGATCGTGGTGACGGCGTTCGCTGTCTGGAGCGAGAGCGCCTTGACCTCGGCGGCGACGACGGCGAAGCCCCGGCCGGCATCGCCGGCACGGGCGGCCTCAATGGTCGCATTCAAGGCCAGGAGGTTGGTCTGTCCGGCGATCTTCTTGATGTCGCGGGAGACCGACGAGACCCGGTCGAGTGAATCCCGCAGGCCGGGCAGCTTGCCTTCGACCTGTCCGATGCTGACCACCAGCCCGTTGATGGTTTCCAAGGCGCTTCTGACGGTGCCCCGGCTCTGTTCCATCGCGGCGCTGACCTGGGTCGAGGCTTCCCGCGTCGTCACCGCCGCCTCGGCGATGCGCGCATTGGCTTCCGCCATCGCCTGGACCGCGCCCGTGACGGCCACCAGCTGGTCCTGCTGCCGTTCGGCGCGCTCCGTCACCTGATCGATGCGGCCCGAAATATCGGCCGATTCGATGCCGAGGCGGCCGACCCGTTCGGCCATGGCCTGAATCGTGTGCAGCAGGTCGGTCGTCGGCTGGGACATGTCGGATCCGGCTGGCGCTTGAAGGACCGATGACACGGAAGCTGGCTTCGTGCCCGCGTTAGAGCACCTCACAGGACTCCCGGTTCCCGGAAGTTCTCCCTCTGCACGCGACAGTGCCGGGGGAGTTGTGTGAGACACTTTTAGCTAGCGACTTTCCAGGATCGGACAAGTGGGGCCGCACAAACTCACAAGCAATTAAGAACGTTGCCACACCAAGAAACCAGAAGCCGCATTTTGCAAAGCTAATTCAAGATTTAATGATGAATATCGCTCGTCGACGGGGAATATTTATCAGGTCCCGCGCCCCGAAAATCGGCTGACGATTTTCGGAATGCGAACGATGCACAATCTAATTCTCCGATCATCGCCCAGATTGCAATATCCAAGGCGGTGCTGGAGGAGATGCCGTCCTTGCTCCGGCGCAGCGGCCGTTCAGCTGCGCCGGGTGATCATGGAGACGTAAAAGCCGTCGGTCCCGGTCCGCAACGGAGTCATCTGTAGGCCGTGAGCGGTCTGGCGCACGGCGGTCGCGAGGCTCGGCGGTCCGGCCGCCAGCACGGTCTCGGCCGGCACGGCATCGAAGCGGCCGCGCCAGCGCGACAGCAGCCCGGCCACGGCGGCGTCGTTCTCCGCAGGCAGCAGCGAGCAGGTGATGTAGACGATCCGCCCGCCGGGCCGGATTAGTTTGGCCGCTCGGTCGAGGACCTGGCTCTGCTCGGCGACGCGCAGCGCCAGGCTGCCCGGCCGCAGCCGCCACTTGGCGTCCGGGTTGCGCCGCCAGGTCCCCGAGCCGGTGCAGGGCGCGTCGACCAGCACCCGGTCGACTGTGCCGTCGAGATCCTCCAGCACGTCGGCCCGGGCCTTGCCGCTGCGCGGCGTGCGCACCGCGACCTCGGCGCCGGACCGGCGCAGGCGCTCGTGGATCGGTGCGAGCCGGCGCGGATCGCCGTCGGTGGCGATCAGGCGGGCGCCGTTCCGGGTCTGGGAGGCCAGCGCCAGGGCCTTGCCGCCGCCGCCGGCGCAGAGATCGACGATGGTCTCACCCGGTTGCGGGTCGGCCAGCAGGGCGGCGAGCTGCGAGCCCTCGTCCTGGATCTCGTACCAGCCGTCCAGGAACTCGGCCTCGACATGGAGCGCCGGGCCGCGGCCATCGGCGCCGATCGGGACCCGGACGCCGAGCGGCGCATGCGGGGTCGGGGCGGCCTCGTATCCGGCGAGCGCCGGCATCAGGTCGTCGCGGCTGCCACGCAGGGCGTTGACCCGGATGTCGAGCGGCGCGCGCCGAGCGAGCGCCTTCAATTCGGGGATCAGCGCGTCGCACAGCGCGGCCTGAAGCTCGGGTAGCACGAAGGCCGGGGCATCGCCCGCCACCTCGGGCGGGGCCGCGTCCAGCGTCCCCGATTCGAGGCGGGCGCGCTCGTCGTCGCTCAGCGGCTCGGGGGCGAAGCGCTCGCCCGAGAACAGGGCGGCCACCGAGGCCGCGGCGAGGCCCTGCTGCAGCCGCAGGGAGCCGATCAGCACGGCGCGCGGCGCTTCCGAGCCCATGATCCAGGCGGCGGAGGCCCGCCGGCGCAGGGCGTCGTAGACCAGGCTGGCGATCCCGGCCCGGTCCCCGGAGCCGGCGAAGCGGTGCGCGAGGCCCCAATCCTTCAGCGCGTCGGCGGCCGGGCGGCGGCGCTCCGTGATATCGGTCAGGACTTCGATGGCAGCGGAGCAGCGGGCGGCGGGGGTCAGGGTCCGGATCCTTCTGAATGGGTCGAGGCCGACGCGAAACGGCCACGCTTGGCCCACGATGCCGCCACGGTACGGCCGAGCTTCCAGCACGATCCCGGTTCAGACCGGATCGTGGGCGGTCCCGCGACACGGGGCCGGCCCGTGTCGTATGGCATCCTCCCGTCGCGGGCCAGTGGGTTCCGCCAAGGGGGCATGCCCGGGAGTGCCTCAGATCATGTCTTCCGTCGTTCGCGTGGCTCGTTCTCTGACTCTCGCCGGCTTCGCCGCCGCCGCCCTCGCCGCCTGCGCGAGCGCCCCGGCCGCCCCCGACCTCACCCCACCGCCGCGCCGGCCGCTGGATGCCAAGACGCAGCTCGAATACGGCAACCCGCCCCCGCCGCCGCCCGGCCGCTACTGAGGGCCGGATGCGGGGCGCGGCTCAGGCCGCTTCCCGCGCCCGCCGGGCCTCGTAGCCCTTGAGGCCGGCATAGACCCGTTCCAGCGCCGGGAACGCCGCCTCCGGGACGAGCCGGCGCCCCCTGGCGATCAGGTCGCCGATGACGTGGTCGGCCTCGATCCGGCCGCCATTCTCGATGTCGCGCAGCATCGACGCCGTGAAGGTCGAGCCCTGAGCCGTGAGTTGCGCCCGGGCCCGCTCGGCGACCACGCCGCGCGGCTCGAACCCGCTCGCCGCCGCGATCGCCGTGCACTCCGTGTGGAGGGCGGCGATGAAGGCGGCCCCGCCGGGTGCCGCCACGATGTCGCCGACCGCGGCCCGCATCAGGGTCGTCGCGCCCGCGAGGCTCGCGAGGAACACCCACTTCTCCCACATCTCCAGCAGGATCACGTCGCTGAGGCGGGCCTGGAACTTCAGGCCGCGCATCAACCCGTCGATCGCCTCGATCCGGGGCGACCGCGACCCGTGCCGTTCGCCGTAGGTGATGCTGCACAGCTCGCTCATGTGCCGGATCGCCCCGTCCGGCGCGAGGGTCGCCGCGATGGCGCAGGATCCGCCGAGGACCCGCTCCGCGCCGAACCGGGCGTCGAGGGCATCGAGATGGGACAGGCCGTTCAGCAGCGGCAGGATCGCGGTCCCCTCGCTCACCGCGGGCGCCAAATCGGCCAGAGCGCTGTCGAGGTCGTAGGCCTTGCAGGACAGCACGACGAGATCGAACGCGCCCGCCTGCCCCAGCTTATCGGCCGTGACGGTGGGAGGCGCCGCAAGGTGAAGATCACCCAGCGGCGAGTGCAGCACGAGCCCGTTCGCCGCCAGTTTCTCGGCCCGCGCCGGCCGGACCAAGAAGGTCACGTCCGCCCCCGACTCGGCGAGCCGCGCCCCGTAATAGCCACCGGTCGCCCCGGCTCCGACGATCAGGGTGCGCATTGGGTGTCTCCGGGGCGAGAAAAACGGCGGCGTTCGGTGTCGTGAGCGCCTCCCGCGATCAAATCAAGATCCGAGAAGACGGTGACGGGCGGTCCACTGCGCCGTTTGAAGCTGCCGAACTAGTCTCGCATCTGCGGTCAACAGGACGCCGTCCCAACGTTCAGCCGCGGCCACGTAAAGCGCATCGTAGTGGGTACATCCGACAACGCGCGCGGTATTGAGCGCTGCGTCCGCAATCGCGTGGATCGGACGGAGCTGGACGAGCTTGCCCAGGGCCGCGATCGCGGCCCGCGCATGATCGAGCGTGATTGTGCCTGACCGATAGGCTTTCAGAAGTGTGTTCCCAACTTCCACAAGAATGTGCTCCGGCGCAATCCGGACATCCTCAGCGAGCAGGACCGTCTCTGCCAAATCGCTCTGTGGCTCCGGCAAGAACCACTTTACAGCGACGCAGGCATCAATGACGATCATCGTCCTTCGCGGTCTGCCCTGATCATCGGGGTGCTGTCGGGAAGCAGCTTACGACGCGCTTTGGCCCGGATCGTCCGGACCAGAGCCACGGCCTCAGCGGCCTGAAGGTCGTTCGTGTCCTTCAGGCCATCGTCGTGGCGGTGACGCAGGCCAGCTTCCGCGCGACCGCCGACGTCATCCCGCGGGACGTCGAAGACGGGTCGATGCCGACCGAGCGAAGACCAGCTTGGGATGTTCATGAGACCTCCGCCTCAGGTCCGCGACGGATAGTTCGGGCTCTCGCGGGTGATGGTCACGTCGTGGACGTGGCTCTCGCGCAGGCCGGCATTGGTGATGCGGATGAACTGCGCGCGCTCCTGGAAGTCCGGGATGGTCGCGCCGCCGACATAGCCCATCGCGGCACGCAGGCCGCCGGCGAGCTGGTGCAGGACGTTGCCCACCGGGCCCTTGTAGGGAACCTGGCCCTCGATGCCCTCGGGGACGAGCTTGTGGGTGTCATTCACCTCCGCCTGGAAGTAGCGGTCGGCCGAGCCACGGGCCATGGCGCCCACCGAGCCCATGCCGCGGTACGACTTGTACGAGCGGCCTTGATACAAAAAGACTTCGCCGGGGGCCTCGTCGGTGCCGGCGAGCAGCGAGCCGAGCATCGCGACGGAAGCGCCGGCCGCGATCGCCTTGGCGAGGTCGCCGGAATACTTGATGCCGCCATCGGCGATGACCGGGATGTCGGCCTCTCCGGCGGCCTCGACGGCCTCCATCAGGGCGGTGAGCTGGGGCACGCCGACGCCGGCCACGATCCGGGTGGTACAGATCGAGCCCGGGCCGATGCCGACCTTGATGGCGTCCGCGCCGGCATCGATCAGCGCCTTCGTGCCCTCGCGGGTGGCGACGTTGCCGGCGATCACCTGGACGGCGTTGGAGAGCTGCTTCACCCGGGCGACCGCGTCGAGCACCTTGATTGAGTGGCCGTGTGCGGTGTCGACCACGATTACGTCGCAGCCGGCATCGATCAGGCGCTCGGCCCGCTCGAAGCCGCTATCGCCCGTGGTGGTAGCAGCGGCGACCCGCAGGCGGCCCTGCTCGTCCTTGACGGCGAACGGGTAGGTGACGCGCTTCTCGATGTCCTTGACGGTGATGAGGCCGATGCAGCGGTAATGGTCGTCGACCACCAGCAGCTTCTCGATCCGGAACTGGTGCAGCAGCCGCTTGGCCTCGTCCTGGGTCACGCCCTCGCGGACCGTGATCAGCCGGTCCCGGGTCATCAGCTCGGCCACCGGCTGGGCGGAATTGGTGGCGAAGCGGACATCGCGGTTGGTCAGGATGCCGACCAACTTGCCCCGGGAGCCGTTGGGGCCGCGCTCGACCACCGGGATACCTGAGATGCGGTTGCGCTTCATCACCTCGAAGGCGTCGGCCAGGGTCTCGTCCGGGTGGATCGTGATGGGGTTCATCACCATGCCGGACTCGTACTTCTTGACGAGTCGGACCTGCTCGGCCTGCTCCGGCGGCTCCAGGTTGCGATGGATCACGCCCATGCCACCGTTGGCCGCCATGGCGATCGCCATCGGCGCCTCGGTGACGGTATCCATCGCGGAAGCGAGGATCGGCAGGTTCAGGGGGATCGTGCGGGTCAGCCGCGAGGCGACGTTGACCTCGGTCGGCATCACCGAGGAAGCGGCGGGCCGCAGGAGCACGTCGTCGAAGGTCAGGCCCTCGATGATCGTTGCAGAATCGACTCGGGCCATGTGCCAACTTTCCTCGGACGGCCGCGCTCGGGGGGGCTGCGCAGCGGGATCGGGTTGGCAAGGGCCAGTATCATGGGGTCCGCGGCCGCGCCAATGCGCCGTCGCCGCGCCGCAGCGGGAAATCGCGCATGGCTCCCCCGCTTTTTTGCACCGGTATGGGCGGCGCGGTCAGCGCAAATCCGGAGCGGGGCCCTTGTCGGTGTATTCCGGCGGCAGGCCGATATAATCGCCGAGGATACCGTCGATGCCGGGCGCCCGGCCGTAGGCCTCGCAATCGGGGTCGAGGGGCGCTTCGCCGAGCGTGGTGACCCGGATGCGGTCCCAGGTCGGCAGGGTGTTGGGCGCGTTGAACGGGTCGTCGCCGGTGGCCAGCATGAAGCCGAAATCCTGGCCGAACTCGCCGGCGAGGTCATAAGCGTCGCTGGCGCGGGAGAAGCGTGGCTGGCTGGTGAACGAGTTCGCGGCCCCGCCCCAGACCATCGCGGCGCGCTGCTCGCGGCGGCGGTCCAGCGCCTCGGCCTCGACCGTGAGGCTGCCGAGCCCGATCGGGATCCGCGGGATCGGGATACGGCCGATGCCCTCGACGGCGCTGAGGCCGACCTGGGACGCCACGGTCACGCCGGCCGAGCCTGAGATGGTGGCGCCGGCGCCGAGGAGGTCGGTGGGCTCGACCCGGGTGACCTGCGCCCGCACGGTCAGGTCGGCGTCGCGGCCGGTCACGACATCGTAGCGCAGCGACAGGTCGTAGCAGAGCGCCCGGTCGGCCGCGTTGGCGATCAGGCGGCGCTCCGCCTGGGTCAGCGGGGCGGCGCCCGCGACGTCGGCGTGGAACGCCGTCGGGATGATCCGCACGGTACCGGCCTTGGCCAGCGCCGGCCGGTCCACGTAGAGCCGCGAGGCCGAGGCGACCGCGCTGCTCGCCTTCAGGCGGTCGTAGCGGGTGAGCGAACCGCGATCGTTCAGCAGCACTGTGCCGCAGGCCGTTACCGTCGACAGGAGCGCGACGGCGGCGGCGATCCGCGACAGGGATCGGCGCTTGGTCGGAGAGGGCTGCATCGCGTGTCCCGTGGCCGGCACCGCGCCGGTATCGACGGCCGGAAGACCGCTCGCGCCAAACGTAGCCATTGGACCACCCGCACAAAAGGTGGTGTCCGGTCACGATGCAACCTCTGTTGCGTTGCGGATACAGACGCGAAACACGACGGTGCGAATGGGCGCCCCCGCCGTGCAACCGTCCCGGCGCGACGCGCGTCTGCTGTCCGATGTCTTCCCCGACCCAAAAACCGCTCTGGATCGTCCCCCTGACGGTGGCCACCGCCCTGTTCATGGAGAACACCGATTCCACCGTGATCGCCACGGCGCTGCCCAGCATCGCGACGAGCCTCGGGGAGGACCCGATCGCCCTGAAGCTGGCGCTGACCGCCTATCTCGTCAGCCTGGCGATCTTCATCCCGGTGAGCGGCTGGATGGCCGACCGCTACGGCTCGCGCACGGTGTTCCGGGCCGCGCTGGTCGTGTTTATGATCGGGTCCCTGGCCTGCGCGGCGGCCAACGGCCTGGCGTGGTTCGTCGCCGCGCGGTTCCTTCAGGGCATGGGCGGCGCCATGATGGTGCCGGTGGGCCGCCTCGTCGTGCTGCGCAGCGTGCCGAAGTCCCAGCTGGTGACGGCTCTGGCCTACCTGACCTTCCCGGCGCTGGTCGGCCCGGTGATCGGGCCGCCGCTCGGCGGGCTGATCACCACGTGGTTCGACTGGCGCTGGATCTTCTTCATCAACCTGCCGATCGGCTGCGCCGGGATCGTGCTGGCAAGCCTCTATTTCGAGGACATCCGCGAGCCGGAGCGGCCGCCGCTCGACGTCGCCGGCTTCTTCCTGCTCGGCACCGGCCTCGCCGCTTTAATGCTCGGGCTCGCCTCGATGGGACGCCATCTCCTGCCGGCCTCGGTCTCCTGGGGGTGTCTGGCCGGCGGCGCGATCCTGCTGCCGCTCTATTTCCTGCATGCCAGGCGTGTCGCCCACCCGATCGTCCGGCTCGACCTGATGAACCGCCCAACCTTCCGGGTCGCGATCCTGGGCGGCAGCCTGTTCCGGGTTGGGACGGGCGCCATCCCGTTCCTGCTGCCGCTGATGCTGCAGGTCGGGTTCGGGCTCGACGCCCTGCATTCCGGCCTGATCACCTTCGCGGCCGCGGCCGGAGCGATGTTCGTGAAGACCCTGGCGCCCAGGATTCTGCGCCATCTGGGCTTCCGCACCGTGATGGTCTCGAACGCGGTGCTGGCCTCGGCCTTCCTGGCGGTGAACGGGCTCTACACGGCGGGTACGCCGCACTGGATCATGATCGCGCTGCTGTTCATCGGCGGCTGCTCGCGCTCGGTGCAGTTCACCTGCGTCAACGCCATCGCGTATGCCGATCTCGAATCCCGGGAGATGAGCGCGGCCACGAGCTTCGCCAGCGTCTGCCAGCAGCTGTCGCTGAGCCTGGGCGTCACCCTCGGAGCGCTCGCCCTCGAGGGGACGGCTGGTCTCCACGGCCGGGCCCGGATCGAGGCCGGCGATTTCGGGCCGGCGTTCGTCGCCGTGGCTGTGCTGTCGGCCCTCTCCGTGCTGGCCTTCCGCAAGCTGACGCCCGATGCCGGTGCCGAGATTTCCGGCCGACGGATGGTCGCCGCGACGCCATCCGCATCACCCGAGCTGAAGCCCCGGGCAAGCTGAGCCGGTCAGGCCGCTGCCCGGGCCGGTGCGCGTCCGCCCGATTTCTTGCTGGCGCCACCGCGGGCCGCGGAGCTTTTTCCGGCGGCCTTGGCCGGCGCGCGCTGCGGAGCCGGCCGTTCGGCCGCCTGGCCGGCGCGCCAGCCCTGCCAACTCCAGGCACCGGGACCGGTCAGCGCGTAGATCAAGAATCCGCCCGCGAGCCCGAGATCGGCGAGCATCAGCGTCCGCTCGGCGATCGCGGCCGGCCCGACATATTGCCAGAACGCGTGCAGCATCACGGCCGTCACCGCCGCGAAGGCGGCGAGCGCCAGCCCGGTCAGGCGCGGCAGCACGCCGAGGATCAACGCGAGGGGCCCGAAGACCTGCACAACCACGGCGGCGGTGGCGACGCCGTTCGGGAACGGCATGCCGCTGCCGGCGAGCGTCAGCGCGAAGCCCGAGACGTTGAGCGCCCGGGCGATCCCGGTCGGCAGGAGCGCGGCGGCCAGGAGCAGGCGCGCGGCGAGAAGGGTTCCGTCCTGGGCGCGGGCGATCATGGTCGAATCCGGTCGGCTGAAAGGGCTGACCGGAGGGTGGCGGATTCTCTTGAAGGCCCGGTTAAGTCGCCGGGCCTCAGCTCGCGACGCCGCCCCGGAACAGCCGGCCGCGCTCGGTCCAGAGCACCACCAGCAGCGCCAGACCCCCGAGGGTGGCGTAGCCGATCCCGACCGGCAGCACGGTCCCGTCGAAGGCCTGGCCGATCACGTAGCCGGAAAACGCCCCCAGGATCGTCGTGTAGAAGCCCACGAACGACGAGGCCGTGCCGGCGATCGCGCCGAGCGGCTCCAGCGCCAGCGCGCTGAAGTTCGGCAGCGCAAAGCTCATCAGGAACTGGTTCGCCGCCAGGATCGCCAGAAACGCCGCCAGGGGCGGGTGGCCGTGATAGGCGAGGCCCACGCCGACCTGGGCCAGGGCCACCAGCGTGAACGCGATGATGCCAGCGTGCGAGAGCGCTCGCATCCCGAGCCGCCGCACGATCCGGGCGTTGATCAGCGTCGCCGCCCCCATGGCACCGGCGACCAGCCCGAAGGCCAGGGGGAACAGGGGCCCGAGATGGTACAGCCCGGTGTCGAACACCTGCTGGGCCGAGCCGACATAGCCCATGATGCAGCCGGTGAGCAGGCCGAGCGCCGTGGCGTAGCCGATGGCAACCCGGGTGGTGACCGTGGTGCGCACCGCGTCCCAGGTCGCCCCGAGCGAGAGCGGGCGACGGTATTCCGGATGCAGGGTCTCCGGCATCCGGAGCGAGAACCAGGCGGTCAGCCAGAAGGCCAGCGCCAGCATCGAGACGAACACGTAGACCCAGGAGCCCAGGGCCAGCATCAGGCCGCCGATCGCCGGGGCGATCATCGGGACGATCAGGAAGACCATCATGGTCAGCGACATCACGCTCGCCATCTCGCGGCCGGCGAAGCGGTCGCGCACGATCGCCACCGAGAGCACGCGGCCTGCAGCCGCGCCGATGCCCTGGATGACCCGGGCCGCCAGCAGCCAGCCGAAGCTCGGCGCCACCATGGCCAGCCCGCAGCCGACCACGTAGATCGCCAGGCTCGCGAGCAGCACAGGCCGGCGCCCGAACGTATCCGAGATCGGCCCGTAGGCGAGCTGGGCCACGCCGAACCCGGCCATGAAGACGTAAACGAGGAGCTGCAGCCGGTTCGGATCGGGCACGGAGAACCGCGCCTCGATCGCCGGGAAGGCCGGCAGCAGGTTGTCGATGGAGATGGCGGTGACGGCCATCATCAGCGCGATGATGGCGACGAACTCGGTGAAGCCCGGCCCCGACCGCGTCTGCGGGGTGCGAATTTCCTGGACCGGCGGATTCGGCCGGATCGCGATTGTCACAATGCGCACTCGTGCTGCGAAAGGGTTGCCCGACGGAGGCGCCCCCTTCGCGGCACGCTTGTGACGGCTTCGGCCGCTCGGCGCAGCTCAGGCCGGCAGCGGGCGCAGGGCCGGCTCGCGGGGATTGCGCCCGACGAAGCCCGCCATCAGGGCGGCGACCAGGCACATCAGGCCGGCCGACACGAACGCGCCGAGATAGCTGCCGGTATCGGTCCGGACCATGCCGGCGAGCCACGCGGCCGAGGCGGCGCCGATCTGGTGGGCGGCGGCTATCCAGCCGAACATCAGCGCGGCGTTCTCCTCGCCGAAGGACTTTCCGGCGAGCTGCACGGTGGGCGGTACGGTGGCGATCCAGTCGAGCCCGTAGAACACCGCGAACAGGGACAGGCCGTAGAAGCTCAGGTCGAACGAGTAGGGCAGGAAGATCAGCGAGAGGCCACGCAGGCCGTAATACCAGGCCAGCAGCTTGCGCGAATCGAACCGGTCGGTGAGCCAGCCCGAGGCCGTGGTGCCGATCAGGTCGCAGATGCCCATCACGGCGAGCAGGCCCGCCGCCGTCACCTCGGCGATGCCGTGATCGATGCAGGCCGGGATCAGGTGGGTGCCGATCAGCCCGTTGGTCGAGGCGCCGCAGATGAAGAACGTGCCGGACAGCAGCCAGAAATCCTTTGATCGCAGGCCGATCCGCAGGCCGCGCAGGGCCCGCATCGCCGGGTTTTCGGTGAACACGGGCGTCGGCGTCACCGTGGTCTCGCCGTAGCGCGGCAGGCCGAGATCGGCCGGCCGGTCGCGCAGCAGCAGCGCCGCCAGCGGGATCAGCACCAGGGTCACCCCCGCGACCAGCAGCGAGACCGAGCGCCAGCCCGACCCGACCGCCAGGGAGGCCAGGATCGGCAGGAAGATCAGCTGTCCCGTGGCGCTGCTGGCGGTGAGCATGCCGATCACCAGGCCGCGGCGCTTGCCGAACCAGCGCCCGGCGACGGTGGCGCCGAGCACGTTGGCGACCATGCCGGACCCCGAGCCGACCACGATGCCCCAGAGCAGGACCATCTGCCACGGCGCCGTCATCAGGCTGGTGGCGGCCGTGCCGAGTGCCAGGACGAAGAGCGAGCCGCAGACCGAGCGTCGCAGGCCGAACCGCTCGATGATCGCCACCGCGAACGGCCCGATCATCCCGTACAGGAAAATGTTGAGGGCGATGCCGACGCTGATCGTGGCGGCGGTCCAGCCGAATTCCCGCTCCCACGGGACGATCAGCACGCTCGGCGTCGCGCGCACGCCCGCCCCGATCAGCAGCACCAGGAAGGTCACCGCGGCGACGACCCAGGCATAGTGCAGGCGCGGCGCGGGCGGCGCGGAGAGCGTCTCGACGGGGGCGGGCATGTTCGGGCTCCGGGGGTGAGACGGTCGGTCAGGTGGCGGCGATCAGGGCTTCCGCGAGGGCTGCGACGGCCACGGGGTCGACCTGAGCGTTGATTCGAGCTTGGGCCGCCTGCCAGTAGGGCGTAGCCGCCGCGATAGCCTCGCGACCGGCATCCGTCAGGGAGACGATCCGCTCGCGCGCATCCCGGCCTGCCTCGATCTTCACGAGGCCGCGCCGTTCCAGCGGGTCGAGGTTGCGGCCCATCGTGGTCCGCTCCAGGACGGCCTCCACGGCCAGCCGCGTCACCGGAATTGGCCCGAGCCGTTCCAGGCGGCGCAGGATCGAGAATTGCGTCACCCGCAATCCGGCTGGACGCAGGGCCGCGTCATAGGACGCGGTCAATGCGCGGGTGGCCTGGCGCAGGGCGACGCAGGTGCAGGATTCGGTCTGAGATTCAGTGCTCACAATGCGTGTATATGCACCTATTCCCCGTCGCACAAGCCGGGCCTGACGGTTCCTCCGGTTCGACATGCGGGAACCGGGATTTGCGGCCGGCTGTCATCGACACGGCGGATCACCCTGCTAACGCTGCGCAGGCAGGCTCCCGGTTCGTGAGAGGCACGATGACACTCGAAACCGCCACGGCGTTGTCATCCTCGGAACAGAAATCGGCCCGGACCGACCTCATCGAGGCGGCCGCCGAGATCGTCGCCCAGCAGGGCGGACCCGGCGGCTTCGTCCGCGACCTGTTCGGACGCGTGACCCCCGAGGACGTGGCACCCTACCCGGGCGATGCGCTGGCCGAGCTCGCGGTTCGCGCCCGCGCGTTCCTGTCCGAGCCGCGCAAGTCCGGCGAACCGGCCCGGCTGCGCTTGAGCGATACCGAACTCGTGCGGGACGGCCGGACGCGCGAGGTGACGATCGTCGAGGTCATCAACGACAACCGGCCGTTCCTGCTCGATTCGACCCTGGCCGAACTCACCGAACAGGGCCTGACGCCGGATCTCGTCGCGCACCCGATCCTCGGGGTCGAGCGCGATGCCTCGGGCGTGCTGGTACGCGTGGTCGGGGAGACCACCGCGGACGCCCATGGCAGCCTGGCGCGCGAGAGCTTCATCCATCTCCATCTCGGCCGCCTCGACGGAGAGGCCCGGGCGCGGCTGGAGGAGGCCCTCAGCCAGGTCTACCGGGATGTGGCCCTGGCAAGCGACGACCACGATGCCATGCTGGCCCGCATCTCCGCGCTGTCCGACAGCCTCGGTCGCGCCCCCTCCCCGCTGCCGGAGGCCGAGATCGCCGAGGCGCGCGCCTTCCTGGACTGGCTCACCGACGGGCAATTCCTGGTGCTGGGCATGCGCCAGCACGGCATCGAGGGCGACGGCCATCCCTTGATCGAGGGCTCGAGCCTCGGGGTTCTGCGCGACCCCGGCGCCACGCCCCTGCGCCGGGGCCGGACACCGGTGGATTACACGCCCGAGATCCTGGCCTTCCTGGAGGAGCCGCAGGCGCTGATCATCACCAAGGCGAGCGCGAAGTCCCGGGTCCACCGGGTCTCCTATCTCGACTATGTCGGCGTGAAGCTGTTTTCGGCCACCGGCAAGCTCTCGGGCGAGGTGCGGATCGTCGGCCTGTTCACCGCCGCGGCCTATACCAGCCCGGCGCGCGAGGTGCCGGTGCTGCGCCGCAAGGTCGAGGCGGTGGCCGAACGGGCCGGCCTCGACCCGACCAGCCATGCCGGCCGCAGCCTGCTGGCGGTGCTGGAGACCTACCCGCGGGACGAGCTGTTCCAGATCGACATCGACCGGCTGTACCGGTTCACCCTGGCGATCGCGAACCTCGCCGACCGGCCGCGGATCCGCGTGCTGTCGCGTCCGGACCGGTTCGGCCGGTTCGTCTCGCTGCTGGTCTACGTGCCCAAGGACCGGTTCGATTCAACCGTGAGCGCCCGCATCGCCGCCTATCTGGCCGAGGCCTATGGCGGCCGGCCGAGCGCGGCCTACTCGGAGCTGCCCGAAGGCCCGCTGGCCCGGACCCACTACATCATCGGCCTGCCCGACGAGGGCACACCGGAGCAGGACCCCGCCGCCCTGGAGGCCGGCATCGCGGCTCTGGTTCGCACTTGGGGTGACGCCTTGAGCGCGGCGTTGGCGGAAGCCCATGACGGCGGCCGGGCCCGTCTTCTGGCCGCCCGCTACGCGGACGCGTTCTCGGCGGCCTATCGCGACAATTTCCAGGCGGACGTGGCGGTCGCCGACATCGCCATCCTTGAGGCGCTGAGCGACGCGCAGCCGCGCGCTGTGCATCTCGGGCGCCGGGCCGGCGATTCCGATGCGCAGGTCCGGCTGAAGGTCTTTTCCCGCGGCACCGCGATCGCCCTGTCCGACCGGGTGCCGGTGCTGGAAAATATGGGCTTTCGCGTCATCGATGAGCGGACCTATCGGGTCCGGCCGACCGGCTCGGACGAATCGGCCCGGATCTGGCTGCACGACATGCGGATCGAGCGCGCGAGCGGCGCGGCGATCGACCTGGCCCTGCTGGAGCAGCCCCTCGAAGAGGCGATGCTGGCGCTGGCCGACGGGGCGGCGGAATCGGACGGCTACAACCGGCTCGTGCTGGAAGCCGCCCTCCCCTGGCGGGAGGCGGCGCTGCTCCGGGCGCTCGGCCGCTACCTGCGCCAGCTCCGGATTCGCTATGGCCAGGATTACATGGCCGGCACGCTGAGCCGCCATCCCGGGATCGCCCGGGCGATCGTCAGCCTGTTCCGGACCCGCTTCGACCCGCAGGCCGAGGGCGACCGGGCCGCCCAGGAGGCCGAGACCCGCGCCCTGATCGAGGAGGCGCTCGGCGACGTCACCAGCCTGGACGATGACCGGATTCTGCGCCGGTTCGTCAACCTGGTCGAGGCGGCAGTGCGGACCAACTTCTTCCAGACCGTCGAAGGCGGTGGCCCTCGGGAGACGATCAGCTTCAAGTTCGCTTGCGCCAAGGTCACGGCGATGCCGCTGCCGCGGCCGTTCTTCGAGATCTTCGTCTATTCGCCACGAGTCGAGGGCGTGCATCTGCGCTTCGGCTACGTCGCCCGCGGCGGCCTGCGCTGGTCCGACCGGCCAGAGGATTTCCGCACCGAGATCCTGGGCCTGGTGAAGGCCCAGCAGGTGAAGAACGCCGTTATCGTGCCGGTGGGCGCCAAGGGGGGCTTCTTCCCCAAGCGCCTGCCGCCGGCCGCCGACCGGGCCGCCTGGATGCAGGAAGGCACCGAGAGCTACCGGCTCTTCATCCGCACGCTCCTGGAACTCACCGACAACATCGTCGACCAGGCGATCGTGCCGCCGCCCGACACGGTGCGGCACGACACGGACGACGCCTATCTCGTCGTGGCGGCCGACAAGGGCACCGCCACCTTCTCGGACATTGCCAACGCCCTCTCGCTGGAGAAGGGCCACTGGCTCGGGGACGCCTTCGCGTCCGGCGGCAGCCAGGGCTACGACCACAAGGGCATGGGCATCACCGCCCGCGGTGCCTGGGAGGCGGTGCGCCGCCACTTCCGCGAGATCGACGTCGACGTCCAGACCGACCCGATCACCGTGGTCGGCGTCGGCGACATGTCGGGCGACGTGTTCGGCAACGGCATGCTGCTGTCGGAGAGCCTCCGGCTGGTCGCGGCCTTCGACCATCGCGACATCTTCCTCGACCCGAAACCCGATGCGGCGAAGAGCTTTGCCGAGCGCAAGCGCCTGTTCGACCTCGGCCGCTCCTCCTGGGCGGATTACGACCGCGCGCTGATCTCCGAGGGCGGCGGGGTGTTCTCGCGCAGCCTCAAGACCATTCCGCTGTCGCAAGCCGTCCGGGCCGCCCTCGGCTTCGACCGGGACGAGGCGACGCCGACCGAGCTGATGCAGGCGATCCTGAAGGCCCCGGCCGACCTGCTGTGGTTCGGCGGCATCGGCACCTATATCCGCGCCACCACCGAGACCGACGAGGATGCGGGTGACCGGGCCAACGATGCGGTGCGCATCACCGGGCCGGAATTGCGGGTGAAGGCCGTCGGCGAGGGCGCCAATCTCGGCCTGACCCAGCGCGGCCGCATCGAGGCGGCTCGGGCCGGCATCCGGCTCAACACCGACGCGATCGACAATTCCGCCGGCGTGAACACCTCCGACGTCGAGGTGAACATCAAGATCGCGCTGATGACGCCAGAGCGCGACGGGCGGCTCGACTACGATGCGCGCAACCGGCTGCTCGCCAC
The DNA here is from genome assembly GCF_022829515.1 of Methylobacterium sp. J-048. Classification (GTDB taxonomy): domain Bacteria; phylum Pseudomonadota; class Alphaproteobacteria; order Rhizobiales; family Beijerinckiaceae; genus Methylobacterium. Next base: position 31,783 of record NZ_JAKSYL010000157.1, read on the forward strand.
CATGACCGACGAGGTCGGGCGGCTGGTCCTGCGCAACAACGAGTTGCAGACGCTCGCCCTGTCCCTCGCCCAGCGCGGCGGCCTGGGCGAGACCGGCTTCGCCATGCGCACGATGCAGGCGCTGGAGGCCGAGGGGCGCCTCGACCGGGCGGTGGAATACCTGCCGGATGATGCGGCGATCACCGAGCGGACGCGCCGCGGCGAGGGCCTGACCCGGCCGGAATACGCGGTGCTGCTCGCCTACGCGAAGCTGTCGCTCTACGACGCGATCCTGGCGAGCGCAGTGCCGAACGATCCGTATTTCGATCGCGAATTGCAGCGCTACTTCCCCAAAGCCCTGCGCGAGCAGTTCCCGGACGCCGTGAAAGGCCACCGGCTGCGCCGGGAGATCATCTCCACGGCGCTGGCCAACATCATCGTCAACCGCGGCGGTCCGTCCCTGGTCACGCGCCTGATCGACGGGACCGGGGCGGATGCCGCGACCATCGCCAAGGCCTACGCGATCACCCGGGACGCGTTCGGGCTGATGGAGCTGAACCTCGCCATCGACGGCTTGGGCGGCGGCCTCTCCGGTCAGGACCAGCTCGGCCTCTACGCCGAGGTGCAGGGCCTGCTCGCCAACCGGATCGTCTGGTTCATCCGCAACCTCGACCTGACCGGCGGCCTCGCCCCGCTGGTGGCACGCTACCGCGACGGCGTCGCGGCCGTGGAGGCCGCGCTGCCGAAGGTGCTCGAGGCCGAGGCGCTTACCGCCATCGCCGACCGGGCGGCGGAGCTCGAAGGCCACGGCATGGGCCACGAACAGGCACGGCGGCTCGCCTCCCTGAACGCCCTGATCTCTGCGCCCGACATCGTGCGGGTGGCCGAAGCCAGCGGCCGACCGGTGGAGGAGGTGGCGGCGACCCATTTCGCCCTGGAACACGCCTTCCGCCTGGACGAGCTCGCCGCCGCGGCCCGGACCGTGCCGGTGGCCGACACGTTCGACCGGGTCGCCCTGGAGCGGGCGGTCGCCGGCATCGCCGCCGCCCACCGCAAGCTCACCGCCGAGGTGGTGGCCGATCTCGGCGCCGGGCCCGAGGCCGTTGCGGCCTGGGCCAAGGCACGGGGTGCGCCGCTGATCCGCATCCGCGATGCGGTGGACGCGATCAGTGCCTCAGGCCTGACGGTGTCCAAGGCAACGGTGGCGGCCAGCTTGCTTGGCGATCTGGTCCGGGCCGACTGACGTTGCGCCCGGCCGTCAGGCGCCGGGTGCGGAGGCGGAAAAGATCCGGCTGCCGCTGCGGCTGACGGCCGTGACCGTCAGGCCGAGGCCCAGGATCGAGACGGCGGCGGCGATCAGCGGCAGCTGGCCGTAGCCGGCTCCCAGCGTGAGGGCCGTGCCGCCGATCCAGGCGCCGGTGGCGTTGCCGAGGTTGAACGCGCCCTGGTTCAGCGTCGAGGCGAGGTTCGGGGCGTCGCTCGCGGCCTCGACCACCCAGATCTGCAGCGGCGAGACCAGCGCGAAGGCAAGGCCCGACCACAGGACCAGCACGGCGACGGTCGGGATCGCGTGATGGGCGACCGCGGCCAGCATCAGCAGCACCGCGACGATGCCGATGAACCCGCCGATGATCGTCGCCATCAGGCCCCGGTCGGCGAAGTGGCCGCCCGCGAGGTTGCCCACCGTCAGGCCGATTCCCGCGGCGAAAAGCACACCGGTCACGCCCTGCGGCGAGAACCCGGTGACGCCGGTGAGGAACGGCGTGATGTAGGTGAACACCGTGAAGAAGCTGACCGACGACAGGGTCGAGATCAGCATCGGCCGCAGCACCGGCCAGCGGCCGAGCGCCCGGAATTCTTTCACCAAGCCGCCGCGCGTGCCCGGTAGGCCGGCGGGCACGAACAGCTGGATCGCGAGACCGGCCAGGAGCCCGATCACGACCACCGCCCAGAAGGTCGAACGCCACCCGGCCACTTGGCCCAGGGCGGTGCCGAGGGGAACGCCGAGCACGTTGGCGAGCGTCAGGCCGGCGAACATCAGCGAGACCGCCTGGGTCCGCTTCTCGCGCGGCACCAGATCGCGCGCCACCACGGCGCCGATGCCGAAGAACGCCCCGTGCGCGAAGGCGGTGACGATCCGGGCCGCCATCAGCAGGCCGTAGCTCGGCGCGAGGGCGCAGCCGACATTGCCGATGAGGAACACAGCCATCAGGGCGAGCAACGCGGTCTTGCGGGGAAGCCCGGCGGTGGCGATCGCCACGATCGGCGCGCCCACGACCACGCCCATGGCGTAGCCGGAAACCAGATAGCCGGCCTGCGGAATGGTGACGCCGAAGCCCTGCGCCACCTCCGGCAGCAAGCCCATGATGACGAATTCGGTGGTGCCGATTCCGAACGAGGCGACGGCAAGGGCGAGGATCGGCAGGGGCGGCACGGCGGCCTCCTTCGAGCGGATAACGGGCGCCGCTTTGTGCGACGCAGCATGGCGCAAGGATGGGGCACATTCGGTTTTTGCATAGCGATGCAAACGCGATGCACCATTGCGCCGTATGCAAACAGCCGAATTGCGGAAGGAATAGTTTGGGTCAGAACCGCGTGCTGCCGCGCTCGGTCAGGCGCGGCGGGATCAGCATCCGCTCGCCGATGCCGACATCCTCGGCGGACATACGGGCGATCATCGCCAGAGCTGCCTCGACCAGCGCCGGAACATCCTGATCGAAACTGGTCAGGTCGTAGCCGCCCCAGGACGCGGCGGGGGTATCGTCGTAACCGATCACCCGAACGTCTTCGGGAATGCGCCGTCCCGCGCGCCGCAGGGCGTCGATCGTGCCCAGCGCGCAGAGATCGTTGGCGCAGAAGATCCCATCGACCGGCCCCGCGGCGCAGAGCTGCGTCGTCGCCTCGGCCCCGCCATCATAGGTGTAGGCGCATCCGGCGACGCGCGGCTCCGGCAGTCCCGATGCATGCAGGCCATCGCGAAAGCCGGTCAGGCGCTCGGCGCTGGCCGGGCTGTCGGCGGGCCCGGACACGAAGGCGGGATGGCGCACGCCGCATGCGTGCAGAAGGGCGGCGGCCTGCCGGCCCCCGAGCGCGTTGTCGGAGCCGACCGAACCGACCCGCGCGGCCGTCACCGGCGTGTTGAACGAGACCACCGGGATCCGGGAGGCCGAGAGCGTCTCCGCGGCGTCCCGCGAGAGCACGGCCAGGGCGCTGACGATCGCGTCGACCCGGTACTGCGCGAGCCGCGCCGCGACGGCGTCGAGGGTGTAGTCGCTGTCGACCGGGACCAAGAGGATCTGGTTGCCGGCCTCCCGCAGGCGGGCCGCAAGGGTCTGGACGACGCGCGCGTAGAACGCGTTTTCCAGGCCGCCGACCACCAGGGCCACGAGTCCGGACCGGTCGGTCAGCATGATCTTGGGGATCAGGCTCGGGCGGAAGCCGAGGGTTTCCGCCGCCGCCAAGACCTTGTCGCGCGTGCGCGCCGAGACGCTGGCGCCCGGTGTGAAGGTCCGGGACACCGCCGATTGCGAGACTCCGGCGAGGCGGGCGACCTCGATCGATGTCGGATAGCGCTTCGAGACCATGTTCGGCATGTATTGCGGCGGCGTCCGCTCGTCGGTTGAGCCATCCCGCCGCCGTGTCACGCTCGCGACTGGTCTCTGTCAAACGGGCCCAGTAAATTCGGCGCGCCGCTCTACTCGACCGGCGCCTTCTTGCGACCTCGCGTCTTCGGCGCAGATGCTGCCGGTGCCTCCTCCTCCACGGCTGGCGTCGCCGCACCGCGAGACTTGCGGCGCTGCTGGCCGAGGCCGAGGGCACGGGCCAACTCCGACCGCTGGGCCGAATAGCTTGCCGCCGTCATCGGATAGTCCCGCGGCAGGCCCCATTTCTCGCGGTAGGCCTCCGGGCTGAGCCCGCGCAGGGTCAGGTGCCGGCGCAAGGTCTTGTACGGCTTACCGTCTTCAAAACTCATAAGATGATCGTGCGTAATCGATTTCCGGATCTGGGCCGGGCTCATCTTCTCAACCGCGGTCGTCGATGACGCCCCCGAAGCCGAAAGGCTGTTCAGGGCCGCATGAATGCCGCCGATCAGACCCGGAAGTTCCGAGGGCGGTACCGAATTGTTGGACACATAGGCCGCGATGATATCGACCGCCAGCTCAATGTGTTCGGCCTGCTCAGCTTCAGCGCTATCGCTCACGTTGAACCTCTGTCGTTGCAACTATCCAGATCGGTCAATCCCGTAAGGACCGCATCGAATTCTGCTGGACGCTACCGGATCTGCGAGAAAAGCTCAATCGCTACTTTTACGCGACACCGAAATTTAAGAGCGACTGCGCCTCGCCTGGAAGAGCCGCGCAGATTCGGCGTTGACGGCGCATTAACCATGTCGGCGCTAGCTTGCATTAACCATACCGACGACCTCGGAGGCGGCGGCGTGATCTGTAGATCCCGGCTCTTGGGGCGCGGGGCGTAGGTGGAGGCCAAGATCAGGTGCGGATGTCGGGCGCTGATCGGCGGGGACGGCAGGAGATCAGGCTCGCCCTCGCGATCCTGACGCTCGTGCTCGCCGCATCGCCGTCCGAAGCGCAGCGCTTCGATGCGATCAGCCCGGTCACCGGCCAGCCCGACAATCCCGGTATCGGTCAGGATACGGCGCCGAACGGTCTCCCGGCGCTGCGGCGGCGCATCCCGGACGGGCTGTCGCGCGAGGACGGCCGTACCTCGTCGGGCGGCAATTCAACCGGCGGCGAGCAGACCGGGGGTGACAGCCTCCGGTCGCCGCTTTCGCCGCCGATCCCGACGCAGAGCCAGACGGGCCTCTCCCAGCTCGGCACCCGCATCACCGGCAGCGGCCAACGTACCGGCGGTTCGACCACGGCACCGAACAACCGGACGCCGTCGGACCTGCTGCGCTCCCGCTCCGCGCCGCCCCGGCGCATCGGCTCCGCGACCCGCAGAGTCACCCAGGAGGTGACGCAGGTGCCGGCGCCGGCTTTGCGGCTGACGCCAGTGGTCCAGCAGGCCGTGGTCGGTGTGCCCGTGCAGCCGGTTCTGGCATCACGCCCTGTCCTGCCGCTCTTCGTGATCTCCCCCGCGCTCGGCCTGCTCACGCCGGGATTCATCCTCGGCCTCGACCTTGCGCGCCCGATCCCGACCGATCCGGCCTACGCGCCGATCGGCTACCGGATCGGCACCTTCACGGTTCTGCCGAGCTTCGCGCAGAGCGTCGGCTACGATTCGAACCCCGACCAGACCAGCCGCCAGCTCGCCAAGGGGTCGGTGGCCCTGCGCACCGAAGCCGCCGTCGACTTCCGCAGCGACTGGTCCTCCAGCTCGTTCCAGGGCTCGCTGCGCGGCTCCTACCTGGAGACCCCGCAGAACGAGGCCGCCAGCCGGCCGGCCGCGGACGGCACAGTCCGCCTGCGCATCGACGCCGACCGCGACCTGCACATCGACGCCGAGGGCCGCTTCCTGGTCGACACGCAGCGCACGTCCAGCCCGAACCTGCAGGCCGCCACGGCGACGAGCCGGCCGCTGCTCGCCGTCTACGGTGCCTCGCTCGGCGCCACGGAGACGTTCAATCGGCTGTCCGTGACCCTGCGCGGCTCGGTCGACCGCTCGGAATTCGACAACGCTCAGCTCTCGGACGGCACGATCATCAACCAGTCCGACCGCAACCTGAACCAGTACAGCCTGCAGCTGCGCACGGCCTACGAGGTCAGCCCGGATCTAAGCCCGTTCGTGGACCTGCTGGGCGATACCCGCGTCTACGACCTGCGCCGGGACACCAACGGCATCCGCCGCGATTCCGACGGCATCGCCCTGATGGTGGGGGCGAGCTTCGGGCTCGCGCGCTCGGTCACCGGCGAGATCTCGGCCGGCATCCAGCACCGGACCTATGTCGACCCGTCGTTGCGGTCGATCGATGCCCCGCTGGTCAACGCCGCCCTGGTCTGGTCCCTGAGCCCGCTCACGACGGTCCGGCTCACCGCGGCGACGGGGGTGACCGAGACCACGGTCCTCGGATCCAGCGGCATCTTCACCGAGGTCGCCACCCTGGAAGTCCAGCACGACCTGCTGCGCAACCTGTCGATCGTGCTCGGCGGCTCGTTCCTGAAGAACGACTACCAGGGCAGCACCATCCGGGAGACCGGCTTCTCCGCGACCGCGCGGCTCGATTACCGCTTCACCCGGTGGCTGACCCTGCGCGGCACCTACATCTACCAGCAGATCGACAGCACGGTGGCCGGATCCAGCTTCCGGGACAACACCTTCCTGCTCGGCCTGCGGGTCAATCCCTAGAGCACGCTTCAGAAGCGTTCGACCCAGGGCCGCAGCTCCAGTTCCGACGTCCAGGCGCTGCGATCCTGCCGCAGCAGGTCGCGATAGGCGCGGGCGATGGCGTCCGGGTCGAGGTGGCTGTCCGGGGCGTCCGGCGGCTCGCCGCCTCGGGCCAGATTCCGGATGGCGCCGTCGATCACCACGTGGGCGACGTGGATGCCCTGCGGCTGCAATTCGCGGGCGAGGCTCTGGCCGAGACCCCGCAGGGCGAACTTCCCCATGGCGAAGGGCGCCGAGCCGGCGAATCCCTTCACGCTCGCCGAGGCGCCGGTGAGCAGGATCGCGCCGTGCCGGTGCGGCAGCATCCGGCGCGCCGCCGCCTGTGCCACCAGGAAGCCGCCATAGGCGGACACCATCAGGCTCTGCGCGACCGCCTGCGGATCGAGATCGACCACAGGCCCGCGCAGCCGGCCGCTGGCGTTGTAGATCACCACGTCTGGCGAGCCGCCGAGCGCCGGCTCCAGGCGGGCGAACAGGGCCTCGACCTCATTCGGGTCGCTCGCGTCGCAGGCATGGACGGCGGCCCCGGTCTCGGCCGCGAGAGCGGAGAGCTTCTCGACGTTGCGGGCGGCCAGCCCGACCTTCAGGCCGTCCGCCGCCAGGAGCCGGGCGAGCGAGGCACTCAGGCCGGAGCCTGCGCCGACGATCAACGCGCGCGAATAGGTCGGTGTCATGGGCGGACGCTCCGTTCGATCCTGCGAGGATGCCCCGAAGCCGCGCGGGTTCAAGCCCTCAATCGCGCCGTTCTGCGAAGAATGCGCGAAGCAGTTCGGCCGCCTCGGTCTCGCGGAAGCCGCCATAGACCTCCGGCGCATGGTGGCAGGTCGGCTGGTTGAACACCCGCGGGCCATGCTCGACGCCGCCGCCCTTGGGATCGGGGGCGCCGAAATAGAGTCGCCGGATCCGGGCGAACGCGATCGCGCCGGCGCACATCGGGCAGGGTTCGAGGGTGACGTAGAGATCGCAACCGGTCAGCCGCTCGTCGCCGATGGCGGCGCAGGCGGCGCGGATCGCCAGGATCTCGGCATGGGCGGTCGGGTCGTGCAGCGCCCGCGGCCGGTTGTGGGCCACTGCCAGAACCGCGCCGTTCCGGACCACGATCGCGCCGACCGGCACCTCGCCGGCTCGGGCCGCTGCCCGCGCGGCCGCGAAGGCGTGGTCGAACGGCCCGGAGGCGCTCGCGGTTTCTTGCTCCGCGTCTGGGATCGGATCGACCGCCACGGTGTTTATCACCCCATCGCCGGGACAGGCACCGACCGGCGCCGGAACCCGATCCAGGTCAATGTTAATGCCTGGAACATTCCTCTCATCGTCACCGTTGCCATAACGATTGCGGCGCCGCCGCGAGAGATTGGACGGAAGGAAACGCCATGAGCAGCACCACCGACAAGATCAAGGGCGCCGCCAACGAGGCCCTCGGCAAGGCCAAGCAGGGCATCGGCGACGTGACCAACAATGACAAGCTCAAGGCCGACGGCGCGGCGCAGGAGCTCAAGGGCAAGGCCCAGGGCACCGTGGGCGACGCGAAGAGCGCCGTGAAGTCGGCCACCGACAAGCTCTGAGATACCGGATGTGACCGGATCGGGATCCGCCTCCGGCGGGTTCCGGTCCTGAACCGACTGAACGTCGCGAGGTTGTCATGATCGGTTGGGCTATCACGTTTCTCGTCGTCGCCCTCGTGGCGGCGCTCCTGGGCTTCGGCGGCATCGCCGGCACGGCCGTCGAGGCGGCCAAGATCATCTTCTTCGTGGCGATCGCCCTGTTCCTGGTCTCCGCCGTGTTCGGCGTGATGCGCGGGCGATCCCCAAGACTCTGAGCACCTGCAAAACGGCGGGTGATCCGGGGCGGTCCAGCGGGGCCGCCCCGTTTTGTTTGGCCGGCATCGATTCCTTTGCCACGGCGAGACCTCGGAGGCTCAACCCGTCTCGCCTGTCCGGGCCGGCTCTGATAAGGCCGGCGCATGAGCGACTTGCCGAAAGACGATGTCCCGGGGGCTCCTGCCCAGCCGGACACAGAGACCACGCGTACCGAGCGTTGGAAGCCCACGACGGATGCGGGCAGCGAATCCGAGACGAAGCCTGACGGGCCGTCCTCGACGTCCGAGCCGAACCCGCATGAAAATACCGCGGCTTCGGAGCCCGCCGCCGAGGTGGCCGCCGACGCGCCGACCCCGCCGGGCGAGCGCATCGCCAAAGCGATGGCCCGGGCCGGCATCGCCTCGCGCCGTGACGCCGAGGCGATGATCCTGGCCGGGCGCGTGAGCGTCAACGGCGAGACGCTGACCTCGCCGGCGCGCAACGTCACGGACGACGACACGATCGTGATCGATGGCGAGCGCATGCCGGCCCGTGAGCGCAGCCGGCTGTGGATCTTCCACAAGCCGCGCGGCCTCGTCACCACGGCGCGCGACCCCGAAGGCCGCCAGACGGTGTTCGAGGTCCTGCCCGAGGACCTGCCCCGGGTGGTGGCGGTCGGCCGGCTCGACATCAACACCGAAGGTCTGCTGCTGCTCACCAACGATGGCGGCCTCGCCAAGGTGATCGCGCATCCCGATACCGGCTGGCTGCGCCGCTACCGCGTCCGCGCCCATGGCGACACCGATCAGGCCCAGCTCGACACGCTGGCCAAGGGCGTGACCATCGACGGGATGGAATACGGCCCGGTCGAGGCGACCCTGGACCGGGTCCAGGGCGACAATCTCTGGCTGACGCTGGGGCTGCGCGAGGGCAAGAACCGCGAGGTCAAGCGCATCCTCGAGCATCTCGGCCTGTCGGTGAACCGGCTGATCCGGCTGTCCTTCGGTCCGTTCCAGCTCGGCGATCTCGAGGTCGGCCTGGTCGAGGAGGTGCGCATGCGCGTCCTCAAGGACCAGCTCGGCAAGGCCCTGGCCGAGCAGGCCGGGGTCGATTTCGAGAGCCCGGTGCGCGAGCCGATCGGCGCCTTCGGCAGCCCCAAAAAGGCCGAGAAACATGTCGAGCGGGCGCCGTCCGCCGGCCGCAACGCCGCGCGGCCCGCGCCGGCACCCCGTGTCTCCACCGGCGGGGCCGGGTCCGGCCCGCGCAAGTCGGCCTGGCGGGCCGACGAGGACTCCGGCAAGCCGCGGGCCGCTCGCGTCCCGCGCCGGGGTACCGATCCGCGGGCCTCGCAGGCGGCCGCGGCCGAGCGCGGCCATGAGCGGGTCGGGTCGTTCCAGAAAGGCGATCGCCGGGTCGTGGTCGAGCGCCTGTCCGCGAGCCCGGTCGAGCCGGTCCAGGAGGAGAAGCCGCGGCGTCGCTACGCCGATCGCGGCGCGCCCGAGGGCGGGCAGCGCTCTGCGCCGGGTCGTCCGGATCGCGCCGGCTGGGACAGCCGCGGACCGGCGCCGCGGGGCGACAGGGGCCAGGGCGACCGTCCCGGGTACGGGGATCGCTCGGGACCGCGCGATTCGGCCCGGGGCGCACCCGGTCAGCGGGACGAGGCCCGACGGGACGACCGCCGTGACGGCCGGCCGGCCGGACGCAGCGATCGGCCGTACGGGGGCGGGTCGGCCGAGGGCGCCCCGCGCGGTGGCGGCGGCTTCCGGAGTGAGCGATCCGGGCCCGGCGGCAAGCCGGCCTTCGGCGGCCCCAAGCCCGGGGGCGGCGGGCGCCCCGGCGGCAAGCCGGGTGGCTTTGCCGGCAAGAGTTCCGGCGGCTTCGGTGGCAAGGCCCCCGGCGGCTATGCCGGCAAGGGTCCGGGCGCCAAGCCCGGTGGGCGTCCGGGCGGCTTCAAGGGGGGCGGCAAGCCCGGCGGCGGCGCAAGACCCGGTGGCGGCGGTGGCGGGCGTCCGCCGCGCGGAGGCCGATGAGAATCGTCGGCGGTGCGTGGCGCGGCCGCAAGCTGGCGACGCCGCGCACCGACGCGATCCGACCGACCTCGGACAGGCTTCGCGAATCCCTGTTCAACGTGCTGACGCATGCCTACGACGAAGCCGTCGTCGGCACGCGGGTGCTCGACCTGTTCGCCGGCACCGGTGCGCTGGGTTTCGAGGCGCTGTCGCGTGGCGCGGCCTACGCCCTCCTGGTCGACGAGGGCGCCGAGGCCCGTGCGGTGATTCGGTCGAACATCGAGGCCTTCGGCGCCGAGGGCGTGACCCGGCTGTTCCGGCGTGACGCGACCCGGCTCGGGCCGGCCGGCACCACGGCCCCGTTCTCGCTGGTCTTCTGCGATCCGCCGTACCATCGCGGACTGGCGCCCCAGGCGCTCGCGAGCGCGGCCGGCGGGGCGTGGCTCACCCCCGGGGCCCTGGTCGTCGTCGAAGAAGCCGAGGACGTGCAGCTCGCATGGCCCGAGGGCTTCACCGCGCTGGAGCGCCGTGTCTACGGCGACACCGCCGTGGCCGTGGCACGCTTCGCCGCCTGACCGCACCTCACGGGCCAGTGCCCGACCCGAGCTCCGGCCCGAAATGGATCGCCAGCCAGATCGTCGGCGAATCGGTCTCCTCGACGCGGTGCCGGCGATGGGGCTCGATCAGGACGGTATCGCCCGCCGAGAGCCTGCGCGGTTCCGCCTCGTCGGCGAAACGCAGTGCGGCGGATCCCGTCAGCACCGCCACCCATTCGGCATGGGGCTGGTCGTCATAGAAGCCCGGCGGGCTCGCCTGACCGGTCGAGACGATGCGCTCGACTCGTAAACCGGGCGCCGAAAGCAGGACCGTGACGACCTCTTCGCGCGCGTCAAGGGCAAGATCCGCGAAGAGGTTGGAGACGTGTAAGGCGGTCATCCCCGTCTCCCGAATCAGGATCACGAAGGGACGTGCGCCGCATAGCGCGGCCGGTCAACCGCCACGACCGTTGGCTGCTTCAGGCCGACGGCGCGGCGCCGTTGGTCGCAGTAGCCCGCTGCAGAACGCTATCCGCAGACACGCTCGCGTTGCCGATCCGGGCGGCGGATTTCACCAGCGCGATGACATCCCGGCGCATCTGGTCGTCGGCGATATGATTGTAGGCGCGCAGGAGTTCCACGGCCCCGGCCACCCGGAGCAGCGCCGGGCCGTTCTCGGTCGCGGCTTCCGGCTCGGGCTCGAAGAAGCTCGACACCGGCACGCCGAGGCGCTCGGCAATCGCCTGGAGGCGCCCGGCCCCGACGCGGTTCTTGCCGGTCTCGTACTTCTGAACCTGCTGGAAGCTGACGCCCAGCGCGCTTGCCAGCGCGGACTGGCTCAGCCCGTTCGCCGCTCGCAGGAAGGCGATGCGGCTGCCGACCCCGTGATCGATGGCCGTGGTCTGCTTCGGCTTGGGGGTCGGGTTGGACATGATCGTGGGTCCGAGCTTCGTTTAGGTTGCGGCGGGCGTGGTCGTGCGGACCCTGGCCGCAGCTCACAACCAACAGGTGCAACATCACGCGGCCAAGGTCCAGACGTGACGCATGTTAGTGCCACAGTGCAGCCGAGTGTGCAACGAATGGTCACGCTTGCAGGATCATGCAGCACGAGCATAGCCGCCTCGGTTTCGCAGTTACGCCGAGGCGATCGACACAGAGAATCACGACCGATCAATTCTACGGATACCGGCTACGCAGACCGGGACTTTCCGGCAATGATCGCGCGCGCGGGATTGCCTATGGCCCAAGTGATTTGGTAATTTTTAAACTGATCGGCAGCGAAGAGCCCAAGGTTCGGTCGGCGCAGGGTCTTGCCGGTCAAGCCGCCGGGCCGAGCCAGTCCGTGACGATGCGAAGTTGAGTCTCGTCCAGCAGAGCCGGCGCGTGACCGCAATCCGGGATCTCGACCCGCTCGACGGGCGGGCCGCGGCGGGTCATCTCATCCGCCGTCGAAGCGAGAAGCAATTCCGAGTTCTGGCCGCGCAGCAGCAGGACCGGACAGGTAATCGCGTCCCATTCACGCCACATGCTGACGCTGTAGACCCGGCCGGGCCGGAACGCGTCGCCGATGGCCGGGTCGTGGTGGGGGCGCCAGCCGCCGTGGGGCTCGGGAAAGAAACTGTGTTTGGCGATGTGGCGCCACTGCTCGTCCGTCAGCGGTCCGAAGGCCGCCAGGACGGTCCGCAGGCGTGATTCGCCCGAGGCCAGGTTGTGGTGGAGCCGTGGCGCATCGCGCAGCCGCGTCCCGATATGGCGGATCGGCGCCCAGGGCAGGAACGGCCCGACATCGTTGATGACCATGCGGCGGATCGGCGTGTTGTCCGAGGCCGCCAGCACCATGCCGGTGAGTCCGCCGAGCGACGTGCCGACCCAGTCGATCTTACCCTTGACCCGCAGGTGCCCGATCAGCGCCGCCATGTCGGCGGCGTATTGAGGCAGGGCGTAGAATTCCGGATCCTTCAACCACCCGCTCAAGCCCCGCCCGGGCAGGTCCGGGCACACGACCCGGTAGCCCATCTTGGCCAGCTTGTAGCCCAGCGGATCGAAATCGCGACCCTGCCGGCTCAGGCCGTGGACGCACACGACCACGTGCGGGCTGTCCGGCTCGCCCCATTCGACATAGGCGATGCGGTGGAAATCGTGCGGCGCGTAGGCCGCGAAATGTCCGGTCCGAAATGGCACGTCGGCGCGGCTGAGATCGTCCAGGCGCGGCATCGTCTCGGATGCCGCGACCGGCTCGGCGGTGAGCGCGGTCACGGCGTCTCCGTACGGGCGGCAGCTTCGCGGGCGAGGCGGCTGGTGGTCTGGTGGAGATCGACCATCTGATCGGTGAGGCGGCGCGACTGCTCCTGCATGAACGTGACGTGCAAAGCCGCCACTTCGCGGGCGTCCGCGGCCTTGGCGAGGCGCTCGGCGAAGTCCAGCGAGGCGCGGACGTTGGTATCCGACGCGACCAGCATGCGGTGGCCGATCTCCCGCATCGCCGCCAGGGTGTGTCCGGCATTGTCCTCGAACGCGTTGTAGAGCCGCGCGCCGGCAGCCTCCCATTGCTCGCGCGTCTTGCGCGCGCCCGCGACGTTGCTGTCCGAAAGCTGGTGTGCCGTCTCGCGACTCGATCCCATCACCGAGCGCCAGCCCTCGAAGCTCTGCGCCATCGAGGTCTCGAAGGCGTTGAGCGCCATCTCGCCGGCTTCGGCGAAATGCTCGTAGGCCTCCCGGACCCGCGCCAGGCTGCCCTCGGCAATGTCGCGCCCGGCCTGGGGTGGGACCGTCGGCAGGTTGTCGTTCTTCACAAGCCTCTCCCGCGTGACGCCCGTCCTAGACGCCTCAATGGACCGCACGACCGGCATCCGCCAGGGCGGGACCGTCGTCAACCACCCCGGCGTGACAGACCATTTGATCGCTCCATCAGGCTTCCGTGCGCTCGGAGCAGTGTGATGACCGGTTCCACTTGTAACCGGCGCGCCGATTGACAGTCCGGACGGACACGACGTCATCTCGACGTTGAGCGCGCGCCACGCCAACCGCCCGGTCAAAAGGCAGAACCATGACGGAGACGAATCCGCCCCGAGCGGGCTCTCGGGAGTCCCACCGCCACCCGTTCGAGACCGGGCTCGACCGGACGCCGGCGAATTACGTGCCGCTGACGCCGGTGAGCTTGCTGGCCCGGGCGGCGGCTTCCGTGGGCGCGCGGGTCGCCATCATCGACGGGGCGCGGCGCCTGACCTACGCCGACCTGTACCGCCGTTGCCGCCGCCTCGCCTCCGGGCTCGCGCGGCGGGGAATCGGGCACCTCGATACGGTGGCGATCCTGGCGCCGAACGTCGCCGAGATGATCGAGGCGCATTTCGCCGTGCCGATGCTCGGCGGCGTGCTGAACCCGCTGAACACCCGCCTCGATCCCGCGACCATCGCGTTCTCCCTCGACCATGGCGGCGCCCGGATTTTGTTCGTCGAAGCCGAATACGGCGAACTGGCCGCCAAGGCGCTGGCCGACCGAGCCCAAGTGATCCTGGTGGTGGAGATCGGTGCCACCGGCATCGCCGGCGCGATCCCCTACGAGTCCCTGCTGGACGAGGGCGACCCGGACTACGCCTGGGCCGGCCCTGTGGACGAGTGGCAGTCGCTCTGCCTGCTCTACACCTCCGGCACGACCGGCGACCCGAAGGGCGCCGTCTACAGCCATCGCGGCGCCTACCTGCAGGCGCTCGGCAACGCGGTCACCTTCGGCCTCACCGGCGAGAGCGCCTATCTCTGGACGCTGCCGATATTCCATTGCAGCGGCTGGTCCTACCCCTGGGCGAGCGTGGCGGCCTGCGCGACCCAGATCTGCCTGCGCAAGGTCGAGCCGGCGGCGATCTTCCGGCTGATCGCCGAGCATGGCGTGACCCACTTGTGCGGCGCGCCGATCGTGCTCTCGATGATCGCCCACGCGCCGGCGTCGGACCGCGTGCCGTTCCGGCAGCGCGTGCGCTGTGCGGTCGGCGGCGCCGCGCCGTCCTCGACCATCATCCGCACCATGGAGAAGCTCGGCTTTCAGGTGACGCATCTCTACGGCGCCACTGAGAGCTACGGCCCGGCCACCGTCTGTCTGGAGCAGCCCGACTGGGCCGACCTGCCGGAGGAGGACCGCTACGCCCGGATGGCGCGCCAGGGCGTGGCGCTCGCGACCGTCGAGGGCGTCGTCGTGGTCGATGCGGCCAGCGACCGACCGGTGCCGCAGGACGGCATCACGGTCGGCGAGATCTGCCTGCGCGGCAACACCGTGATGAAGGGCTATCTCGGCAATCCCGACGCCACGGCGCAGGCGCTCGCCGGCGGCTGGTACCACACCGGCGACCTCGCGGTCTGGCACCCCGACGGCGCCGTGGAGATCAAGGACCGGGCCAAGGACATCATCATCTCGGGCGGCGAGAACATCTCCAGCCTGGAGGTCGAGGAGGTGCTGATGCGCCATCCCGCGGTGATGCTGGCAGCCGTGGTTGCCCGGCCCGACGCTACCTGGGGCGAGAGCCCCTGCGCGTTCTTGGAGATGAAGCCCGGCGCGTCCGCCCCCACCGACCGGGACCTGATCGATTTCTGCCGGGAGCGGATGGCCCGGTTCAAGGTGCCCAAGACGGTGGTGTTCGGCCCTCTGCCCAAGACCTCGACCGGCAAGATCCAGAAATTCGTCCTGCGCGAGCAGGCCCGGGGGCTGTCCAATTCCATCTGACGCAACCTGCCCGACCCTCGCCCTGATCCTGAGGAGCCCGCGCCAGCGTGCTCCTTCGAGGGCTTCGCTTCGCTGCGCCGCCTCAGGATAAGGGGGCGCGTTGAATGTCCCCGGGTTTGACCCTCACGCTCCGGGCTTCGACGGCTTCCAGATGTCGGCGGCGGCCTCGGCGGCAGCGGTGAGGGCGGCGTGCAGCTCCGGATCGGCATCGCGCGCGCCGGTTCGGATTGCCCGGACCAGATCGTCCAACGCGTCATCGCCGGCACCGGCGAGCACCCGCGCGCCGGTCTCCCTCAGCCGATCCGCCTGCGCGATCTCGCGGGCGGCGATGCCGATGGCGTTGGCGACCATCAGGGCGACGTAGCGCGGCCGTCCGGTGAGGCCGGGGACGACTTCGTCCGTCAGCGCCCGGCGGGCGGCGTCGAGGAGCGCGGCGCCGGAGGGTTCGTCCTGCATGCTCAGCTCCAGTGCTCCGGGGCGGTGGCCCGCAGGATCGTGCGTTCGAGTTCCGGCACCATCCGGCCGGTCAGCGCCAGCTCCAGGGAGAATTCCCGGCCCGAGACGTGGCGGGCGCCCTGCTCCAGGGCGATCACCGCCCAGCGCAGATGCGCCAGCACCTCCCAATAGGCGACGCGCGCCGGATCGACCGCCCGTCCGCCCTCCTCCGTGTAGCCCCGGTAGAACGCCGCCCGGGTGCCGATGCCGCCAGCCTCGAGATCCGGCCGGCCGAAGCGCCAGCACGCGGCGCAGAACCAGCCGAGATCCTGCGCGGGATCGCCCCAGCCGGCGAATTCCCAATCGAGGATCGCGGTCAGCCCGGATTCATTCACCATGTAGTTGCCGGTGCGGAAATCTCGGTGCACCAGAGTCGGTGCCGGGCAGTCCGGCGCCCGGACCTCGCCCCAGCGCAGCCCCCACTCGATCGCTGGGCGCTGGGCGCCGATCCCGTCGAGGCTTGCGCGCAGGCGGGCGATCTCGGCCAGCGCCGGCTGCGCCTCGGGCTCCCCGAGGAAGGCGAGCGCAGACGGCAGCTCGCGCGGATCGAGGGCGGCGTGGATCCGGGCGAGCTCGCGGCCGAGCGTCTGGGCCAGACGCTCCCGGTCGCCGCCGAGGGACAGATCCTTGGCGATGCGCGGCCCGAGGCCGACGCCCTCGACCAGGCCCATCAGCGCGAAGGGCGCGCCGACGACGGAAGGGTCGGCGCAGAAGCCGACCGGCTCCGGCACCCGTACCCCCGCCCGCCAGACCGCTTCGAGGATGCCGAACTCCTCCGCCCGGGACCGGCTCGACGCGATGGTCGCAGCCGCGTCCATGCGCAGCACGAAGGCCCGGGTGGTGTCGCCGATCCGGCAGCGGACCAGCCGGTTCTCCTGGATCGAGCCGCCGCCCAGCGGGCGGATCTCCTCGATGGCGAGATCCGGACTGCCGAGAAGCCCGGCGATCCAGTCGCGCAGCCGTGTCTGGTCCATCGGCTAGAGCCCCGACACGAGGTGGCCGCCATCGACCGCGACGACGCTGCCGGTCATGTACGAGCCGGCCTCGGAGGCGAGCAACAGCAGCGGCCCGTCAAGCTCGGACGCTTCGCCGAGCCGCCGCTGCGGCACGCGCTTGATCAGCGCCTTGCCGGGCTCGGAGTCGAAGAACGCGTCGTTCAGCTCGGTGGCGATGTAGCCGGGCGCGAGCGCGTTCACCCGGATCCCGTGGCGGGCCCATTCCAGCGCCAAGCTCTTGGTCAGCTGCACCACCCCGGCCTTCGACGCGGCGTAGGCCGCGAGCCCGCCGGTGACGCGCAGGCCGAGGATCGAGGCGATGTTGACGATGCTGCCGCCCGCCCCGTGCCGGACCATGCGCCGCCCGGTCGCCTGCGCCACCAGCCAGACGCCCTTGAGATTCGTGTCGAGCACGAAGTCCCAGTCGGCCTCGTCCAGGTCGAGGGCCGGCTTCGTGGCGGTGACGCCGGCGTTGTTGACCAGCACCGAAACGGGGCCGAACCGCGCCTCGGCGGCGTCGAGCGCCCGCTCGACGCTCGCGGCATCGGTCACGTCCATGACGATGGCGTGCGCCTCGCCGCCGCCCTGTTCGACACGGGTGACGGTCTCGGCGAGCGCGTCGGCGCGGCGAGCGCAGAGCGAGAGGCGGGCGCCGGCCTTGGCCAGCGTTCCGGCGAAGTGGCGGCCGAGGCCGCTCGAGGCGCCGGTGACCAGCACGTGCCGGCTGGTGAGATCGAACAAAGCCGCCATCTCAGTGCAGCCGCTCGATCGCCATGGCGATGCCCTGTCCGCCGCCGATGCACATGGTGACGAGCCCGTAGCGGCCGTTGACCCGGGCCAGCTCGTAGAGCGCCTTCACGGTGACGATCGCCCCCGTGGCCCCGAGCGGATGCCCGAGCGCTATGGCGCCGCCGTTCACGTTGACCTTGGCGGGGTCGAGGTCGAGGGCGCGGGAGACCGCGCAGGCCTGAGCCGCGAAGGCCTCGTTGGATTCGATCACGTTGAAATCGGCGGCGCGCAGGCCGGTCCGTTGCAGAAGGCGCTGCACCGCCGGGACCGGCCCCATGCCCATCTCGGACGGGTCGACCCCGGCATGGGCGTAGCCGACGATCCGGGCGAGCGGCCGCGACCCGTCGCGCTCGGCCGCGGCAGCGCTCGCCAGCACCACGATCGCGGCACCGTCGTTGAGGCCGGACGCGTTGCCGGCGGTGACGCTGCCGGTCTTGGAGAAGGCCGGACGGAGCTTGGCGAGATCCTCGGCGCTGGTCGCCTTCGGGTGCTCGTCGGTGTCGAACGCCACGGTCTCGCGCTTGCGCTGGACCTCGACGGCTAGGATCTGATCGCGGAACCGCCCCTCGCGGATCGCCGTTGCGGCGCGGGCCTGGCTCTCGGCGGCGAAATCATCCTGCATGGCCCGGGAGATGCCGTAGCGCTCGGCGACGTTCTCGGCCGTGACGCCCATATGGCCGTGGCCGAACGGGTCGTTGAGCACGCCCACCATGTAGTCGACCAGGGCGGCGTCGCCCATGCGCTGGCCGAAGCGGCCGGTCTTCAGCAGGTGCGGCGAGCGGCTCATGCTCTCGGCGCCGCCGGCGACCGCAACTTCGGCATCACCGAGCATGATCGCCTGCGCGGCCGAGACGATCGCCTGCAGGCCGCTACCGCACAGCCGGTTGACCGTGAGCGCCGGCACCGCCTCAGGCACCCCGCCCTCGATCGCCGCGACCCGGGCGATGTAGGCGTCCCGCGGCTCCGTCGGGATGACGTGGCCGAGCACGACATGGCCGACCGCCTCAGGGGCGGTCCCGGAGCGCTTCAACGCCTCCGCGACGCATTTCGCCGCCAGCTCGGCCGGCGGGATCGCGGCGAGCGAGCCCCCGAAGGTGCCGATCGCGGTGCGAACCGCACCGGTGATCACGACATCGGTCATTTGTTTTGGACCTTTCCTATCGTCGGCTAACCGCCGATCAAGGCGTTCCCATTGCCGATTTTTATTCGTCACGGCCGGATGAGCAGACAAACGGTCATCCCACCAGCGCCCTCATCCTGAGGTGCCCGGCGATCGAAGATCGCTGGGCCTCGAAGGAGCCTTCCAGCCCGCCGCGATCCCTGGAGGCCTCCTTCGAGGCATCCGCTGCGCGGGCGCACCTCAGGATGAGGGGGTGGGTTGGAGGTTCACGTCACGGATGAAACCACGCCGGTCACGCCTCGACACCCCAAGTCCAAAACGAATCGCCCTCGGTTTCGAGATTGCGATTGAGCACCATCTTGTGGACTTCGTCGGCCCCGTCCACCAGCCGGGCCTGGCGGGCGTAGCGGTAGATCCACTCCAACGGCGTGTCGGTGGAATAGCCCCGAGCGCCGTTGATCTGGATCGCGATGTCGGCCGCCGCGTGGACCAGGTTGGCGACGTGGACCTTGGCCATCGAGACCTCCTTGCGGGCGAAGCTCCCCTGGTCGAGCGCCCAGGCGGCCTTCATCACCAAAAGCCGGCCGATCTCGATCCGCATGGCGAGGTCGCCGAGCATCAGCTGGATGCTCTCGCGGTCGGCGAGCCGGATGCCGAAGCCGTGGCGCTCGCCCGCATAGGCCCGGGCGATCTCGACGCAGCGCTTCGACAGGCCGAGCCAGCGCATGCAATGGGTCAGCCGCGCCGGGCCGAGGCGGATCTGGGTCAGCTTCAGGCCGTCACCCTCGTTCATCAGCACGTTCTCGGCCGGGATCTCCAGCCCGTCGAACAGCAATTCGCAATGGCCGCCATGCTCCTCCGGACCCATGATCGGGATCCGGCGCAGGATCTCCCAGCCGGGCTGGTCCTTGTGGAACAGGAAGGCGGTCAGCCCCTTGCGGGCATCGTCGGAGGTACGCGCCATCAGGATGAAGTGGGCGGCCTCCTCGGCCCCGGTGATGTACCATTTGCGGCCGGTGACCACGTAGGTGTCGCCCCGCCGCTCGGCCCGGGTCTGGATCATGCCGGGATCGGAGCCGCCGCCGGGATGCGGCTCGGTCATGGCGAAGGCGGAGCGGACCCCGCCGCGCACGATCGGGGCGAGCCAGCGCTCTTTCTGGGCCGGGGTCGCGACCTTCTCCAGCACCATCATGTTGCCGTCGTCGGGGGCGGCGGAATTGAACACCACCGGCCCGAAGATCGAGCGGTTCATCGCCTCGTAGCAGACCGCCATGCCGACCTTGTCGAGCCCGGCCCCGCCGGTCTCGGGCTTGAGCTGGAGGCACCACAGGCCCTCCGCCTGGGCGAGCCCGCGCAGCCGCGCCAGCTCGGCCAGGCCGATATTGCCGTGCGCGTCATAGGCCGACCGGTCCGCCTCCACCGGCAGGATATGCGCCTCAACGAACGCCGCGATCCGCGCGCGGTAATCCTCGACGCGGCGGGAGATGGTGAAATCCATGGTCGCGGGCTCCGGCAGGGCGCGGTGTAAGGGACGTTATCGGCGGCCGAACAGCCGCTCGATGTCGGAGAGCTTCAGCTCGATCGAGGTCGGGCGGCCGTGGTTGCACTGGCCGGAATTGGGCGTCGCCTCCATCTCGCGGAGCAGGGCGTTCATCTCCTCCGGACGTAGGCGCCGTCCGGCGCGGACCGAGCCGTGGCAGCTCATGCGCGAGAGCACCGCGTCAAGGCGCCGGCCCAGTGGGCCGCCCTCGGTGGCGGGTGCGCCGCCCTCCTCGTCGCCGCTTGCTTCCAGCGCGTCGAGGATGTCGGTGACGAGGTCGCGGATCGAGGCGCCGATCAGGGCCGCCGGCACCTCGCGCACCAGCACGGCGCCGGTGCCGAAAGCCTCGATGGTGAGACCGAGCCGGTCGAGATCCGGGGCGGCGGCGACCAGGCGCTCGGCCGCGTCCGGGCTCATCTCGACCACGTCCGGGATCAGCAGGCCCTGGCGGGCGATGCCGCCGCGGGCCCGCTCCGCCTTCATGCGCTCATAGACCAGGCGCTCGTGGGCGGCGTGCTGGTCGACGATCACCAGGCCATCCTTCGTCTGGGCCAGGATGTAGGTCTCGTGGATCTGGGCGCGGGCCGCGCCGAGCGGGTGGTCGACGGCCTCGGCCGCCTCGGCCATCGGGCGGACATCCGCCTGGGGCGGAGCCGCGTGATCCACTGGCCGCTCGAACAGGGCCTGAGCGGCCTCGCCGAAGCCCTGCCCCTCACCGAAGACCGGTTCCGGCGCCTCCTCCGTCAATTCAGGGGCCGGTCGCCAACCCTCCGGCCGGCGATAGCCCGCGGGGGCCGCCACGGACGGCGTGCCCGCCGGGAAGAAGCTCGGCCGGGCCGACCGGAACAGGCTCGGCGCGGCGGCACCGGTATGGGTGGCCAGCGCAGGGCCGGCGGGGCGCAGGGCGTCGAGGGTCCGGCTGGCGCCGGTGGTGGCCGAGCGGGCGCCGCCCCGGCGCAGGGCGTCGTGGATCGCGCTCACCACCAGCGCCCGCACCAGGCCGGGCTCGCGGAAGCGCACCTCGGTCTTGGCCGGGTGGACGTTGACGTCGACGTGGTCGGGATCGCAGGCGATGGCGAGCCCGAGCACGGGGTGACGGTCGGAGGCCAGGGTATCGGCATAGGCCCCGCGGACCGCGCCGAGCAGCAGCCGGTCGCGTACCGGGCGGCCGTTGACCACGAGATGGATGTAGCCGGCCGCTCCCCGGTGATAGGTCGGCAGGCCGACATGGCCGGTGACCCAGAAGCTCTCGCGGATGAGCGATACCGGCAGGGCGTTGGCGGCGAAATCTGGCCCGAGCACCGCGGTCAGGCGACGCAGTTCCGCTTCCGGCCCGGTTTCGGCGGGCAGGAGCAGCGGCTGGCCGGCATCCGCCTTCAGGGTGAAGCGGATCCCGGGCTGGGCCACGGCGAGCCGCCGCAGGGTCTCGGCGATGGCGGAATTCTCGGCACGGTCGGACTTCAGGAACTTCAGCCGGGCCGGCGTCGCGGCGAACAGCTCGGTCACCTCGATCCGGGTGCCGCGCTGGGCCGGGGCCGGGCGGACCGGACCTTTGAGGCCGGCCTCGACGATGAGGCTCGCCCCGGCTTCCGCGCCCTCGGGACGGGTGGTGATGGCGAGCCGCGATACGGCGCCGATCGAAGGCAAAGCCTCGCCGCGGAAGCCCAGCGTGTCGATGGCCGAGAGGTCGCCGCCCGGCAGCTTCGAGGTGGCGTGGCGCTCGACGCACAGCGCCAGATCCTCCGGGCTCATGCCGCGGCCGTCGTCGACCACCCGGATCAGCCGGCGGCCGCCATTCTCCACCACCACGTCGATGGTGCGGGCGCCGGCATCGATGGCGTTCTCGACCAGCTCCTTCACGGCCGAGGCCGGACGCTCCACCACCTCGCCCGCGGCGATGCGGTCGACGAGGATCGGGTCCAGGCGGCGGATGACGGGATGGGGGACGGACATCGGGGGCCACGATAGCCCGGGGGCCGCGGCGCTCCTAGAGCCTCATGCCACCGCGGCGCTCAGGCGCGACTGCCCGAGCCGCCGAGGCTGACGCGGTTGCCCGCCGGCCGGGCGCCGTGGCTCGGCGCCTTGTAGGGCCGGCGCGACGCGTCGTAGAGGGCGTTGCCGACGAGGCCGGCGGTGCGGCGCAGCGTGGCCCCGTCGCAGGTGGCAGCCACCCGCACGCCGATCTCGTGGGTGTGGCTGCGGCCGTACAGCCAGACGGCGAGCCGCGCCCGGGTCGCCTCCGGGATGCCGTCGAGGATGTAGGACGCCGTATCCGCGTCGGCCTTGATCAGGCGGCCGACGGTTTCGGGCGGAATCGGGCAATCCACCGCGGGATCGTCGATGCTCAGTGGCTGGGTCTTCGTCATGGTCAAACCTGTCAGCCTGGGAACTGCAGGTTGAGCCGCCTTGGTTAACGAAGGGTCAACGACGCCGGTCGGGCGCCGCACTGCGACATTTCAGAGCGGCTTGCGGATCAGCTTGGCCACGAGCCCGACGATGCCCTCGCGGAACAGCAGCACGCAGAGCACGAAGACGCAGCCCTGGATGATGGTCACCCAGGCGCCGAACTGCGCGAGGTAGGTCTCCATGGTGACGATCACCAGCGCGCCGACGATCGGCCCGAACACCGTGCCCATGCCTCCGACCAAGGTCATCAGCACCACCTCGCCCGACATCGACCAGTGGACGTCGGTGAGCGAGGCGAGCTGGAACACGATCGCCTTGGTCGAGCCCGCGAGCCCGGCCAGCGTCGCCGAGAGGACGAACACCGCGAGCTTGTACTGGTTGGCCCGGTAGCCGAGCGAGATCGCCCGGGGCTCGTTGTCCCGGATCGCCTTGAGCACCTGCCCGAACGGCGAGTGGATGATCCGGTAGATCAGCAGCATCCCGGCCATGAAGACCACGCAGACGAGGCCGTACATCGCCCGGTCGTCGGCGAGGCTGAACACCCCGAACAGGTTGCCCCGCGGCACCGCCTGGATGCCGTCCTCGCCGCCGGTGAACTTCGCCTGCAGGGAGAAGAAGAACGCCATCTGGGCGAGCGCCAGGGTGATCATCGAGAAATAGATGCCCTGGCGCCGGATCGCGAGCGACCCGAACACCAGGCCGAACAGGGCCGCCGTGGCGGTGCCCGACAGGATCGCCAGTTCCGGGGTGAAGCCGAGGCTCTTTGCCGTGTAGGCGCAGAGATAGCTCGCCATGCCGAAATACGCGGCGTGGCCGAACGAGAGGAGGCCGCCGTAGCCGAGCAACAAGTTGAAGGCGAGCGCGAACAGCGCGAAGCACAAAACCTTCATCAGGTAGACGGGATAGAGCACCATCGGCGCCGCGATCAGCAGCAGCGCGATGCCGACGAAGATCATCCGGTGCAGCGCCTTGTCGTCACGGCGCGTCGGCAGCGCGGCGGCGATCGGGGCGACGTCGATGGCGGCGGTGTCGGCCATTTGGATCGAGCCTCTGATCTCTATCAGGCCGTGCGCCCGAACAGGCCGGCGGGTTTGACGAGCAGCACCAGCACCATGATCACGAAGATCACGGTGGCCGAGGCCTCCGGGTAGAACACCTTGGTCAGGCCCTCGACCAGGCCCAGCGCGAAGCCGGTGATCACCGAGCCGATGATCGAGCCCATGCCGCCGATCACCACCACGGCGAAGACCACGATGATGATGTCGGCGCCCATATTCGGGTTCACCGAGTAGATCGGCGCCGCGAGCACGCCGGCGAAGCCGGCGAGCGCCACGCCGAACCCGTAGGTCAGGGTTAGGAACAGCGGCACGTTGACCCCGAAGGCCTGGACCAGGGTCGGATTCTCGGTGGCCGCTCGGAGATAGGCGCCGAGCTTGGTCTTCTCGATCACCAGCCAGGTGGCGATGCAGACGGTGAGCGAGGCCACCACCACCCAAGCCCGGTAGTTCGGCAGGAACATGAACGGCAGGCGCTGCCCGCCCGACAGCTCCGGCGGGATCGCGTAGGGGAGCCCTGAGACGCCGTACTGGTTGCGGAACAGGCCCTGGATGATCAGCGCCAGCCCGAAGGTCAGGAGCAGCCCGTAGAGGTGGTCGAGCTTGTACAGCCGGGCGATCAGCACCCGCTCCAGCACGACCCCGAAGATCCCCACCACCAGCGGCGCCAAGCCCAGCGCCCACCAGTAGCCGAGCCCGACATAGGTCAGCAGCATCCAGGCCACGAACGCGCCCATCATGTAGAGCGCGCCGTGGGCGAAGTTGATGATGTTCAACAGCCCGAAGATGATCGCGAGCCCGAGCGACAGGATCGCGTAGAACGAGCCGTTGATCAGGCCGAGCAGCAATTGCCCGAACAAAGCCTGGGTCGGCACGCCGAAGATCATGGACATCGGGGTCTCCTCATGGCCGTCCTGCGTGCCGGACCCGCACCGTCAGCCCTTCACCAGCGGGCAATTGCCCTCGTTCAGCGGCCGGAAGACCTGGTCGCCCGGGATGGTCTCGAGCTTGTTGTAGAGGTCCCACTCGCCCTTCGACTCGGCGGGCTTTTTGACCTCGAACAGGTACATATCGTGGATCTTGCGCCCGTCCGCGCGGATCGTGCCCTTGCCGAACAGCGGATCGTCGGTGGGGATGGACTTCATCTTGGCGACCGTGGCGGCGCCGTCGGCGGTGGACTTCGTCTCGGTCACCGCCTTCAGGTAGTGCAGCACGTCCGAATAGACGCCGGCGTGGTTGGCGGTGGGCTTGGAATTGCCCTTCATCTGCTTGGAAAACCGGTCCGAGAAGGCCCGGGTCTGGTCGTTCAGGTCCCAGTAGAACGGCTCGGTGAGCACGAGGCCCTGCGCGACCTTGGTCCCGAGCGAGTGCACGTCCGAGGAGAACACCAAAAGGCCGGCGAGCGCCTGGCCGCCCTCGGTGATGCCGAACTCGCCGGCCTGCTTGATCGAATTGATCGTGTCGGTGCCGGCATTGGCGAGCCCGATCACCTTGGCGCCGGACCCTTGGGCCTGGAGCAGGAACGAGGAGAAGTCCGAGGTCGGGAATGGAGTCTTGACCGAACCGATGACCTTGCCGCCGTTCTTGACGATCACCGCGCTGGTGTCGCGCTGCAGGGTCTGGCCGAACACGTAGTCGGCGGTGAGGAAGAACCAGGTGTTGCCGCCGCGCTTGACCATGGCGCCGCCGGTGCCGTTGGCGAGCGCCACCGTGTCGTAGACCCAGTGGATCGTGTTCGGCGTGCATTGCGAGCCGGTGAGGTCGGCGGTGCCGGCGCCGGTATCGATGAAAACCTTGTTCTTCTCCTTGGTCACCTGGCTGATCGCCAGCGCCACCGAGGAGGTCACGCCGTCGGTAATCATGTCGACGCCGTCGCGGTCGTACCATTGCCGCGCGATGCCGGCCCCGACATCGGGCTTGTTCTGGTGGTCGGCGGAGACGATCTCGACCTTCAGCCCGTGCTCGGCCGGCTTGAAGTCCTCAACCGCCAGCTTCGCGGCGACCACCGAGCCTTCGCCGCTGATATCGGAATAGGCGCCGGAGCGGTCGCCCAGGATGCCGATCTTCACATTCGTCTGCGCGCTCGCACCGCCCATCATCAGGGCACCGGCGAGGGCAGCGAGGGACACGGACCCGATGAGACGTCCGACCATGGTCTTCCTATCCTCCAGCGGCGCAGCGGGTCCCGCCTGCCGAGTGTCCGACGCCGTTCTCCGGCGTTTATTTGGTATTGATCGCCTGACTCAGACGCCGAGATAGGCGTGAAGCTTGTCGATATTGGCGTCAAGATCGGCGTTGGGGATCATGTCGATCACCCTGCCCTGCTCGATGACGAAGTGCCGGTCGGCCAAGGTCTGCGCGAAGCGGAAATTCTGCTCGACCAGCACGATGGTGTAGCCCTGGGACTTCAACTGCTGGATCGTCCGGCCGATCTGCTGGACGATCACCGGGGCGAGACCTTCGGTGGGTTCGTCCAGCAGGATCAGCTTGGCGCCGGTCCGCAGGATGCGGCCGATGGCGAGCATCTGCTGCTCGCCGCCCGAGAGCTTGGTGCCCTGGCTGCCCGCGCGCTCCTTCAGGTTCGGGAACAGGGTGTGAATCTCGGCGACCGTCATCCCGCCCGGCTTCACCCGGGGCGGCAGCATCAGGTTCTCGTGGACCGTGAGGCTCGCGAAGATGCCGCGCTCCTCCGGGACGTAGCCGAGGCCCAGCCGCGCGATGTTGCGCGAGGCCATCCGGATGGTCTCGACGCCGTCATAGACGATCGAGCCGGCGCGCCTGCCCAGGATGCCGATGATCGCCCGGAGCGTGGTGGTCTTGCCGGCGCCGTTGCGGCCGAGCAGCGTGATCACCTCGCCGGCCCGGACATCGAGATCGATGCCGTGGAGCACGTGGCTCTCGCCGTACCAGCCCTCCAGCCCGCGCACGGTCAGCAGGGCATCCGTCGCCGCTTCCGGCACGGGATTCTTCACGGCGGTGTCAAGCATGTCCCGCCCCGATATAGGCCTCGACCACCCGCGGATCCTTCGAGACGGTGGCGTAATCGCCCTCGGCCAGGACCTGGCCGCGGGCCAGAACGGTGATGCGGTCGGACAGCGACGCCACCACCGAGAGATTGTGCTCGACCATCAGGATGGTCCGGTCCTTCGAGACCCGGCGGATGAGCTGGGCGGTCCGATCCACGTCCTCGTGGCCCATGCCGGCCATCGGCTCGTCGAGGAGCAGCATCTCGGGATCCAGCGCCAGGGTGGTGGCGATCTCCAGCGCACGCTTGCGGCCGTAGGACAGCTCGACCGCGAGGACGTCGGCGAACTCGGACAGCCCCACCGCCTCGACGAGCGCCAGGGCCTCGCCGTCGAGCGCCCGCAGCACCTTCTCCGGCCGCCAGAAATCGAACGAATCGCCTCGGAGCCGGCGCTGGAGCGCGATCCGCACGTTCTCGGTTACCGTCAGGTGCGGGAACACCGCCGAGATCTGGAAGGAGCGCACCAGGCCGAGCCGAGCCACGTCGGCCGCCCGCATCCCGGTGATGTCCCGATCCTTGTACCGGATTGTGCCGGCGGTCGGGATGAGGAACTTGGTCAGCAGATTGAAACAGGTGGTCTTGCCGGCGCCGTTCGGGCCGATCAGCGCGTGGATCGTCCCGCGCTCGACTTCCAGCTTGACGCCGTTGACGGCCCGGAATCCTTTGAATTCCATCGTCAAGCCATCGGTCGCCAGGATCACGTCCCGTGCCAAGCGCGTCCCTCCCGCGTATGATTTATTGCCTGCCATATCGCCGATCCGGCCGTGAACAGTCCATCGCAAACGCTCGGCGCGACGGGACAATCCCCGGCTCATGATATGCTGATGGTTCCTGGCCTGGGATCAGACGTCTGATCCGCGGAGTCCAATCCCGGCTTCTTGTCCCGGCGGCCCTTGCTCGACCCGTTGCCAAGGCCCTATAACTCAGACAAATGACGAACAGGGAGGGGCGCGCATGGTCGGCCGAGCGGCCTATATCGCCGTCGACTGGGGGACCACCAACCGGCGCGCGTACGCGATGACCGCGGACGGCGACGTGGTCGACACCCTGCAGGACGATCGCGGTGTCCTCGCGCTGAGCCCCGCCGAGTATCCCGACGCGATCGCGAGGCTGCGGGACCGCTTCGGCGCGCGGACGGTCGTCGCGGCCGGCATGGTCGGATCCACCCGCGGCTGGCGGGAAGCCCCCTACATCGATGCGCCCGCCACGCTGCAGGCTCTCGCGGGTGCGAGCCTCGCAGTTGCGCCCGACGTCCGGATCATCCCCGGGGTCGCGCTCAGGACCGGCCCGCGTCCCGACGTGATGCGCGGCGAGGAGGTCCAGGTTCTCGGCGCGATCAGAACCGGCGCGGCATCGCCGACGGCCCTGTTCTGCCAGCCCGGCACGCACAATAAGTGGATCGAGACGGTGGACGGCGCGATCACGGATTTCGCCACCGTCATGACCGGTGAACTCTTCGCCCTGGTCCGCACCCACGGCATCCTGGCGGGCATGCTGGACGGCCCGGTGGCGGACGGTGCCGCCTTCAGGGATGGGCTCCGCCGCGGGCGCGAGGCGTGCAACCTCGCGGCCGCCCTATTCGAGGTCCGGGCCGGCGTGCTGCTCGACCGGCTGACCCCGGCGGACGCCGCCGCCTATGCCAGCGGGCTCATGATCGGCGCGGATGTCGGGACGCGCACCGATCTCGGCGACCGCCCGGTCCACCTGCTCGGCGGGGGCGCCCTGGCCGCGCTCTACACGGTCGCGATCACGGAAGCCGGCGGCCGCGCCGTGACGGTTCCGGACGGGTCCACGACGGCCGGCATCCACGCCATCTGGAGTTTGCGGGCATGACGATCCTCGATCGATTTGAAGTGGCCTTCGCGGCCTGCCCCCTGGTGGCGATCCTCCGCGGGCTCACGCCCGACGAGGCGCCGGCCATCGGCGACGCGCTGGTCGAGGCCGGCTTCACCCTGATCGAGGTGCCGCTCAACTCGCCGGAGCCGCTGAAAAGCATCGCGCTGCTGGCCGAGCGCTTCGCCGGGCGCGCCCTGGTCGGCGCGGGCACCGTCCTGACGCCTGCCCAGGTCGCGGACGTTGCGGCGGCGGGCGGGACCCTGATCGTCTCGCCCAACACCGACGCGGCGGTGATCCGCGCGACCGTCGCTGCCGGCCTCGTGTCGTTGCCCGGCTACCAGAAGCCGAGCGAGGCGTTCGCCGCCCTCGCGGCCGGCGCCACTGCCCTGAAACTCTTCCCCGCGGATATCGCCACACCGGCGGCGCTCAAGGCGCACCGGGCGGTGTTCCCGTCCGGCGCCCGCGTGCTCGCCGTCGGCGGCGTCACCCCGGACAGCGTTTCCACCTGGCGACAGGCGGGCGCGGTGGGCTTCGGGCTCGGCTCGAACCTCTACCGTCCCGGTAAGCCGGCGGCCGACGTCGCCCGGGACGCGGCGGCCTTCATCGCGGCGATCGGGGGATCGGCATGAGCGCGCACGGCCTGTTCGCATCGGGGGCAGCGGTCCGGCGGGCGGCGCGTCGGCGACGTCTCTTCAGCGCCCTTCTGGCGGTCGCGACGGCTGCGGCGCCCTCCGGCCTGCAGGCCCAGACCAGCCGCTTCGTGCCGACGGCTTCCGGCAAGCCGGCCCTGGAGGTGGACGGCCAGCCGTTCCTGACTCTCGGCATCCAGCTGAACAACTCCAGCGGCTTCCCGGCGGAGCTGAAGAAGCTGGGCCCGGCCATCGCCCGGACGCATGCCAACGTGGTCATGGTCCCGGTGAGCTGGCAGCTGATCGAGCCCGAGGAGGGCACGTTCGACTGGTTGGTGGTGGATGGCGTGCTGGCCGAGGCGCGGGTACAGAAACTCCGGCCGACGCTGCTGTGGTTCGGCACCTGGAAGAACGCCACCATGAGCTACGCCCCGGCCTGGGTGAAGCGCGATGTCCGGCGCTTCCCCCGGGTCGTCTCCGCCACGGGCGCCGCCATCGACGTACTCAGCCCGATCGCAACCGCCAGCCGCGACGCCGACGCGCGCGCCTTCGCTGCCCTGGTGGCGCATCTGGCCGCGGTGGACGGGGCGCAGCACACGGTCATCATGGTTCAGGTGGAAGAACGAGGCGGGCACGCTGGGCGCCGACCGCGACCATTCCCCGGCGGCCGAGGCGCTGTTCCGCGGTCCCGTCCCGGCCGACATGCCGGGCGCCAAGCCGGGAACTTGGAGCGAGAGCTACGGCGTGGACGCGCCGGAGGCGTTCATGGCCTACCACACCGCCAAGTATATCGGCGCCGTCGCGGAGGCTGCAAAACGCGCCTATGCGCTCCCGCTCTACGCCAATGTCTGGCCGCGCGAGCAGCCGGGGCTCCTGCGCCCGGGCGACAGCTCGCCGTCGGGCGGCGCGGTCTCCTGGCTGCTGCCGCAATGGCGCGCGTTGGCGCCGGCCATCGACGTGGTCGGGGTCGACAATTACGACACCAACATCGCCCCCTATATCGAAATCGCGCGGGCCTACGACATTCCGGGCAATCCTCTGTTCGTGCCGGAGACCGGGGCGACGATGGCCCATGCCCGCCACGCCTTCTGGACGCTGGCCCAGCCGCACGCGCTCGGCATTTCCCGGTTCGGTCTCAGCGTGGATTCCGGCCTCAAGGACGGTCGGCCCGCGGAAGAGCCGATCGCGGTGGATTATCGCCTGCTCGACGGCATCGCCCCCTTCCTCCTGCCGCTGCGTGATGCCGGTCAGGTACGCGTCGCGATCGAGGAGGACGGCCTCGCCAACGTGCCCGGGGCGTTCGACGGGGTCGATTTCGTCGCCCGCTTCGGCGAGGTGAAGGACGTCTATGGCGGCAAGCGCGGCCAGGGGAATCCCGATCTGTCGGGCCGGGTGATCGTGGCGCGCGCGGCGCCCGACCGCTTCCTCGTCACCGGCGCCTCGGCCAATGTCATCTTCGCACCCAAGCTCGGCCAGCCGGGCGCGATCGAGCTGGTCACGGTCGAAGAGGGCCATTTCGAGAGCGGTCGCTGGGTGCGCGAGCGCCTGCTCAACGGCGACGAGACCGCCTTCGGGCTGGTCCTGCCCCCCGAAGGCCGGTCCATGATGGTGACCGTGCTGGCGAATCGCTGACCCGGCGCATCGCGCCCGGATTCGCGCGGCTCCCGTGACGGCGCCCCTGCCCCTGTCTATGAGCTTGCCCGGGCGGACAGCGCGGGAGCGAGCGAATGACGGACGCGGGCATTGGGCAGGCGGACGGCCTCGACGATCTGGAGACGCCCTGCCTGCTCCTCGATTCGGACAGGCTGACGGCCAACGTCGCTGGGATGCGGGCACGGCTCGACCGGCTGGGCGTGTCGCTGCGCCCGCACCTGAAGACCGCCAAGTCCTTGGATGTCGCCCGCATCGCCATGGCGAGCCCGTCCGGCCCGGCCACCGTCTCGACCCTGCGGGAGGCGGAGTACTTCGCCGAAGGCGGCGTCCGAGACCTGATCTACGCGGTGGGGATCGCGCCGCAGAAGCTCTACCGGGTCGGGGCGATTCGACGGCGCTGGGGCGCGGATCTGGCGATCGTCCTGGATTCGGTCGAGCAGGCCGAGGCCGTGGCGGCCTGGGGCCGCGGCCACGGCGATCCGCTGCCGGTGCTGATCGAGGTCGACGCCGACGGGCATCGCTCGGGCGTGGATCCCCGTGACGCGGATACGCTCGTGGCGATCGGCCGAACGCTCGCGGAGGGCGCGTCCCTGCGGGGCGTGCTGCTGCATGCCGGCGACAGCTACGTGCTGACCGATCCGCCGGCCCTGATCGCAGCGGCGGAGGCCGAGCGGCAGGCCGCTCTGGGGGCCGCCGCGATCCTGCGCGACGCTGGCCTGCCCTGCCCGGTGGTCAGCGTCGGCTCGACCCCCACGGCGCGCTACGCGGAGGATCTGGACGGCATCACCGAAGTCCGGGCCGGCGTGTTCATGATCGGCGACCTGTTCCAGGCCGGCGTCGGCTCCTGTGGGATCGACGACATCGCGCTCAGCGTCCTCACCACGGTGATCGGCCACCAGCGGGACAAGGGCTGGATCATCACGGATGCCGGCTGGATGGCGCTGTCACGCGACCGCGGCACGGCAAGGCAGGCGATCGATCAGGGTTACGGCATCGCCTGCGACCTGGCGGGACGCCCCTACCCGGACCTGATCGTGCGGGACGCGAACCAGGAGCATGGCATCCTGGCCCTGCGGCCGGGCTCATCGGCAGCCCGCCCGGATCTTCCGATTGGGTCGCGCCTGCGGATCCTGCCGAACCACGCCTGCGCCACCGGTGCCCAGCACGACCGCTATCATGTCATCGCCGACGGCCGGCTGACCGGCGCGGTCTGGCCGCGCATCAACGGCTGGTAGGGCCCGGTCTTCAGGGCCGGTTCGAGACCGTCCGCACCGGGCGATCGGATTGGTCCATCACCACGCGGCAGCCGGCGCTGAGGTTCGGCCGCTGCTGGCGCAGGCAGACCGTGATCGCGGCCACGTTCGGGATCTGCGAGGCGCAGAGGCGCATGACGTCCGGCGTGCAGGCCGCACGGTCGGCCCGGGATTCCGCCAGCGCCGGCGCCGCGCCGACGATCAGGGCGATCAGAGCGAACGAAGCGGATTTCATCGAAACGGATCCTTTGACAGGTGCGTAGACGGCCCGAACGGCCAAGCCTCGATGTGCGGCGAAACGCTGGGAGCGGCCGAAATATCCCCTCGGCAAGCGCCCTATTCTGTCGCACCGACCGCGATATGCGATGTGCGTCCGCGTGCCGATGGCTACGGCGGCGAAGAGCAGCCGGCGTGGTTAGGGCCGCGGACCCGGCGTGATCGCCCCGGTCGCGGCGGGCTCGGCCAAGGCCGCAGCGGCGTGGGCCGGCGCTTTCTGCCGGTCGAGCTTGTCCGCCGAGACGAGAGCGGCCGCAATCAAGGCCGCCACCGCCATCGTTGCCTTCACAACCTCCCAGGTCCGCGCAAGCATGGCTGATTCCCAATGGCGTCACAGCATCTTGAGCAGATCAGCCTGGGGCGAAGCTGTTCAAACTGCGTGCCGCGCGCCGGCTGATCGATCCGTGACCTCACGATCTTCAGCCCCGACCCTTCCCAAAACCTTTCCACGTCGGTTTCCAGAAACCATCCGCGGGAACGTGATGCATCCACGCCTCACCGCGGAGCGGCCTCCGCGGCTTCGGTGGCCAGCGCCTCGAAGACCAGCGCGTGCCGGAGCGCCAGGGCCTCCACGTCGGAGGTGTATCCGCCGCCGATCACCGCCACGAGCGGGATGGAACGCGCGCGCGCCTGGGACACCACGAATCGGTCCCGGGCCAGCAGGCCGGCATCGCTGAGGCAGAGCCGCCCGAGCCGGTCGTCGCGGTGCGGATCGACCCCGGCATTGTAGAAGATCAGATCGGGGGCCAGGGCGTCGAGGAGCGGCGGCAGACGGGCGCGCAGCACCTCCAGATAGCCGGCATCGTCGAGCCGGTCGGGCAGGCCGATATCGAGATCGCCGGCGATCTTCTGGGCCGGATAATTGTTCTCGCAATGGATCGAGAGGGTGAACAGCTCCGGGCAGAGCGCGAGGCAATCCGCCGTGCCGTCCCCCTGATGGACATCGCAATCGACCACCAGGACCCGCCGGACCGCGCCCTCCGCCTGCAAGGTCCGGGCAGCCACCGCGACATCGTTGAGCACGCAGAAGCCGGCGCCTTGCAGGCGCCGCGCGTGGTGGCTGCCGCCGGCCGCGCTGCCCGCCAGCCCTTCCGCCAGCGCCAGCCGCGCGGCTAGGAGCGTCCCGCCCACGGAGGCGCGCGAGCGGCGGACCAGGGCCGCATCCACCGGCAGGCCGATCGCCCGCTCGATCTCCCGGGGGACGGCGACGCCGAGGACCGCGGCGACGTAGGCGGGATCATGCGCGTTGATCAGAATCTCCGCGGTCGCCAGTTCTGGCGTGACGAAGCCGAGCGGCGCCAGCCCTTTGGCGACCAGCGTCTCCGCGAGCAAGCCGTATTTGCGCATCGGAAAGCGGTGCCCGGCCGGTAAGCTCGATTCGTAGGCCGGGTGGAAGGCGATGGGCGGGATCACGCGGGCCGTCTCATCGCTCGGTGACAAGCGTCCGACCGGCCGAACGCCGCGACAGCCCCCGAGCACCCGCTTCGCAGATCGCGAAGCGGTCGAGCCGGTTCACGGCATCGTTGGAACGTCCCGGGCGTGTGGCGTCGCGCATCGCGTGGACATAGCGCGGCAAGCGGCCGGATGGCAGGGAAGCGCGACTGCGGCGCTTGAGCCCGCGTTCGATCGGGATGGTTCGCGGCTCGCAGATCCTGCGGCTGCCGTGATCACGCGGCCCGTATCTCGATCGGTCAATACCGCCCGCGTCAGGCGGGATCCGGCCGCCGGATACGCGCCCGTTCGGCGCCGCTCTGGGCGATCAGAGCCGCGATCCCGATCCCGGCAGCCCCCGCGCCGACGATCGCGGTCGCGGTCAGCCCGAACGCTGCGACGACGCCACCTCCCACCAGGGAGCCGAGCGCGATCCCCGCATTGAACCCCGCGATGTTGAGGCCAGCGGCCGAGGCCAGCGCAGTGGGGGCGCGGCGCTCGGCGAGGCCGATCACCCGCGCCTGCAGAGCCGGGACGGCGGCGTAGGTCAGGGCGCCGAGCGCCGCGACCAGCACGGCCATGGCGGGGGTCGAGCGTGCCGCGAACCCCATGGCGGCGAGGATGACTGTGAGGCCGACCAGGACGATCAGCACCGCCCGGTCGGGACCGAGCCGGTCGGTCATCCGCCCTCCGGCGACGTTGCCGATCGCGGCGGCGACCCCGTAGACCAGCATCATCGCGCCGACCCACGATGCGTCCATGCCCGTGACCTGAATGAGCAGCGGCGCGATGTAGGAGAACAGGCAGAACGAGCCGGTATAGGCGAGCACCGTGATCAGCGCGGCGCCGAGCAGCCGGCTATCGAGAAGCGCCGTCAGGTTGTGGATGGCGTCGCGGGCGCGGCCGCCGTCGCGGCCATCGGGCATCAGGGCCAGCAGGCCGACGAGACCGATCGCGCCGCAGGCCGCGACCGCCATGAAGATCGCCTGCCAGGTCCAGAGGCCTCCAAGCCAGGTGCCGATCGGGACGCCGAAGGCCAGAGCCAGGGTCAAGCCGCCGAACACCACCGCGACGGCGCTCCCGGCCCGTTCGGGCCCGACCAGTCGGGTCGCGGCGCTGGAGGCGACGGCGAGGAAGACGCCGTGTCCCAGGCCCGATCCGAATCGGGCGGCGAGCAAGGACGGCAGGTCGGCCGACAGTCCGACGAAGGCGTTGCCCAGCGTGAAGACCAGCATCGCGGCGACGAGCAGGTGCTTGCGGCTGAGCGGCGCGGCCAGCGCCGTCAGGATCGGCGCACCGATGGTGGCGCCGATCGCGTAGGCGGCTACGGCCGCGCCGACCGCGCTGACATCGACCTTCAAATCCGCCGCGATGGCGGAGACCAGGCCGATGGTGACGAATTCGGTGAAGCCGAGCGCGAAGGCCGACAGCGCGAAGACGTAGACGACGAACGGCATCCGGGTGGCGGTGGAGGTTGCCATGGCGATCCCCTCCCTCGGTCAGCGGGCCGCGGCGCGGAGCGCGTCGAGCGTCAGTTCCGCGGCGCGCGTCGAGGAGGCCGGGTTCTGCCCGGTGACGAGACGGCCATCGGCGATGGCGAAGGGTTGGAAGTCCGCGCCGCATTCGTAGCGCGTGTCGAGCTCGCGAAGCCGCGTCTCCAGCAGGAACGGGACGGCCTCGGCCAGCCCGGCCGCGCGCTCCTCGCTATTGGAGAAGCCGGTGATGCGGCGCCCCGCGACCAGGGGCTTGCCGGCAGCGTCCTTGGCCGAGACCAGCCCCGCCGACCCATGACACACGTCGGCGACAACTCCACCGCTCGTCCAGACCGTGCGCAAGGCCGCTGATAAAGCGGCGCTGTCCGGCAGGTCCCACATCGTGCCGTGGCCGCCGGGCAGGAACACGGCCTGATAGGCCGAAGCATCGACCGCCTCCACCGGGATCGTCGATCGAAGGGCGGTTGTCGCGGCGGCGTCGCCGAGAAAGCGATCGACGCTCGCCGGGTTCTCACCCTTCGCCCTGACTGAGCGCGGATCGATCGGCGCAGAACCGCCCAGGATTGAGGCCAATGTCACCGCGACGCCGGCATCGACAAAGATGTAGTAAGGCGTCGCCAGTTCTTCGAGCCATAGGCCGGTCGGCTCGCCGGTCTTCTCCATGACGGCACTGGACGTCACCACGATCAGAATTTTGCGCTCGGCAGGCATCGGCGAACCCCCGTTGTTCGGATTGGACAGTGCCGAACTCTCAACGGCGATAGAAATTATTCCTTTTGCTTCAAGCCATCAGAAATCTTATGGCTTTAGGGGCGATGAACCATCTGCCCTACCTTCGGACATTCCTTGAGATCTACCGCGCCGGTTCGTTGACCCGAGCCGCCGAACGCTTGGGGATGACCCAGCCGGCCGCCTCCGGACATCTGTCCGCCCTGGAGGCGATGCTCGGGAAGCCGCTGTTCCTGCGGCAGGCCCGGGGCGTGAGACCGACTGCGGCCGCCGACGACCTCGCCCACGCCATCGCCGCGAGCCTCGATCACGTCGAGGCGACCATGAGCGCGGCGCTCGCCCGCTCGCATTGGCTCACCGGGACGGTGCATCTGATCGGGCCGGCCGAGTATCTCTCCGCCCGTATCGCGCCGCTGCTGATGCCCCTCGCCGCGGAGGGGCTCCGGTTCCGTATCCAGACGGGCAATCGCGAGCGCATCTATGCCGGGCTGGACGGGGGCCACGCCGACCTCGCCGTCACGGCGTCCCGGCCGGATCCACAGCGTTACGGCTTCGCCGACCTCGAGACCGAGCGGCAGATGCTGGTGGCCGCACCCGCCTTTGCCGCGCGGGCGAAGGGAAGACGCGTGACCGCGGACTTCCTCGCCGCCCTGCCGAGCTTGGCCTATGACGAGACCCTGCCGCTCATCCGACCGTATTTCGAGCACGTCTTCGGCGAGTGGCCCGACATGCAGGCGATCGCGACGGCGCCGGATCTGCGCATCCTGCTCGGCATGGCAGAGGCCGGGACCGGCTGGACCGTCCTGCCGGATTACATCTGTGCCGATGCCCTGGCGACGGGGCGCCTAATTGATCTGTTTCCCACGAAAACCGGTCCGGACAACAGGCTCTATCTCGTCTGGAACAAGGCCGCGCTGCGTCATCCCCGCGTCGTCCACGTGCGCGACCGTCTACTCCAGGCGATCGGCCGGGCGTCTCCGGTCCGGGTCGGCGATCCGGCGCGATGAGGTCGAACCGCGGGTCGCTGATTTGATAGGATGGTGCGGGTAGAGGGAATCGAACCCCCACGCCTTGCGGCTGGCGATTTTGAGTCGCCCGCGTCTACCAATTCCGCCATACCCGCGCGCGTTGCGCTCTTCGCACAGGTGCGGCGTCGAGGCCAAGGGTGTTGGTGCGGTTTTTTTGCCGACTCGGACCGATCTGGCCATGGCGCGGCGCCTATGCTCAAAGGGCGGCCGTTTCTTCACGATCTGGAAGTTGTATGCTCCGCCGTCTTTACGCGTGGATCCTCGCGCTCAGCGGCAGGCCCTCCGCACCCTACGTGCTCGGGGCCGTGGCTTTCGCCGAGAGCTCGTTCTTCCCGGTCCCGCCGGACGCGATGCTGGTGCCGATGGCGGTCAGCCGTCCGGACCGGGTCTGGCTCTACGCCACGATCGCCACGGTGGCGTCGGTGCTGGGCGGCCTGGTCGGCTACGCGATCGGGGCGCTGCTGTTCGACTCCGTCGGCGAATGGCTGATCCGCCTGTACGGGCTGCAGAACTCGGCCGCGACCTTCCAGGATTCCTACGCCCGCTACGGCCATTGGGTGATCCTGTTGAAAGGGCTCACCCCGATCCCCTACAAGATCGTCACGATCACGTCGGGCTTTGCCCATTACTCTCTGTTCTGGTTCACCGTGCTGTCGGTCATCACCCGCGGGGCCCGGTTCTTCATCCTGGCCGGTTTGCTCGGGCGCTACGGCCTCCAGATCCGCGGCGTGCTCGACCGCCATCTCAACGCGGTCGTGGCGATCTCGGTCGCCGTCGTCGTGCTTGGTTTCCTGCTGTTCAAGGTCATCCTGTAACCATGAACGTCGCGTCTGCGCTTCGCCTCAAGACAGCGGGCCTGTGGCTCGCGCTCGCCTCGGCGCTGATCCTCGGGGCCGTCCTGGCGCTTCAATACGGCTACGGCTACGCCCCGTGCAAACTCTGCCTGACCGAGCGCCTGCCCTACTACGCCGCGCTCCCGCTCGGGCTTGCGGCCCTGTTCGCGCCGGCGCGGCTGGCTCGCCTGGCGCTCGGGCTCGCGGCGCTCGGGTTGCTGTATGGCGCCGGGATCGGGGTGTACCATGCCGGCGCGGAATGGGGGTTCTGGCCCGGACCGAGCGATTGCGGCGGCGGCACCGGCGCCAACCCGGGACAGATCGGCGATTTCCTGAACCAGCTTCAGACCACGAAGGTCGTCGATTGCTCGACCGCGGCTCTGCGCGTCCTTGGGATTTCGCTGGCCGGATGGAATGCCGTCGCATCCTTCGTGCTGGCCTTCCTGGCCGGCACCGCCGCAATGCGCCGGTGAGCGCCGCTCATCGAGCGGATCAGTTGCGGTCGTCGGGCATGATCGGGATCGGCGCGACGTCGATCCCCTCCTCGATCAAGGCCCGTGCCTCGGCCGGGCTCGCCTCGCCGTAGATGGAGCGGCCCTCGGCCTCGCCGTAATGGATCTTGCGCGCCTCCTCGGGGAAGCGTGTCCCGACATGCTCGGAATTGGCCACCACCTGTTCGCGCAAGACTCGCAGCATCGCGCGCACCTGACGCTCGGGCTCGGCGATCATCGGCATCGGGGCGTCGGCCTGGAGCGGCGCCACGGGCGTCGGACTCTGCCCGCGATCGGTGCGTACGACGCTCGGCGCCATGAGCGCCTTCGCCACCTTGTCGCTGTCGCAGATCGGGCAGGTCACCAGACGGCGCGCGGCCTGCGCATCGTAGGATTCAGAAGAGGGAAACCAGCTGTCGAAGCCGTGGGCGGCTTCGCAGACGAGACTGTACCGGATCATTCTGTCGCTTACTGTGCGGCCTGGACCTCAGGCCCGATGCGCTCGACCGTGAACGCGCGTCCGTGCTGCAAGGCCGGGATACGCGCCCGCGCATCCGCGACCTGGGCGAGGTCGATCTCCGCCAGGATTACTCCCGGCTCGGCCCCGCCGGCATCGGCGAGCACACGGCCCCAGGGATCGATGATGAGCGAATGCCCGTAGGTCTCGCGGCCGTCCTCGTGGACGCCCCCCTGCGCCGCCGAGATCACGAAAGCGCCGGTCTCGATGGCCCGCGCCCGCTGGAGGATGTGCCAGTGGGCCTCGCCGGTCTGACGGGTGAAGCACGCCGGAGCGGTGAGGATCTCGGCTCCGGCTTCGGCCAGCGCCCGATACAGGCCCGGGAAGCGGATGTCATAGCAGATCGTCAGGCCGAGCAGCGCCCAGGGCGTCGCCGCCAGTACAGCGCAGGCACCGCCCGTATAAGTCGCGGATTCGCGCCAGCGTTCGCCGCTCGGCAGATCGACGTCGAACAGGTGCAGCTTGTCGTAGGAGCCGAGGATCTCACCGTCGGCGCCGATCAGGTAGGCCCGGTTGGCGATCTTGTCGCCCGACCGCACCGCGATCGAGCCGATATGTACCATCGCGCCGGTCTCCCGGGCCGTCTGCCGGAGACTGGCCAGGGTCTGATCCTGGTCCTCGGTCGTGACGTGCGCGAACAGGCGTTCGCGGCTCCGCTCCACCAGGGAGGTCATCTCGGGGGTCTGGACGTAAGCTGCGCCGCGGCTCGCCGCCTCGCGAACGCCTGCCACGGCGGCATCGCGGTTGGCGCCCGGGTCGCGGCCCGAGCGCATCTGCACGCAGGCCGCCGTGAAACGCGTCTCAGGCATCGGCCTTGTCCGTCAGCAGCGGATCGAGCTTGCCGGCGCGGTCGAGGGCGTAGAGATCGTCGCAGCCGCCGACATGGGTCGTCCCGATGAAGATCTGCGGGACGCTGGTGCGACCACCTGAACGCTCGAGCATCGCGGCCCGGGCGCCTTGCGCGCGCTCCACGTCAATCTCCTGGAAGGCGACGCCCTTCTCCTTCAGCAGACTCTTGGCTGCCGAGCAGTAGGGGCACCAGGCCGTGGTGTAGATCGTGACCGGCTGCATGGCGTTCGTCGTCTCGCGCGGGGGCTGTCTCCATATAGGAGCGCGCCCGCCGGATTGCCTATGCCCGCGTGGTCACAGCCGAACCGGTCGGAGATCTGCGCCGATCAGGCAGCCATCAGCTTCTCGACCTCGTTGACGAGATCACGCAGGTGAAACGGCTTCGACAGGACCTTCGCGTCCTTCGGAGCCTTCGAATCCGGGTTGAGCGCGACGGCCGCGAAACCGGTGATGAACATCACCTTGATGTCCGGATCAAGCTCAGTGGCGCGACGTGCCAGCTCGATTCCATCCATCTCGGGCATGACGATATCGGTCAGCAGGAGTTCGAACGGCTCCTCGCGCAGCCGATTATAGGCGGAGAGGCCGTTGTCGAAGGACAAGACGTCGTAGCCCGCATTCTGCAGCGCCTTGGCCAGGAACCGGCGCATGTCGTTGTCGTCTTCCGCCAGTAGGATTTTCATCGGCCGTTTCCGAGCCCTCGAGTCAAAATGTTGATCCCATAAAGGGAGGTGATGGTAAACAAGGTGTTAGGATTGGAGCCCGCAGACGGCGCCGCGCGTTCCGAGGACGGTCCTGTGAGTCGTATGCGCCGGAGTGGACAGGTGACCGTTCGCATACCACAGTACGCGTCCGCCGCGTTTCCTCTACCGCCGGGGCCTTCACACACCCAATGACCGCGCCCGAAACGGTACAGCCCGATGCATTCGGTTTTGCCCCCGCCTTCGAGGTTGACGAACCGGCGACGCATACCCTGCCGTTCGTCTTCAATACCGGTCATTCCGGCGCCGTCTACCCCCCCGATTTTGTCGCCGCCTCACGACTGGATGCATTGAGCCTGCGCCGGTCCGAAGACGCCTATGTCGATCGCCTGTTCGCTGCAGTGGTCGAACTCGGCGCGCCGCTCCTGCGGGCCAACTTTCCCCGGGCTTTCCTGGATGTGAACCGCGAGCCGTTCGAACTCGACCCGCGCATGTTCGACGGCAGGCTGCCGCCTTTCGCCAACACCCGCTCGATGCGGGTCGCCGGCGGGCTGGGCACCGTGCCGCGGGTCGTTGCGGACGGCCAGGAGATCTACGCGCGGCGGCTGCCGGTCAGCGAGGCGACCGCCCGGATCGAGGCGTTGTACAAGCCCTATCACCAGGTCCTGCGCAGCCTGATCCAGCTCACGACGCGCACGCACGGCCATTGTGTGCTGATCGATTGCCACTCGATGCCGTCCTCGAGCCTCGGGCGCGATGCCGAGATCAAGGCCGACATGGTGTTGGGCGACCGGTACGGGACGTCGTGCGCGCCCGGCCTGATCGAAGCGTTCGAGGCGGCACTCCGCGCGCAGGGCTTCCGGGTGGTGCGCAACAAGCCCTATGCGGGCGGTTTCATCACCGAGCATTACGGAGAGCCGAATCTCCGCCGTCATGCCCTGCAGATCGAGGTCAACCGCGCTTTGTACATGGATGAGGCGAGCCTCGCGACGACGCCGGATTTCCCGAGTTTGGTCAAAGCGCTGCGGATGGTCATCGCCACAGTGGCGGCCGATCTGGGCGATCTCACACCGCGCAGGATCGCCGCCGAATAGGCCCCTTCCCGATCGCCGCGGACGCGGCGACCGCCCCACACGCTGCGCGTTATCGAGGTCCGGAAAGAAAAAAGGCCACTCCCGAAGGAGCGGCCCGAAGTCTAGGGAGGAAACGCCCAAGAAGGGCTACGGGACCGCGACGCCATCGCGATCTCGCAACGCACAAATTAAAGTGCGGCGCACAAGAAGCAAGGATTAATTCGCCTCGGCCTCCGCACCGGATGCATGCCTCTGCCGCGCCGCGCGCAACGGCTCAGCTCTGCGCCAGCAGCTTGGCGATCTCGGCCTTGAGCGGACCTGCGAGGTCCGGCCGCTCCAGCGCATAGGCGAGGTTGGCGGTGAGGAATCCGATCTTGGAGCCGGTATCGTAGGTCCGGCCCTCGTAGTGCATGCCGAAGAAATCCTGCGTTTCCATCAGGTCGATCATCGCATCAGTGAGCTGGATCTCGCCGCCGGCGCCCTTCTTTCCATGCTCCAGGATCCCGAAAATCTCGGGCTGGAGGATGTAGCGGCCGGAAATGATGAAATTCGACGGTGCTGTACCCTGCTTCGGTTTCTCGACCATGCCGGTGATCTCGAAGGACTGGCCGTAGGTCTCGCCGACGCTGACGATGCCGTATTGGTGCGTCTCCTCCGGAGCCACTTCCTCGACCGCGATGATGTTGCCGCCATGACGCTCGTAGGTCGCGAGCATCTGCTGCATGCACCCGCGGCTGAGCATATCCGGCAGCAGCACCGCGAACGGCTCGTCACCGACGATCTCCCGGGCGCACCAGACGGCGTGCCCGAGGCCGAGGGGCGCCTGCTGGCGGGTGAAGCTGGTCTGGCCGGCCTTGGGCAGATCGCGCTTTAGTTCCTCGTAGGCGGCGGTCTTCCCGCGCTCCTGAAGGGTGTGTTCCAGCTCGAACGCGATATCGAAGTGATCCTCGATCACCGCCTTGCCGCGACCCGTGACGAAGATGAAGTGCTCGATGCCGGCCTCGCGCGCCTCGTCGACGACGTGCTGCACGACCGGCCGGTCCACGACCGTGAGCATTTCCTTCGGGACCGCCTTGGTGGCGGGCAGGAATCGCGTGCCCAGGCCCGCGACGGGCAGGACAGCCTTGCGGATCGGTTTCATCAAGCAGCAACCCCGAAAACTGAATGGAACGGCATGGGCAATGGTTCAGGCAGTGAGATAGCCTACAGGACGCTTCGCAAGGCCTCTACGTCGATAGTATGAGCCGAAGCGCCGTAAATATACCGTTTGTGACCACCTAACGTCACCATTATCAAGTGGAATCCCACGTCACGCTTGAACGTGCGATGAAGCGGCGGCTGGAAGCCTTGCCCAGTCGCAGCCCGATCGGGCAAGGCTTCCGGCGGGAACCATTGGAACGGCATCGGAGCGGAGACATGGCGGTTCTGGTGACGGGCGGGGCCGGGTATATCGGCAGCCACATGGTTCTGGCGCTGCTGGATGCCGGCCACGAGGAGATCGTGGTGCTCGATGACCTCTCCACCGGCTTCGATTGGGCCGTGCCCGAGGGCGTCAAGCTCGTGGTCGGCGACGTCGCCGATCAGGCGCTGGTCACCCAGACCATCCTGCAGCACCGGATCGACGCGCTCGCCCATTTCGCCGCCCGGATCGTCGTGCCGGAGTCGGTGGCCGACCCGCTGGGCTATTACCTGGCCAACACGGTCAAGACCCGCGCCCTGATCGAATCCGCGACGCGTGCGGGCGTGCGCCACGTGATCTTCTCCTCGACGGCGGCCGTCTACGGCGAGCCCGAGATCGTGCCGGTGCCCGAGGACCTGCCGCTCAACCCGATCAACCCGTATGGCCGCTCCAAGCTGATGAGCGAGTGGATGATCGCCGATGCCGCGGCGGCCCACGGCTTCACCTATGTGGTGTTGCGCTACTTCAATGTCGCCGGCGCCGATCCGGCCGGGCGCTCCGGGCAGTCGACACCGGACGCCACGCACCTGATCAAGGTCGCGACGCAGGCCGCGCTCGGCCGACGGGCGCGGCTCGACGTCTACGGCACCGACTACCCGACGCCGGACGGCTCGTGCCTGCGCGACTACATCCAGGTCTCGGATCTGGCCGAAGCGCACCGGGTGGCGCTCGACCACCTGCGCGGCGGCGGCGAGAGCCTGACGCTGAACTGCGGCTACGGCCGGGGCTACTCGGTCCTGGAGGTGATCGAGGTGGTCAAACGGATCTCGGGCCGTGACTTCGAGGTCCGTTTGTGCCCGCGCCGGCCGGGCGACCCGGCCCGGATCGTGGCCGAGGCCGCCCGGATCCGGTCGCAGCTGGGCTGGCAGCCGCGCAACGACGATCTCGACGCCATCGTCGCCCAGGCGCTGGCCTGGGAGGACAAACTCAGTACGCGCAATCGGATCTGAGCCGGTGGCCTGCCGCCGTGCGCTGCTCGTAGCGGCGTTGTGCCTCGCACCGACGCTGTCCTGGTCCGGGACGCCCCAAACTTCGAACGGGGCTTTCGAAGCCTTCGTCGCGGCTCTGCGTATCGATGCGGAAGCGCGCGGCGTGTCCGCCGCGACCTTCGCGGCCGCGTTCCGCGCCATTACGGCGCCCGATCCGGGGATCCTGGGGCGGACCCGGCAGCAGGGCGAGTTCG
This sequence comes from Methylobacterium sp. J-048, assembly GCF_022829515.1. GTDB lineage: Bacteria > Pseudomonadota > Alphaproteobacteria > Rhizobiales > Beijerinckiaceae > Methylobacterium. Next base: position 76,018 of record NZ_JAKSYL010000157.1, read on the forward strand.
TGCGGCCGGTCTGGGACTATCTCGTCGGTGCCGTGTCGCCAGGGCGAATTATCCGCGGGCGGGCGCGCGCTGCCGCGCTCGCGCAGACGCTCAAGGCCATCGAGAACCGGTACGGCGTTCCAGCATCGGTGGTGCTGGCCTTCTGGGGTATCGAATCGGATTTCGGCGCGAGCGCCGGCAGCACATCGACCATCCGGGCGCTCGCGACCCTCGCCGAAGCAAAGCACCGCGGCACGCTATTTCGTGACGAACTCCTCGCGGCCCTGTCGATCCTCCAACGCGGCGACATCGCGCCTGACCGAATGAGCGGAAGCTGGGCGGGCGCCATGGGGCAGGTCCAGTTCCTGCCGTCCACCTACCTCGCCCACGCGGTCGATTTCGACGGCGATGGCCACCGGGATATCTGGACGAGCGACGCCGACTCGCTGGCATCCATCGCGGCCTATCTCAAGGATCTGGGCTGGGATCCGGCCCTATCGTGGGGCTACGAAGTGCGTCTTCCCGAGGGGTTCGACCTCACCGATTATACCGGCGACCTCGGCAAGTTCGCGGCCCGCGGCGTCCGGCGCGTGGACGGCAATCCTCTGCCTGAGCGCGGCAATGCCACCCTGTTCCTGCCCGGAGGTCTCGGGGCACCCGCTTTCTTGATCACCGGCAATTTCGAGGTGATCCGCGGCTACAACACATCCGATTCCTACGCGCTAGCGGTAGGGCATCTCGCCGACCGTCTCGACGGCGGACCCGTTCTGGCGAACCCGTGGCCGACGGGCCCGCGCCTCGACGGCGCGGGGTTGCGCGCGCTCCAGACCGGGCTGGCTGCCGCCGGTGTCTACGATGGCCCGAAAGATGGCCGTGCCGGACCCAAGCTGCGCGAGGCGGTGCGCCGCTACCAGATTGGAGCGGGTCTGCCGGCGGATGGCTACGCCACGCCGACGCTTCTCGCCCACGTCCAGGGGCGCCACGGCCGCGGTCAATAGAGCCCGGTTTAGACGCGCGTGTCGCTCTACCGTATAGTACCGCCGACCGATCGGCTTCCGGTCGTCCAGGGAATGCGCATGAGAGTCGCCGCTTGGCGTCGCACCATCCGTCCGGCCGTCCTCGGGCTCACCGTCCTGCTGTGCCAAGCCGGCCTGTCCCTTTTCGGCAGCGGGCCAGTCAAAGCGCAATGGGGCGACGGCTATCAGCAGCCCGGAAACGGTGCCTCCTACGAGGCGCCGCCGCGGCGTCGCCCGCGCGACGCGTATTATCGCGATGACGGATCTTACGCACGGCAGCCGCGCTATGCGCCGCCCCAGGAAGCACCGCGTCAGTTCTACTGGCCGTGGGAGGATCGGCCGCAGCAAGTCGCCCCCGCGCCGGAGCGCACCTACCGGGCACCCCGCCCGCGCGGCAATATCGGGACTGCCGACGCGCAACGGCCTCCGCCCGTCATCAAGCGTCGGGAACGGCCCGCCCGGGCGCCGACGCCGCCGAAGCCCGCCATCGCCAAGACCGCCCCGAACGTGCAGATCGCGGTATTCGGCGATTCGCTCGCCGATCACCTCGCCCACGGCCTCGACGACGTCTTCGAGGACAATGCCGACATCGCCATCGTCGATCGCGCGAAGGGCGACAGCGGCCTCGTGCGCAAGGACGTGGTCGATTGGCCGAAGAGTGCTGAAGACTACTTCCGGACAAATCCGAAGGTGCGCTACGCGCTGGTTATGCTCGGCGCCAATGACCGGCAGCCGATCCGCGAGGGCGACGAGACGGCCGATCCGCTCACCGATCGCTGGAAGGCCCTGTACCGCGCGCGGGTGGATGCCCTTCTGAAGGTGTTCACCGACCACAAGGTGCCGCTGGTCTGGGTCGGGCTTCCGCCGATGCAGAGCGAGAGCCTGAGCCGGGACCTCGCCAGCATCAACGACATCGTGCGGGACAGCGTGACCAAGGCCGGCGCGACCTATGTCGATATCTGGCCCGGTTTCGTCGACGACCGCGACCGCTACGCGGCATCCGGCCCCGATCCCGAGGGTCAGATCGCCAAGCTTCGGACGGCCGACGGCGTGCACTTCACCAAGGCCGGCGACCGCAAGCTCGCGCACTTCGCCGATGTCGAATTGAAGCGTCTCATGGGCACCGCCGCGCCGGCGCTGACCGAGCCGGCGCCCACCGCCACCATCGCGCCGGCTGGGCCGCCCTCGACATCGGGCCCGAGCCTTGACGGGTCCGGGCAGCCCACCGACACCGCGACGATCGACCGCCAGATCACCGCGATGCTGCCGAGCCTGCCGGAGCCGCCGGGTGTTCCGGCTCTACCGGTGAAACCCGCGGCCGGTCCTGTCGTGCCCCTTGGTCGAACCGAAATCTCTCCCGGTGGAACGTTGCTGACCGGTCGCCCGCGCGACGGCGATAATCTCGGCACCGTCGAGCGGACGCTCGTCCGCGGGGCTGCACCGCTCCCGCAGCCCGGCCGCGCCGACGATTTCCGGTGGCCGCCAGGCTGACGAGACGAGGTCGGCGCGGATCTGGTGGCCCGCGCCGGTGGATCGAGGCCGGTTATCGCGGCAGGACGCTCGCGCCCATCAGGGTCTCGTCGATGGCGCGCGCGGCTTGGCGGCCCTCGCGGATCGCCCAGACCACCAGGGACTGCCCACGGCGCATATCGCCGGCGCTCCAGATCTTCTCGTCCGAAGTGCGATAATCCTCCTCGTTCGCCTCGACGTTTCCGCGCTTGCTCACGCTGATGCCGGATTGTTCGAGAAGGCCCTTCTGCACCGAGCCGGCGAAGCCGATCGCCATGAACACCAGATCGGCCGGCAGGATGAACTCGCTGCCGGGAATCGGCTGACGCTTGGCGTCGACCCGGGCACAGACCACGCCGGTCAGCCGGCCCTTCTTGTTGCCGTCGAGCCGCAGCGTCGCCGCCTGGAACTCGCGCTCGGCACCTTCCGCCTGGCTGGACGAGGTCCGCATCTTGGTCGGCCAGTACGGCCACACCGTCAGCTTGTCCTCGCGCTCGGGCGGCCGGGGCCGGATATCGAGCTGCGTCACCGACAGGGCGCCCTGGCGGAACGCGGTGCCGACGCAGTCGGAGGCCGTGTCACCGCCGCCGATCACAACGACGTTCTTGCCCGAGGCCAGGATCGGGGACTCGCCGTTGCCGCGCATCGGCTCCGCGGCGACGCGCCGGTTCGACTGGATCAGGTAGGGCATCGCGTAATGGACGCCCTCCAGTTCCTGACCGGGGAGCTGCGGGTTCCGGGGATCCTCCGCGCCGCCGCAGAACATCACGGCGTCGAACTCAGCCTTCAGCTCGTCCACCGGCTTCGTCACGCCGATATTCTGGCTGTAGTGGAAGACGACGCCCTCGGCCTCCATCTGCCGCACGCGGCGGTCGATGTGGCGCTTCTCCATCTTGAAGTCGGGGATGCCGTAGCGGAGCAGGCCGCCGGCCTTCGGCTCGCGCTCGAACACATGGACGTCGTGGCCGACCCGGGCGAGCTGCTGGGCCGCCGCGAGACCGGCCGGCCCGGAGCCAACGATCGCCACGCGCTTGCCGGTGCGCACGGAGGCCGCCTCGGGCTTGATCCAGCCCATGTTCCAGGCACGGTCGGCGATGGCCTGTTCGATCGTCTTGATGGCGACCGGCTGGTTCTCGAGGTTGAGCGTGCACGCCTCCTCGCAAGGTGCCGGGCAGACGCGGCCGGTAAATTCCGGGAAGTTGTTGGTGGAATGGAGGTTGCGCGACGCCTCCTCCCAATCCGACTGGAACACGAGGTCGTTCCAGTCCGGAATCTGGTTGTGGACCGGGCAGCCGGTCGGGCCATGGCAGAACGGAATGCCGCAATCCATGCAGCGTGCCGCCTGTTTGGTTAGGTCGTGCTCGTCGAGCGGCAGGGTAAACTCGCGGAAGTGCCGCACGCGATCGGCCGCGAGCTGATACTTCTGCTCCTGCCGGTCGAACTCGAGGAAACCCGTGATCTTGCCCATCGATCAACCCTTGAGGCCCGCAGATCGACCGATGCTGCAGCCTATGAGACCTTCATTCCGCAATCGGCACCCGTGTCGCTCGGGTGCCGATACCGAGAACTCTACTCCGCGGCCACCGGCATCCGGGCCATCTCCATCTCGCGCAGGGCGCGGCGGTATTCCACCGGCATCACCTTGACGAACTTGGTGCGGAAGCTCGCCCAGTCGTCCAGGATCTGCTTCGCCCGCGGGCTGCCCGTATATTTGAGATGGTTGGTGATCAGCTGGCTGAGGCGCTCCTCGTCGTGGCCGGACATGTCGGCCAGGATGTCGACACGCCCCTTGGTCTCCAGGTCGCCGTCCTGGTGGAAGCGGCGCATCAGGTCGTCCTCCTCCTCGACGGGCTCGAGATCGACCATCGACAGGTTGCACCGAGCCGAAAACGAACCGTCCTCGTCCAGCACATAGGCGATGCCGCCCGACATGCCGGCCGCGAAGTTGCGCCCGGTCTCGCCGATCGAGACCACGACGCCGCCGGTCATGTACTCGCAGCCGTGGTCGCCCATGCCCTCGACCACCGTGATCGCGCCGGAGTTGCGCACCGCGAAGCGCTCGCCCGCGGAACCGCGGATGTAGCACTCGCCGGCGATCGCCCCGTACAGCACGGTGTTGCCGACCATGATGGTCCGGTCCGGGGGCGACCGCAGGGCGTCGCTCGGCCGGATGATCAGCTTGCCGCCCGACAGGCCCTTGCCGACGTAGTCGTTGCCGTGGCCGGTCAGCTCGATGGTGACGCCGGCCGCGACCCAGGCGCCGAAGCTCTGGCCGGCGGTGCCGGACAGCTTCACCACGATGGTGTCGTCCGGCAGCCCCTCGTGGCCATGCGCCTTGGCGACCATGCCCGACAGCATCGCACCCGCGGCCCGGTCCGAGTTGCGGATCGTGTCGGTGACAACCACCGGCTCGCCGGTCTCGATGGCGTGCTTGGCCCGCTCGATCAGGCGCCGGTCGAGCACCGTGTCGATCGGATGGTGCTGCTTCTCCACGTGCCGGATGGCGATGCCGTCCGCCACCTTCGGGCGGTGGAACAGCTTGGTGAAGTCGAGCCCGCGCGCCTTCCAGTGGGCGATGGCCTCCACCTTGTCGAGCACGTCCGAGCGGCCGACCGCCTCCTCCAGCTTGGTGAAGCCGAGCGAGGCCAGGATCTCGCGCACCTCCTCGGCCACGAAGAAGAAGTAGTTCACCACGTGCTCGGGCGTGCCCTTGAAGCGCTTGCGCAGAACCGGATCCTGCGTGGCCACGCCCACCGGGCAGGTGTTGAGATGGCACTTGCGCATCATGATGCAGCCGGCTGCGATGAGCGGCGCGGTCGAGAAGCCCATCTGGTCGGCGCCGAGCAGGGCCGCGATGACGACGTCACGCCCGGTCCGGATGCCGCCATCGGCCTGGAGGGCGACGCGCCCGCGCAGGCCGTTGAGCACCAGCGTCTGCTGGGTCTCGGCCAAGCCGGTCTCCCACGGGCCGCCCGCGTGCTTGAGCGAGGTCAGCGGCGCGGCGCCGGTGCCGCCGTCATAGCCCGAGATCGTGATGTGATCGGCCCGCGCCTTGGCGACGCCCGCCGCCACGGTGCCGACCCCGACCTCGGAGACGAGCTTCACCGACACGTCGGCCGACGGGTTCACGTTCTTCAGGTCAAAGATCAGCTGGGCCAGATCCTCGATCGAGTAGATGTCGTGATGCGGCGGCGGCGAGATCAGGCCGACGCCCGGGGTGGCGTAGCGGACCTTGGCGATCTTGGCGTCGACCTTGTGGCCGGGCAGCTGGCCGCCCTCGCCGGGCTTGGCGCCCTGCGCGACCTTGATCTGCATCATGTCGGAATTCACGAGGTATTCCGTCGTGACGCCGAAGCGACCCGAGGCGACCTGCTTGATCGCGGACCGGCGCGAGCGCCCGTCCGGCAGCGGCTTGAACCGCTCGACCTCTTCGCCGCCTTCGCCGGAATTGGACCGCCCGCCGAAGGAATTCAGCGCAATGGCGAGGGTCTCGTGAGCCTCCTTCGAAATCGAGCCATACGACATCGCCCCGGTGGCGAAGCGCTTGACGATCTCGGAGGCCGGCTCGACCGAATCCAGCGGCACCGGCTCGCGGCCGAGCTCCGTCGCGCTCTTGAGACGGAACAGCCCGCGCAAGGTCTTGAGATGGTTCTCCTGCCGGTTCACCAGAGCGGCGTATTCGCGGTAGCGCTCGGGCACGTTGAGGCGCACCGCGTGCTGGAGCGTCGCGATCGTGTCGGGCGCCCAGGTATGGGCCTCGCCGCGGAGCCGATAGGCGTATTCGCCGCCGACATCGAGGGCGTTGCGGTAGATCGGCGCGTCGCCGAAGGCATCGCGGTGACGGCTGACCGTCTCCTCGGCGACCTCGGCCATGCCGACGCCTTCGATGGTCGTGGCGGTGCCGAAGAAGTCGCGGCTGACGAAGGACGAGTTCAAGCCGACCGCGTCGAAGATCTGCGCGCCGCAATAGGACTGGTAGGTCGAGATGCCCATCTTGGACATAACCTTCAGCAGACCCTTATCGATCGCCTTGATGTACCGGTAGATGATCTCGTCGTCGGTGAGGTCCGGCGGGAACTCGTTCTTCATCGCCAGCAGCGTCTCGAAGGCGAGATACGGATTGATCGCCTCGGCGCCGTAGCCGGCCAGGCAGGCGAAATGGTGCACCTCCCGCGGCTCACCGGATTCGACCACGAGGCCGACCGATGTGCGAAGCCCCTTCCGGATCAGATAGTTATGCACCGCCGCGGTGGCCAGAAGCGCCGGGATCGGGACCCGGTCCGGTCCTATGGCGCGGTCGGTCAGCACGATGATGTTATAGCCGCCGCGCACCGCCGCCTCGGCGCGGTCGCAGAGGCGGTCGAGCGCCCCGTTCATGGCCTGCGCGCCCATTTCGGCCGGATAGGTCACGTCGAGGGTCTTGGTGTCGAACCGATCCTCGAAATGGCCGATCGAGCGGATCTTCTCCAGGTCGCCGTTGGTGAGGATCGGCTGGCGGACCTCCAGGCGCTTGCGCCGGGACGCGCCTTCCATGTCGAGCAGGTTCGGCCGCGGCCCGATGAACGAGACAAGGCTCATTACCGCCTCTTCCCGGATCGGGTCGATCGGCGGGTTGGTGACCTGCGCGAAGTTCTGCTTGAAGTAGGTGTAGAGCAGCTTGGATTTGTCGGAGAGCGCCGAGAGCGGCGTGTCCGTGCCCATTGAGCCGACCGCCTCCTGGCCGGTCACGGCCATGGGCTGCATCAGCAGCTTGAGGTCTTCCTGCGTGTAGCCGAAGGCCTGCTGGCGATCGAGCAGGCTCACGTCCGAGCGCGATTCCCGCGCCACGACGGGCTTGAGATCCTCCAGCACGATCTGGGTGTTCTTGACCCAGTCCGCATAGGGATGTGCGGCGGCGAGCTCGCCCTTGATCTCCTCGTCGGAGACGATCCGGCCCTTCTGCAGATCGATCAGCAGCATCCGGCCCGGCTGCAGGCGCCAGGACTGGACGATCTTCTCGTCCGGGATCGGCAGCGTGCCCATCTCGGAGGCGAGCACGACGAGCCCGTCATCCGTGACGATGTAGCGGGCCGGACGCAGGCCGTTGCGGTCCAGGGTGGCGCCGATCTGGCGACCATCGGTGAAGGCCACGGCCGCGGGTCCGTCCCACGGCTCCATCAGGGCGGCGTGGTACTCGTAGAAGGCGCGCCGCTCCTCGCTCATCAGCGGATTACCGGCCCAGGCCTCCGGGATCAGCATCATCATGGCATGCGCGAGCGGGTAGCCGCCCTGCACCAGGAACTCGAGGGCGTTGTCGAAGCAGGCGGTGTCGGACTGACCCTCGTAGGAGATCGGCCAGAGCTTCGAGATGTCGTTGCCGAACAGGTCCGAATCGACGCTGGCTTGCCGGGCCGCCATCCAGTTGACGTTGCCGCGCAGCGTGTTGATCTCGCCGTTATGGGCGACCATCCGGTACGGGTGCGACAGCCGCCAGGTCGGGAAGGTGTTGGTGGCGAAGCGCTGGTGGACCAGGGCGATCGCCGAGACGAAGCGCTCGTCCTTCAGGTCGAGGAAGTAGTCGCCGATCTGGGTGACCAGCACCATGCCCTTGTAGACGATCGTCCGGGTCGAGACCGAGACCGGGTAGAACTCCTTCACCCGCGGGTCGTCGAGGGCGTAGACCTTGTTGGAGATCACCTTGCGGGCGACGAAGACACGCCGCTCGAACGTGTCCTGATCGGAGACCGAGCCGGGCCGGCCGATGAACACCTGCCGGTGATGCGGCTCGGTTGCCTTCACGGCCACGCCCAGATCCTCGGGATCGACCGGCACGTCGCGCCAGCCGAGCAGCGGCAGACCTTCGGCCGCCAGAGCCGATTCGATGATGCCCTGGATGATCGCCCGGGGTTCCTCAGCTTTGGGCATGAAGAACTGACCGATGGCGTATTGCCCCGCCGGCGGCAGCTCGAAGCCGAGACGCGAGCACTCATCCGAGAAAAAGCCGTGCGGGATCTGGGTGAGGATGCCGCAGCCGTCGCCCATCTTCGGATCCGCGCCCACCGCGCCGCGATGGTCGAGATTCTCGAGGATCTTCAGGCCCTGCTGGACGATGGCATGGGTCCGGCGGTCATGCATGTCGGCGATGAAGCCGACGCCGCAGGCATCGCGCTCGTTCGCCGGATCATAGGCGCCCTGGGCTTTGGGCAGGGCGGGATCACGCACCGTGAGCGGCATCGCGCCGCCGCGCGGGGCGGCAGCCTGGAACTCGGAAGCAGCAAACTCGTCGGTGGGTCCGCGCTGGGCCATGCTTCGCCTCGTCCTTCCCTCGATCCCCTCCGCCGTCGGTGGACCAGCCAGCATGTTTCATGCCCGCAAGCCGTAACCGCCCGACGCCCTGACTCGATGCCGCAGGCGATCCGGTCGGTCCCCAGAGAGACGTGCCCGTCGACCTTCGTTCATCGAGAACCCGGACCGCTCCAGGAGCGGCGCGCTGGCGCGCTCGAGACCGTCTGCCGGATTTCGCGCTGGCGCGCGAGACGGCGACGATCGGTATGCGCGGCCGATGGGACAGTTCTACTGTCCTAAGTAGCGAAATTGGCAGATTGAAACCGTTTCAGCAAGGGAGCGCGCGAGGACGCGGGCGCGACATCGGCGACTTGGCTTAAACCGCTGTTAATCAGTCTCTTCCGCAATCTCGCCCGAATCACGCGGTCTACGGGCTTTGCCGAGCACAAGCGGCATGCGGGGCAACGACCTCGCCGGCATGGTCGAGGTCTGGGCAAACCAGCCCAGACCATGCCGGGACCGGTTACTCTGCCGGGTCTCCAAGACGGGAACGCATCAGAGTGATGATCGAGAACAGTATGGCTGGCCGCGCACGGCGCGCAACGACGCGTGCCCTAGCAGCGGTGCTCCTGTCCGGCGCCGCAGTGCTGGGTCTCTGCAACGTCGCCAGCGCGCAATTCGCCTTCGAGGAAGACATCCTGCCGCCGCGCGTCGTCGCGTGGCGCCTGGCCGACCGCGGCTTCAGCGGGATGAGCCGCCCACGCTTCGACGGGCGCGTCTACGTCGTCGATGCCGTCAGCCCCACAGGCGTTCCGGTCCGGCTGTTCGTCGATCCGGCCGCGGGCGCGATCGTCGGACGCCAGCGGCTCGGCGCCCCGGAAACCTATGCGAGGCTCGAGCGGCCCGCCCCCGGCTTCGGCTGGACCGAGGAGGACGCGGCCCCGCGGCGTCTCCTGCGGCCGGCGACGCCGGACGATGTCCCGGCGCCGGCTGCGCGTCCGCTGCGCCGTGCCAATCCCGAGGCCCTGCGCCCGGAAGCCAATCCCGACGGTCTGAATCCCGACGGCCGTGCCCGCCCCGAAGCGCCGCGCAAGGTCGCCCGCGCGGCCCAGCCTGGCCGCCAGCCCGAGCTGAAGCCGGCGCTTCGCACCGTTCCGGAGGCGCCAGCCCCGAAGGTCGCCCCTGTGGACGCGGCCAAGGCGGACTCCGCAGCCGATGCCAAGCCGGACACCAAGTCGGCCGCCATCGAGAAGACGCCGCCCGCGACCGCCGCGCCGACGAATGCCGCCCCTGCCAGACCCGCAGGTGGCGCCGTCGCCGAGGCGCCCAAGCCTGCGGCACAGGATTGGAAGGACCCGCCGCCGGACAAGAAGCCGGTGCGAATCATCGGCGGCGCTACGATCGTCCCCGGCCCGTCCGAGAAAGAACCGGCGGCCGCGCAGTAGCGCTACGTTCCCGAAATCAGCCGCTCGGCCCCGGTGAAGACGGTCACCGTGTCCGAGCGTGCGATGGCACAGAGCGTGATCCCGTGCGCCTTCGCGCGCTCCAGCGCCAGGGAGGTCGGGGCCGAGATCGCTACGATAACCGCGGCGCCGAGGCGCGCGGCTTTCTCGACCATCTCGAACGAGCAGCGGCTGGTGATCACCAGGAAGCCGTGGGCGGGGTCGGTGCCGGCCCGCATCAGCGCGCCGATCAATTTGTCCAAGGCATTGTGCCGGCCGACATCCTCGCGCACCGCGACAAGCGTGCCGTCGAGCCGGGCCCAGGCGGCAGCGTGAACCGCCCGGGTCTCGGCGCCCAAGACCTGCGCGGCATCGAGGCCCCTCAGCGCCTCGGCGATCGCGGGAAGCGCCACCCGCATGTCCGGCGCGTCCCGCATCTCGGCCCGGGGCAGCTCGGTCAGATCCTCGATCCCGCAGACACCGCAGCCGGTCCGGCCGCTGATCGCGCGCTTGCGCGCCAGATGCTCCCGCAGGCGGCCGGGGGCCAGCTCGACATGCAGGCGCAGCCCGTCCGGCCCGACCTCGACCCGCGTCCCTCGGATCTCGGCGGCAGATTCGATGATCCCCTCCGTCAGGCTGAAGCCGTAGGCGAAGTCGTCGAGATCGGCGGGCGTCGCCATCATCACCGCATGCGGCACGCTGCCGTAGACGAGGTTGACCGGCGCCTCGACTGCGAGCGAGCGCGTGCCGGGCAGAGGCTCGGAGGCCGTGTAGGCGACCACCCGCATCGGGGCTCGGACCGCGCGAGGCGGCAGCTCAGATGATCGGTCCACGGGTTTCGTCAACATCCAATGCTCCGACGGGATCCGATAGAACCTCCGCCCCAACGCACCCGGAACGCCAGAACAGACTCGAAGGCGGCGAAAGGTCCGGACGAAACCGCCTCGACCACCTCTGAAAGAGCCTGAAATTGCGCGCTGCGACGCTTGTGCGGTTGCACCTCGAACGCCCTTGTGATCTGAAGCCGCGATCGGATACACGCCGGGTAACACAACTGGCAGTCCGTCACGTCGGCACCATCCCGCGCTCAGTCAAGACGGGAAAGGCCGCCGGGAAAGCAAATCGCAGGGGAGCAACGAGAGGCAGATGCGGACGGTGCGGACGATCACCCGATCACCCTGGAGCCTCGCCGCCCTCGGCGCTTTGCTCAGCTCGACTTCCGGTGCGCTCGCCGCCGGCTTCGGACAGCCGGTGCCGTGGGAGATGAGCCGGCAGATCCCGGTCACCGAGAACGCGCGCGACATCCTCAGCTTCGAGATCGGCCTGCATTGGCTCTCGCTGGTGATCTCGGTCTTCGTGCTCGGCCTGATTCTCTGGTGCGTCTTCCGCTTCAACGAGAAGACCAACCCGACCCCCTCGCGTACCACCCACAACACCGCCATCGAGATCGCCTGGACCATCGTGCCGGTGCTGATCCTGGTCGCCGTCGCGATCCCGTCCTTCCGTCTGCTGCGCACGCAGCTTGCGGATCCGAAGGCCGACATGATCGTGAAGGTCATCGGCCACGCCTGGTACTGGTCCTACGAGTATCCGCAGACCGAAGCCGGCGGCGGCTTCACCTTCGATGCCAACATCGACGAGGACAAGCAGCCCCGCCTGCTGCAGACGGACAACGAGATGGTCGTGCCGCTGGGCAAGATCGTGAAGATCCAGGTCACGGCGGCGGACGTGCTGCATTCCTGGGCGATGCCGGCCTTCGGCTTCAAGATCGACGCCGTGCCGGGCCGCCTGAACCAGATGTGGTTCCGGGCCGACAAGGAAGGCACCTTCCACGGCCAGTGCTCGGAGCTCTGCGGCCAGCGCCACGCCTACATGCCGATCGTCGTGCGCGTGGTCAGCGAGCAGGCCTACGCCGACTGGCTGAAGGAAGCCAAGACCAAGTACGCCCGCATCGACACCGGCACGAGCTTCGCCGAGGCGCGCTGAGCTCCGGCTGACCGAACAGAACCCGTCAGATCCACAAGGCACCCGAATCCATGGCTACAGCCGCAGCCCATGCCGAGGCCCACGAGGTCCACGACCACAAGCCGTCGTTCTTCGCCCGGTGGTTCCTGTCGACGAACCACAAGGACATCGGCACCCTCTACCTACTCTTCGCCTTCTGCGCCGGCATGATCGGCGCGTTCCTCTCCTTCGGCATCCGGATGGAGATGGAGCAGCCGGGGCTGCAGTACTTCTCGAATCCGGCGACCTACAACGTGTTCGTCACCGGCCACGGCCTCATCATGGTGTTCTTCATGGTGATGCCGGCCCTGATCGGCGGCTTCGGCAACTGGTTCGTGCCCCTCATGATCGGCGCGCCCGATATGGCGTTCCCGCGCATGAACAACATCTCGTTCTGGCTCACGGTGGCGGGCTTCTGCTCCCTGCTGTGCTCGCTGTTCGTCGAAGGCGCTCCGGGCGCGTCCGGCGCCGGCACCGGCTGGACCGTCTACCCGCCGCTCTCCACCGCCGGCCATCCCGGCCCGGCCGTCGACTTCGCGATCTTCGCCCTGCACCTGTCGGGAGCGGGCTCGATCCTCGGGGCGATCAACTTCATCACCACGATCCTGAACATGCGCGCCCCGGGCATGACGCTGCACAAGATGCCGCTCTTCGCCTGGGCCGAGCTGGTCACCGCCTTCCTGCTGCTGCTGTCGCTGCCGGTGCTGGCGGGCGCCATCACGATGCTGCTCACCGACCGCAACTTCGGCACGACCTTCTTCGACCCGGCCGGCGGCGGTGACCCGATCCTGTATCAGCACCTGTTCTGGTTCTTCGGTCACCCCGAAGTGTACATCATGATCCTGCCGGCCTTCGGCATCGTCTCGCACATCATCTCGACCTTCTCGCGCAAGCCGGTCTTCGGCTACCTCGCGATGGCCTACGCGATGGTGGCGATCGGCGTCGTCGGCTTCGTCGTGTGGGCCCACCACATGTACACGGTCGGCTTGTCCCTGCAGACGCAGTCCTACTTCGTGTTCGCCACCATGGTGATCGCGGTTCCCACGGGCGTGAAGATCTTCTCCTGGATTGCCACGATGTGGGGCGGCTCGATCCGCTTCACCGCCGCGATGCACTGGGCGGTGGGCTTCATCTTTCTGTTCACCGTCGGCGGCGTGACCGGCGTGGTGCTGGCGAACTCCGCGGTCGATAAGTACCTGCACGACACCTACTACGTCGTGGCACACTTCCACTACGTGCTGTCGCTGGGTGCGGTGTTCATCATCTTCGCCGGTATCTACTATTGGTTCCCGAAGATGACCGGGCACATCATCCCGGAATGGGCCGGCAAGCTGCACTTCTGGCTGGCCTTCATCGGCGCCAACGTCCTGTTCTTCCCGATGCACTTCCTCGGGCTGGCCGGCATGCCGCGTCGTTACGCCGACTACCCGGACGCCTTCGCGGCCTGGCACAGGGTCTCGACCTACGGCGGCCACATCTTCGGCCTCAGCATGTTCGTCTTCGTGATCGGCGTCGTGCTGGCCTTCCGGTCCAAGGAGCGGGCAGCGGACAACCCGTGGGGTGAAGGCGCGACCACTCTCGAGTGGACGCTCCCCTCCCCGCCGCCATTCCACCAGTTCGAGACGCTGCCCCGCATCGTCGACGAGCCGGGCGCGCACTGATCCACATCTGCGAGGGCCGCATCCGCGGCCCTCGCCCTTCCCAGGAAGCCGCGACGGCGACTTCCCGGCAAGGGCGATGAAGATGGGCGAACCGCACGGGCTGCGTGTTCCGCTCGCGCCTTCCCTTGGAACTAATCGATTTCGAAACGCGACCCGGCCGTGACGCGCGTGGCCGGGCGCCGGGACCAACAGCGGCAGACGCGATGACGAGCCTGACGAACACGATCGGACCGGACGTCCCCGCCCCGGCCTTCACGGCCGTCGGCGGCGACGTGCCGGACTATTTCGCGCTGCTTAAGCCGCGGGTCATGGTCCTCGTCATCTTCACCGCCCTGGTCGGAATGGTCGTCTCGCATGGTCACGTCCAGCCGGCGATCGGCGTGATCTCGCTGCTGGCCATCGCGGTCGGGGCCGGCGCCTCCGGTTGCCTCAACATGTGGTGGGACGCGGATATCGACGCCGTGATGACCCGGACGGCGCAGCGCCCGATCCCGGCCGGCCGGATTTCCTCCGAAGAGGCGCTCGGCTTCGGGCTGTTCCTGTCGGTGGCGTCCGTTCTGGTGTTGGGCTTGGCCGCGAACTGGCTCGCCGCCGGGCTGCTGGCCTTCACCATCGTGTTCTACGCGGTGATCTACTCGATGTGGCTGAAGCGGGCGACCGCCCAGAACATCGTCATCGGCGGCGCCGCCGGCGCCCTGCCGCCGGTGATCGGCCAGGCGGTGGTCTCCGGCTCGGTCGGGATCGAGTCCCTGGTCCTGTTCGCGATCATCTTCATCTGGACGCCGCCGCATTTCTGGGCGCTGGCCCTGATCAAGGCCGAGGAATATGCCCGCGCCGGCATCCCGATGATGCCCAACGTCGCCGGCCCCGCCTCCACCCGCCGGCAGATCGTCTGGTACTCCGTGTTCCTGGCGCCGCTCGGCCTCGTGCCGGTGGCCCTCGGCTTCGGCGGCCTGCTCTACGCGGTGATCGGCGTGGTCGGCGGCCTCGGCATGCTGGCCTTCAGCGTCCGCGTCCTGAAGAACCGCGAGGGCGAGGCCGAGAAGCGCGCCGCCATGGGCATGTTCGGCTTCTCGATCCTCTACCTGTTCGCGCTGTTCTCGGCGTTGCTCGCCGAGCAGAGCTTCGGCCTGTTTCGGCCGCTGGTCTGAACCGCCATGCCGGATCCAGAGGTCCCGTATCGCCAGCTCACGCCCCAGGAAGAAGCGCGCCGCCGGAAGCGTTCGATCGCGATCGCTCTGGCCTTGGGGGCCTGGGTGCTGCTGTTCTTCGTGCTGACGATCGTCAAGCTCGGCCCGCAGATCCTCAGCCGTCCGCTTTGAGGAGGCCCCGGTGAGCGCATCCCGTCCCGATCCCACCAGCGGCGCCAGACGGACGGCCATCGCCTGCGCCGGCCTGGCGGTCGGCATGATCGGCCTCGCCTTCGCGTCGGTGCCGCTCTACGACGCCTTCTGCAAGGCGACCGGCTATGACGGCACGCCCCGCCAGGGGCCGGCCCTGACGGCAGCGGCCGCGCGCACCGACGACAGCATGGTGGTGCATTTCGACACCAATGTCGCGCCGGGCCTGCCCTGGAAGTTCGCCCCCGAGGCGAACACCGTCGAGGCGAAACTCGGTGAGACCAAGACGGTCTTCTTCCGGGTCCAGAACACCGGAACCAAGCCGTCCACGGGCGTGGCGACCTTCAATGTCCAGCCCGGCCTGATGGGCGGCTACTTCGTCAAGATCGCCTGCTTCTGCTTCAACGAGCAGACGCTGCAGCCGGGCGAGACGCTGGACGTGCCGGTGGTCTTCTACGTCGACCCGGCCGTGCGGGACGATTCGAACACCGCGCATCTCTCGGAGATGACGCTGTCCTACACCTATTTCGCCTCGAAGAACGGCCAGCCGGTCACTGCGGCGGTCGCGACCACAGGGGCATCGGGCACGAAGCGCGATTTCTGATCGCGAATGCGTGACAACAGAGGTCGGCACCGACTAAGTGTGCGGACAAGCTTGGGCGCTTTCTATCCGGCGCCCGGCCAAGAGCGATTAGGCCGGATGCCGGGAACGGCGCGGGGCGTCAGGGTGAGGAGCGACGGGACGATGGCCGAGGCGCACGCCAAGAATCACGATTTCCATATTCTGAGCCCGAGTCCGTGGCCGCTGATCGGGGCCTTCTCGGGCTTCCTGATGGCCTTCGGCGCCGTGTTCTGGATGAAGAGCCTCCAGATCGGCACCCTGACCCCGGGGCCCTACATCTTCGGCGTCGGCGCCATCGGCGTGCTCTACACCATGTTCTCCTGGTGGAAGGACGTGGCGCACGAGGCCAATTCCGGCGATCACACCCGCGTCGTCCAGCTCCATCACCGCTACGGCATGATGATGTTCATCGCCTCCGAGGTGATGTTCTTCGTCGCGTGGTTCTGGGCCTATTTCGAGGCCGCGCTCTATACCGCCGACCCGATCCAGGCCTCCCGGGTCGAGTTCACCGGCGGGGTCTGGCCACCCAAGGGCATCGAGGCGTTCGATCCTTGGCATCTGCCCCTGCTCAACACGCTGATCCTGCTGACCTCCGGCACGACCGTGACCTGGGCGCACCACGCCCTGCTCCACGGCGACCGCAAGGGCCTGAAATACGGCCTGTGGCTGACGATCATCCTGGGCGTGCTGTTCACCGCCTGCCAGGCCTACGAGTACAGCCACGCCGAATTCGCGTTTGCGGGCAGCATCTACTCGTCGACCTTCTTCATGGCGACGGGTTTCCACGGCGCCCACGTCATCATCGGCACCATCTTCCTGGCGGTGTGCCTGTTCCGCGCCTATGCCGGCCAGTTCACCCCGCGCCAGCATCTCGGCTTCGAATTCGCCGCCTGGTACTGGCACTTCGTCGACGTGGTCTGGCTGTTCCTGTTCGCCGCGATCTACGTCTGGGGTTCGGGCGTCTTCCACGGCGCCGCTCACTGAGCGCCGCCATCCCGTCCCCGCATGGCGGGTCTGTGAAAGGGCGGCTCAGGCCGCCCTTTTTCGTGTTCGACTCGATGGGATCCCCATATCGATAAGGACGGCCGGGCAGCACCGCATATGCGGCTTCCCGGGCCGGTCTGGAGTGTTCACGTGGACCAACGAACCTATCCGCAGCCGCCGCCTGTCCCCACGGGGCTGCGCGGCCGGTGTCCGCGCTGCGGCGAAGGCCACCTGTTCAAGGGCTACCTGACCCTGCGCCCGTCCTGCGAGGCCTGCGGGCTCGACTACGCCAGTTTCGATTCCGCGGACGGGCCGGCCTTCTTCGTGATGTCCATCGTCGGCTTGCTGGTGGTCGGCCTGGCCCTGTGGTTGGAGATCACCTACGAGCCGCCGATCTGGGTCCACGCGCTCGTCGCCGGCACCCTGTCGATCGGCTTGAGCCTGATGCTGGTCCGGCCCCTGAAGGGCATGCTGATCGCCCTCCAATACAGCAACAAGGCCGAGCAGGGACGCTTCGAGCAGTGAGCCGGACCATGCCGCGCGCGGCTGCCTGGCGCGACTTGATCGCGCCCGGCCTCGCGTCCCTGATCGCGTTGACGATTCTGGTCAGCCTCGGGGTCTGGCAGATCGAGCGCAAGACCTGGAAGGAAGACCTGATCGCCCGTATCGTCCGGCAGACCAGGGCCGAGCCGGTGGCGCCGCCCGCGCCTGAGTCCTGGGATCCGGCCCGCGACGAGTTCCGCCACGTGCGCGTCGCCGGCCGCTTCGCCAACGATCGCGAGACCTTGGTCCACGGCCTGGCTGCCGGTGAGACGCCCGGCCGGGCGCTCCAGGGCTACTACGTCATCACGCCGCTGCTGCGGGCGGAGGGCGGTACGGTCCTGATCAATCGCGGCTTCGTGCCGACCGAGCTGAAGGCGCAGGCCGATCGCCGGGACGGCCTGATCGAGGGCACGACCCTCGTGACCGGCATCCTGCGCGCCAGCGAAGCGAGGGGCCTGTTCGTGCCGGAGGCGGATCCGACGCGGGGCGAGTGGTTCAACCGCGATGTCGCCGGCATCGCCGCCGCGCGCGGGATCGCCGAAGCCGCGCCGTACCTGATCGAGGCGGATGCGGTGCCGGGCCAGACCACGTGGCCGCGCGGCGGCCAGCTGAAGGTCGATATCCCTAACAACCACCTGCAATACGCGTTCACGTGGTTCGCCCTGGCGGCCTGCCTGCTCGGTGTCTTCGGCGCGTTCGCCTATCGCCGCTTGCACGATTCCGACGCTGTCCGCACGGTTCGAGAATAAACTCGCATTCGACACCGGGCCGCGCAGAAGAATGCCGCCCGGGCTGGGTTTAAAACGGCACCGCGTTCCTTTGACCTGTCGCGGCCAAGCCGGAATACTTTGCGTGTTCCTATGTGGTCGCGCAAGTCTGCATCTTGTATTCAGTTTGCTGCGATCCTTCGAAGACGCCGCGGAGCAACGCCTCCGCGCGAACGAGGTAGCGCGCCATGACCGTCCGTTTCGTCGAAGACACGCCGCCTGATCCGATCCGTTTTGCCTATTGGGTGCCCAACGTCTCCGGCGGCCTGGTGATCAGCAAGATCCCGCAGCGCACGAGCTGGGACGCCGATTACAACCGCCGCTTGGCACAGATCGCCGAGGAATCTGGCTTCGACTACGCCCTGACCCAGATCCGCTTCACCGCGGGCTACGGCGCCGAATACCAGCACGAATCGGTGGCGTTCAGCCACGCGCTGCTGGCCGCGACCACCCGGCTCAAGGTCATCGCCGCGCTGCTGCCCGGCCCGTGGCATCCCACCCTGGCGGCCAAGCAGGTGGCGACGATCTCGCAACTCACCGGCGGCCGGATCGCCGTCAACATCGTTTCCGGCTGGTTCTCGGGCGAGTTCCGGGCGATCGGCGAGCCCTGGCTCGATCACGACGAGCGCTACCGCCGCTCGGAAGAATTCATCCGCAGCCTGCGGGGGATCTGGACGCAGGACAACTTCACCTTCCGAGGCGATTTCTATCGCTACACGGACTACACCCTGAAGCCGAAGCCGGCCGATCCGCTGCCGGAGATCTTTCAGGGCGGCTCGTCCCGGGCGGCGCGCGACATGGCGGCCCGCGTCTCCGATTGGTACTTCACCAACGGCAACACGCCGGAGAACATCCGCGCCCAGGTCGACGATATCCGCGCGAAGGCCGCCGAGAGCGGCAACCGGCCGCGCATCGGCGTGAACGCCTTCGTGATCGCCCGCGACACCGAGGAGTAGGCCCGCGCCGTCCTTCAGGAGATCATCGACCAGGCCGATCCGGACGCCGTGAAGGCGTTCGGCCACGAGGTGAAGAATGCCGGGAAGGCTTCGCCCGAGGGTGAAGGCAACTGGGCCAAATCCAGCTTCACCGACCTCGTCCAGTACAATGACGGCTTCAAGACTAATCTGATCGGCACACCCGACCAGATCGCCGAGCGGATCCTGGCGCTCAAGGATGCCGGGGCCGATCTCGCGCTCCTGGCCTTCCTGCATTTCCAGGAGGAGGTCGCGTATTTCGGCACTCACGTGATCCCGCGGGTCCGCGCGCTCGAAGCCGCGCGCGAGAAGCGCGCCGAGGCGGCCTGATGGGCCGCCCAAAACCTCAAAACGTTCCCCTACCCTTCCGGAGTGAGCCATGAACATCGCGGTCGATGCGCGCACGCTCGAAACCCAGCCGCGCCAGGGCGTTCCCGGCCTGGCGCGGCCGCCCTCCCCCGCCCACGTGATCCGTGACGATGCCGAGGCGCTGGCGGTGGCCCATCGCCTTGCCGCAAACTTCCGCCTGGGCGCCTCCGAGCGCGACCGGAACCATGCGCGGCCCCTGGCGGAGCTCGATGCCTTTTCCCAGAGCGGCCTGTGGTCGATCAACGTGCCCAGAGCCTATGGCGGCCCGGAGGTCTCCTACAAGACCCTGGCGCAGGTGATCGCGATCATCTCGGCCGCCGACCCGGCGATCGGACAGATCGCGCAGAATCACCTCGGCATCGTCGCGGCGATCCGGACGGTCTCGGACGAACCGCAGAAGCGGCTGCTGTTCGGGGAGGTCCTGCGAGGCACACGGTTCGGCAACGCCTTCTCCGAGCGGGGGACCAAGCGCGCCGCCGATTTCGACACCCGCTTCACCGATCACGGCGACCACGTGATCGTGCGCGGCCAGAAATTCTACGCGACCGGGGCGCTGCTGGCGCATCTAGTGCCGATCGTCGCCCTCGATGCCGAGGGCCGGGCCTGGTACGCCATCGCCGAGCGGGACGCACCGGGGCTGACGGTGATCGACGACTGGTCCAGCTTCGGCCAGCGCGGGACCGCAAGCGGCACGGTGCTGATCGAGGATGTCCGGGTCGAGAAGACCCACCTGGTGCCGGCCTGGAAGGGCTACGAGGCGCCCAGTGCGGACGGGGCGATCTTCCAGATCATCCAGGCGGCGGTCGATGCCGGCATCGGCCGTGAGGCCTTGGACGACACAATCCGCTTCGTGCGCGAGAAGGCGCGGCCCTGGATCGATAGCGGGCAGGAGCGCGCCTCCGACGACCCCTACACGATCCAGGCGGTCGGCGACCTCACCATTCGCCAGCACGCGGCTGAAGCCCTGCTGGACAAGGCTGGGCTCGCCCTCGACGCCGCGGTCGCACAGCCGGATGCGGAGAGCGTCGCCGCCGCGCAGCTCGCCGTCGCCGAGGCAAAGGTGCTGACCACGGACGTCGCTCTGGCCGCCTCCAACAAGCTCTTCGAATTGTCCGGCACCCGCTCGACGCTGGCCGCCGAGAATCTCGACCGGCACTGGCGCAATGCCCGGACCCACACTCTGCACGACCCGGTTCGCTGGAAGGTCGCCATCATCGGCAACCACGCGCTGAACGGTGTGGCGCCGCCGTTCCACGCCTGGAGCTAGACGCTTCCCCTGACGTCCGACTGCCGGGTTTCAGGCGCAGACCCATCGACCTAAAGCCTGTGGCAGCGTCCCGGATTCGAATGCCGGGACGCCGCTTCCCTTGCGGGCCGAGGTTGGCGTGCGCCACCGACTGCCGCCTGGATCAGAGAACCGGCAGGCCGCGGGCCTTGGCCTCCTCGCCGGGCTCGACATGGATCGTGACGACCGCCCCGGGGATCGTGGTCTCCAGGGCGCTTTCCAGCCGGTCGCAGATGGCGTGCGAGGCCTCGACGGTCATGCTGCCCGGGACCACGAGGTGGAAATCGATGAACGTCGCTTGGCCCGCCGACCGGGTCCGGACGTCATGGGCCTCCAGGGCGCCCTCCCCGTGGCGGGAGATGAGTGAGCGGATCTCACAGACCATTTCGGGCGGCGCAGCCCGATCCATCAGGCCGTCGACCGATTCGCGCACCATCCGGAAGCCGGACCACAGGATGTTGAGCGCGACGAGGCCGGCCACCGCCGGGTCGAGGATCGGATAGCCGGTCAGCCAGACCGCAGCGACGCCGACGAGCACGCCGCAGGATGTTACGACGTCGGCGAAGACGTGGCGCGCATCGGCGATCAGGGCCGGCGAGCGCCATGCCCGCCCCCAGCGCATCAGCGCCCAGGCCCAGGCGGCGTTGATGGCGCCGGCCCCGAGGTTGATCGCCAGGCCCAGGGCCGGTGCGTCGAGGGGCTTCGGGGCCAGCATGCCGAAATAGGCCTCCCGCAGGATCAGGACCGCGGCGACGACGATGAGCGCCCCCTCGATCACTGCCGAGAAGAATTCGGCCTTGTGGTGGCCGTAGGGATGCTCCGCGTCGGCGGGGCGTGCCGCCACCCGCAGCGCGACGAATGCACCGATCGCCGCGACCACGTTGATGATGCTCTCGAGGGCGTCCGAGTACAGCGCCAGGCTGTTGGTCAGCCACGCCGCGTAGAATTTGAGCCCGGTCACCACGAGGCCGATGCCGGCGCTGAGGAGGGCTGCTTTCTGGGTCCGGTCCATGGGTGCGCCGATCACGAGACGACGTGCCCATACGGGATGCAGCTTGCCTCAGGCCACGGCAAAGCTTCGACGCTGCCGAATGAGTCTTAGCTTCGGCTATGCCTCATTCGGCCGAGGCGCCGGGTCGCGGGCTGCCTCGCGCTGGCGGCTCCGCTCGGCCTTGCCTCGCGCCTCCGTGGCCTTGCGCAAGAAGCGGCGCTTCTGCCACGCGAAGCGCGTGGATGCCGCGATCGTCTCCAGGCGCGCCGCCTCGCGGTCCCAATAGCCGACGAGCTGTCCGTCAAGGGTCACGCGTGCGGGGCGGCTGGTCCTGACCATGGTGCTCAGTCCTGCGGGGAAGCCGGCTCGCCGGTCTCGGCCACGATCAGCGCGTCCGCATCGCCTTGGAAGCTCCCGGTCCCGGAATTCGGCACCGGCACGGCCGGGCTGCCGAAGGGCTCGCTCGGATAGGCCTCCTCGAACTTGGATCGGGCGCCGGCCGGATCGTCGGCCTTGAGAACGATCTGTTCGGTGCCAGGCAGCGGCCAGCGCGGGTCGGCTGCATCGCGGGGTCGCACGGCGTACCAGGACATCGTTCGGGCGTCTCCCGCGTCGGTGAGGCGAGAACCGGCGGGGCGCGAACCGGTTCCGAGGTTGAAACCGCATGCCGTTCGGTGCAGGCAGCCGGCGATGCGCGTGGACCTGTTCGATTTCGAGTTGCCGGAGAGCTGCATCGCCCTGCGTCCGGCCGAGCCGCGCGATGCCGGGCGGCTCCTCGTCGTGCGCCCGGGCGAGGCGCTGGCGGATCAAACCGTCCGCGGCCTGCCCGGGGCGCTCCGATCCGGCGACGCCCTGGTCTTCAACGACACGAAGGTGATCCCGGCGCGGCTCAACGGCGTGCGCACCCGCCCCGGCGCCCCCGGCCAGCGCACCGAGGTGATGCTGCACCTGCGCGAGGCACCGGCGCGCTGGCGGGCCTTCGCCCGGCCGGCCAAGCGGCTGACTGTGGGCGATGCGCTTCAGTTCGGCGACCTTCGCGCCACCGTGTTCGAGAAGGGCGAGGCCGGCGAGATCACCCTCGATTTCGATCGGGCCGGGGCCGCCCTCGACGCCCAGATCGCCCTCGAAGGCGCCCTGCCGCTACCGCCCTACATCGCCGGCAAGCGCCCCACCGACGCCCGCGACGCCACCGACTACCAAACGATCTATGCGCGCCATCCCGGCGCCGTGGCAGCCCCGACGGCAGGGCTGCATGTCTCGGACGATCTGCTTGCCGCGCTCGACGCCGCCGGCCTGCACCGGCACCACGTCACCCTGCATGTCGGCGCCGGGACTTTTTTGCCGGTCAAGGCCGACGATACCGAGGACCACCGGATGCATGCGGAGATCGGCATCCTCGATGCCGACACGGCCGCTGCCCTCAACGCCGTCCGGGCCGCCGGCGGTCGGATCGTCGCCGTGGGCACGACGGCCCTGCGCCTCCTGGAGAGCGCCGCGAGCCCCGACGGCACGCTCGCGGCCTTCTCGGGGCCGACCGACATCTTCATCACGCCCGGCTACCGGTTCCGCGCGGTCGACGCGCTGGTGACGAACTTCCACCTGCCGCGCTCGACCCTGTTCATGCTGGTCTCGGCCTTCTCGGGCCTCGACACGATGCGGACGGCCTACGCGCACGCGATCCGAAGCGGCTACCGCTTCTACTCCTACGGCGACGCCAGCCTGCTGTTCCCGGGCCCGCGCGCGGACATGCCATGACCGAGACCGTGCCCTTCGGCTTCACCCTGCACGGGCAGGACGGCACCGCCCGGACCGGCGAGATTGCGACGCCGCGCGGAAACATCCGCACGCCGGCCTTCATGCCAGTGGGGACCGCCGCCACCGTCAAGGCGATGTATCCCGGTCAGGTCCGGGAGCTGGGCGCCGACGTGGTGCTGGGCAACACCTACCACCTGATGCTGCGCCCAGGCCCCGAGCGGATGGCGCGGCTCGGCGGCCTGCACCGGTTCATGAACTGGGACCGGCCGATCCTCACCGATTCCGGCGGCTTCCAGGTGATGTCGCTCTCGGCCCTGCGGAAGATCGACGAGCAGGGGGTGACGTTCCGCTCGCATATCGACGGCACCGCCCACCACATGAGCCCGGAGCGCTCGATCGAGATCCAGGGCCTGCTCGGCTCCGACATCCAGATGCAGCTCGACGAGTGCGTGCGCCTGCCCGCCGAGCACAAGGCGATCGAGAAGGCGATGCACCTGTCCCTGCGCTGGGCCGAGCGCTGCCGGGTCGCGTTCGGCGAGCAACCCGGCAAGGCGATGTTCGGCATCGTGCAGGGCGGCGACGTGCCGGCGTTGCGCGTCGAGAGCGCCCGCGCCCTGACCGACCTCGACCTGAAGGGCTACGCGGTCGGCGGCCTCGCGGTCGGCGAGCCGCAAGCAGTGATGTTTGCCATGATCGAGACCGTGGAGCCGCACCTGCCGCAGGCGAAGCCGCGCTACCTGATGGGCGTCGGCACGCCGGACGACATCCTGGGCGCCGTCGCCCGGGGCATCGACATGTTCGACTGCGTGATGCCGACCCGGGCCGGCCGCCACGGTCTCGCCTATACCAGGAACGGCCGGGTCAACCTGCGCAACGCCCGACACGCCGAGGACACGGCGCCCCTGGACGAGACCTCGACCTGCCCGGCCGCGCGGGACTATTCCCGGGCCTACCTGCATCACCTCGTCCGGTCGAACGAGATCCTGGGGATGATGCTGCTGACCTGGAACAACCTCGCCTATTATCAGGACCTGATGGCCGGCGCCCGGGCCGCGATCCGGGACGGGCGGTTCACGGATTACTGCGGCGCCACCCGCGAGGGCTGGGCACGGGCCGAGCGCGCGGCAGCTGGCTGAACCGGCGTTACGGGTGCGCAAGGATTCGGTAGGCGCCGTCTGGGTCGTCGGCGCCGGTGCTGACGGACGCTTTCAGGGCGGCCACGATTCGTGCGGCTACCGGCAAGCGGTAATGCAGCGCGTCCCAGTAGTTCGTGTCCTGCGTGGTCACGGTCGAGGGCATGCGGAAATCCACCACGACGGCACCGCGTTTCGCGCCGATCTCCGCGACGCGGGCCTTGCAGGCCGCCTCCCGCCGTCCGGCCGGTGTTCCAGGAGCGCCTTGCGCCGCTGCGTGCACCGGCATGAAGGCGACGAGCTTCAGGGCACCCGCCGGGATTGTTTCGAGGAGCGCATTGAGCCGTGCCAGCGCCGGCATGGGGGCGTCCGGCGGGTCTGAGGTTGCCGCCGGATCGAGGGTGCCGGCCCGGATATGGACGCGGGCGCGCGCGGGATCGTACAGCGCCTCGGGCGGCGTGAAGACCGCGTAGCCGTCGGGGCGGATCCGCGGCCGTGCGAGGCCGAGGCGCGCAAGCGCGGTCTGCGCGGCGATCGTGACCGAGCGCAGGCTGACCTGCCGCAGCACGCCCCAGGGCGCTCCGGTCTCGTAGAGCCAGTCCGGAAAGGCGTTGGCGCTGCGGGCCGGCGGATCGGCGGCGCACCAGGTCGTGTCGAGGCCGAACAGGACCGCCTTCACCGGCCGATGCGCGAGGAACAGATCGGCCAGGCGGATCTGCTCGTCCGGCGTCGCTGCGTTCATCGCGAGGTTGGCGAAGCGCGCATCGAAGGCGGCATCGAGCGCGTCCGGGTCGAGCAGCCTGGCCGTCGAGGTGCCGAACACGGCCGCGTCGAACGGGCCACCGCGGGCGATCTGTGGATAGGAGAGCCGCTGGTTCGTGTCCATGATCGGCCCCGGCGGATGTCCGGGCGCCGCGCGCAGACCGTAGGGGTCCAGACCCGCGAGACTGCCGATGATGGCGAGGCCGAGCAAACCGGCGGCGATCAGAAAGAGCTGGGTGAAGCCGACCCACGCGGCGGGCGGGGTTTCGACTTCGATGGGAGAGGCTGGCGATTTCGGGGCCATAGGCTGGCCGCATACCCGCTTCGATCGACGCCGTCGCGCTGATTCAGAAAGCGGACTCAAGTATACGCCACGCGTCACCGGCCTGTGGCAACGAAAGCGATCAGCAAAAGCGGGAAGACCTGTACTCCGCGAAGGAGCTTGGTCGGAGTGGCAGGATTTGAACCTGCGACCCCCACGTCCCGAACGTGGTGCGCTACCAGACTGCGCTACACTCCGAAGGCCGGTTTGCGTGTCCGCAACTGCCGGCAGCGGGCTTATAGCTGCGCCTTTCCCGGACCGCAAGGCCGGTGTTGGGCTTTCAGCGAAGGCGGCTCGGCCAACCTGGTTCAAGATGCCGAAACGCGATCCCGGCCGCTGCGCAGCGCACCGCGACCGTTGCGGCGTAGCCCGGTCCGCACGCGATGTCGGCCAGCGTCAAGGCGCCGCCCTGGGCCATGCGCAGAAGGCGCGGGGAAGCGGGCGGGACGCTGACGCTGAAGCGGTCCAGGGGCAACGACAGGCCGGTGCCCAGAGCCTTCACCACGGCTTCCTTGCGGGTCCACAGGCCGAAGAAGGCGATCTCGATGTCCTCCGGTGCTTGCGCCGCAAGGGACGCCGCCTCGTCGGGTGCGAAATGCGAGCGGGCAATGCGCAGGGCATCCGCGATGGGCCGGATCTCCTCGACATCGACGCCGATGGCCGCCCCGCGCACTAGGCCAACCAGGGCGCGTCCGCCGGAATGGGACAGGTTGAAGTCGAGGGCGCCACGCGCGGAGCCGGCGAGTTCGGGCTTGCCGGCGGCGCCGGCCTCCAGGCGGATCTCGGCAGGCGCGAGGCCCAAAGCCTCGCCGAGGATCAGCCGGAGCGCCGCGTGGCTCGCCTGGTAGCGCACCCGGTCGGCCGGTCGCAGGAATCGCGCAGCGCGACAGCGCTCGTCGGCATCGAGAACGGCCCCGCAGCGATCGAGCTGTTCCGGCGACGGTGCGAGATCGACGATCCAGATCTCGGCCGCGCTCACGCGACGCCTCGCGGCTTCTGGGCGTACGACGTAGTCTGCTCGGGACGAGGCGGCACGGGTTCGGATCCGGTGATGGCGGGATGAGGAGCATCGTCGTGCGGCACCGGACCGGCAAGGGCATCCGGGCTTGAGCGCAGGCTCGCGTCGCGGATGGCTGCCAACCCCGAGCCTGGCCGGGCGGCGAGCCTGCTACGGCGTGTTCTTCGCGACCTACCTCTACCAGGGCCTGATCGCCGGATTCTCCCTGACCGCCTTGGCCAATCACCTCGCGGCGCGCGGCGTCCCGGCCACCGAGGTCGGACTTCATTTCGCCCTGGCCGGGCTGCCCTGGACGCTCCAGCCGATCCTGTGGGGGCCGCTGGTCGATCGATCGGCGCAGCGCCGCATGGGCCGGCGACGGCCCTTCGCGGTGGCGGCGATCCTCGGATGCCACGCGACGATCGCCCTGATGCTGCTCCTCGACGCCGACCAGGTCGGCCTGCTCGGCCTTGCCTTCCTGGTCCACAGCCTGTTCGCCTCCCTGCTCGACACCGCCTGCGACCGGATGATCATGGATCACGTCCCCGCGGCCGAGCTCGGCCGGGTCAGCGCGTGCACGCGGGCCGGGTTCGTCGCCGGGACCAGCCTCAGCGCCGGTTTGCTCGGCTGGACGCTCTCCCGCTACGGGCTCACGGTGAGCCTGTCCGGCCTGCTCGCGTCCGGCGTCCTGGCGAGCCTGCCGATGCTGCTGGTGCGCGAGGCGCCCGCCGACGCGCTGATGGATTTCGGCCGACGCGGCCCGGCTCCGCGGCGCGTCCCGTTCCTGCGCTTCCTGCGCCGCCTCGTCCTCGCGTTGCGGCGGAAGCGAGCGCTGCAGCTGCTCGCCCTGTGCTTCGGTCTCGATGCGGCCCTCGGGCTGTTCGAGCTGCCGTTCTCGGTCGATTTGCTCCAGGGCCGGGGCTGGGACGCGGCTGCCCTGTCGCGCCTTCAGGCGGGTCTTGCGCTGGTGAGCGGGACGGCGGGCGCCTTCGCGATCGGAGTCTGGTCGGACCGGGCCGGCCCGGTGCGGCCTCTAAGACTCCTGCTTCTGGCGAGCGCGTCGACCTTCGTGCTGGCCGGCGTCCTGATCGCCGCGGGTCTGCTGCGGTCGGCGGCGCCGCTGATCCTGGCGCTCACCAACGCTCTGCCGGGACTGCTGATCGTCGCGCTGATGCCGGCGCTGCTCCAGGCGAGCCGCGGGCGTGCCGGCGCAGCGACGCAGTTCGAGGTCTACATGGCCGCGATGAATCTCGGCTCGGTCGCCGGCACCGTGCTGTCGGGTTGGCTCGCCCCGGTGATGCCGCTGGCCGTCCTGAGCGCCGTGGTGGCCGCGGTGTTCCTCGGCGCCTTCCTGCTGGTCGGCCGCGGCGATCTGCTCGCGCCCCGCGGCTGAGGGATATGGGGACGCCGCGCCGCAGCCGACTCCCGCGGCGTGCGCGATGCGCTAGAACGCCCCCATGCCAGCCGCGAAACCCGATACGCCCGAGCTCGACCTCACCGCCGAGGAGGCGCGCACCGAGCATGCGCGGCTCTCCGAGGCGATCCAGGAGGCCGACCGACTCTACCACCAGGAGGACGCGCCCGAGATCTCGGACGCTGATTACGACCGCCTGCGCCGTCGGCTGGAGGACATCGAGACCCGTTTCCCCGATCTCGCCGGGACCGGTGCGGCCAGCACATCGGTCGGCGCCAAGCCCTCGGAAAAGTTCGCCAAGGTGCGGCACGCCGTGCCGATGCTGTCGCTGGGCAACGCCTTCGATCCGGAGGAGGTCGCCGAGTTCGTGGCCCGGGTCCGCCGCTTCCTGGGCTGGTCCGAGGACGCGCCCCTCGCCTTCACGGCCGAGCCGAAGATCGACGGCCTGTCGCTGTCGCTGCGCTACGTGAACGGCAAGCTGGAGACGGCGGCGACCCGCGGCGACGGCGAGGTCGGCGAGAACGTCACGGCCAATGCCCGCACCGTGAACGACATCCCAGCTGTGTTGGCAGGCACCGGCTGGCCGGAGATCTGTGAGGTGCGCGGCGAGGTCTACCTGTCGCACGCCGATTTCGCCGCGATCAACGCCCGCCAGGAGGCGGCCGGCAAGCCGCTCTTCGCCAACCCGCGCAACGCCGCCGCCGGCAGCCTGCGCCAGCTCGACCCCGGGATCACCGCCTCCCGACCCTTGAAGTTTTTCGCCTATGCCTGGGGTGAGCTCTCGGCACCGATCGCCGAGACGCAATCCGGCGTCCTTGAGCGCTTCGCCGCCTGGGGTCTGCCGGTGAACCCGCTCACCCGGACCTTCACCGACATCGAAGCGATGCTCGGCCATTACCGCCGGATCGAGGCGGACCGGGCCGGGCTCGGCTACGACATCGACGGCGTCGTCTACAAGGTCGACGACCTCGCGCTGCAGAAGCGGCTCGGCTTCGTCTCGCGCTCGCCCCGCTGGGCGCTGGCCCACAAATTCGCCGCCCAGGAGGCGACGACATTGGTCGAGGACATCGTCATCAATGTCGGCCGCACCGGCTCGCTCAACCCGCTGGCGAAGCTGAAGCCGGTGACGGTGGGCGGCGTGGTCGTCTCCAACGCGACGCTCCACAACGAGGGCTACGTGAAGGGTGTCGGCGGCGACGGCGAGCCGATCCGCGACGGGCGCGACATCCGCGTCGGCGACACGGTCACGGTGGTCCGGGCCGGCGACGTGATCCCCAAGGTGATGGATGTCGACCTCACCAAGCGACCGGCGGATTCGCAGCCCTTCGCCTTCCCGGAGACTTGCCCGGCCTGCGGCAGCCGCGCCGTGCGGGCGATCAACCCGCGCACCGGCCGCCCCGACGCGATCCGGCGCTGCACCGGCGGCCTGATCTGCCCGGCGCAGGGGGTGGAGCGGCTGAAGCATTTCGTCTCGCGCAACGGCTTCGACATCGAGGGCTTCGGCGAGACCTATATCGAGGTGCTGTTCGAGGCCGGCCTGGTGCGCCAGCCCGCCGACCTGTTCCGGCTCGATTTCGAGACCCTGAAGGCCGCCGTCGTGGCGCGGCGCGAGGCGCTCTCGGCGGAGCGGCGCGCCGAGGCCGGGGCGCCCGAGCCGCCCAAGAAGGCCGCCAAGAAGAAGGGCGAGGAGGAAGACAAGGCGATCAAGAACCTGCTCGCCGGGGTCGAGGGCCGCCGGACGGTTCCGATGAACCGCCTGCTGTTCGCGCTGGGCATCCCGCAGATCGGCGAGGCCACCGCCAAGGCTTTGGCCAAGCGGTTTCCCGACATGCCGTCGCTGATCGCGGCGATCACGGAGGCGGCCGCCGTGCAGCCGGGACCGGACTGGGTCGAGCTGCGGTCCGTGGACAGGATCGGCGACACGACTCGGGGCCGGCTGCTCGATCTCGGCTTCCCCGACGACGCGCCCTCCGATGCCCCGCGTGCTCGCCTCAGCGCCCCCCAACGGGAAAACCTCCTCCAGCATTACGGCGGTGCCGATGCCTTGCGGGCCGCCCTCGCCCGGGCCGCCGCGCAGAAGCCCGGCGACGCCTACCGGCTGTTTGCCGATGACGGCGAGATCGGCCCGGTGGCGACCGACGCGCTGATCCTGTTCTTCTCCGAGCCGCACAATGCCGATGCGGTCGCGGCCCTGCTCGCCGAAGTGACGGTCGAGGCGATGGAGCGCCCGGCCGCGGCCTCCGCGTTCGCTGGCAAGACCTTAGTCTTCACCGGCACCCTGGAGAAGATGACCCGCAACGAGGCCAAGGCGGTGGCCGAGCGGCTCGGTGCGAAGGTCTCGGGCTCGGTCTCGGCCAAGACCGACCTCGTGGTCGCGGGCCCCGGGGCCGGCTCGAAGCTGAAGGACGCCGAGAAGCACGGCGTCCGGGTGGTGTCGGAGGACGATTGGCTGGGAATGGTCGCGCAGGGTTGAAGCGCGACTCCCGGGGCTTTAGACCGCTTGGGAACACCCCGAGAACGTTCCCCGGCATGGTCCACCCGCGATGACGGTCCTGGCCCTCGACTTCGAGACGGCCAACGAGCGGCGCGACAGCGCCTGCGCGGTGGGGCTCGCCTGGATCGCGGATGGGCGGATCGTGCGGCGGGAAAGCCACCTGATCCGGCCACCGGAGATGCGGTTCTCCCCGGGCAACATCCGGGTCCACGGCATCCTGCCGGCCAATGTCGCCGATCAGCCGGACTTCGCAGGCGTCATGGCGCCCTATCTCGACGACCTGACCAGCGGGTTGATCCTCGCGCACAACGCCAGCTTCGACATCGGCGTGCTGCGCGCCGGCCTGGCCCGGGCCGGCCTGCCGGTGCCGGCCCTGTCCTATCTCTGCACGGTCCAGATCGCCCGACGGGTGTTTCCGGCGCCGGAGGGCTGCGGCCTCGGCAAGGTCGCCCGGCGCCTCGGCATCCGCTTCGAGCACCACGATGCGGGCGAGGATGCCTATGCCTGCGCGGCCATCGCCCTGGCGGCCATGCGCGAGACCGAGACGCCGGACGTCCACGGCCTCGCCGCGGCGATCGGTGTCCCGGTCACCCGGGTGACGGGCGGACCGTCCCTCCCCCGCCGGGCTCCGGGGGCGATCAGCGACCGGGCGCTCGCCGCCTTCCCGGCCGCGCCCTCGGCGCTCAGCTTCGCGATCCGGGGCTCGACCGGCAACCGATACAGCGTCGTGCTGGAAGAGCGGCCCGGCGGCCCGCAGCTGCGCTGCACCTGCACGGCCGGCCGCTACGGCATGCGCTGCCGCCACGTGAAGGCGCTGGAGGTCGGCGACATCACCGATCTTCTGTCCGACAACGTCAACGACGTGGAGCTGCTTGCCCGGATGCTCGGCGCGAAGGTCCGCGTCGCTTGACGAGGATCAGGCTGCCGCGAGGCAGGTCCGGAACGCCGCGACCGCGCGCGCGACGTCGCTCGAACCGATATGCCGGTGCGTCACCAGCCGCAGGCACCGCTCACCCAGCGGGCGGGTCAGGATCCCGGCCGCTTCGAGATCGTCCACCCAGCAGGCGCTGTCGCGGCCGGTCCCGGTGAGGTCGATCTGAACGATGTTGGTTTGCGGGTGGCTCGCCGAGAGGCGCGGGCCGAGCGTGTTCAGGCTGTCGCTGAGCTGGCGTGCCGTCGCATGATCCTCGGCGAGCCGGGCGCCCATCGCGGTCACCGCTTCCAGGCCGGCCGCCGCCAGGATCCCGATCTGGCGCTGCGTGCCGCCGAGCATCTTCCGGAGGCGCCGCGCCTCGGCGATCACGGCGGCGGGACCGGCAAGGATCGCGCCCGCGGGTGCGCTGAGGCCCTTCGACAGGCACAGGGACACCGTATCGACCTGCGCGGCGATCTCCGCAGGCGTCACTTCGAGATGCGCCGCCGCATTGAACAGGCGCGCGCCGTCGAGATGGACCGGGATGCCCCTCGTCCAGGCGAGGCCGGCCACCGCCGCCATGTGGAGCAGCGGCAGCACGGCGCCGCCCGCCGCATTGTGCGACGTTTCCAGCGCGACCATCGCGGTCCGGAGCGGGCTGGCGCCGGGCCGCAGAGCGTCTTCCAGTTGGTTGAGGTCCATGGCCCCGTCCGTGCCCGGGAGACCGAACAGGAAGGTGCCCGTGAAGGTCGCCGCGCCGCGCTCGGTGTTGACCATGTGGGCCCGCGCTTCGAGCAGGATCTGCTCGCTGCGCTGGACCTGCGCCAGGATCGCCAGCAGGTTCGCCATGGTGCAACTCGGCACGAACAGGCCGGCTTCCTTGCCGAGGATGTGGGCCGCGGTGACCTCCAGCGCGCGCGCGGTCGGGTCGCCTTCGAGCCCGTCATCGCCGAGCGGGGCCTCGCGCATGCGCTCGTACATCGCCTCGGTCGGACGCGTGACCGTATCGCTGCGCAAGTCGACCACGTCGGGCCGCATACCGGATTCCTCGGGCATCATGATCTCGGACAAAAGGTGGGCAGGATCTATCAATAATCGGCCTCGTCGCCGGAATCGGTCGGCTTGGCGAGCGCCCGCTTCAGCACGTCGCTCATCGGCAGGTCGAGGTTGATGCCCTTCGGCGGCAGCGGCGACTGGAAGTACTTCGTGTAGAGTTGGGCGACGGTGCCGTCCTGGATCATCTCGATCACGGCCTTGTCGACCGCGGCCTTGAAATCTGGATCGTCCTTCGGCTCCAGGATGCCGTAGGGCGAGAATTCCAGCCCCTTATCGCCGATCTTGTAGTCCGATGGGTCCTTGGCGCCCGCCACGGTGGCATGGGCCAGGGCGTCGTCGTTGATCATGCCGGCGGCGCGCCCGCTGGCCAAGAGTAGAAACACCTCGCCGGTATCCTTGGCCGGCATGATCCGGAGATCGAGGTTGTCGCGCACGTTGATCCGTGTGGCGACCCGCTGGGTTTCGCCGCCGGCCTGAGCCGAGATTGCCTTCCCGCGGAAGGACGCGAGATCGTTCACGTCGAACGGCGTTTCCTTCCGCGCAGTCAGCACCACCTGCGCTACGAAGGTCGTCGGCGCGAAGGCGACGAGCTTGTGCCGTTCCGGCAGGTTGCTCGCCGTGCCGCATTCGAGATCGATCGTGCCGTTGTTGATCAGCGGAATCCGGGTCGCGGACATCACCGGGACGTGGCGGACATCGAGCTTCGGCAGGCCGAGGGCGCGTTTCAGCTTCTCGGCGACGTGCTCGCATATCTCCACCGAATAGCCCATCGGCTTCGCGTTGCCGTCGAGGAAGCCGAATGGGGGCGACGCATCCGGAAATCCGAGGCTGATCTGCCCCAGGGACCGGAGCTTATCGAGACGTCCCGAACCTTCAGCGGACGACGAGGCAGTTGTTCCGACCGACAACAGGGAGGCCAGCAGCAACGGAATCCTGTTCAACACCCCTGCACTCCACTGGTGGACGCCGACCCAGATTCGCTTCAGCGAGGCCTGCACCGTGCGGGAGTCGAGCGTAGACTCCCCGGCTTGCCGGAGAATGTTTATCCTGCGTGCGCCGACCGGCGTCCAATTCCGATTTCCCTGCGGACCATGCGGATCTGATATGGCGCAGCGGCGCATGACCTTCCGGCATATCGAAGCGTTCCGCGCCGTGATGGCCGCAGGTTCGATGACCGAGGCGGCCCGGCAGCTCCACACTTCGCAGCCGCAGGTGAGCCGACTGATCGCCCAGCTCGAGGCAATGACTGGCCTGCCCCTGTTCGATCGCAGCGGCAGCCGCCTGTCGCCCTCGCTAGACGGCATGCGCTTCCACACCGAAGTCGACCGGGCCTTCGTGGGCCTGACCAGTCTGGAGGCGGCGGCCACCCGCATCCGCGCCTTCGGGGCCGAGCGGCTGCGGGTCGCCGCCATGCCACGGCTGGCCGGAGGCCTGCTCTCCCGCGCGGTGGCGCGCTTCAAGACCGCGCACCCGGACGTGATCGTAGCGATCCATTCCGGCGACGACGAGACCGTGAACAGGTGGGTGTCCAGCGGCTTCTGCGACGCCGCGCTGACGATGATCTACGGCGACGCCCCGGATTCCCGGCTCGAACACGTGCTGACGATGGATTGCGTCGCCGTCCTGCCGCCGGACCATCCGCTCGGCGCCCGCGCCAGTCTCAGGCCCGAGGATTTTCGCGGGTTCCCTTTCGTGGCCTCACCGCTCGCGAGTGCGCTACGCGCCCGGATCGATGCGGTGTTCCACACGGCGGGGGTCGAGATGACGATCACCGCGGAGGCCGGGCTCGGCTCCGCGATCTGCACTCTTGTCTCGGCCGGCCTCGGCGTCAGCCTGATGAACCCGCTGGCGGCCTACGAAGAGGCTAAGGTCTCGCCGATCCTGATCCGGCCGTTCGCGCCGGCTCTGCCGGTGCGGTTCGCGCTGCTGTTCCCGCCCGATCATACGCGGGGGCGACTGATGCGGGCGTTCGGCGCCTGTGCGCGGGCCATGATGCTGGAGGAACTCGCCCGTCTGCCGGGTGCCGCGGCGCAGGCCGTTCCCGAGGCGATCGGGAACGGCTCTCAGGCCTTGGTCTGAGGCGTCCGCCAAACCGATCAGGCGGCGCGCTTCTGTTCTCCGTAGAAGGTCCCGCCCCGCTCGGCCATGGCCGCCAAGGTGTCGGGCACCCGGAAGCGGGGGCCGTGCTTGACCTCCAGGCCGCGAGCGAGCGCCACGAAGGACGCCGTGCCCATGAAGTCGATGTAGGACAGGGTGCCGCCGGTGAACGGTGCGAAGCCGAAGCCCAGGATCGAGCCGACATCGGCCTCTCGGGGATCGGTGACCACACCTTCGCCGACGGTGCGGGCGGCCTCCAGCGCCTGCACAACCAGGAGCCGCTGCTTCAATTCGTTGAAGTCCACCGCCTCCGGGTCGAGACGGTTGGGCTGCAGCTCCGCCAGGCCCGGCCAGAGGCGCTTGGGCGCGCCCTCGGGATAATCGTAGAAGCCCTTGCGGTTCTTGCGCCCGAGCCGGCCTTGGCCCTCGACCAGGGCGGTGAGGATCGTTTTCTGGGCCGGATCGACCGCCCCCTCCCCCACCTGCGCCTCGGTGGCCTTGGCGATCTTGAGCACGAGGTCGAGGGCGACCTCGTCGTTGAGCGACAGCGGTCCGACCGGCATGCCGGCCTGGCGCCCGGCGCTCTCGATCATCGCGGGCGGCACGCCCTCGGCTAGCATCTTGTGGCCTTCGAGGATGTAGGCGCCGACGCAGCGGTTGGCGAAGAAGCCGCGGGCGTCGTTCACGACGATCGGGGTCTTCTTGATCAGCCGCACGTAGTCGAGGGCGGTGGCCAACGCCGCATCGCCCATGGCCTCGCCCTTGATGATCTCGACCAGCATCATCTTCTCGACGGGCGAGAAGAAGTGGATGCCAACGAACCGGTCCGGCCGCTGCGCGCTCTTCGCCAGGCCGGTGATCGGCAGCGTCGAGGTGTTGGAGGCGAAGATCGTGTCGGGGCCGATCACCGCCTCGACCTTCTGGATCACCTCGGCCTTGACCTTCGGATCCTCGAACACCGCCTCGATCACGAGGTCGCATCCGCTGAGCGTGGCGTAATCCGCCGTGGTGGTGATCCGGCCGAGCAGTGCGTCGCGATCGGCGGTCTTGGCGCGGCCCTTGTTGATCTGGCCGGTGATCAGCGTGTGGGCGTAGGCCTTGCCCTTCTCGGCGGCCTCGATCGACTGGTCGACCAGCACCACTTCGAGTCCGGCCTGGGCGGTGACGTAGGCGACGCCGGCACCCATGAAGCCGGCGCCGATCACCCCGACCCGCCGCAAGTTGGTGGCCGGCACGTCCTTCGGCCGGCGGGCGCCCTTGTTCAACTCGCCCATGGAGATGAACAGCGTGCGGATCATCGCCGCCGCCTCCTTCGAGCGCAGGATATGCGCGAAGTAGCGGCTCTCGACCCGCAGGGCGAGGTCCATGGGCAGCTGCAAGCCCTCGTAGACCGAAGCCAGGATCGCCTTGGCGGCCGGGTAATTGTTGTGGGTCTCCCGGCGGTAGATCGCGTTGGCGGGCGGCCAGATCATCATGCCGGCGGGCGAGTAGACCTTGCCGGAGGGCGCCTTGAACTTCGGCACGTCCCAGGGGGCGACCGCGGAGCCGCCCTCGCGGATCCAGGCCTTGGCGCGCTCAACGATCTCGGCCTGCGGCGCGACCGCGTGAACCAACCCCATGCCCTTGGCCATCGGGGCGCGGATCTGCTCGCCCTTGAACAGCATCTGGAGCGCGTCGCCGGTCTGCATCAGCCGGGCGACCCGCTGGGTGCCGCCGCCGCCCGGGAACAGCCCGACCTTGATCTCCGGCAGCCCGACCCGGGTCTTGGCATCGTCCGAGGCGACCCGGTGGTGGCAGGACAGGGCCAACTCGAAGGCGCCGCCCAGGCACAGGCCCTGGATCGCCGCGGCGAACGGCTTGCCGCAGGTCTCGAGCCGGCGGAACAGCAGCGAGAGCCGGCGCGACGCCTCGAAGAAGTGGCGCATGGCCACCTCCTCACCCTGCTCGGCTTTCAACTGCTCGTAGGCCCGGCCGAGCCCCTGCAGCATGGTGAGATCGGCCCCGCCGGAGAAATTGTCCTTGCCGGTGGCGATGACGCAGCCCTTGATCGCGGCGTCCGAGGCGACCTGCTCGATGATCTGCTCGAGCTGATCCATCACCGCCTCGGTGATCACGTTCATCGACCGGCCGGGCATGTCCCAGGTCGCCACCGCGACGCCGTCGGCGTCGGTCTCGAAGCGGAAATCCGTCAGCGTCATGGTGCCGTCCTCCCAGGATCTCGCCGTCGAACCGCCGGCGATCTTACGGTGCAGTTGCTTCGAGCGCCGCCGCGCCCGATCCGCCGGTTGGGGGGAACCGACGGACCCGGTACAGGGCGAAGGACACGGGCTGCCGGACTGATGCTGTTCCCGGCATCCGGTGCGGTTGGGTTTCGCCCCCCCGGGCGGCCGCGCGCGGGGGGGCGGCACGGGCTACTTCGGCGCCGGAGCGGGCGGGGCTATCGGCGGCGGGACCGGCGGCGCGCCGGTCTTGGGCGTGTTGTCGGTGGCCGCAGCCACCGCCAGCATGTTGAGCAGCTTGGTGACCGAGTTCTGCGAGATCGCCGTCACCGCGGAATTGGGATCGGCGTTCATCGTCTGGAACTTGAGGTAGGTCGGGTCGGCGTAGATCTCGTCCAGATGCTTCAGCTCGGCGAGCGTGAACTTCTGGGCGTATTCCTTCGACAGTCCCTCGACCATGATGCCGCGCTGTTTCTCGAACTCGTCGGTGAGTTCCTTGCGCACGGCCTCGGCGCGCGATTCCGGCATCGGCGCCACGGTCTTCTCCAGGGCGACGTTGAAGCCGGTCTGGAGGTTCTTGATCAGGGTCTTGTTCACGAGCGAGGTCGCCTCGGCGACGCGGTCCGACGCTTCGTCGGCGTGCGCAGCAAGCGGCAGGCTCAAGGAGACGCCCAGGCAGAGCGTCGCAATCAGGCGGTTCAAGGGCTCAACTCCCATCTTTTTATCGTTCGGCCCGGATTCGGGGCGATCGTCGCCCGGGCCTCTACCAGCGTTCCCGGGCTTTGGGGAGCGGCGGATGCCCGCCCCCGCGCCGCAGTGTCGTTCAGACCCGCTCGATGATCGTCGCGGTGCCCATGCCGGCGCCGATGCAGAGGGTCACCAGCGCGCGCTCCTTGCCGGTGCGCTCCAGCTCGTCGAGCGCCGTTCCGAGGATCATCGCGCCGGTCGCGCCCAGCGGATGGCCCAGCGCGATCGCGCCGCCCGTGACGTTGACGATCTCGGGATCGAGATCGAACGCCTGGCAGAAGCGCAGGACCACGGCCGCGAAGGCCTCGTTCACCTCGAACAGGTCGATATCGGACAGGCTCAGGCCGGACCGAGCCAGGACCTTGCGGGTGACGTCGACCGGGCCGGTGAGCATCAAGGCCGGGTCCGAACCGATATTGGCGAACGCCCGGATCCGCGCCCGCGGCCGCAGCCCGGCGGCGTCCCCGGCCGCCTTCGAGCCGATCAGCACGGCGGCAGCGCCGTCGACGATGCCCGACGAGTTGCCGGCATGGTGGACGTGGTTGACCGTCTCGACATCCGGATGCGCATCCGTCGCCACCGCGTCGAACCCGCCCATCTGGCCCATCTGGACGAAGGAGGCCTTCAGCCCGGCCAGCGACTGCATGTCGGTGCCCGGCCGCATATGCTCGTCGCGGTCGAGCAGCGTGATGCCGTTCACGTCGCGCACCGGCACCACGGAGCCGCCGAACAGCCCGTCCGCCCAGGACTTGGCCGAGCGCGCCTGCGAGCGGACCGCGTAGGCGTCGCAATCGTCCCGCGAGAAGCCGTACTTGGTGGCGATCAGGTCGGCCGAAACGCCCTGGGGCATGAAATACGACTTGATGGCGATCGCCGGATCGACCGACCACGCGCCCCCCGAGGCGCCGATGCCGATGCGGCTCATCGATTCGACGCCGCCGCCCACCGCCATCGCGTGCTGGCCGCTCATCACCTGCGCGGCGGCGAAATTCACGGCGTCCAGGCCCGACGCGCAGAAGCGGTTGATCTGGATGCCCGGGACATGATCGCCGTAATCGGAGACCAGGGCCGCCGCGCGGGCGATGTCGCCCCCCGCCTCGCCGACCGGGTCGACGCACCCGAGGATCACGTCGTCAACCAGCGCCGTGTCGAGGCCGGTGCGGTCCTTGAGCGCCCGCAGGGCCGTCTCGGCGAGGCGCAGGGCCGTCACCTCGTGCAGCGCGCCATCCGCCTTGCCACGGCCGCGCGGCGTGCGGACGTGATCGTAGATGAAGGCTTCGGGCATTGGCGTTCCCCAGCGTGTTCTTGCCTGTTGGCGACGCGGCCTTAGCGGGCCGACTCGCTGGGCGCCAGTCTGCCACGGCCGATACGCGTCGCACCATCCCGAGCCGCGGCAAAACGGTCGAGCTTGAAAGCCGCGCAAAACAGAACCGCGCCCGATCGGGGTTCGATCGGGCGCGGCTCACAACGTCGATTGGCGGTGGCGGCCTGGACCCCGTTCGGGGTCCTAGTCCTGGAGCATGCGCTTCAGGAGCTCGACCTCGTCGCCGAGGATCGTATCCTCACCGATCAGCTTCTCGATCTTGCGCACCGCGTGCAGCACGGTCGTATGGTCGCGTCCACCGAACCGGCGGCCGATCTCGGGCAGCGAGCGCAGGGTCAGCACCTTCGACAGGTACATGGCGATCTGGCGCGGCTTGACCACGGCGGCGGTGCGCCGTTCCGACAGGATATCCGAACGCGAGACGTTGTAGCGCGAGGCGACCAGCTTCTGGATGTCCTCGATCTTAATCCGCTTCGGCTCGCGGTTCTTCACGAGGTCGCGGATCGCGCTCTCGGCGGTCTCCATGGTGACGGCGGTGCCGGTGAGCGTGGCATGGGCCAGCAGCCGGTTGACCGCGCCTTCGAGGTCGCGGCCGTTGGCCGTGATCGCCCGGGCCACGTAGGTCGCGACCTGCGGCGACACGTCGAAGCCCGGATGCGCCGCCCGCACCGCGGCGAGCCGCGCCGACAGGATCGAGACGCGCAGGGCCTCGTCGAGGGCGGTGATCTCGACCACCAGGCCGCCGCCCAGGCGCGAGCGGACGCGTTCGTCCAGCGCTTCCAGCTCGGTCGGGGGTCGGTCCGACGCCACGACCACCTGCCGGCCGGCATCGATCAGCGCGTTGATGGTGTGTCCGAACTCGGCCTGGATCGACTTGCCCTGGATGAACTGGACGTCGTCCAGGATCAGCAGGTCGATGCCGCGCAGGCGCTCCTTGTAGGCGAGCGCCGACTGTGTCTTCAGAGCGTTGACGAAGCCGTACATGAACCGGTCTGCGGTCAGGTAGATCACCCGGCGCCCGGCCTCGCGGGCGGCATGACCGATGCCGTGCAGCAGGTGCGTCTTGCC
Organism: Methylobacterium sp. J-048; assembly: GCF_022829515.1. Lineage (GTDB taxonomy): Bacteria > Pseudomonadota > Alphaproteobacteria > Rhizobiales > Beijerinckiaceae > Methylobacterium. The sequence goes on from NZ_JAKSYL010000157.1 coordinate 116,069, forward strand.
CAAGCCGACGCCGGCATGAAGGTAGAGCGGGTTATAGAGCGCGCCCTCGCCCTGGTGCCGGGCGACCCGCTCGGCGGCGGCGTGGGCCAGCGCGTTCGAGCGGCCGATGACGAAGCTGGAGAAGGTCAGCCGCGCATCGAGCGGCGTGCCGCTGAGGTCACCCCCGGCATCGGCGTTGCGCTGCTCGGAGGCGGTGGCGACGGCCACGGGGGCCGGCGTGTTGGTGGCGTGGAGCCGGGCGAGCGGGCCGCTGGCCGGGCCGGCCTTAGGCGCTCCGACGACCGCCGGGCGGGCCGGGGCGCCGGTGCCGCGCACGCCGACCTCGATCCGGGCGATCTCCTCGGCCTCGGCCTTGAAGGTGCCGAGCACCCGGTCGAGGTAGTGCGACTCGATCCAGCTCTTGAGGAAGCGCGTCGGCACCGTCAGCCGTGCCGTGCCGGCCGCTACGCCTTCGAGTTCCAGACGGGCGAACCAGCTGGCGAACACGTCCTCGCCCAGCTCGGCGCGCAGCCGCCGCTTCACCCGCGCCCAGGCGGATCCGAAATCCGTGTTGCCGCCGCTGCGGCCGCCCTCGTCGTCGCTCGCCACCGTTCCGTCGACACGCATCACTGGCTCTCCCGACGCCGCCGGCGGAAACCCGCAGGCCGCGCGTACGCACGAATTACGCCCTCAGCGTCCCGCATGACCGGGCGGGACAGAGTCCGTTGGCGGAGTCAACTCCCCACCAAGGAACTTTTGCCGATTGGAAGAGCCTATCAACAATTACCTACAGTTCCTTTAACAGTGGGACTTGTGGGGACGGCTCAGATTCCCAACCGCAAGTGTTGCCGGCCTCAACGAGGCCGCTCGCTAGAGTCTTGGCGAATCGAATTGATTCGCTGATGTCCCGAAATCGGCAGACTTTGCTTGAACGCAGTCAGTTTCTGTTAAGCTACACGCCACCCCTAGACTCTGCAACGGGCCAAATTCTGGTCTAGGGTTAACGCTTCGCGACGCCACCGATGCCGGACCGGTGGCGCGGATCCGAAATGCGGACATGAAAAAGCCCGGCACGAAGGCCGGGCTTGGTGTCGTCTCGGTGATGCGGTGGCGGCTTAGGCGGCCAGCGCCTTCACCCGGGCGGCGAGGCGCGAGACCTTCCGCGAGGCGTTGTTCTTATGAACGATGCCGTGCTGGGCAGCGCGCATCATCTCGGGCTCGGCGGCCCGCAGCGCGGTCAGCGCGTCCTGCTGGTTGCCGGCGGCGATCGCCTCTTCGACCTTACGGACGAAGGTGCGCATGCGCGAGCGGCGCGAGCGGTTGACCGCCGTGCGCTTCTCGATCTTGCGGGTCATTTTCTTGGCCGAAGCGGTGTTGGCCATGGAGTCCTCGTTCTCTTCGTCGGGCGATGCCGACGGGCCGGCTCAGCCGGAAATCGGTCGTCGCATCAGGTTGTCAGGCGATGGCCGAGACGCAGCGCGCGCGAAAGCGCTGCCCCTCGGCGAAGCGGCCTCTATAGTTAGCGCGATGCCGCGCGTCAACGCGGAACCGCCCGCAGCGGTCGGCGCGAGCCCAATTTCTTAAATCTTGACAATTTTCCTATGTTCTTGGTATGTTCCGATAAGCCGCTCAATAAGCGGTCCGGCGGGGCTAGGACACTATGCGTGAAAAGTCTCAAGCGCACAGCGAGTCGATCGTCCTGCGCAACGTTCTTGCCGGCCTTACACTGGAGACCAAGCTGATCCGCCTCCAGCGGCAGCTCCAGGCCAAAGGTTGGGAGAGGCAGCCACGCGTCCCAGCGGGACAGCCGAACGGCGGCGAGTGGGTGCAGGGTCCCAGCGGTGGCCAGGGGCCTCGCTCCACGAGGATCGGCCGGGCGGGCCGGCCCCTCAAGATCCGCCCCCACTCGCGGATAGCACAACGCTGGAGGATGGGACGCGCGTCCTGTCGATCCGGATCCGTGCGGGACGAAAGCCCTTCGACGAACAACACACCGTCACGGCGCCGGACGGCGAAAGCCGAATCTTCGAGACATCCGGAGAAACGCAGACGATTCGAGATGGCAATACAGGCGAGGTCCTGTCGCAGACCACCTTCACGCCAACTGGTCTCGTCGCTGAGCCGATTGCTCAATTGGCCCTGGCTCCCACCCTACCACTGATCGCCGCCCCCGTCATCGCAACCTTCGAGCTTGCGTTGCAACTCCTAACGTATCTCTCCGCTCGGAAGGATGGGTACGGCACCGTTCTGGGCATGTCGGCACAAGAGTATCAGTACGAGGATGTAGCCCAACCCGACATGCCGATGTGGATCGGGCGCCTGAACCAAGCCCAACTCGACGCAACATGTCCCAAGGCCGGTGAGGTGCAGACTATCGTTGACGATGTCGCCGCTCGAGTTAAGGCACAAGGCAGCTATGCCAGCGGAGCCGTACTAGGTACGCGCATCCACGCCGAGATCGCACGCACCATCAACAGTCAAAAAGATCCAAATTTTGTAGCCGAACTCATTTTAGGCGAGAGAAATGACAATGAATCATTCATAATTCCGGGCAGCAGAAGAGCCGATATTTTTGAAAATAGACCGCCGTTAACTGCTTGTGTGTACGATACGAAAACGGGTCGTGAGGGCTTGACGCTAGCGCGCGTAGCAGTCCTGATCAGGGAAGCACACAAGTTGTATCCTGACATTGAGCGGTTCATCTTCATTCAGGTGAGACCACGCCGATGAATTCTGTGGATCCAACCGCGCTTCCGCCAAAACGTATTCGTGCTTTGACGGCTCCCCTCATCGAACGAAACCCAGACATCGTACTCACTGGCAGCAAATACCTTTGCCTATTGCCCGTAGGGCATATCGCGCGGCAGATTCGCATCTACGATCGATCGGTCCGGGGCTATTTCACCCTCGAATGGAGATTGACAGGGCTCTATGTCCGTGAAGGCCAAGTTGCGCCACCAGCTTACGGACGTCCGACTGGGCTGGTGGGGCGCTCCAGGAAGTTTAAGCCGAAGGGTGAGGGCGGAATCTGGGACTGGGATGATCCGACGATGCCACTCGATTTCATCTACCAGGTCGAAACGGAGGTCCTGCCGCTGCTCCGTTCCCTGAATACTTTCGAAAAAATTATTACTTTTATATTGGGACATTATATGATGGGATATAGCGTATATAATGACGATAAATGGCTTTTTTTCACCGAGGCAGCCTTGGGCCAATTCGAGGATGCAAAAAAGCGTTGGTCAATCATAGGCCCCAGGTTGGAAGATCAACTCAGCACCCGAATAGCCAATTTCGAAAACCCAAGATACCTCTTATCGGATCTCTCTGTTGGTGAAGCGCTTATGAAAGATGATCGGCTTTCGCTCTCAAAGCTTTTGTGGGAGAACGAGCGCGGCCTAGCCGACATCTTTAAACTCGGGCGATACTGGCAGCCGACGGCCTTCCCGTTCCAGCAGAAACTCGGTTCTGTCCTCGATCTTTCGTGAAAGCCTCTGCTACGAGAAGCTCTCCAGACATGACAATAATCGCGATCCTTAACTCGCGCCAACTCGGAATACAATCCTGAACTCTGCGGGCCTATAGACAGCTTGGTCTGCCAAGACGCGCGCAGGGGCCGGTTGATACTCGTGTGCCTGCGTGAACACGCGGATCTCGAGCCTCGACGTTACCGCGATCTGATCGAAAGGCGTAGGGGAAATTGATCATTCGATCAACAAGATTTTGAGTTTTTTGGAAGAATCAAAGATAAAGTTTCGCCTCGATCGTCATCGTCCATATATAATCAGGATCGATGCAACGCTTTATGGGCGGCGGCTTGAAATAGGATGCTTGGACGACAATCGCGTCTAGATATCGACATTCCGAGACGATGAAGATATCGATGGATGCTACGGTTATATTTTGAAGATACTGGCCGACAATCCAATGGATTAGATCGGTTAATGCGCTACTACGATCTCCGACCTAGCAATGGCGGCGAAAACCGCTTGACGGCAAACGATCACTCCGGCCAGCGCAAAGCCGCCGCCGCCGCCAGCGTCCCGACCACGGCAGCGATCAGGGTCAACGCCGCCAGCACGGCCAGCGGCACCAGGAACGGCACCGTGCCCCCCGTCGCCGCCTGGGCAGCCGAGACGCCGAAGATCAGGCTCGGGATCATCAGCGGCAGCACCAGGACGGCGAGAATCAGCCCGCCCCGGCGGATCGAGGCCGTGAGCGCCGCCCCGACCGCGCCAATGAAGCTGAGCGCCGGAGTGCCGGCGAGCAGCGTCAGCGCGGTGGCGCCCATGGCGGTGCCGTCGAGGGCGACAAGCAGGCCGAACAGCGGCGAGGCGAGCGCCAGGGGCAGACCGGTGGTCAGCCAATGCGCCGTGACCTTGGCGAGCACCACGCCTTCGAGGGGCACCGGGGCGACGCTCATCAGCTCGAGGGAGCCGTCCTCCTCGTCGGCCTGGAATAGACGGTCGAGGCCGATCAGGGTCGAGAGCACCGCGGCGAGCCAGAGGATCGCCGGGCCGATCCGCGACAGCAGGTTGAGGTCGGGCCCGAGCGCGAACGGCACCAGGGCGACGATCATCAGGAAGAACACCAGCGACAGGGCGCCGGAGCCGCCGACGCGGCCGGCGAGCCGCAGGTCGCGGGCGATCAGCGCGAGGATGGCACGGGTCACGCCCAATCCTCCGCGGGCTCGGGCTCCGGGGCGACGGACGCCTCGATGCGCAGTTCCGCCGCCCCGTCAAGACCCAGAGCCTGATGGGTGGCGGCGATCACCAGCCCGCCGCCCGCCCGGTGGGCCGCCATCAGGCCGGCGAGCAAGGCTTGCGAGGCGGCGTCGAGGGCCGCGGTCGGCTCGTCGAGGAGCCAGAGCGGGCGTTCGCAGACCAGCAGCCGCGCCAGGGCCACGCGTCGCCGCTGGCCGGCCGACAGGTAGCCCACCGGCAGGTCGTGGGCGTGTCCGAGGCCGAGCCTGTCCAGGGCCTCCCGCGGGGAGAGGCGGGGCGCGCCGAGGAGGTTTTGCGCGAAAAGCAGATTCTCGCCTGCGGACAGCGAGCTCTTGAGCCCGTCCCGATGGCCGACCGCGTGAAGACATTCCGGCAGGCTCGCCTCGCCGACTTCGGCCAGGTCGATGCGGCCGGCATCGGGCCGCAGACGGCCCGACAGGATGGCGAGCAGGCTCGATTTCCCGGCGCCGTTCCGCCCGGTCACCGCCAGAGCATCGCCCGGCCCCAGGGCGAAGCTCAAGCCGGAAAAAATCCGGCGGCCGGAGCGGCGGCAGGCGAGATTGTCGACGCTGAGCCGCACCCGGTACCCCGCCTTCTCCCGCCGGCAGGCGGCCAGACCGATCCGCGCCGTCCCGCCACGCGAAGTGGCGGAGGCACGCGGCGCCTCCATGCCCGATTGCGGTCCGGAACGGAACCGTGTCGGTGCGGCCCGCTTTTTTCTCGGATCACGGAGGCAGCCATGAACGAGGCGAGATACCCGAGCGAAACCGAAATTGCGGCGACGGCGGATGCCGTGGCCGGCCGGGCCCTGGTCGAGGCGCGGGTGGCACAATGTACCCGGGAGGAACAGGCGGCGTTCTGGGAGGCCGTGGGACGCTGCTTCGGCGGTGGCAAGCCGCCCGACATGGAAGAACGCGCCTGATCAGGTCCCCTTTCGCGTCAGGACCCGCAGGGCGCCCCGGAAGGTGCGCACGTCCTGCTCGGTCAGGCTCATGCGGTGGAGCATGTCGCGCATGTTGCGGGCGATGATCTCGCGCTTCTCCGGCGGATAGAACCGCGCGTCGTCCAGCGCCGTCTCCAGGCTCCCGAACAGCGCCATCAGGGCCTCGCGGCTGGCCGGGGGCGACAGCAGTTCGCCCGAGAACGGCAGCACCGCCCGGCCGCTGGCCTGGCGCCAGGCATAGCCGACCAGCAGCACCGCCTGCGCGAGGTTCAGCGATGGGAAGTCCGGCGAGACCGGGAAGGTGATGATCGCGTCGGCCAGCGAGACTTCGTCGTTGGTCAGCCCGACCCGCTCGCGGCCGAACATCACCGCGATGCGCTGTCCCTCCCGGGCGACCACCTCGCCCATGGCCGCCTCGGGGGAAAAAACCCGCTTCATCTGACCGCGCTCGCGCGCCGTCGTGGCGAGCACGTAGTGCAGATCGCCGATCGCCTCGGCGACGCTGCCGTGGATCGTCGCCCGGTCGAGCACGTGGGTCGCCCCCGAGGCCGCCTCGCGCACGCCCTTCTTAGGCCAGCCGTTCTTGGGGTTGACCAGCCGCAGCTCCGACAGGCCGAAATTCGCCATGGCGCGGGCGGTCATGCCGATATTCTCGGCGAGCTGCGGCTCCACCAGGATCACCACCGGGGCGATCCCCGGCGGCACCTCGGTGATCTTCGGCGGCGGGTCGTCGTGCGGGTCTCGGATCGTCATGCCGGCCCTCTGGCACAGCCGGCGACCGCCCGTCGAGGGCCGGGTGACGATGCCGCCCGGATGACAGCCCGCGCCTTCCGCTGCCGGAAGGGCCGCGCTATGTCGCCGGGGCGAAACGTACCCAATCGACGGTTGGGCGGGCGACCGCACGGCCCTTGCATGCCGTGCGCGGGGACAACGCGAGAAGGCATCGGTCCATGGCGAAGATCAAGGTAGCGAACCCCGTCGTTGAACTCGACGGCGACGAGATGACCCGGATCATCTGGGCCGAGATCAAGAACAAGCTCATCCACCCCTATCTCGACGTCGACCTCGAATATTACGACCTCGGCGTCGAGCACCGCGACGCCACCGGCGACAAGGTCACGGTCGATGCCGCCGAGGCGATCAAGCGCCACGGCGTCGGCGTGAAGTGCGCCACCATCACCCCCGACGAGCAGCGGGTGCAGGAGTTCGGCCTCAAGGAGATGTGGCGCTCGCCCAACGGCACGATCCGCAACATCCTGGGCGGCGTGATCTTCCGCGAGCCGATCATCTGCAAGAACGTCCCGCGGCTCGTGCCCGGCTGGACCCAGCCCTTCGTGATCGGCCGCCACGCCTACGGCGACCAGTACCGCGCCACCGACTTCAAGGTGCCCGGCAAGGGGCGCCTGACCATCAAGTTCGAGGGCGACGACGGCACCGTCATCGAGAAGGAGGTGTTCAAGTTCCCGGATGCCGGCGTCGCGATGTCGATGTACAACCTCGACCAGTCGATCATCGACTTCGCCCGCGCCTCGCTGAACTACGGGCTGGCCCGCAAGTACCCGGTCTACCTGTCGACCAAGAACACCATCCTCAAGGCCTATGATGGCCGGTTCAAGGACCTGTTCCAGAAGGTCTACGAGGAAGAGTTCGAGGCCAAGTTCAAGCCGCTCGGGATCACCTACGAGCACCGTCTGATCGACGACATGGTCGCCTCGTGCCTGAAGTGGTCGGGCGGCTACGTCTGGGCCTGCAAGAACTACGACGGCGACGTGCAGTCGGATACCGCGGCACAGGGCTTCGGCTCACTCGGCCTGATGACCTCGGTGCTGATGACCCCGGACGGCCAGACCGTCGAGGCCGAGGCCGCCCACGGCACCGTGACGCGCCATTACCGCGAGCACCAGAAGGGCCGCGAGACCTCGACCAACTCGATCGCCTCGATCTTCGCCTGGACCCGCGGCCTGTCGCACCGGGCCAAGCTCGACGGCAATGACGACTTGGCGAAGTTCTCCGCCACCCTCGAGAAGGTCTGTGTCGACACCGTCGAGGCCGGGCACATGACCAAGGACCTCGCGCTCCTCGTCGGCCCCGAGCAGAAGTGGCTCTCGACCACAGGCTTCCTCGACAAGGTCGATCAGAACCTCAAGGCGGCGATGGGCGTCTGAGCCGTTCTTCCAATCAGGTTCAGCGGCGGGCGCCCCCAGGCGTCCGCCGTCTTCATGTCGTGGTCCGGCGCGGCCGGCTGAGCGCCAAGGCGGTCGCGGCCAGCGTCACCGCCATCCCGACGGCCTCGGCCGTATCGATGCGCTCCGCAGCGAAGGCGTAGCCGAGCAGGACAGCGATCACCGGGCTGACGAAGGCGTAGAGGCCGGCTCGGAACGCGCCCCAATCACGCAGCAGCATCAGGAAGATCGGGAAAGCGATCAGCGATCCGCCGCCGACCATCACGGCGAGCCCCTGCAGGACGCGGGGATCTCCGATGGCAGCGAAGCGGCCCGTATCCCAGCCCTCCACGGCGAGGCAGATCGGGATCAGGCCCAGCGTGCCGAGGCCGGATTGCCAGAAGGCCAGCACGACCGGCGGTGTCGCGCGCACCAGCGGCCGGCTGATCACGGTACCCCAAGCATAGGCGAGCGTGCCGAGGGCCACCGCCCCGAGGCCGAGGGCGGCCTGCCCGCCCTCCCCGCCACCGCCGAGGTGGCCGGAGAACAGCAGCGCGAGGCCCGCGAGTCCGAGGACGATGGCGGCGATCCTACGCGGGGTGATCGGCTCCTGTCCGTAGGCCGCTCCAATGCTGATCAGAAAGATCGGCATCAGCCCGAGGTTGACCACCGCGGCGAGCCCGCTAGGGGCCTGGGCCAGCCCCCAGAACACCAGGGCGTAGCAGGCCGTGGTGATCAGCATCGAGGCCGCCAGGACGCGCCTCGGTCGCTCGACCCGCAGCGTTAAGCCGCGCAGCCGCGCCATCACGAGAAACCCCAGCGCCGCGAAGCTGAAGCGTAGGCACGCGAAGAAGACCGGCGACAGGACCTCCATGGCGAGCTTCGTGGGGAGCCAGCCGGCACCCCAGATGAACGCCATGGCGATGAAGGCGAGGATCCGGCCCGAACCGGCCTCGCCTCGCGGGGCTGCGTCGACGAGCGGCGCATCAGACATCGTCGGCTGCCGTACCGCTGATGAGATCGACTCGCCCGAACTTGCGCCGTCTCCCCGGACGGTCAAGTGCCGCGACGGCATGACAGACCGGAGTTCCGAGCCGACCCAGAAGCGCTTCCGGATCAGGCCTCGCCTTGGCCGTCCGACGACGCGGTCTCCGCGAGGGCCCGGCCGACCTCCATCAGCAGCAGGTCGATGGCGGCCCGCATCAGCGGATCGCCGACCGAATCGATGAGGTCGCGCACCGAGAGGCACTGCGCCGCGAGGGCGTCTAGAGGGGCATCGTTCATGTCGGGGCTTCTCATCACGCGGCCAGGTAGGCCGGCTCGGACACGAGGACGGACCGGCTATCGCCGTGGACCGTGCGGAGCCGCGCCAGCGTGCGGTGGTCGAAGGCTGCGGTGGCCGCCATGATCTCCTCGCCGCCGATCAGGACCGGCAGGCCCAGGGGCTGGGCGCGGAAATGCAGCTGGATGACGTGGATCATGTACAGGGTCGGCATCTGCAGCAGCAGGCCGGTGAGGCCATGGGCCATGCCCCACTCGACGATGCCGGTGAGCAGCGCGATCGAGACCGGATTGACCACCCGGCCCCGAGCGCGGTGCGAGCGGGCGACACCCTGGCGGGTCCATTCCCAGAGATGCGGGCCGGCCGGCAGCGCGCCTTCGCAAAGCTCCGGATAGACGTCCGACAGGAGATGCGGGCGCGTCGTCGGCAGGAGGCGGCTGTAGCCGATGACGGTTTCACCCTCCATGGCCAGGAAGTGCACCGCGTGGGGCGTATCGAACTGGTCGATCTCGCGTCCGTCCGGCCGGGCGAGGTCGCTCCAGCCCTTCTCGTCGACGAAGATATCGTGCCGCAGGCGCCAAGCCTGCTCCATCGCGTCGCCGTAGCGATGCGCGTTGGCGGGGGTGATCACATGGATCATGAAACAACCTCACGTTTGTATGCCGTGAGTGTCTCGCCTTCGCGGTTCGGTTTGTACTACGTAAAACCGTAGGGTTGCGTGTAGCGCGCGCGTTAAATGCAACCGTGGATTTCGATATCCGCCGGGGGCGGCCCGAACGGGCGGGTCGAACCCTACGTTATGAGACCGGCCCGCAAGGCTTGCGCGACGGTGTGCGCCTTGTTGACTGTGTCGAGCTTCGTCCGGGCCGAGCGCAGATGGTAATCGACGCCCGACGCCGTGATGCCCATCACCACGCCGATCTCCGCGTCGGTCTTGCCCTCCGCGGCCCATTGCAGGGTCTCACGTTCCCGGGGCGACAGGCGCACCGGCTCACCGGGCACCGGACGGCTGTTCATCAGGAGCAATTGCCCGACCGCATAGGTCGCCACCAGATTGACGGCGATGCGGTCGGCCGCCTCGATCTCGATCACGGCGCCGGAGAAGCTGATGCCGCCCGGGTCGCCATCGAGGGTCACGAACGGGATCGTGAGGCCGGCCCGGATGCCGAACTCGGTCGCCTCGTTCATCACGCGGCCGGCCACCGGCGTGTCGGGCTGCACGGCGCTCCAATCGAACGGGGCGGCGGTGGTGCAAAGCCGTCGGACCGTCGGATCGTGCAGGGCATAGCCGCGGGTGACGTAACGGCGGGCCCATTCCTCCGGCATGGTACTGGCGAGGACGTGACCGGCATGGCGCCGGGGCGGCAGGCTCGGATCCGGCACGATGCCGGCCATGACGTACGAAATCCCGTAGCCCTTGAACGCGCCGACCAGCAGACGGGCGATCTCGTCGGGTGCGGCGGCGCGTTCGAGATCGCGCAAGATGTTGAATGTCCTGTCGAAATGCCTCGATAGCGGCATGCTCGCCCCGCATTTTTGCACGTAGCGCGACAAATCGCTGGCCACCACAACCTGAGGATGGCATTTGCCGCGCGTCGGCGATAGGTTGTCGGCGAAATCTCTGCCGTCGCCGGGGCCTCTTCAGCCTCAATCTGTGGAGCGGTCGGATGCGAGCTTCGAGCCAATGATCGACGATGAGACATCCCCGACCACACGCTTTCTGCTCGAGCGCATCGCCGAGACCCTGGATGTGCCGCCGTCCTACTTCTTCCGCGTCGAGGCGGCGACGGCCGATCCGTCGGGACCGAGTGCCGGGCAGTGCGAGGAGGTCGCGTCCCTGTTCCGGAGTATCAAGTCGTCGAGCCGCCGCGGGGCGGTGCTGAAGCTGCTCCGTGAGATGGCGAACGACAGCTGAGCATCCTCCGTCCCCGTAGCCGGCAACTTTTCAGGATGGGGCGGGCCGTTCCTCGCAGATAACCGTCATCGTCCCCACCCGCCTTCGGCGCCGGGGGCATGGCCCAAGAAACCCAGCACGAGGAACGCGGGACGCCCCGGGGCACCAGGTGTCGGCCAAATACGCGCGGGATCCGGTCCCCGCGGAGACCTGCGGCATCGCCCGGGCATGGTCACCCGCCGGTGCCGCCTTTCTCCTCGTGACGCCTTGACGGCCGCGCTGTCCCGCACCCACGCGTCAGCGGCCCGGCCAGGACGGGTCCCGGGCGAGTGGACTCTTCTCGGTGAGACGGTCTTGCCGAGTGAGCGATCCACGTGCGCCGGGTTGGCGGTCCGGACAAGACGGCCCGGCCGGATTGGCAGGCCAAGCACGCCCCCGGAACCCGCATCGCCGCCGTGGCCTTCGAACCGACCTCCGCCTCGTAGTGGGCGGGTCCGCAGGTTGCTCAGGGTCACGCCCAGAGAGGGGTCGCCGCGGGGGCAT
>NZ_JAKSYL010000170.1 GCF_022829515.1 Methylobacterium sp. J-048
GCGTCCTCCTGTCACTCACCCGGACAGGAGGCGCGCCGTGGAACCGATGAAGCCGATGGAACCCATGAAGCCCATGGAACCGATGAAGCCGATGAAGGGCATGGAGCCGTTCTGGCCGAAGGACCTGGGCGATCCCTCGACTGCCGTGGAGCGCGCGCGGCACCTCCCTGACCATCCGCTGGGCGATGCTGGCCACGACGAGGTCCACGCCGATCGAGGCCATGCGGGCCGCCGCATCGGGCGCGAGCTGCGGGCTGACGCGGATCAGTTCCTGGATGAACGTGAACGCCAGCGCGGTCGAGGCCAGGTCCGACCCGACCGTCAAGGCCGTATAGAGCCGCGTCGAACCGAGGACGTTCTCCAGGCGCTCCCGGGGCAATTCCAGGAGCAGGGATCGACTGCTCGCGCTCGACGTGTGGACGGCCGGCCTCTGATCCAGGATGACCATGTCGCCGGCGCCCGCCACGGCGTCCCGACCGTCCTGAAGGGCGGTCGCCGAACCGGCGAGATTGAGGATCACGGCGACCCCGACGTCACGGTCCCCACGCCGCATCAGGTCGCTGGTCGTCTCGTTGCGCACCGCATCCTGGGTGACGCGGGTGACGTGGAGGGGACCGACGCTGGCGATCTCGAGCTTGGCCGCGAACGGGCCGTCGTCGAGCCGGCTGTGTTCGACCGTCGCGCCGAACCCGATCAGCGCGTCCTGCCATAGCCTGAAGCTGTCGCGCGGATGCAGTCCCGCGGTCGAGAACAGTGTCTGCATGCAATATACGTGCGCCTCGCCCCGTGTAACGGCGGAGATGTTCGCTAGCGTACACAGCGCGATTTTTCAAATCAGGCAACAACTCAACTTATAATTGTCGGCATGCGGTCCGACATTGATGATGGCCCGATCTTCGATCGTAGAGGTATGACAGCGGCATGCCTGTCGGCCGCCGCCGGGTCGTGGACACACAAGCGTGACTCACGGCCAGTCGTCGCGACCACGTGTGACCCGCCGACGACGCGGTGATCGCCCGGAGGACTTCGCGTCACCGCGGCCGTGAGACGTCGCTGGCCCGGCGACGATGGGCAATCCGGCGGCGGTCACCATGCGCCGGCAGGCCACGGAGCCTGGCTATCCGCGCGGGGCCGTGCCATGGGCAACGCGGTGATCGATCAACCCGCCCCCGTCCCAGCGATGTCCCTGACAGGCTTGGGATGGTCCGTCTTCTTCGAGGATCAGCGCGAGCCGCACGAGGCCGATCTGGCGGCCATGCGGATCGCCACGATCCACCGCGCGCGCCTGACCGCCCTGTCTACCGCCGGACCCGTCAGGCTGTCGCTCCCGATCCCTGTCAACACCGGTGCGTTCGCGGTCGGCGATTGGGTCCTGGTCGATCCCGGGACCCAGATTCTGCAGCGCCGCCTCGACCGAAAGACCGTCCTGGAGCGGCGCGTCGAGGGCAGCGCGTCCCTGCAGGTGGCTGCGGCCAATGTCGACACCCTGTTCGTGGTCACCTCGTGCAACGCCGACTTCAACCCGGCGCGGCTGGAGCGCTACCTGGCGTTGGCCAACCAGGGGGGCGCCGATCCGGTCATCCTGCTGACCAAGGCGGACCTGACCGACGATGTCGGCGCCTTCGCACGCCAGGCCGCCGCCTTGCAGCGCGGGCTGACCGTGCTGGCCGTCAACCCCCGTGACGCGGAGGCGGCGAGCCTGCTGGCCCCGTGGTGCGGCGCCGGGCGGACCGTCGCGCTGGTCGGCTCCTCCGGTGTCGGCAAATCGACCCTGGTCAACACCCTGACCGGCCCGGGCCAGGACGCGCCCCAGGAGACCGGCGGCATCCGCGAGCACGACGCGAAGGGGCGCCACACCACGACGTCGCGGTCGCTCCACGCCATCGCGGGCGGCGGCTGGGTCATCGACACGCCGGGCATGCGCACGCTCCAGGTCAGCGATGCCGCCGACGGTATCGCGACCCTGTTCGCCGAGATCACCGAACTCGCGCCGTCGTGCCGGTTCCGCGACTGCACCCATGCCCACGAGCCGGGCTGCGCCGTACAGGCCGCCGTCGCCGACGGACGCCTCGATCCCGATCGTCTGACCCGCTGGCGCAAGCTGCTCACGGAAAGCCGCGGGCAACCCTCAGCCGCCGTCGGGCCGCGCGGGCGCGGAAAGCCGCATCGCTAGAGCGCTCGCCGCCGAAGTGGAGACCGGTTCGGCGTCAGCGAGCGCGTGAAATCAGGGCCTTAGAGCCGAGTTCGATTGCAACGCCATCCGTTACGGCCCGCACCCCGAAGGCGAAGCGGGAGGCGTGGCGTTCCCGAGGCCGGCGACCCGATGTCGTCCTCGACCCCGCCGTGTCGGCGGTCGATATCCTGTCCCGTGGGCCGGCGGCGTTCGCGGTTTCTCGGATGCGAGGCCGCATCGAAGGTATCGGTGCTGCTGCTGCGCGGCGCTTCTTAGAAGCAATACAAAACATTGCGCTAGAAGTCGGGCATATGCCCCGTATAATCCGCAAGCACAGAAGAGGTTTCTGATGGATAACGGGTCGACGTTCGTCCAGGCCTTCACGATCCTGTTCCGGGAGGGGCTGGAAGCGTTGCTGGTGATCGCCGCGCTGGCCGCCTTCATGAGGCGCGCCGATGCCCATCACCGGATCGCCCCGATCTATCTCGGCGCGGGGGCTGCCATCCTGGCCAGCCTCGGCATGGCCTGGGTGTTCGAGACCTATTACGATGGCAACCACAACGACCTGATCGAGGCCGGCGTCATGCTTCTGGCCGCCGCCCTGATGTTCTACATGAGCGGCTGGCTGTTCCTGCGGCAGGATCCGAAGGCCTGGCAGGCCGATCTCAACCGCCTGGCCAGTCAGGCGCTCGGGGCCGGGACCGTGCTGTCCCTGGCCGGCATCGCCTTCCTGGCGGTGTTCCGCGAGGGGGCGGAGACCGTGCTGTTCCTCCACGCCCTGGCTCGGACCGTCGGCGGCTGGGACGGGTCGCTGTTCGGCGGGCTCGGCGCGGCGGCGCTCGCCCTCGTGGCCCTGTTCGTGGCGATGCAGTGGCTCGCGCTGCGCCTGCCGCTGCGGCCGATCTTCGTGCTGACCTCGGCGTTCCTGTTCCTGATGGGGCTGAAGCTGGTCGGGGCCGCGATCCAGGAATTGCAGGAGCAGGGGCTGGTCTCCGTGCATGATGACGGCGTGCCGGCCTTCGTGTCGGATCTCGGCTTCAACGGCAGCTGGGAGGCGTTGGGCCTCCAGGGCGCCCTCGTTCTGATTGCGGTCGCCGGCCTCCTCGTCCTCCGGGGCCGGAAAGCCGAGCCGGCGAACCGCGCCAGCCCGGCGGGATCACGCTGAGGCATCCCCGAGCCCGAGCGCATCTGCGGGGCCTGACCCGATAGCGACGGTCGCTGATCGGGCGGAGGCGCATACGGGATGAGCCCCCGGAGGATCGGGACGGGCCGCCGAGATCGGCGGCCGGCAGAGGACGCGCATTCCGTGAGCGCACCGCTCGATCGCCGTCCCGGACGCGTCCGATTCCCGGCCCGCCGCACCGCGAGCCCGGCCCAACGCCGCAGGCGGGAAAGGTTTCCGGATACGGTCGGTTTGCGGGACGACGTCACGAGTGCACGTATGAAACAGGCGCCGTTTTTCGAATCACCCCGCCGGGAGATCGCCATGAGAACGGCCGCATCCGAGACCCGCGCGTTCCCGCTCAGCGCCGGCATCCTGTTCGGGCTGGGGCTCGGCGGGTTCTTCGACGGGATCGTGCTGCACCAGATCCTGCAATGGCATCACATGCTGAGCAGCTGGTACCCGATCGACTCCATCGCCAATCTCGAGCTGAACACCCGCTGGGACGGGATTTTTCACAGCGCCACCTACGTGTTCGTGGTGCTCGGGCTGTTCATTCTCTGGCGCGCCGCGCATCGCGGGCACCTGTCCTGGTCGAACAAGCTGCTGGCCGGCTCGCTCCTGATGGGTTGGGGCCTGTTCAACAGCGTCGAGGGCGTGCTCGACCACCAGATCCTCGGCGTCCACCACGTCAACGAGGCGATGCCCCGGGACCAGCGGTTGTTCTGGGATCTCGGGTTCCTGGCCTGGGGCGTCGCGATGCTGATCGCCGGCTGGCTGCTGGTCCGGGCCGGTCGCCGGGAGCCGACGGCGTGAGGCTTCGGCGCGCCGCCCTGCCGGCGTTCGTCCCGTGGCTCGTCCTCGGCGCGGCGCTGATCCTGGCGACGATGCCGGCCTGGCGGCCCCTGGTCTTCGGCACCGCGCTCACCCTCGACGACCTGCTGAGCCTGCGCTGCCTGTCCGGCTGATCCTCAGGCGCCGACCTCGCCGAGCAGCGTCTGGACGAAGCGGCGGGTGCGCGGATCGGCGGGCCGGGCGAACAATTCGGCCGGCGGTCCCTGCTCCACCACGGTGCCGCCGTCGAGGAACACCACCGTGTCGGCGACCCGGCGGGCGAGGCGCAGGTCGTGGGTCGCCATCAGCATGGTCATGCCCTCGCGGGCGAGGCCGGCCAGCACGTCCACCACCTCGGCGGCGAGTTCGGGATCGAGCGCCGAGGTCGGCTCGTCGCAGAGCAGCAGGCGCGGGGAGGGGCCCAGCGCCCGGGCGATCGCCACGCGTTGCTGCTGGCCGCCGGACAGGCTGGCCGGCCAGGCCTCGGCCTTCTGGGCGAGGCCGACCCGGTCGAGCAGCTCCAGCGCCCGGACCCGCGCCGCGTCCTTCGGCCATTTGCCCACGGTGATCAGCCCCTCGGTGATGTTCCCGATCACCGTGCGGTGGGGAAACAGCTGAAAATTCTGGAACACCATGCCGGTCTGGCGCCGCACGGCCAGCACGTCCCGCCGGGCCGGCGGCGCGCCGGGCCGGAAGACGAGGCGCTGGTCGCCCAGCACCAGCGTGCCGGCCTGCGGGATCTCCAGCAGGTTCACACAGCGCAGCAGTGTCGACTTGCCCGAGCCCGACGGGCCGATCAGCGCCGTGACCTGGCCCTCCGGCACCGTCAGGTCGACGCCGCGCAGGATCGGGGTGTCGCCGAATCGCTTTTCGATGGCCTGGAGGGCGATCATGCCCGGGCCTCCAGGTAGCCGCCATAGCGCCCGAGCCGCCGCTCCAGCCGGCTCTGGAGCCAGGACAGGGCAGAGCACAGCACGAGGTAGATCAGCGCCGCCTCGACGTAGAGGATCAGCGGCTCGTAGGTGACCGCGACGATGCGCTGGGCCGCCTGGAACATCTCCGGCACCGTGATGGCGGCGGCGAGCGAGGTGTCCTTCACCAGGGCGATGAAGGTGTTGGACAGGGACGGCACCGCCACCCGAGCCGCCTGCGGCAGGATCGTGCGCCGCATCGCCTGGGCGGGCGTCATGCCGGTGGCGTAGGCGGCCTCCCACTGCCCCTTCGGGATCGACGCGATGGCCGCGCGCACGATCTCGGACGCGTAGGCGCCGATATTGAGCGTGAAGCCGATCACCGCAGCCGGGAAGGCATCGATCAGGATGCCGACGCTCGGCAGGCCGTAGAAGATCACGAACAGCTGCACGAGGAGCGGCGTGCCCCGGAAGATCCAGACATAGGTCCAGGCGAGCGCTGCCAGCGGCTGCGGCCCGAACAGGCGCGCGAGGGCGACCACCAGCGCCAGGCTCAACCCAAGCACGAAGGCGATCAGCGTCAGCGGTATCGTGAACCGGAGACAGGCCTCGAGCAGCGGCCCGAGCGACTGGAGCATGAGGTCGGGCCAGTGCGGCACGGGGCGGTGTTTCCTGCGGGATCGGGCGAGGGTCTATACGGGTTTGCGGCGCGGATCGCGCCGGGGATTTTTGGCGGCTCTGTCGGTTTTGGATCGCGCACGGTGCGACAGGCTCCCGGTCCGGCAATGCCACGCGCCCCTTCCTCCCCCGCAGAGGGGGGAGGAAGGGGCGCGTGTCCGGATGTTACCCTTACCCAGCGACGAACTATCTACTGCGAAACATCCGCCCCGAAATACGTCTGTGCGATCGCCGCGTAGCTGCCGTCGGCCTTGATCTCCGCGAGCGCCTTGTCGATCGCCGCCTTCAGGGCGGGATTGTTCTTGCGCAGGAGGATGCCGGAGGCGTCCGCGTCGTCCTTCTGGGCGACGATCTTCACGGGGGCGTTCGGCTGCTTCTTGTGGAAGTCGAGGAACGACACGTTGTCGTTGATGGTCGCGTTGGCGCGGCCGGTGACGACCAACTGGATCGACTGGTCGAACCCGTCGGTGCCGACTGGTTCGGCGCCGGCCTCGGTGGCCAGCCGCGCGAAGTTGCTGCTCAGGCTCTGGGCGGACTTCTTGCCCTTCAGGTCGGCGAAGGACTTGATCGTGCCGTTGTCGGCCCGGGTGATCACTACGGCTCGGGAGCGGATATACGGCTCCGAGAAGTCGAACTTCGCCTGGCGCTCCTTGGTGATGCTGACCTGATTGATCACCACATCGTAGCGCTTGGCGTCGAGCCCGGCGATCAGGCCGTCCCACTTGCCCTCGACGAATTGCGGCGTGACGCCGAGCTTCTCGGCGACCTTCCGGCCGATCTCCACGTCGAACCCGGCCAATGCCCCGGAGGCGTCGTGGAAGGAGAACGGCGCGTAGGTCCCCTCGGTGCCGATCCGCAGGGTCTTGGCGGTGCGGATCGCGTCGAGGTCCTCGGCCTGCGCCGATACGCCGAGGAGAAGCGTTGCGGCTGCGAAAACGGCCGCGAAGGAGGCAGAAACAACACGCATCACGATGAACTCCAGATCGATCGTCTTGAACCTCATCCGGACCGCCTGTTCGGAAGTCCGCGAAGACTTGGTCGGGACGGGAAAACCGGGCGGCTCGTCGCCGAGTCGTCACCGACGGCGCCAAACCAATGGTCTTATACCAAGCGTAGCCTTTGGCGCCTACGCCGCCCCGGGGCAGCTCCATCGCCGGAAAGCAAGGTTTTCCAAGATGCCGCGGGATTCCTGCGGATTGATTCTTCCGGTCCCTGAACCGCCCCAGCATTTCGCGTGGGGCGGACCGGCTCGGCAGCTTGAGCCGCCGATGGGACAAGACCTTGATCGGCAGATGTTTTCCGAGTGCTGGGCCCCGCTTCGCGACCTCGGATTAACCGGGGGGATGATCTGGCGCCGACCGGACATTCAAGCTGTTGGTAGGGAATAATATTTCTTGCGCCCCTTTCTGGTTGTCTTGATGGCGTAAGGCTTGCGCGACTCGGTTCGGCACCGCGCAAACACATCGCGCCTTTTGTCGAGCCCGCGCCGGGACGGGCGTTGATCTCGGATGATCCTTCGGCACAGTGCGCGCGTGTCGCCGCTCCGGGGCGGCCGCGTGTCCCCGGAGCCGGCCCGGACCGGTCTATTGCTGTGAGCCGGGGCGCGCGGCCCGCCCCGGCGGAGGATCGCGCATGAGCTCGACGGCCCAGCCCTACCGGGGCGTCTTCCCGGTCGCCCCCACGGTGTTCGACGCGTCGGGCGCCCTCGATCTCGACGGGCAGCGCCGGGCGATCGACTTCATGATCGACGCCGGCAGCCACGGCATCTGCATCCTGGCGAACTTTTCCGAGCAGTTCGTCCTCACCGACGCCGAGCGCGAGACCGTGATGCACGCGGTGCTCGACCACGTCGCCGGCCGGGTGCCGGTGATCGTGACGACCACGCACTTCGCCACGCAGGTCTGCGCCGAGCGCTCGCGCCGGGCGCAAGAAGCGGGCGCCGCCATGGTGATGGTCATGCCGCCCTATCACGGCGCCACGATCCGGGTGCCGGAACTCGGCGTCTACGACTTCTTCCGCGGGGTCTCGGACGCGATCTCGATCCCGATCATGATCCAGGACGCGCCGGTGGCGGGCACGCCGCTCTCGGCCGCGTTCCTGGCGCGCATGGCCCGGGAGATCGCGAACGTCTCCTACTTCAAGATCGAGACCCCCGGAGCCGCCGGCAAGCTCCGCGAGTTGATCGCGCAGGGTGGCGACGCGGTGGTCGGGCCGTGGGACGGCGAGGAGGCGATCACCCTGATGGCCGATCTCGATGCCGGCGCCACCGGGGCGATGACCGGCGGCGCCTATCCGGACGGCATCCGCCAGATCACCGACGCCTACGCGGCCGGCCGCCGGAGCGAGGCGCTCGACGCCTACGCGCGCTGGCTGCCGCTGATCAACCACGAGAACCGGCAATGCGGGCTCTTGGCCTGCAAGGTGCTGATGGCGGAGGGCGGCGTCATCGCCCACGAGACCGCCCGCCTGCCGCTCCAGCCGCTCCACCCCGACACGCGGGCCGCGCTGATCGAGCTGGCCCGACGCAACGATGCGCTGGTGCTGCGGTGGGGGCGGTGAGGTTTTTCGGCGTGAGCGCCGGCCGTGTCTGATACCAGCGCGGCTTTCCCTCCCCTCTGCGGGGGGGGGGAGGGTGGCCCGCGAAGCGGGTCGGGAGGGAGGATGCGGCGGTTCAGGCGCTTAATGCCGGCTCCCGCCCCAACACCCCCGACAGCCGCCGCACCGCTTCCCGCGCCAGCTCCGGGCTGATGGCGAAGCAGATGCGGACCAGGCCCTCGCCCGCGGGGCCGAAGGCGGTGCCCGGGGCGACGCCGACCTTTGCGTCGCGCAGCAGGCGGTAGGCGAGTTCGAGGCTCGGCTCGTCGCCGGCGATCCGGGGCATGAGGTAGAAAGCGCCGTCCGGCGGCGCCACCGTCACGCCGGGCAGGCGCGCGAGGCCTTCCACCAGGATCGCCCTCGCCTCGGCGCAACGGTCGACCATGGTGCGGATGAAGCCGTCGCCCTCGTCGAGCGCCGTCACGCAGGCGTGCTGGATGAAGGTCGGGATCGAGGTAGTGCTGTACTGCCCGAGCTTGGCGAAGGTCGGCGCCAGCCCCCGGGGGAAAATCACCCAGCCGGCACGCCAGCCGGTCATCGCCCAGTTCTTCGAGAAGGTGTTGGTGACGATCAGGCGGTCGTCCTCCGTGCAGATCTGCAGGAACGACGGCGCGATCTGGTTGCCGTAGGTGAAGTGCGCGTAGACCTCGTCCGACAGGATCCACAGGCCGCGCGCGCGGGCGAGGTCGCGCAGAGCCGTCATCTCGGCGAGCGGCATGGTCCAGCCCGTCGGGTTCGAGGGCGAGTTGACCATGATCACCCGGGTGCGCGGCGTCAGCGCCGCCGCGATGTCGGCGAGCGGCAGCGTGAAGCGCCCGTCCGGCCGGATCCGGTAGGGCACCGTCACCGGCACGCCGCCGGTGATGCGGACCGCCTCGGCGAGGTTCGGCCAGGCCGGGGACGGAATGATGATCTCGTCGCCGGGCTCCAGCAGGGCCTGGGCCGCCTGCATGATCGCGTTCATGCCGCTGGCCGTGACGGCGAAGCGGTCGGCCGGGACGTCCACGCCCCAGTGCCGGGCATGATAGGCGGCAAGCGCTGCCCGCAGCGCCGGCAGACCGAGCGAGGTGGTGTAGCGGGTGTGTCCGGCCTGCATCGCCCGGTGCGCCGCCTCGACGATGAAGGGCGGCGTCGGCAGGTCGCCCTCGCCGATCCAGAGCTTGACCACGTCGGGGTCGTCCCGGCCCCGATCCGCCACCAGGCCGATCTGGCTCGTGCCGATGCCTTGGATGCGCTCCGAGAGCGCGGCGGCGAGGTCGACGGGCGCGTCGAGGGATGCGGCGGCAACGGGTTCGGCCATGGGGCGACGGGTCTCGTGGTGTCCGGGCGCGGCGCGTCTCGCGGCGAGGCGGCCCGCGAGCGGGCACCCAGCCTGCCAAGTCCCGGCATTGGGGAATCGGCGCGAACGTGCCGCGTCCGGGCCCGCGCGTCCAGGCCCCGCGGAAGCGGCTACGGCCTCACCCGATGAGCGCGCGCCGGTAGATCGCGATCAAGGATTGCGCCGCGTGCTCGATATGGCCGCGCAGATGATCGGCCGCCGCGTCGATCTTGCCGGCCTCGCACAGGGCCAGGATCTCTCGGTGCTCCCGGTCGGCCCGGGCGACGCCACCGGTGGCCGAGAGCTGGAGCCGGGTCGGGCGGTCGCAATCCTGCAACAGGCCGGCGACGATGCTGAGCGAGCGCGGGCGGTCGGCATGCCGCAGCAGATCGAGATGGAAGCGCCGGTTCAGCTCGCCCCAGCGCAGGATCTCCCCGGCCTTCAGGGCGGTGCCGTAATCCTCGGTGAGGCGGTGCAGCGCCTGGATGTCCTGCCGAGAGAAGCGCCGTGCCGAGAGGGCCAGCAGCTCCGGCTCCAGCTGGACGCGGAGGGTGAAGATGTCCTCCACCTCCTCCACCGACAGGCCCGAGACCACGGCGCCGCGATGCGGCATGATCTTGATCAGGCCGGTGGCTTCGAGCTGCAGCAGGGCTTCCCGGATCGGGATCCGGCTGATCCCGAACTCCTCCGCCAGCGCGTCCTGGCGCAGTTGCGTGCCGGCCGGAAACTCGCCGATCAGGATCCGCTGCCGCAGCGACTCGGCGACGGCCGCGGCCACGGTCTTATGGACCAGCCGGTCGGGCGCGGATCGAACGTGAACCGCAGGGGACATCAGGGCCTCGAAGGACGAGGTATCGTGTGCGCGTGCCGAGGGCGGCGCGCTCGGTTCCCGAGCCGCTGCTCCGTTCGGCGCGGTGTGCAGGGCGGGGCTCGCAATCCGTCTCATCAGGCGGATGCGACCACGCGCGACGGCAGGCCTGCCCTCGAAACGGTTGCAGTATCGGTCAACAACTCATCCATCTGCACGGAGCGCCCATAATCAGCCTAACGGACGCCAGGATCGGACGTGTATCGACCGATGCCAGACACCGGCGCTTTCAAGAAAAGCTAGGTATCCAAAGCTTTCGTGACCAAGCCAGATACGATCGATCAAGTCAAGAATATGTGTATCAAATCATTCGAGGGGCAAGAATTGTACGTTTTTGACATAGCGGCGATCTTTCATAGCGATCGTCGGACAGGCACTTGACCCCGATGGGATTCCGCGTCGCGATGACCTGAACATCCATGCCGGGCTCCGCTGCCCCGTCGCGCCGGCCCGGCCCTATCGCGGCGCCGGGCCGGCCCAGGGCGCCTGGGCAAGCGTCTGCCCGAGATAGCCGATCAGCGCTGTGATCCGGGCCGGCCGCGGGTCGCCGGGGGGCGTCACGAGGTGCAGCGCGATCGGCGGCGGCGACCAGCCGGGCAGGACCCGCTCCAGCCGCCCGGACTCGAGGTCGTCCCAGATCATGAAGTCCGGCTGCAGGGCGAGGCCGAGCCCGGCCCGGAGCGCCGGCGCCAGGGCCTCGGCGTTGTTCGCCCGCAATTGGCCGCCGGGCACGACCACGGCCTCCGCGCCGGCCGCGTCGATGAACCGCCAGCGGTCGGGGGTGGGCAGGTAGGCGTAGCCCAGGCAGGCGTGGCGGGCGAGGTCGTCCGGATGCGCGGGGCGTCCGTGCCGGTCGAGATAGGCGGGGGTCGCGACCAGTGAGCGCCGGATCGCGCAGAGCCGCCGGGCCCGGAGGGAGGAATCCGGCAGGGCCGCGATCCGCAGCCCGATATCGAAGCCGCCGCCCACGAGATCGACTACCGCGTCCGAGAGGTGGAAGTCCACCGACACCGCCGGGTGCTGGCGGAGGAAGCCCGGCAGCAGCGGTGCCACGTGCATCACCCCGAAGGTCATCGGGGCCGCGAGGCGGACGAGGCCGCGCGGTTCCGCGGCGCCCGCCACGGCCAGCGCCTCCGCGGCCTCGCCCTCCGCCAGGATCCGCGCGGCGCCGGCCTTCGCGGCGTGCCCGGCCTCCGTCAGCGCCAGCTTGCGCGAGGTGCGGTTGAACAGCCGCGCGCCGATCCGAGCCTCCAATCGGCCGACCGCCTTCGAGACGGTGCCCTTCGACAAGCCGAGATCCTCCGCGGCGCGGCCGAAGGAGCCCATCTCCACCACCTTGGCAAAGACCGCCCAGGCCTCGAAATCGGGAAGCCGCATGAGTCGCATTCCGGAAACGATGGGTTTCCAGCGTTTCTATTTTCGCGAGCGATGGCAAGGGCCAGATTGGCGTCATCGCAAACGCCCCGCGGCATCCGCGGCGGCTTCTCGGGAGACAGCGTCATGGTGCAATCCGGCCTCCACCACGTCACGGCCTTTTCCGGCCCGGCAATGCGCAACCTCGACTTCCACACCCGCGTGCTCGGACAACGGCTGGTGAAGAAGACCGTCAATTTCGACGATCCGGGCACCTACCACCTCTACTACGGCGACGCGGCCGGGCAGCCCGGCACGATCCTAACCTTCTTCCCGATCGCGCACGCGGCCCCCGGCCGGGTCGGGATCGGCGAGACCCAGGAGACCGCGTTCCGGGTCCCCCGCGGCTCGATCGGCTGGTGGACCCACCGGTTGATCGAGACGGGCGTCGTTCACGAGCCGCTGGTCCAGGTGTTCGGGGCGCCGACCCTGCGGTTCCGCGACCCGGACGGCATGATGCTGGCTCTGGTCGGCGTCGACGGCGCCGAGGCGGAGGCCGGTTGGGCCACGGCCGAGGTCCCGGCCGAGCATGCGATCCGCGGCCTGCACGGGGTGACGCTCCTCCTGGAGACGGCCGAGGCCACGGCCGCGATCCTCACGGAGGTGCTGGGTCTGCGCGAGGAGGCCCGCGAGGGCAACCTGATCCGGTTCGCCGGCAGCGCAGCCCTTGGCGGCTTCGTGACCATCCGGGCGGTGGGCGGCTTCCTGCCCGGCCGTCAGGGAGCGGGCTCGGTCCACCACATCGCGTTCCGGGCGGCGGACGATGCCGCGCAGGCCGCGATGGCCGATAAACTCGCCGGGCTCGGCCTCCAGGTCACCGAGCAGCGGGACCGCCAGTACTTCCGGTCGGTCTACTTCCGCGAGCCCGGCGGCGTGCTGTTCGAGATCGCCACCGACGCCCCCGGCTTCGCCGTGGACGAGCCGGCCGACGCCCTCGGCACCGCCCTTAAGCTGCCCGCCGGGCTGGAGCCGCACCGGGCCCAGATCGAGGCGGTGCTGCCGAAGGTCGCCTGACCCGAGCCTCCGCCTCTCGGAGGCCGCGGTCTTCAAACACCGCGCAACGCGACGCGCTTCGTCGCCTCTAGAGTGCGCTTTTCCCATTCCCCTTGCGGGGAGGGGCCAGGGGTGGGGGTGGTGCCGGATGATGCGCAGTGGTGCCTTCTGCACCACCCCCACCTCCAACTCCTCCCCGCAAGGGGGAGGAGAGCGCGCCTTATGCGGTCGAAGATGAGTGAACCCGCCGTCCCACTGGGGCGACGGAGATGCCGAGCATGCCACCAGCGAGGTCGCCATGACCCAAGAAGCTTTCAGCCTGATCCACCTGTTCGAGCCCGGCGCGGCCTCTGCCCAGCCGCTGCTGCTCCTGCACGGGACCGGCGGCAACGAGCACGATCTCCTGCCGCTGGGCCGGATCGTGGCCCCGGGCGCCGCCCTGCTGTCGCCCCGCGGGGCGGTAATGGAGAACGGCATGCCGCGGTTCTTCCGGCGGCTGGCCGAGGGCGTGTTCGACGAAGCGGACCTTCGCCGACGCACCCAAGATCTCGCGGCCTTCGTGGCGGCGGCGCGGGCGCGCTACGGGCTGGCCGCGCCGCTGGCGCTCGGATTCTCCAACGGCGCCAACATCGCCGCCGCGCTCCTGATGCTGCACCCGGAGGTGCTGGCGGGCGCGGTGCTGATCCGGCCGATGGTACCGTTGGCCGAGCCACCCGTGGCGGACCTCGCGGGCAAGCCGGTGCTGATTCTGTCCGGGGCGATGGACCCGATCGTCCCCGGCGAGAACGCCGGCCGTCTAGCCCACCAGCTCACGGCCGCCGGCGCGGCGGTCGATCACCGGATCCTCCCAGTCGGCCACGGCCTGTCGCAGGCCGATGTCAGCCTCGCGGCGGAGTGGGTTCGCGGCCTCGCCCGCGCCGACGCGGCCTGATCCGCGCGAACGTCCCTTACGTTGAAACGGAGTCTTCCCATGGCATCCCCGATCGCCCCCGCGCTGACGCTGCTGCCGGTCACCGGCCGGGTCCTGATGAGCGCCCTGTTCCTGGTGAGCGGGGTCGGCAAGCTCGCGGCCCCGGCCGCGACGCTCGCCACCATCCGGTCCGCCGGCCTGCCTCTGCCGGAGGTCTCGTTCGCGGCCGCCGCCCTTGTGGAGGTGGTGGGCGGCCTGCTGCTGATCCTGGGCTATCGGACCCGGCTCGTCGCCTTGGCGCTCGCCGGATTCGCGATGGCCACCGCCCTGACCTTCCACACGGCCCTGGCGGACCCGAACCAGATGTTCCACTTCCTGAAGAACCTCGCCGTGGCGGGCGGCTTGCTTCAGGTCGCGGCCTTCGGGGCCGGCCCGTTCAGCCTCGACGCCCGGCAGGGCCGCGCCTGAGCGGTTTCGCAATCAGCCCCTCACACGGCCGCTCCGGCTACGCCGTCACGTCCCACACGGATGCTGCGATCCGTGCGGGCCTCCCGATCCCGCGACGCCTCCCGCGGAGAACCATCTTACTGCCCCAACAGCTCGACCAGGAACGGGATCAGCGGCGCGTCGGCCGGGGGCATGGCGAGGTCGCGCAGGGCTTTGGGGCGGACCCATTTGAGCGCTTGGCCCTCCATCGAGCGGGGCGTACCCGACCAGCGGCGGCAGACGTAGAGCGGCATCAGCAGGTGGAAGTCCGGATAGGCGTGGCTGGCGAAGGTCAGCGGCGCCAGGCACGGCTCCTCGACCCGGATGCCGAGTTCTTCGGCGAGCTCGCGGATCAGGGTCTCTTCCGGGCGCTCGCCGGCCTCGACCTTGCCGCCGGGGAATTCCCACAGGCCGGCGAGTTGCTTGCCCGCCGGGCGCTCGCTCACCAGCACCCGGCCGTCGACGTCGACCAGCGCCACCGCGACCACCAGCAACAGGCGCAGGGCAGGCGTCTCGGGCCCGCTCACGGCGCCACCGCGAAGGTGGCCGAGACTTCGGAGGAAAGCTGGATCGTGCCGGCCTCGATCGGGACGCGCCGGCCCTTGGCCGCCATCGGTGCCGCCAGCGCCCGGCTGAAGACCGGCGGCGGCGGGACCGCGGCGCCCGGGTTGCCCAGCGTGCAGAGCGGCCCGAGCTTGGCGCCCAAAGCCTCGGCCAGGGCCTCGGCCCGGGTCCGGGCGTCGCGGGCCGCCGCGACCTGGAGGGCCGCTTCGGCCTTGTCGGGATCGCGCAGGCCGAAGCTGACCCCGTCGATCCGGTTCGCGCCCGAATCGAGGGCTTGGCGCAGCAGGTCGCCGAGGCGGTCCATGTCGGCCAAGCGCACCGTCACCGTGTTGCCGGCCCGGTAGCCGTCGGGCTCCTCGGTGACCAAGCCCCCGGGCCGGGTCACGCTGCGCGTGCCGGCCTGGAGGGTCACCGCAGCGGTGCCGATATCGGCGGCCGGCACGCCGAGCGCTCGCGCCTGCGCAGAGATGCCGGCCACCGCCTTTGAGGCGGCGTCGAGGGCGGCCGCCGGGGTCGCGCCCCGCGCCTCGATCCCGACGATGACCTCGGCGAAGTCCGGCGCCCGCGCCTCCGCGGCCCGCCCGACGACGCTGATGCGCCGCTTGCACTCCGAATCGTCGGCCTGCGCCCCGGCGGGCAGCAGCGCCAGCAGGAGAATCCCCGCGAGGCGCGTTCTCACGAGCGGTAATCCCCGTTGATCTCGATGTAGCCCTTGGTCAGGTCGCAGGTCCAAACGCGAGCTTTCCCCTCGCCCAACCCGAGATCGACCCGGATGCCGATCTCCGGCTCGCGCATCACGGCGCTGGCGGCGTCCTCGCTGTAATCCGGGTCGCGGGCGCCCTGGACCGCCACCCGCACGTCGCCGAACCAGATCGCCAGCCTGTCCCGGTCGGCGGGCTCCCCGGCCTTGCCCACCGCCATGACCACGCGGCCCCAATTGGCGTCCTCGCCGGCCACCGCGGTCTTCACCAGCGGCGAGTTGGCGATCGACATGGCGATCTTGTGGGCGGAGGCGTCGCTCTCGGCGCCGGTCACCCGCACGGTGACGAACTTGCGCGCGCCCTCGCCATCCTTGGCGACGAGCTGGGCCAATTCGATCAGCAGGCTGTCGAGCGCCGCCTTGAAGCCGGCGAGACGCGAGTCGGCCGCGTCGGCGATCTCGGCATTGCCGGCCTTGGCGGTGGCAAACAGCAGCAGGGTGTCGGAGGTCGAGGTGTCGCCGTCCACCGTCACGCAGTTGAAGCTGGTCTTGGTGCCGGCCGAGAGCAGCGCCTGGAGCACAGCCTGGGGCAGGGCGGCGTCGGTGAACACGAAGGCCAGCATCGTTGCCATGTCGGGGGCGATCATGCCGGCGCCCTTGGCGATGCCGTTGATGGTGACGCGCACGCCGTCGATCTCGGCGGTGCGAGTCGCGAGCTTGGGGAAGGTGTCGGTGGTCATGATCGCCCGGGCGGCCTCGGCCCAGGCGGCCGGGCCGTCCGTGGCCCGGGCGGCGCAATCGGTCAGCACGCCCTCGAATCGCTCGGCCGGCAGCGGCTCGCCGATCACCCCCGTGGAGGCGACATAGACCTCCCGGTCGCTGCAGCCGGCGGCCTGCGCGGCGATCTGCACGGTCTTGGCCACCGCCTCCCGGCCGAGCCGGCCCGTGAAGGCGTTGGCGTTGCCCGAATTGACCACCACGGCCCGGGCCCCGCCATGCGCCAGGGCCTCGCGGCACCAATCCACCGGCGCCGAGGGGCATTTCGAGCGGGTGAACACCCCCGCCGCCCGGGTGCCGGCGGCGAGGTCGACGTAGAGCACGTCGGTCCGGCCGCTGTAGCGGATGCCGGCCTGGGCGGTGGCGATTCGCACGCCCGGCAGCGGCGGCAGCTCCGGCACCGCGCGCGGCGCCAGCGGGGAGACGGGCGGGGATTTCGCGGACGACATCGGCTGAAAGCTCCGGCAGCGCGCGGGGCCTCCCGCGGCGGCCCGGTGTTGCCCGCGCGACCCCGGCGCCGTCAACCGCACGCCACGCGATGCTCATGCGTGAGGCTGCATGCACTTTGGGCAGCGGCGGCGCCGAATGCGGCGTCTTCGCGGCGCCGGGCTTGCGCGAGCCTTGCTTCCCGGCATAGCATGCTGCATCGCAAAGCCAGAGCGAGGTCGAGTGCGGACTATGCCCACAACCGACGTCGAGACGGCCTCGAGCAGGCTGCCCCAGGGCGTCTGCTACCGGATTCAGGTGCTCGTCGTCGGCCGCCACAAGCGCTGGCGCGACGAGATCTCCGCCGAGATCCGGATGCTGGGCTACCAGGTCACCGCCTGCGACCGGGGCGTCGATGCCATGACGGTGCTGGCGCTCGGGCTGCCCGTGGACGTGATGGTGGTGGATGCCGCGCTGCAGGGTGGCGGCCTGTGCTGTGCGCAACTCGCGGTCGAGGCGCGGGCCCTGCGCCCGGGCCTGCGCATCGTCCTCTCCAGCGATCCGTTCGACCCGCCGGAGCAGGAGGCGTCGGTGCTGGTTCCGGACGCACTGTTCATCCAGCGCGAGCAGTTCCAGGACGGGATGGTCGCGACCCTGATGCGCGAGGCGCTGGCCGACCGCGTGGCCTGACAGGCCTGTATCCCGCCGGCAGATTCGCGATTCCCGCACCCCCGGGGCTTGTTTCCAAACTCCGCGCGGCGTGGGTTTCGCGAGGTCCCGCCGCCTGTCGAATCGTTCGCCGGTCCTCGCGTCGAGATGTCGTCCGGGGCGGGTGCCGGACCCCCGGATCCCGGGGAACGCGACAGCGATGCACCGCTGGGCACCACGAAAAGTTGACCCGGCTCCATCCTGGTTCGTCTGCTTATCGCCGCGACACGGGGCGTAAAGTTTCCTGGCTATGCATTTGGAGACTAGACAACTCGGCTCGATGTTCCAGATGTATCGATAAATCTCATCTCGTTCCGGGAAAAATCGGAACAATAAAGATAATTATTTTATTTTATCAAAGCACGAATGCGGCGAATATGCATTCAGGGAATGCGGGTCACATTCCGAGGCGAATTTATTGCCAAAGTATCAGACTTTGGTATTTTACTTTATAATCATCCTCAAGATTTACGAATTAATCTTGACACATGAATGTCATTCGACCGATTTTTATGGGTGCCGTGCCCGTCGATGGTACGCCTCAATGAAAGTCTTACGCCTGTGACCTTGGGAATCCGCCACCGGCTTTATGCCGGCTTTGCGATGCTTGTGCTGATCGCTGCCGGCATAGGTGCCTTCTCGCTTCATCAGCAGAGCACTATCGATGGGTATTACGACGCGCGCTCTCGCCTGGACCAAGGTTCGCGGTCGATCTTCGCGATCAGCAACCTCGCCCTGCGCCTGACGAGCGCCGCAGAGAAGTATCGCTTCGAGCCGGATCCCGCACAGATCGCCGCGATCGAGCAGACGCGCCAAGCTATCGAGGCGGCGAGCATCAACCACTTCGTGGCGACCCCGAGTGAAGAGCGGCGCAAGCTCTACGGTGAGATCCGCGACGAGTCGCGGGCCCTGAAGCCGGAACTGGAACGACTCGCGGCGGCCGGTTCAAAGTTGACCGAAACCAAAACGACCATGTTTGCAGGCGGGGATCAGCTCACGCGCTTCACCGACGCACTGATCGCCGAGGCGCGCGGTCGTGCCGACGACGCACTGATCTATCGGGTTCAGACGGTCGAGAACGCCGTGCTGCGGACCCGGCTCGCGGCCGCACGCCTCACGATCGGGCTGCGTCCGGAGGATCGGGGCGTCTTCGCAGAGGCTGTAGAGCAGGCCCGCACCGCCTTGCGGGCGTTCGAGACGGGCGGGGGCGGAGCGACGCTCGTGCCGATGGTCACGGCCATCGCCAAAGCGCTGGACACTTATGCCGGCACCGTCGCGGCCTATGATGACGCGGCGAGCATCGTCAAAGCGACCTTCGAGGTCGGCATCAAGCCGCAAACCGACAAGATCGAACAGCGGGCCGAGACGGCGCGCGAGAGGGTGACGTCCCAGGTCGCCGAGATCTCGGCAACGACGTCGGCCGCGGTGGCAAGTGCCCAGCGGTGGCAGATCGGCCTGATCGGCCTGACCGTGGGGATCGGCGGCCTTCTGGCCTTCCTGATCGCTCGCAGCATCATCCGGCCGATCATCGGCATGACCGACGCGATGAAGCGCCTCGCCGAGGGCGACACCGCGATCAAGATACCGGTGCCGAGGGCCCGGGACGAGATGGCCGAGATGGCCGAGGCGGTCGACGTGTTCCGCCAGAACGCCATCGCGCGGGCCGAGCTGGAGGCCGCCCAGGGCGCCGAGCAGGCCGCCCGCCTGAGCCGGGCCGAGCGGGTCGACCAGTTGGTCAGGACCTTCCAGGAGAATGTTGCAGCCTCGCTCGAGGTCGTCACCGGGGCCGCGACTGAGCTCGACGCGACGGCGCGCTCGATGACCCAGGTCGCCGACGACACCAACAACCAAGCGGTCGCTTCCAGCGCCGCGGCCGAACAGGCCTCGACCAACGTCCAGACCGTGGCGGCGGCGGCCGAGGAGATGGTCGCCTCGCTGCAGGAGATCGAGCGGCAGGTGATCCGCTCCAATGAGGTTGCCGGCACAGCCGCCCACGAGGCCGAGACCACCAACGCGGCCATGGCCAGCCTGCGGCTGGCCGCCGATCAGATCGGTGCGGCGGTGACCATGATCTCCGGCATCGCCGGACAGACCAATCTGCTGGCGTTGAACGCGACCATCGAGGCGGCCCGGGCCGGGGAGGCCGGACGCGGCTTCGCGGTGGTGGCGGCCGAAGTCAAAGAACTGGCCAGTCAAACCGCCAAGGCCACGGAGGAAATCGGCGATCAGATCGCGGCGATCCAGGCGGCGACCGGCCAGGCCGCGGAGGCGATCGAGCAGATCGCCGGCACGATCTCGACGGTGAACGAGATCAGCAGCGCGATCGCCTCGACGGTGGTGCAGCAGACCGTGGCCACCAGCGAGATCTCGCGCAATGCCGGTGAGGCGGCCCAGGGCACCCGGGACGTGTCCGCCAACGTGGCCAGCGTGCTGGCTTCATCGAGCGAGACCGGTAGCGCCGCCACGCAAGTTCTGAACGCGGCCTCGCAGCTGGCGTCACAATCCCAGAAGGTCCGCCAGCAGGTCGATGGGTTCTTGCGGGATATTCAGGCGGCTTGAACCGCGGGTGCCCGAGGCGGGTGACGGCGCGCCCATCTCACGGTTTATCCGACCCTCCACCTCAGAATGAGTGGGGGATTAGGATCGCGTGGGGTTGCGACGAGGCATCGGTTTTCCACGATGCGTGGAAGCCGGGCAGCCATTAAATCGCGGCGGCGGGGTCCGTCTCGTCGCCGTCGGGCTCGCGGCGTTTGCGGGGGCGGCGGTCGAGGAGCGAACGCCCCAGGGCACGCAGCGGCGCGGTCAGCCGCCGGGCATCCTCGGCGCGCTCCATCAGGCGCTCGCCGTTGCGGATCTCCTTGTCGAGCTTGGCCATCGTCCGGGCGAGCGCCGGATCGTCGTCGTCCAGCCAGACCTGGGTGACGCGGGCGAAGGCGATCACCACGCCCTGGAGCTTGAGCTGGCCCAGCGGCCCCTCGGTGTCGATCCCGGCCGCCGCCAGCATGTAGCGGTGGGAATTCAGCATCACGCCGTTCAAGGCCAGCATCGACAGGGGCTCGCCGCGCAGGGCGTAGGCGATCCGGCGGAGCGCGGGCTTGTAGGGCGTCATCGCGTCGAGGCGGCGCATCAGCACGTCGAACAGGCGCTCGCGGGTCGGCTCCTCTTCGAGGCCGGCGCTGTCGCCCTCCAGAACCTTCCGGTCGATGATCCGGGTGAGGCCGCCGAGCACCGCGCCCTTCGAGGGGAACAGGTCGCGCAGTTCTGCGAGCGTCAGGCCCGCTTCCCGAGCGATGTCGCCAATCTCGATGTCGTTCCAAGGCTGCTCGGCAGCGAGCCGCATCAGCGCCTCGACCGCGGCCTCCCGGGGCGGCAGCTTCGGCGGGCTCTCGGCCTGCGTAGGGGATTCCTCGGTCGTGCCGGGCTGGCTCGTGTCGTTCACCGCCGCATTGTCTTGCACGGCACTCGCAGACTTGCGGGTGCGCTTCGACGGGGCTCTGTTCTCGGTCATGGGTCTGTCGCCCGCTCCTGTCGGTCGTCGACTCTCATGTAGGAAAGGCGGCAGGGAAGGGCAGGCCCGTCGCGCGGCGATGCCGCACGGATGTCAGCCGGCGAGTTCGGCCGCCCGGCGTTTGGCCGCCGCCACGGCTTCGCGCATGAGCGGGGCCAGGCCGTCCGGACGCATCAGCACGTCGAGCGCTGCAGCCGTGGTCCCGCCCGGAGAAGTGACGTTGCGGCGCAACTCGGCCGCTTCTTCGGGGCTCGCGTCGAGGAGCGCGCCGGCCCCAGCGACCGTTGCCCGCGCCAGGGCCTGCGCCACCGCCGGATCGAGCCCGGCGGCGATGCCGGCCTCGGCCAAGGCTTCGACCAGCAGGAAGACGTAGGCCGGCCCGGAGCCCGAGACCGCGGTCACGGCGTCGATCTGTGCCTCGTCGGCGAGCCACGCCACCGCGCCATTGGCGGCGAATAGGGCGTCGGCGGTATCGCGCTGGGCCGGCGTCACCTCCGGGCTCGCGCAGGCTCCGGTGGCGCCCCGGCCGATGCTCGCGGGCAGGTTGGGCATCGCCCGGACCACGGCTCGGGCTCGCGGAAGCCGGGTGCGCAGATCGGCGATGGTCTTGCCCGCCAGGATCGACACCAGCAGCGTGTCGGAGCCGACGAGCCGGTCGAGGCCGAAGGCCGCCGCGTCCAAGCCCTGCGGCTTGATCGCCAGGACCAGAACCGCCCCGGGCTCGGGCTCCGTCGGATTGAGTCGGATGCCGCGCTGGGCGCAGAGATCCACGATCGCGCGGGCGGGCACCGGGTCGACGATCGTGGTGGCGCGAGGATCGAGGCCGGCATCGAGCCAGCCCGCCAGCATCGCGCCGCCCATCTTGCCGGCCCCGGCGAGAACCAGGGAGGCCGGCATCCGCGCCGCGTTCGGGGCTGCCGTCACGCCTCGCCTTCGGTCTCGAACAGCACGGCGTCCAGCGCCTCGCGGGCGCTCTTGCCGGCCCAGAGCACGAACTGGAACGCCTGGAAGTAGCGCTCGCAGGCATCCACGGCGGTCTTCATCATGGTGGCGCATTGCGGGTGGGTCGGCACCGCGCCGCCGGCCAGTAGAAGAGCGTGCCGGAACATCACCACGCTGTCGCTCGACCACAGATCGAAATGGCCGATCCAGAGCTGCTCGTTGATCATCGCGATCAGGCGCAGCACCTCGGTCCGCTGCCGCTCCGGTACCTTGAGGTCGAAGGCGCAGGCCACGTGCAGGGCCTCCACATCCTCGATCCAGGTGAAGGCGACATGATAGTCGGTCCAGCGGCCGGGGCTGGTGATCGACATCTCGTCGGTCTCGGCCCGGTCGAAGATCCAGTCGCGCAGGGACGCCAGACGCTCGACGACGTCGAGCGGATGCTCGTTCCGGTCAGGGTCGTGGAAGTCGACGTGGAGAAGCGGCATGACGATCCAAAAGGACGGCCCGGAATCGATCCGGCCCGACGTGACGGGGACGCGCGAGAGAGTGCGAGAACACTCCGAGAACTTGATACGACCGTCAGAGACGGGCCGGGGATGACGCGATCGACTGTCAAAGCTCTGCGGACATCGCCCCGCAGCCGCCGAATCACCCTATGCCCGACTATAGACCGGCCGTGACTCGCGACACAAAGTGCTGGTCATGCTCGGTGAACAGGAAACGAAATCATCGGCTGCGCTTCCTGTGCAAAAGCCCGACGCGTTGCCGTGCGGACTCAGATCGCTTCGCTGAGCCCCGCCGCGCCGGCTCCGGCAGTCCCGTTCTTCGCCTCCAGGGCGGCCACCCGGGCGGTGAGCGCCTCGTTCTGGGTCCGGAGGTTGGTCACCAGGTCGCGCAGCACGTCGAGCTCCTCGCGGGAGGCGATGTCGAGGTCGCGGACCAGGCGCTCGACCTGCGCCTTGACCACCGTCTCGGCCTCGCGGCGCACGCCCTGGGCGGCGCCGGCGGCGTCGGTCATCAGGCGGGAGAGATCGTCGAACAGTCGGTTCGAGGGGGGCATCGTGGTCTCCCGGATCGGCCGGCTGCCGCTTCGGCCGCCTGACTGCGCGATTCAGGGTGACGAGATAGGAATCCGCGAGGTGCGGAGCAACGCCCAAAGCGATCCGCACAAGGAAACGGGGCCCGAAGGCCCCGCATCTCGAAAGTTACATCCGGTGCATCATCCGGTGGCGCATGTGACGATGCATCATCCGGCGGTGCATGCGCCGATGCATCATGCGCCGCTCCATCGGGTGCATGCGGACCTGCGTGACGGATTCGGGCGCGGAGATCCCCGAGGGCAGGCCGGGGGCGGCACTGGCCGGCTGGACAAGGGCGGCGCCGCCGATCGAGGCCAGTACGGCAAAGGCGAAGGTCAGTTTCCTCACGAAGAGACTCCAATTTTCTGGTAGCCGGGCATGACGCCCGGTTCATCCTCCCAAACGGGAGGTTCGGAGAGGCGTCTCGTGCCGGTGAGGGCACGGCGGACCCGTGAGGGTCCGCCGCCATCAACTTCTGGATTAGAGATTCGTTTCCTCGAACGCCTTCACCCATTCGGCGCAGATGCCGGAGCGGACGATGTCGTCGCGGGTGAACTCGACCACCGGGATCGGCATCATCCGGCTCTTGATCAGGTGCATAACCGTGCGCAGGCCCGAGGTCTCGCGCAGGTCGGTCTGGGAGACGTCGCCGTTGATGATGACCTGGCAATCGTCGCCGATCCGGGTCAGGAACATCTTGATCTCGGCGGTGGTGGTGTTCTGCGCCTCGTCGAGGATCACCAGGCAGTTCTTGAAGGTGCGGCCGCGCATCACCTCGAACGGCACGATCTCGATGTCGCCGGTCTTGAGCGCGATCTCGAAGGCGGCTTGGCCCATCCGCTCCTTCATGGCCTCGGTGAGCGGGGCGACCCAGGGGGCGATCTTCTCCTCGAGGGTGCCGGGGAAGAAGCCGAGCGAGCGGCCCGAGGGCACGTTCGGGCGGGTGATCACGACCTTGGAGATGCGGCGCTGGCGGAGCTGGTCGGCGGCCCGCGTCCCGGCGATGTAAGTCTTGCCGGTGCCCGCGGGCCCGAGGACGATCACCTGGGCGGAACTCGCCAGGGCATCGAGATATTCGGCCTGGCGGTCGGTGAGGGGCTGGATCGGACTGAGGTTGCGCTCTTCGTCGAAGCGGGTGCGGTGAATACGGGGCGTGCGGTCTTCAACCAGTTCAAGTCGTGTGCGGCGTCGCTTCATGGATCAACACTCCAACGGGACTTGCCAACCTGGATCTGTCGATGAACTGCCGTTTACCTAACTGCTCCCGGATCTATTCTATCGCGAAACTAATTCCGGCGCCATGCCGAAGGTTCCGCCCCGTGCTATTCGCCTGTGGAGAGCGTCACGCCGTTTCGCCCGGGGCCGAATACGCAGTGCAAGCGGCGCACCAACGTGATTCGCACCGGACGATTGCTCGACAGGTGTGACTAAGGGGTGACGGTTGGTGCCGCGTTGCGGAAAATGCCGAGACGCTGGCAAGATGGCATCAGGCCGAATGCCGGGGATACGGGATGACGCGGCATCCGGCACGGCCCCGATCCTCCCCGCCCGCACGGGCGAAGCCGGCCGACCCTGCCGCCCTGGAACGTCCGGGCTTGGTCGGCGGGAAAGCTGTCATCCAGCCTGGATGAAGCTGTCGAGAACCATCTTCCGGCCGGCTTTATCGAAGTCAACGGTGAGCTTGTTGCCGTCGACGCCGGCGACAGTGCCCGGGCCGAACTTCATGTGGAAGACCCGCTGGCCATCCTGGAACGCGGAGGGCGCGCCGGTCGACTTGGCGATCAGCTCGCCCTCGATCTGGCGCGGGCCGCCGGCCCGGCCGCCGGGGCCGTTGCCGAAGCCGGACCGGCTGCCGGTCCCCGCAGCGGTGTTGGCCTGCGCGCGCTGCCAGCCCGGCGTGCCGTAGCTCGAACCAAACGGCGTCGGGTTGCGGTCGAACCGCGAGGCTCCGGCCGAGAAATGCGCGGGCGCCTCGACCACGTCGACGGCGGATTCCGGCAATTCATCGATGAACCGCGACGGGATGGTCGAGGACCACAGGCCGTGGATCCGCCGGTTGACCGCAAAGGACAGCTTGGCCCGTTTGCGCGCCCGGGTGAGACCGACATGGGCGAGGCGGCGCTCCTCTTCCAATCCGGCCCGGCCGCTCTCGTCGAGCGCCCGCTGGTTGGGGAACAGGCCGTCTTCCCAGCCGGGCAGGAACACGGTGTCGAATTCCAGGCCCTTGGCGGCGTGGAGCGTCATCAGCGAGACCCGCTCGGCGCCTTCGGCCTCGGAGGCCTCCATCACCAGGGAGACGTGCTCCAGGAAGGCCGCCATGTCGGGGAACTCCTCCATCGAGCGGACGAATTCCT
This sequence comes from Methylobacterium sp. J-048, assembly GCF_022829515.1. GTDB lineage: Bacteria > Pseudomonadota > Alphaproteobacteria > Rhizobiales > Beijerinckiaceae > Methylobacterium. The sequence goes on from NZ_JAKSYL010000170.1 coordinate 25,403, forward strand.
TCAGGTTCTCCAGCCGGCCGGCCGCGTCGGCGGAGCGGTCCTTCTGCCACATCTCGGTGTAGCCGGATTCCTCCAGGATGGTCTGGGCGACCTCGCTGTGCGGCTGCGTCTCGATGAGGCGGGCCCATCGCGAAAAACTCTCGGTGAGCGCTCGCAGGGTCGCGCGGACCCGGGGCTTCAGCTCGTCGGTCTCGCACAGGCGCTGGGCGGCGATCAGCAGCGGCAGGCGCTCAGCCCGGCCGTAGGTGTGGAGCTGCTGCAGGGTGGCGTCGCCCAGGCCGCGCTTGGGCGTGTTCACGATCCGCTCGAAGGCGAGGTCGTCGCTGACATTCATGGTGACGCGCAGATAAGCCAGCGCGTCGCGGATCTCGGCGCGCTCGTAAAAGCGCGGGCCGCCGATCACCCGGTAGGGCAGGCCGAGCTGGACGAAGCGATCTTCGATCTCGCGCATCTGCGCCGAGATCCGCACCAGCACGGCGATCTCCGACAGGGGATGCTGCTTGGATTGCAGGGATTCGATCGCCTCGGCGAGCTGGCGCGCCTCTTCCTCGGAATCCCAGGCGCCGGTGACGGTGACGCGCTCGCCCGGCTCGTCCTCGGTGCGCAGGGTCTTGCCGAGTCGGCTCTCGTTCTTGGCGATCAGGCCAGAGGCGGCGGCCAGGATATGGCCGGTGGAGCGGTAGTTGCGCTCCAGCCGCACCACCACGGCGCCCGGGAAGTCGTGCTCGAAGCGCAGGATGTTGTCGACCTCGGCGCCGCGCCAGCCGTAGATCGACTGGTCGTCGTCGCCCACGCACGCGATGTTTTTTCGTGACTGCGCGAGCAGCCTGAGCCACAGGTATTGGGCGACGTTGGTGTCCTGGTACTCGTCAACCAGGATGTAGCGGAACCGGTCCTGGTAATTGGCCAGGATGTCTGGGTTCTCACGCCAGAGCTTGAGGCACAGGAGCAAAAGATCGCCGAAATCGACGGCGTTCAGCGTCGCGAGCCGGGCCTGGTAGGCGGTGTAGAGCGCGCCGCCCTTGCCGAACGCGAAGGACGAGGCCTCGCCCGGCGGCACCTGCTCGGGTGAGAGGCCGCGGTTCTTCCAGCCGTCGATGGTGTGGGCCAGCGCCCGGGCCGGCCAGCGCTTCTCGTCGATGTTCTGGTCGGCGATCACCTGCTTCATCAGGCGCAGCTGGTCGTCGGTGCCGAGGATCGTGAAGTCCGACTTCAGCCCGACCAGCTCGGCGTGCCGGCGCAGGATCTTGGTGCCGATGGCGTGGAAGGTGCCGAGCCAGGGCATGCCCTCGCCGGCCGGGCCGATCAGCGCGCCGATCCGGAGCTTCATCTCCCGGGCGGCCTTGTTGGTGAAGGTCACCGACAGGATGTCGTAGGGGCGGGCGCGGCCGGTGGCGATCAGGTGGGCGATCCGGGTGGTCAGCACCCGGGTCTTGCCGGTGCCGGCCCCGGCCAGGACCAGCACCGGACCCTCCGTCGCCTCGACGGCGCGGCGCTGCTCGGGGTTGAGCCCTTCGAGATAGGCGGCGGCGTCCCGCCGGAGGGCGCCCATGGCGCGGGCGGCGATGGAGGTCGGAGCGCCGTCCCCGGCGGGCTGCGCGTGCGGGCCATTCTGCATTCCGCTTCCCTGGACCAAATCGCGAACGGCGTCGAGGGTGTTCGGTCCCGGCACCGCCGCTGGCGCCGTCCGGGACTTATCGTGCTATGGCCGGTCGCAGGTTGCCCAGGGGGGCACGCGACGGCGGGGCATCACGGTGCCGCGACCGCGCGGAAAGAGTGCGGAACGGGTAGCGTGCGTGATCTTCTGACCGCGCTGGCGGGCGCCGTCATCCTGGTTCTCGTCGCGGCTCTGGCCGTTCCGCCCGTCATCGATTGGCAGGCCCAGCGCGCGCTCGTCGACCGGGGGCTGACCCGGTCCCTGGGCGTTCCGGCCCGGACCGACGGCCGGATCGAGGTGCGGCTCCTGCCCTCGCCGCGGCTGCGCATCGACCGGCTGCATCTCGGGGCCGATCCGGCCCGCCCCACCCTTGATGCCCGCTTCGTCAAGGCCGAGGTCGCCCTGGCGCCGCTGCTGAAGGGCGAGTTCCGCTTCACCGAGACGCGAATCGGCCGGGCGGAGATCAAGCTCCCGGTGGTGGCGAGCGAGGCCCTGCGGATCCCGACCGATCTCGGCGAGGCCCTGCGCGCCCGCGACTTCGCCATCGAGGACCTGCACGTCCAGCAATTCCTGGTGACCACGCAGGTGCCGGCCACCGGCCGCACGGACCAGCTCTACGTCCAGGACCTGCACCTGCAGACCCCCGCCCTGATCGGGCCGTGGCGGGTCGAGGGCACGAGCGGCAGCGTCCCGTTCCGGGCGGTGAGCGGCACGCCGGGGGCGGACGGGCGGCTCGCGGTGAAGATCGCGGGCGGCGGCGACGCGCATCCGCGCTTCGAGGCCGATGCCCGGCTCGGCCTCGTTCCGACCGAATCCGACGGGGCGATCGTCGAGTCCGAGGGCTCGGCCCGCCTGGTGGTCGGCCCGCCGACCCAGGCGGCGGGCGCCTACCTGCCGTATTCCCTCGGCGGCACGTTCAAGGCCCGGGGCACGCAGGTCCGGTTCGAGGGCGTCGAGCTGGCGATCGATCCGGGCGGCCGCGCGCTCCGCTTGGGCGGCACCGGCCGGCTCGACCTGCGCCAGTGGCGCGCCGGCCTGAACCTGGACGGCCGCCGCCTCGACCTCGACGCCTTCCTGGCCTCGCCGGAGGGCCAGAACCTGATCGCCCGCGGCGTCCCGGATCTCGGGCGCGGCCTGCCGGCGATGCTCGACCTCGACCTCACCGTGGGCAGCCTGGTGCTCGGCGGCGAGGAATGGTCGAACCTCGCGCTCGCCGGCACCGTCGAGCGCGCGGGCGGCCTGCTGCTGCGGCGCCTGTCGGCGGCCGGCCCCGGCGACGCCACCCTCACGGTCAGCGGTCAGGTCGAGGCGGCGCCGTTCCGCCTCACCGGCCCGGTGGCGCTGGCCGCCGCCGATTCGGATCCGCTCGGTCGCTACCTGCGCCGGCTCGGGCTGGAGGGACCGCTGACCGCGCTCCTCGACGGGCGCCGGGTCGAGGCGGCCGCCGACGTGTCCGCGGCCGCCTCCGGCCTGTCCCTGCGCAACCTGCGCCTCGGCCTGGCGTCGGCGCGCATCACCGGCAATGCCCGCTACACCGCCGCTGAGGCGGGAGCGCGCGGGCGCTTCGACGCCCAGATCCGCGCCAGCGGCATCGACATCGCCGCCCTGCCGGCCCTTGGGACGACCCTCGGCAGCCTGCGCGACCACGATCTCGCCCTGACCCTCGAAGCCAAGGACGTGCGCTACGGGCCGGCGGGCTCCGGCAACGGCACCATCGCGGCGAGCATCCAGTCGGACGGGTCGAGCCTGGTGGTCGACAGCCTCGATGTCACGGATCTCGCGGGGGCGAGCGCCAAGCTGTCCGGCCGGATCGGCGCGGACGGGACCGGCCGCGTCTCCGGGCGGCTCAAGGCCCCCGTGGCGGCGCCGCTGCTCGGCCTGCTCGAGCGGGTCTGGGTCGGCGAGATCCGCCTGCTGCCCGCCTTCCTGCGCGACGCGCCCCTCGACCTCGCCGTCACCCTGGACCGGGAGGGCGGCGCGGCCGACGCCCTGCGCAGCCAGGCCCGGGGCAATGCCGGCGGCGGCACCCTCGACCTGACGCTGGCAAGCCGCGGGACGCGGATCGAGGGCGGGACCGCGACGCTGACCGCGCCCCGGGCCGGCGCCTGGCTCGGGCGCGCGGACATCGCCGGCCTGCAGCAGCCGGCCGAGCTGCACCTGAGCGCCGAGCGGCCCGATACCGACACCCTCGCGCTGACCGTCAACGGCACCCTCGCCGGCCTGAAGCTCGCCACCGCCCGGCCGATCCTGGTCGGCCCCGACGCCCTGGCGCGGGCCGGCGAGATCCGGGCCGACACCGCCGATCTCGCGCCGTTCCTGACCCTGGCCGGGGCCGCGCGCCTCGCCCCGGGCGCGTGGCCGGCCGACCTGAATCTTTCTCTCGCCAAGGACGGGGGCGACATCGCCGCCGACACCGCGGGCAGGATCGCCGGCGCGGCCCTGAGCGGAAGACTGCTGCGGGCGCCGGGCGGAGCGCTGCGCGGCCGCCTCACCCTGGACCGCCTGTCGGTGCCGCAACTGGCGGCGGCCCTGCTGCTCCCGCCGGACCCGGCCAGGGCCGACCGCTTCGGCCCGGTCCCGCAGACGCTCGCGCCCGTCGTGCTCGATGCCCGGATCGCCAGCCTCGACCTCGGCCGCGACCTCACCGCCACGGAGGCCGGCCTGGCCCTGGGCCTCGCCGACGGCGCCCTGACCCTGCGCAACTTGACGGCCAAGCTCGCCGGGGGGCGGATCGCCGGCTCGGCCACGATCACCCGCCGGGGACCCGAGGCGTCGGTCTCCGGGGAGGGCGCCCTCGACGATGCCGCGCTCGCCACCCTGGCCGGGGGCGGCCCGATCGGCGGGCGCATGACCGCGTCCCTGCGCTTCACCACCACGGCCGAGACCGCCCCGGGCCTCGCCGACAACCTCTCCGGCAGCGGCAACCTCACCCTCAAGGACCTGAGCGTCCCGGAGGCCGACCCGTCGGCCCTCGGCCGTGCGCTCGCCCGGGCGGTGGAGATCGACGATCCTCTGCGGGAGGGGCGGCTCCAGGCCCTGGTGGCCGAGGAACTCGCCAAGGGCGGCGCGCAGGCCAAGGCCCCGGCGAGCAGCCCGGCCACCCTCGTCGGCGGTGTCCTGCGGGCCGGCCCCCTCGCTCTCGATTTCGGGGCCGCCCGCTGGTCCGGGACCCTCGGCTACGACCTGCGCGGCCACCGCCTCGACGCCCGCGGGCTCCTGTCCGGCGGCGCGGTCCCCCGGGGCTGGAGCGCCGGCCCGCCCTCCGTCCAGCTCGGCTTTACCGGCTCGCTCGGGGCGCCCGAGCGGGTTCTCGACGTCGGCGCCCTGTCGAACGGGCTCGCCGCCTTCGTGCTCCAGCGCGAGCTGGAGACCATCGAGCTGACCGAGGCCGACCAGGTCGAGCGCCAGCGCCGCCGCGCCCGGATCGAGATGGACCGCGCCCGCGCCGCCGCGATCAAGGCTGCAGCCGACAAAGCTGCCGCCGAGGAAGCCGCCCGGCAGGCCCGGGCGCGGCCCCAGAGCGAGGGTGAGGCGACGCCGGGCGGGACGGAGGGGGCGCAGCCCCAGGGCAGGCCGTGAGAGTCCCTTCGATCGCGTAACGGACACGCGCGATCACGAAGGGCTGCGGCCAGCGTTACGAAAAATCCCAACCTCACCCCTCATCTTGAGGTGCTGCGCAGCAGCCTCGAAGGAGGCCGAGCCGGGGGATGCCAGCAAAACATACTCCGGATTTACCGTCAATAACAACACGTATTATAGCTTTAACAGTTACATTGATGACGATAGCAGCAGCAAAAGCGGTAGCTGTGCAATCATGGCGTCAGGAACCTCTTTCAA
>NZ_JAKSYL010000176.1 GCF_022829515.1 Methylobacterium sp. J-048
GGGGTTGCGACCGAGGGCTTCGCGCTGACCGTGGTCGAAGGCGTTCCCACAATCGTGCTGCTGGCTGGTGTGTTGGTCGAACCCACGGGGGCGCTGGCCTGAGCGGCCGGGATCGTGGAACTCGCGGTCGGGGTTGCGACCGAGGGCTTCGCGCTGACCGTGGTCGAAGGCGTTCCCACAATCGTGCTGCTGGCTGGTGTGTTGGTCGAACCCACGGGGGCGCTGGCCTGAGCGGCCGGGATCGTGGAACTCGCGGTCGGGGTTGCGACC
>NZ_JAKSYL010000180.1 GCF_022829515.1 Methylobacterium sp. J-048
GCGTCCTCCTGTCACTCACCCGGACAGGAGGCGCGCCGTGGAACCGATGAAGCCGATGGAACCCATGAAGCCCATGGAACCGATGAAGCCGATGAAGGGCATGGAGCCGTTCTGGCCGAAGGACCTGGGCGATCCCTCGACCAGCGGCTCCCAGAACGGGATGAAATACGCGTTCTTCCCGGACAAGCACCGGCTGCTGATCGAGCGCGACGGCCAGGTCTCGACCTACGACAGCGGCGACCACCGGATCGGCGGCGTCTCGCAATCGGACGGCAGCACCAAGTCGCTGACCTTCTCCAGCCAGAACGGCGATGTCGATCTGGGCTCGCTCAAGAAGCTCGACTGACGGTCTCCGTCGGTTGAAGGCGAGGTCGAAGACGGAGCGCGACAGGCCCCCTCTCCCGTGCGGGAGAGGGTTGGGGTGAGGGATCAGGTCTCTCCGGAGAAGTCGCATCCTTCACCCTGTCCCTCTCCCGCACGGGAGAGGGGACCCGCGCCGTATCCTGACGCGCAGGCCCGTGCGTGGCTGCGCCAGCCGTCGGCGCAACGTGAGTCGAGGGGCGGCCGAACCAATGACTCAAACGGTCTCAGGATGAAGGGGTTGGGTGGGAAGCCCGTGGTCTGGAACCACCCAACCGCCCCCAACCACCTTCCCCTCCGGCGCCGAGCCCTCTAAGCCCGGCCCGGCCATGCGAGCCCTTCCGCCGATCCGTCCCGAACCATGCGCGCATTGATCGATCTCGTGCGCATCATGCGCGCGCGCGATCGGCGTCGGCTCGCCCTGATCGCCCTGGGCCTCGCGGTCGCGGCCCTGCTGGAGGTGGTCGGCGTCGCCTCGGTGATCCCGTTCCTGACCCTGGTCGGGGACCCCTCGGCGGCGACGCGGGTGCCGTACCTGGCCCAGGCCCGGGAAGCCCTCGGGCTCGCCGACGAGCGCAGTTTTTTGCTGGTCACCGGTGGGGCGGCGCTCCTGGCGATCCTGACCACCGCCGTGGTCAATGCCGGGCTTACCTACGCGCAGCTGCTATTCACGCATCTGGCCGGCTACGGTTTCAGCCGGCGGCTGCTGTTCCGCTACCTTGACCGGGAGCGGCTGTTCTTCGCCCAGGCCAATAGCGCCGAGCTCGCCAAGAACGTCCTGTCCGAGACCGACCGGCTGGTGGTCGGCGTGCTGACCCCGGCCACGGTGCTGGCTTCCCGGGCGACCTCCGCGCTCGCCGTGATCGTCTTCCTGCTGGGCTACGCGCCGCAGCTCGCGCTGATCCTCGGGGGCGGCTTCGGCGGCCTCTATGTCGGAATCTACCTGATCATGCGGGCCCGGCTCGCCCGGCTCGGCGGCCGCTCGGTGGCCGACAACGAGGCCCGGTTCCGGATCGTCCAGGAGACGTTCGGGGCGCTCACGGAATTGAAGCTCTACGGCCGGGCGGAGGCTTTTGCCGGCCGGTTCGACGCCCCGGCCCGGGCCTACGCGGTCGCCACGGCAGCGAGCCTGCTCACCGGCCAGATGCCGCGCTTCGTGATCGAGGCCCTGGCCTTCGGCGGGGTGATCGTGGTGGTGCTGTTCGCCCTGGCCCAGGGGCTGGATGTGGCCGGGATCCTGCCGCTGCTCGGCCTGTTCGCCTTCGCGGGCTACCGGATGCTGCCGGCCTTCCAGAATATTTTTACCTCCGTCTCGCTGATGCGCTTCTACAGCCCGGTGGTGCGGGTGATCGTCGACGAGCTTGCCGACGAGCGTCATCCCGCGCCCCGCACCGGCGAGCGTCTTCCCTTTACGAAAGAAATTCGGCTGGAGGGGATCGGCTTCGATTACGGCACCGGCCGTCCGGCGCTGGCCGACATCGACCTGACCATCCCGGTCAACACCACGGTGGGGCTCGCGGGCCGCACCGGCTCGGGCAAGTCGACCCTGGCGGGCCTGCTGCTGGGGGTGCTCACCCCGGGCACGGGCCGGCTTACCGTGGACGGGCGGGTGCTCGACGGAAATACCCTCCCCGCCTGGCAGAACCGCATCGGCTACGTCCCGCAGGACGTCTTCTTGGTGGACGGCACGGTCGCCGAGAACATCGCGTTGGGCCTCGACGCCCCCGATCGCGCCGCCGTCGAGCGCGCGGCCCGGCTTGCCGGCGCCCATGACTTCGTGGCCGCCCTGCCCCGCGGCTACAACGAGCGCGTCGGCGAGCGCGGGGCGCGGCTCTCCGGCGGCCAGCGCCAGCGTATCGGCATCGCCCGGGCGCTCTACCACGACCCGGACGTGATCGTATTCGACGAGGCGACCTCGGCGCTCGACGACGAGACGCAAGGGGCGGTGATGCGCGCCCTGCGGGCGCTCTCGGGCCGGCGCACCCTGATCCTGATCGCCCACCGGCTCTCCACCCTGGAGGGGGCCGACGCGGTCCATGTGCTGGAGGCCGGCCGTCTCGTCGCCTCCGGGCCGCCGGAGACGATCCTGCCGGGATTGGGGGCGCTGGCGTGAGGGGTGGGCGATCCGATCGTATCAGGCGGCTCGGCCTTCGACCGCACCGGGATCGCGGCCCTTGGTCGAGAAGTCGGTCTCGATTCCCCCGCGTAGGCTGCCGATCAAGCTTTGGAGACGCGGACTCACCGGCGGAGGCGTCGCACCGGCCGAACCGAACCAGAACAGCGTGACCAACGTGGACAGAGCCTCCGTCTCGACCAGCGCCTTCAGGCGATCGAGCCGGGAAGCCTCCCCGGCCAGCCTTTCAATGAGAAAGCTGGCGTGGTCGTTCAGATCCTGCGTCCCGACCAGGTCTTTTGTATTCAGGAACCAGTAGCCGGTTTGGCCGACCTTCTCCAAGCCTCTCTTGCCCAGCTTGAACGGCTCGCCCTTCCTGTAGGCGAGGGTCGGGAAAACCTGCAGGATGTCCGTCACGGCGGATATGTCGAGCGCATCGCCCTCGAAGCGGAGGGTCGCGAAGGCTCGAAGCGGAGATGCTTCAGTCTTCATCATGGATGTTACCGATCTCCTCGCCGCGCGCGTCGGTTATGTCCCCGTTGTCGTAGATGATGACGCTGTCGGCTCCGCGCAGCCCGGCCGCGGCCTTGATGGCGTGGATAGCGGCACCGACGGTCTCCTCATCCAGATTCAGCTTCGCACTGACATACGAAACCGGACTTCCTGCCCTGTTCCAGATGACCCGTCGCCGTGCGTGTCCCTGTATCATCGTGCGGACACGAACGCCTTCCGGAACTCGTCGACTCGCTCGATCCGGTATCCGGAAGCGCCGAGTTTATCGCAGCCTCGTAGGCCGGCAAGCCGGGAAAGCGCTCCGCCCACCCGATCCGCCCACTCGATCCGCTCACCCGATCCGCTCCCCTCTTGCGTCCCGGCCCGCGTCCGTTACCTCGGCTGTCCGAGGATCGCCCGGGAGGCCCGCTTGAGCACGCGCATCGACCTGACAGCGCCGGACGGAACCACGGCCACGCTCGCCACCCACGGGGCCGAGCTGGTCTCCTGGCGGGTCGGCGGGACCGAGTATCTCTGGAGTGGCGACCCGGCGCATTGGAACCGGCACGCCCCCTGGCTCTTCCCGGTGGTCGGCGCCTCGGCCGGCGGGCAGGTGCGGGTCGGGTCCGAGACCTACCCGATGGCGCAGCACGGCTTCGCCCGGGACCTGCCGTTCTCGGTGGTGGCGCGCAGCACCGACGCGGTGACCCTGCGGCTCACCGACGGGCCGGAGACGAAGGCGCATTACCCGTTCGCCTTCCGGCTCGACATCGAAGCCCGGGTCCGCCCGGCCGGCCTCGACCTCGCCGTCACCGTCACCAATCCCGGCGACGTCCCCCTGCCCTACGCCCTCGGCTTTCACCCGGCCTTCCCGTGGCCGTTCGCGGGCGGCGCGCGCGCCCGGGACGGCGGCTACGCGGTGGAATTCGAGCAGTCCGAGCGCCCGTTCGCCCCGCAGGTCGGCCCGGGCGGGCTGCTGCTGCGCGACGAGCAGCCGATCCCGCTGGACGGCGACACCCTGCCGCTCGACCCGGCGATCTTCACGGAGGCGTTCGTGTTCCGGAACGCGAAGAGCCGCCGGATGCGCTTCACCGGACCCGACAAGGCGATCCGGATGGAGATGGAGGATTTCCCCCACCTCGCCGTCTGGACCAAGCCGACCGCGCCGTTCCTCTCGCTCGAATGCTGGACCGGCTACGCTGACTGGGCCGATTTCTCCGGCCCGCTCGAGGCGCGCGATTCCCAGCGCCCGCTGCCGCCGGGGGCGCAGGCGCGCCACGGCGTCCGCCTCACGCTCGAAGGCTAGGGGTTGCGCGTCTGGGTCGCCCGGCCCGAGCCCGGAGCCGCCCGGACCGGCACGGCCCTGGCGGCGCGCGGGCATACGCCCCTCGTCGCGCCCGTGCTGGTGGTGCGGCCGACCGGCGCCGCTATGCCCGATGGTCCGTTCGACGGGCTGCTGCTGACCAGCGCCAACGCGGTGCCGGCGCTCCGGGACACCGCGGCCCTGCGCAGCCTGCCGGTCTTCGCAGTCGGTGCCCGAACGGCCGCCCTGGCGATCGCGGCCGGGCTCGGGCCGGTACGGCAAGGTCCGGGCGACGCGGCCGGGCTCGCCGCCCTGGTCGCAGAGGCGCTGCCGGCGGGGGCCCGCCTGCTCCACGCCACCGGGACCGCGCGCAAGCCCGAGCCCGCGGAGACTCTGGCCGCCGCCGGGTTTTCGGTCGTACTCTTCGTGGTCTATTCGGCGGACGCGGTGCCGGATCTGCCGAGTTCCGCGAAGGAACGCCTCGCCGCCGGGGCGCTCGATGCGGCGCTGCACTACTCCCGCCGCAGCGCCGCCACGGCGCTCGCGCTGGCGGATCGATCAGGGCACGGCGGAGCTTTCCGCCGCCTGAGGCATTACTGCCTGTCGGTTGATGTTGCGTCCCCCCTGGAAGCAGCCGGTGTCGCGGTCCATTTCGTCGCGGCACGACCGCGGGAAACGGATCTGCTCGATGCCCTTAGCGCCGCGCCTCGGTGACGGCACGCGGTGACAGAGCGAACGAGCCGCCGTATCTCGCCCTCGCGCCCGGTGCCGCCGCGGTGCTACGGGGACGCGGCGACGTCGAAGAGTTGGAGGACTTGCCCGTGACGCCACCACCCAGCGACGCCGACAAGCCCGGAACCGGCGGCCCGAAGCCGGCCGGTACACCGTCTACGCCCGGACAGCGCGATCCCGCTCGGACGGACGCCAAGCCTGGAGATGCCAAGCCGGGGGCGAAGTCGCCCGCACCCGCGATCGGCGGCGCCAAGCCCCTGCAGGCCCCTTCGAATCAGGCACCGAGTCCGGCTCCGGCCGTGCCGGCCAACACGCCGCCCAAGCCGGCGACCGATCCGGTCTCGACCGTCAAGCCGGGTGGAGCCAACCCGACCGAGGACAAGTCCGAAGCTGGCAAACCGAATACCGGCGACGGCCCGAAACCTGCCGTGGGCGCAACCACGGGGCCGGGTGTCGGCAAGCCCGAGGTGTCGCAGCCCGGTGCCACGGGCTCATCCGCCTCCGAGGCGGCCAAGGCGGCTTCGACGGCTGCCGGGGTGAAATCCGAACCCGGCAAACCAGAGCCCGGCAAGCCCGAATCCGGCAAGTTCGAACCCGGAAAGCCCGATCCAGCCAGACCGGATCCCACGAAGCCCGGCCAGCCGGGCGCGGGTGCTCAGGCGGGCGGCGGTCCCCGCCCCGGCGCGGCAGCGACGGGAGCCGCAGCTGCCGCGGTGACGGCCGGGCCGATCCTCGACCTGAAGGCCAAGCACATCCCCGATCCGGCAACGCCGGGCAAGGAAGCGCCCAAAGACGGGACGCAGAATAGCGCGAAGGACGCGGGCAAGGAGCCTCCGAAGGGAGCGGTCCCCGGCGGCAACGCCTTGACGGTGCCGAGCCCGTCGGCCGGGCGGGCCCGGGCCGGCTTCGGCTCCCTGGCGGCGGCCGGCCTGATCGGCGGCCTGATCGGCGCGGGCGCGCTGTTCGGCGTCGAGCGGGCTGGCCTCGGCGGGGCTCTGCGCCCGAACGCCGCCGACCCGAACCTGTCCGGCCAGGTCGCGTCCCTCGACAAGCGCGTGGACGGACTCGCGCCGCGCGACGCGCTCGCCGATCTCGACAAGCGCGTCGCCGCCGCGGAGACCGCGGCGCGCCAAGCGCTGGAGAAAACCCCGGCCCCCGGTGCCGGTTCGACGGATGGGCAGCCCGCGGCGCCCGGCTCGGCCCCGCCGGCCGATCTCACGGCGCGCCTCGACAGCCTCGATCAGCGGGTGGCCGCGCTCCAGGAGGAGCCCGGCCGGGAGCCCGGGCGCGACCAGCAGGGCGATGCGAAGCTCGGGGCGGTCCAAGCTGCCGATCCCAAGCAGATCGCCGAGCTCGACGCGCGGGTGAAGGCGCTTGAGTCCGAACAGCCGAACAAGGGCGAAGCGTCCCAAAAAATTGCCGCCCTGCAGGGCGAGATCGAGCAGCGGACCAAGGCCAATGCCGAGGCCGACGCCGCCCTGGGCCAGCGCCTGGATACCTTGCAGCAGGCTCTCGACGCCCGGGTGAAGGCCGCCACCGAGGCGGTCCAAGCCGCCACACAAGCGAGTCGCACCGCCGCCGAGGCCGGGCAGGCGCAGGCGGCCGAGGCCACGAAGGCGGTCGATCGCCGCCTTCAGGAGCAAGCCGACAAGATCGCCGCCCTGGACAAGGGCCTGGCCCAGCGGGCCGAGGTCGCGACCGTGCAGGCGGCCCTGCGGGTCGTGGTGGCCGACCGGGTGGCGTCCGCGCTGGCGGCCGGCATGCCCTACGCGGAGCCGCTGGCGACCCTGCGTAAGCTCGACCCGGGCACGGAGGCCCAAGCGGCGGCGCTCGCGCCCTTCGCCGGGACGGGCGCGCCGACGACGGCACAACTCGCCAATGCGTTCCGGCCGGTCGCCGAGCAGAGCGCCGCCAAGCGCCAATCGCTGCGGGCCAAGAGTGCGGCCGAGACCGGCGATTTCCGCACCAAGCTCCTGAGCATGGCCGACGGCCTCGTGCAGGTGCGCAAGGTCGATGCGCCCTCTTCCGCGCCGGAGGCGTCCGACGAGCCCGAGGCCAAGGTCCAGGCGGCCCTCGACCGCGGCGACCTGGCGGCGGCATCCGCGGCCTTCGCGGCCCTGCCGGCCGAGGTGCGGGACCAGGCGGGCGATTTCGCCGCCAAGCTCAAGGCCCGGGCCGCCGCCGAGGAGGCCGTGCGGACGCTGCTCGCCGGCGCCTTCAAGGCCCTGCCGACCGATCAGGCCGCCGGTGCCGCTCCGGCGGCGTCGCCCGGCCGTTAGGCGTGACGGCGCCGATCCGCGCGCTGCGCGGCTGCATCAATGCCGGGCGGGCCCCCAGCGGCCCCGCCCCTTCCGCACCCAGCGGCGGCCGCCCGGCGGCCATCGACAGGAGACACTGACCCCATGTGGCGCGCCCTCGCCTTCCTGGCCCTGCTCGCACTCGCCGCCTTCGGGGCGGTCTGGATCGCCGACCGGCCCGGCACCGTCACCGTCGTCTGGAACGGCTACCAGATCGGTACCAGCCTCGCGGTCGCCCTGGTGGGGGTGATCGCGGCGGCGATCGTCCTCGGCCTGCTCTGGGCGATCGTGCGCGGCGTGATCGGCCTGCCGGAGGCGCTGGTCCGCGGCTCGGCGGAGCGCCGCCGCGCCAAGGGCTTCTCCGCCCTGTCGCGCGGGATGGTGGCGGTTGGTTCGGGCGATCCGCTGGCCGCCCGTCGCTATGCCGGGGATGCCGAGCGGCTGCTCGGACCCGAGCCGCTGACCCTCCTGCTCAAGGCCCAGGCGGCCCAGATCTCGGGCGACCGCGACGCGGCCGAGAGCGCCTTCCAGCGCATGGTCGACGATCCGGAGACCCGGGTGCTCGGCCTGCGCGGCCTGTTCGTGGAAGCGCGCCGCCGCGAGGACGAGACCGCCGCCCGCGCCTACGCCGTGGAGGCCGCCCGCCTCGCCCCGAGCGTCACCTGGGCCAACGAGGCGGTGCTGGAGGCCCACTCGGCCGATGGTGACTGGGCCTCGGCCCTCGAGACCATCGAGCGCCGCTCCTCGCTCGGCTTGATCGACAAGGCGACCGCCCGGCGCCAGCGGGCCGTGCTTCTCACAGCGATCGCCGGTGAACGTGAGGCCGGCGAGCCCGAGCTGGCCACCGAGCGGGCGCTGCAGGCCGTCAAGCTCGCCCCCGATCTGGTTCCGGCGGCCTGCATCGCCGGGCGGCTGCTGTCGCGTCGCGGCGATCTGCGCAAGGCCGCCAAGGTCGTCGAGGCGGCCTGGAAGGCCAATCCCCATCCCGACCTCGCGGCGGTCTATCTCGGCCTGCGCACGGGCGATTCCGTCCGCGACCGGCTGGCCCGGGCCGAGACCCTGGCCAAGCTGTCGTCCTGGGACCCGGAGGCGCGTCTCGCCGTGGCGCAGGCGGCGCTCGATGCCCGGGATTACGGCCGGGCCCGGGAAGCGGTGAAGCCGCTGTTCGCCGACCGTCCCACCGTGCGCACCAGCCTGATGATGGCGGCGATCGAGGAGGCCGAGCACGGTGCGGCCTCGGGGCAAGCCCGCGAGTGGCTGGCCCGGGCCGCACGCGCGCCGCGGGACGCGATCTGGATCGCCGACGGGATCGCCTCCGAGACCTGGGCGCCGGTCTCGCCGGTCACCGGCTGTCTCGATGCCTTCGCGTGGCGCGAGCCCCCCAATACGTTGGCTGCCCCCGCGCCCGTGGTCGAGCCGCAGGAGCCCGAAACGACCCAGCCCGTTCTCGTTCCGGATAGCCCGACCGCGGCCGCCCCGCTTCCGACCATTATGCCCGCGAGCAAGACGTCGCCTGCCCCGGCTGCCGATCCGGTGTCGGTCGGTATGGCGGCTGCGGCTGTTCCCGCCGTAGGCGAGCGTGCGGTGCGGCGGATCGGGTGACCAGAGGTTGAATGCAGCCATAGCCAGCAACGGAAGTGGATGCGCGGGGATATCAGTCTAAGCTGAACGTTTGCCCGTGCCGCGCGGTTATGTTGACGGCAGTTGCTGATACTGCCTATTTTGTTGCTGATGCTGCCAACCGCTGACCGAGGGTCCGACCATCTGTTCTCCTTTTCACTTCCCGGCGAAGGCGCCGTTGCAGCTGGGCTTGCTATGGGCTCCGGCCCGCTCGGTGCGGCCGTGACCGCCGGTGTTGATGACGAGTCCGAGCCGCGCCGTCAGGTCGGCGTCCTGCCGTTCCAGCAAGGCAAGGACGGTGAGAACCGGATCTTGCTGGTGACCTCGCGGGAGAGCCGGCGCTGGGTGATCCCCAAGGGCTGGCCGATGAAGGGCCGCAAGCCGTTCGAGGCGGCGGCTCGCGAAGCCTACGAGGAGGCTGGCCTGCGGGGCGATGTCGGCAAGCGTCCACTCGGCTATTATTTCTACCAGAAGCGCCTGAAGAACCTCGACGCCGTCCTGTGCCAGGTCAAGGTGTTTCCCCTCCAGGTGCGCAAGCAGCTGAAGAACTTTCCCGAGGCGCATCAGCGCGAATTGCGCTGGTTCACCCCGGCCGAGGCGGCTGAGGCGGTGTCCGAGCCCGGCCTCGCCGCCATCATTCGCGCCACCTCCCGGCAAGTTAAGGCGACGGACGCGTAATCCACCGTTGCCAACGCTCCGTCGATCCTTTAAGGCCCCTTTCAGCCGGACGGACACGCCCCCACGCGGGGTCGCCACGGCGCTTGCTGCGGTAGCTCAGTGGTAGAGCACTTCATTGGTAATGAAGAGGTCGACAGTTCAATCCTGTCTCGCAGCACCAGA
The DNA here is from genome assembly GCF_022829515.1 of Methylobacterium sp. J-048. Classification (GTDB taxonomy): domain Bacteria; phylum Pseudomonadota; class Alphaproteobacteria; order Rhizobiales; family Beijerinckiaceae; genus Methylobacterium. The sequence continues at coordinate 9,758 of NZ_JAKSYL010000180.1, forward strand.
TATCTCTAGGCCAGCGTAATCGATTTCCGGCCGACATGCGCTAGCGCGCGAAGTCTTGCGCTGATCGTTGAACAGCCGACATGGATCGCGCGGCGTTCAGCCGTGATCGTCGAGGTCTGCTTTGAGCGTAGAGCGGCGGCCCGAAGCATCCGCAGAGGGGATGATGCGGACGTGAACACGACGGCCCTGTTCACCATGATCGGCATCGTCCTCAGCTGGGTCGTCCTGGCCGGAGCCGCACTGCTCTCCGGCCGGCTCGCCACCTTCGCGTTCCTGGTCCTGACGGTGGTGGCACTCTTCCTCTACGTCCCCTGGGTACGGCTGAGCGCCAGCGGCATCGAGGGTTCTAGCCGGCCTGTCCGGTTCTGGACGAACGTCGCGATGCTCGCGGTCAGCCTCGCCGCCGGCCTGGCCCTGGTGGTCATGCTGGCCCGGCGGACGGGCTTTCTCTGATCGCATCCCCGTCGGGCGCAGCTTCAAGGCCGGTCTCGTAAGCGCTGAAGACGTCTGCGGCTTCAGTGCTTCGTCAGGCTGTCGACGGTCTCGTCCTGCCCGAGCGTGTCCGAGAAGCGGCCGAGGCGGCTGAGGCTCGGCTCGTTCAGGCCGCCGGCATTGGCGAAGGTGGCCAGCGCGATCCCCACCAGGAAGCTGGCTTCCTCTGCGGTGACGGCTCGGCCGCTCAGCGTGCTGGCCGCGCCGCGCACCGCGAGCACGGCCTGCTGGAACGCGGGGTCGCTCTGCAGCTCCGCCAATCGGGTCATCTGGGCCTTCTCCTCGATCTGGGGTGGAATTCGGATCCCGCGCCGGGATCGTGTGCGATCCGGGTGGGGACTTGCCGGGCGCCGCCGCAGAGCTGCCTCGTCTCCGGGCGGATGTCCACGGCGGCCCCCGGGATCGAAACCGGGGTACCGACTTTCATAACCGTCAGGCTAGGCGGCTTTCGCATCCTGGATCAAGTTTCCGGCCCGCCCGCGCGAGAGGTGTGCTGACAGAGGGACGATCCGCGGCGGCCGGGCCGCCCGGCGTCGCGTCTCGCCGCTCGCGGGGTCATGACCGGTAAACCCTTCGGCGTAAGGATAGCCGGGCTCCCATCCCGCCACAGGGTCGTTGTCCCAGCATGTCGTCACGCCTGTTGACTCACGGAATCGTCGTGCTCGGCCTCCTGCTGGTGCCCTGGTCGGCGCAGGCGCGGACGGGCGTCTCCCCGGCGGTGCGCACCTGGCTGTCCGCCCTGGTCACGCGGATCGACGCCGTCGACCGCACGGAACGGCGCGGGACCACCCGGGGCGCGGCCGGCACCGTGGTGGTGCGCGTCGAGATCGCCGCCGACGGTTCGGTGCGCCAGGCCGAAATCGAGCGCAGCTCGGGCTCCCGCGGCCTCGACCAGCGGGCGCTGCGGGCGGTGCAGGGGGCGAGCCCGTTTAAGGCGCCCCCGGCCGAGCTCTTGGCCGAGACCGGAATGGCCGACCTCAGCGTTCCCGTGCAGTTCGGCCCCTGAGCCGCGCCGCAGGCTGCCGTTCCGGCGGCAGCCTGAACCTTTCCCCGGGATCGCCCCTGTTCGGGTCCGCGGCGCACGTCGCGCCCGGCAGGCTGTTCGTGAAGGATGCGTCCGCCAGACTGCGCCGCGAGGACGGCAAGCGGCCGCCGCTACCGGTCGTCGTGAGCGCGTTGATCGTGTCGGTCGGGCTGTGGGGGGTGATCTATCGCCAGACCGGCCGGATCGTCTGGACCTGGTGAGCGGGCGCGCCGATCCCGGTGGGGGCCGGCACCGAGACAGGCGCCCACGAGGTAGCCGGATTGGTGCGCGGCCAGATAGGCGAGCAGCACCAACACCTTCTCGGCGTCTAAGGAGTCCGTGAGCGCCCAGAGCGGCAGGCAGACCACGGCGATGAGCATCGAACTCGCCACCACCATCTGGGCCCGATAGCGCCAGCCTTCCAGAACGCCGGCCGCAAATAAAAGGGCCGCGATAAGAAACAAGCTGACCCCTATTGTCAGAATAGTGAATTTTTAATAGGTAATTTTATACAGATTTCGATAGGTTCAGAGTCAAATTTAGTGATCTCGGTCGTGCAAGAATTTTCCGCCGCGCCTTCAGTAAAGCCCGGCCGTGGGTCGCCCCTGTCCGTCGACCTTCGGAACGGTCACGGCAGCACGAAGCCCGCGACGCCGTAGACCAGCGCCGCCACCAGCGCCGCGGCCGGCATGGTGATCACCCAGGCGACCACGATGCCCTGGGCGACGTTCCAGCGCACGGCCGAGACGCGCTTGGCCGCACCGACGCCGATGATCGCCCCGGTGATCGTGTGGGTGGTCGAGACCGGGATCCCGAACGCGGTGGCGGCGAACAGGGTCACGGCCCCGCCGGTTTCGGCACAGAAGCCCTGCATGGGCGACAGCCGGGTGATCTTCGAGCCCATCGTGTGGACGATGCGCCAGCCGCCCAGCAGCGTGCCGAGCGCCATGGCGGTCTGGCAGGACAAAACCACCCAGAGCGGCACGTGGAACGCGCCGCCCCCCTCCCCGTGCGCGTAGAGCAGCACCGCGATGATGCCCATGGTCTTCTGTGCGTCGTTGCCGCCATGGCCGAGCGAGTAGAGCGAGGCCGACACGAACTGCATCCCGCGGAACAGCCGGTCGACCGCGTGGGGTGTCGAGCGCACGAAGAGCCACGACACCGCCAGCATCAGCAGCAGCCCGAGACCGAAGCCCAGGGCGGGCGAGAGCACGATGGCGGCGCTGGTGGCGATCACGCCCGGCCAGACGATCGCGCTCAGGCCCGCCTTGGCGATGCCGGCCCCGAGCAGCCCCCCGATCAGCGCGTGCGAGCTCGAGGACGGGATGCCGGCGTACCAGGTGATCAGGTTCCAGCTGATCGCGCCGCCGAGCGCGCCCAGGATCACCCGGTCGGTCACCATGGTGACGTCGATGATGCCGGAGCCGACCGTGCCGGCGACGTGCAGACCGAAGATCAGGAACGCCACGAAGTTGAAGAACGCCGCCCAGATGACGGCGTAGCGGGGTGCGAGCACCCGGGTCGACACGATGGTGGCGATCGAATTGGCCGCGTCGTGCAGGCCGTTCAAGAAGTCGAAGACCAGGGCGACGGCGATGAGGACGATCAGGAGGGTCACGCGGCGGGCTCAGACATGCTCGACCACGATGCTGCTGATCTGGTTCGCGACATCCTCGAACCGGTCCATGACCTTCTCCAGGTGATCGTAGAGCTCGGACCCGACCACGAAGGCCATGGGATCCTGCCGGGACGCCTTGAACAGGGCCTTGAGCCCGGCATTGTGCAGATCGTCGGCCCGGCCTTCGAGCTGGATGACGCGCTCGGTCAGGGTGTTCAGGACGGTCGCGTTCTCGCCCAGGGACCGGAGCTTCGGGAGCGCCTCGGCGGTGGCGGCGGCCGCCTCCTGGATCACCGCGCCCATCTCGCGCATCGACGGCTCGAACGCGGTGACCTCGAACAGCTGCACCGTCTTGGCGGTCTTGAGCATCTGGTCGATGGCGTCGTCCAGGGAGCCGACCAGGGCCTGGATGTCCCCGCGGTCGAACGGGGTGATGAAGGTCCGGCGCACGGCCAGCAGGGCCTCGCGGGTGATCGTGTCGGCCTCATCCTCGTGGTCGGCGATCGCCTGGCAGGCCACCGGCACATCCTGGGTGCCGTCGAGCAGAGCCCGCAGGGCGGCCGCGCCACCCACGATCGTCGCGGCATGACGCTCGAACAGATCGAAGAACCGGTCTTCCTTCGGCATCAACGCACGAAACCAGCCCAGCATGCGACGTCTCGGTTCGAGGATCAGTATCCGTGCAAGTTCGGCTGACCCGAAAGGCCTAGCATGACGGTCGGCGAACCGCACCCATCGGTTGCGATCGAACCATCTCACCCTGCGGCCGGATGTGGGGTTCCATGCGGTGGGCAATCGCCGAAGGACCCAACGGCGTCGACATTGACGATATCGATATCAAGTATCGATCCAATCTGTTTGGATCATGACGCAGTGCAACGTAGATATCGCTTCGACACCGGGTTCCTGACCCGGACATCGAGAGGTATCTCCATCATGTCCATGCGTTCCTTCATCGTCGCCGCCCTGGCTTTCGTGCCGATGGTCGGTCCCGCCCTGGCGGACGAGGCCGTCAACCTGACGCCGCCGCTCTACCGGGAGCAGGCCCGCGCGACCTCGGCCGCGCGTCCCGTCACCGAACTGGCGACCACGCCGCGCCTCGTCCCGGCGGTCCCGACCGCGTCCCGCGTCGTCACCGCGACCGCGCTGCCGACCCGCTGATGCCGGCCGGCGGATATCGAAGGCGCATCCCGGACGTCATGATCCCGGTCCGGGATGTCGCCGCCGCATCGAGACCGACCGAGGCGCGCGGGTGCACCGATCACTGCATCAGATAGGCTGGATCGAACTGGGCCAGATGTTGCAGGCGCGGGCGATCGATGATCGTCAACTGGCCGCCCTTGAGGTGGATCAGCCGTTCGGCGCGCAGGTTCATCAGCACACGGTTCACGTGCACGGAGGTCAAGCCGAGGGCATCGGCGAGGTCATGCTGGGTGATGCGCAATTCATAGCTGTCATCGGTCGCCTGTCCGACCTCGGCGAGCCGCCAGCGCAATTCGCAGAGCAGATGCGCCGTGCGCTCGATTCCGTCCCGGCGGCCAAGGCTGACGATCCACTCGCGGGCGATGGCCTCGTCGCGGCGCAGGCGTCGTTGCAGGGCTGCCATCAGTGCCGGATCGTGGGTCGCCGCGTAGCGCGAGAGCGGGATATCGCCGAGCGTGCAGCGGGTGAGCGTGCTGACGGCATAGCTAGAGCGCCCCGCCAGGAGCGCTTCGAGATCGCAGATGTCGCCCGGAACTAGAATGGCGGTGATCTGGCGACGGCCATCCTGCAACATGCGGTAGCGGCAGGTATGGCCGGCCAGCAGCAAGTGGGCGATGTCCGGCGTGGCTCCCGGGACAAGAACCTCGCTCTGCTTCGGAACCAGGCGTTCCCGCAGCGGAAGGTCGAATTCGGTCGTGAGATTTTTGGGCGGCGTCGCGTAGGCCGCCATGTCGGCCGGGCGAGCAGTGGGCATCCGTTCTTTCCAGTCTATCCGCGATGCAGTCGCCGTGTATCGATCCGATAAAATTCGACGGATCTGCGCATACAAGACCGTTCGCTGGATTTCGATCAGATTTCGATAGGCTTTTACTGGTTGTGTCCGAAATCGTACCCTGGGTTGTCACCTATCTTTTCGGGCCAAATAGTACTAGATATTCATTATTGTTCGCCGAAGTTTTCGGGCGCGAACGACTGGGAGACCACGTGCTCTTGCCCTGTCTGGGAGCAGCGCCGTGATTCAGCTTCGCCAATCCGACAGTCGCAACCGCTTGCTCGGCGCCCTGGCCCCGGAAGACTTCACCCGTCTGGCTCCGGCTCTCGAACGCCTGCCGCTCCACCTCCAAGATACCCTGATCCGCGCCCATGAGCCGCTGTCGCACGCCTATTTCATCGAGACCGGCCTAGTCTCGCTCGTGGCCGCGACCGAGGGCGGTCGGATCGAGATCGGGCTCGTCGGCCAAGAGGGGCTGGCTGGCGTGCCGCTCGTGCTCGGGACCGATCGCGCCCCCGTCCTGGGGATCGTGCAGGGCGGGGGCGAGGCTTTGCGCATCCCGGCGACCGCCCTGCGCGAGGCGCTGCAGGCGAGCCCGAGCCTGCGGGGCGTTCTGGGCCGCTACGCGCTGAGCCTGATGATCCAGATGGGCTATACGGTCTACGCGAGCGCCGAGTTGAACGTCGAGGCACGGCTCGCCCGCTGGATCCTGATGACCCATGACCGGCTGAACGCCGAAGCGATGCCGCTCACCCAGGAGTTCATGGCGATGATGCTGGGCGTGCGCCGCACCGGCGTCACCGCCGCCCTGTATGTCCTGACCGGCGCCGGCATGGTCCGGGCGAGCGAGGGGCGCATCACCGTGCTCGACCGCGACAAGCTCAAGGATCTGGCCGGCGACACCTACGGGCCGGCCGAGGCCGAGTACGAGCGCCTGCTGGCGGAAGCTTGAGCGTCGTCCGCACCGCGCCCTGCGGCTTGGTGTCGAGACCCGGCCCCCGGCCCTGATCCGTCGCTCGGCGCGCGAAATTGGCGGGCCCAAAATTTAGGCGGCGGCCGGGATCTGCCGGGCCCGTCGCGCCCCGCTCGGACCAAAGCCGCGCCGCGATGGAGCGGATTCCCGCGGCGTTCTTCCCGCGTGCCGATCCATCGGCGTAAGCCGCTATCGCCGCACGCTTTCGGCCGCCGATAGCCGAATACAGACCAAGCTCGAAATCTCGCGGTGCGCACCGAAGCGACAGCCAGCTGCCTCGAGACTAGGACGATATACATATCGACGGCTGGGGCGCGCCTGCCACTGTCAATCCCCAATACGGTATCGAATGACACTAATCTGCATACGTCGAAATGAGGATCTTAAAATCTGCTCAGATACAAATCTTGACAGTCGCGCAACCACGTAAGTAATGTTTCCACAGCGTTAAAAATAGGAAAATAAAGCTGGGCAGGCTGTCCGTCTGACGGCGGTCTGAAGCCACGTAGGCAAGCTTTCTTGTGCTGCGATCGAAGAATCGCGCCTTGCTGCAAGTCTGGGGGAATATTCATGGTCGATCTGACCGGCTACAAGCTGACCTTCGACGACGAATTCAACACGCGCAGCATCTCACAAACCGGAGCGGGAACGACCTGGGCCGACATCCGCGCGCAGGACCGCGGTGACGCGAACGCCGATGTCGGCTTCGGCCACTCGTCCTTCGTGGACAAGGGGTCGGGCTACGACCCGTTCCAGGTCCAGAACGGCGCCCTGTCGATCACGGCGGTGCCGGACAGGACGGCGTCGGGCGTTCCCGGCAGCTGGGAATCCGGCCTGCTGACCACCCAGGGCAACTTCTCCCAGACCTACGGGTATTTCGAGGTCCGGGCCGACTTCTCCGAGCAGGTCGGCGCCTGGGACGCGTTCTGGCTGCTGCCGAACCAGCAGAAGCCGGACCCGAACAACGCCGGCCAGCACCAGGAGCTGGACGTCGTCGAGCGCTACGGCGACGGGCCCAGCACCGTCTACAGCACGATCCACACCACCGACCAGACGCCCAACATCCCCTGGCAGCAGAACCGCCAGGTCACCAGCGTGATGCCGAACCAGAACGGCTATCACACCTACGGCATGGACTGGCAGGCCGACCGGATCAGCTTCTACGTCGACGGCCAGCTGACCGGTTCGCAGGCGACGCCCTCTGACCTGCACAGCCCGATGTACATGCTGGTCGACCTGGCCACGCAAGGAGGCGGCAGCAACAACGCCGACATCGCCCGCACGGCGATCACCTCGAAGATCGACTACGTCCGGGCCTATTCGAAGGACTCGTCCGCCGTCGCCGTCCGGCAGGACACCGTATCGAGCCCGGACGGCAAGGATCCGGGACTGTACGGCGCCACCAAAGCGGCGGCGGCATCGACAAGTACGACCGCCACGACCACGGCGAGCGCCGCGAAGGGTTCGACCAGCACGACCAACCCGACGACGACCACGACCGGCTCGGCCAAGCCCGCCGCCACGACCACGAGTGCGGCTCCTTCGAGCAACACGACGGGTGCGGCGACCTCGACACAATCGACCACGTCGTCCCAAGGCGCGAGCAACCCGATCACCGGCTCAACGACGACAGCCGGTGCGACGACCAAGCCTGCGACCGGCAGCACCTCGGGGACAACCAACCCGCCCGCCGGCACGACGACGACGGTCACCAGTCCGACGACCGGGTCCGGGGGCACGAAGACCGCGACCGCGGGTTCCACCGTCCCGACCGCGCAGGCCAGCGCCCCCGTGAGTTCGACCAGCACACCGACCAACGGCACGATTGTGGGAACGCCTTCGACCGCGGTCAGCGCGAAGCCCTCGGTCGCAACCCCGACCGCGAGTTCCACGATCCCGGCCGCTCAGGCCAGCGCCCCCGTGGGTTCGACCAACACACCAGCCAGCAGCACGATTGTGGGAACGCCTTCGACCACGGTCAGCGCG
>NZ_JAKSYL010000189.1 GCF_022829515.1 Methylobacterium sp. J-048
AGCTGCAACAGAAGATTACATACTGGCGCCCCCTCTTTCCCTACCCGACGCTCTTCCGCCCGGCCGCCTTGCACTTCACCCCTACCTCCGACTCGTAGTGGGCGGCTCCGCAGGTTGCTCACGGTCACGCCCAGAGACGGGTCGCCTCGGCGGCATGTCCGCACACCGCGCGGCAAACTGCCTCCCGGTCTCACGCCCGCCACCGAGACACGCCCCGCATCGGCACGCCGCCCGGGGCGATGGCGGCTGAGAGCCACCGACGCGGGCACCGCCCCATCCTCCGAGCCCGCCGGTCAGCCACCGGACGGACCCCCGAGGAGCGCCGCGGGATTGCTCACGAAGCACCGGAGGACAGGTGACGGCTAATGAGCACAAAATAGGAACATTGTCAAGACAGAAGGGCTCGTATCGGGCGATCCCACCTCTCGCCGCGGGCGCCTTCCAGTGTTCTTTCGATCTCGATCGCCGTCGCACTGCGCAGGACAAAAAAAGGGGCCACCTCGCGGCGACCCCCTTCCTCATCTTGCCGGTTGGCTCGGACTTAGAAGTCCATGCCGCCCATGCCGCCGCCGCCCGGCATCGCGGGGGCGCCGCCATCCTTCTTCGGCGCGTCGGCGACCATGGCCTCGGTGGTCACCAGCAGGCCGGCGACCGATGCCGCGTCCTGGAGGGCGGTCCGCACGACCTTGGCCGGGTCGACGATGCCGGCCTGGATCATGTCGACATACTCCTCGGTCTGGGCGTTGAAGCCGTAGGTCTCCGAAGAGGTGTTGTCGGTGATCTTGCCGACGACGATCGAGCCTTCGACGCCCGCGTTCTGGGCGATCTGACGGATCGGGGCCTCAAGCGCCTTCAGCACGATCTTGATGCCGGCCTGGACGTCCGGAACGTCGGACTTCAGCGCGGCGACCGCCTTCTTGGCGCGCAGCAGGGCGGTGCCGCCGCCCGGGACGATGCCTCCTCGACCGCAGCGCGGGTGGCGTTGAGGGCGTCGTCGACGCGATCCTTCTTCTCCTTGACCTCGACCTCGGTCGCGCCGCCGACGCGGATCACCGCGACGCCGCCCGCGAGCTTGGCCAGACGCTCCTGGAGCTTCTCGCGGTCGTAGTCCGAGGTGGTCTCCTCGATCTGCGCCTTGATCTGCGAGATCCGACCCTCGATGTCCGACTTCTCGCCGACGCCGTCGATGATCGTGGTGGTCTCCTTCTCGATGCGAACGCGCTTGGCGCGGCCGAGCATCGGCAGGGTCACGTTCTCGAGCTTGATGCCGAGATCCTCGGCGATCATCTGGCCCTTGGTCAGGATCGCGATGTCTTCCAGCATCGCCTTGCGGCGATCACCGAAGCCCGGCGCCTTCACGGCCGCGACCTTCAGGCCGCCGCGCAGCTTGTTCACCACGAGGGTGGCCAGGGCCTCGCCCTCGATGTCCTCGGCAATGATCAGCAGCGGCTTGCCGGTCTGGACCACGGCCTCGAGCACCGGCAGCATCGCCTGCAGCGACGACAGCTTCTTCTCGTGGATCAGGATGTAGGGGTCTTCCAGCTCGGCGACCATCTTCTCCGCATTCGTGATGAAGTACGGGGACAGGTAGCCGCGGTCGAACTGCATGCCCTCGACGACGTCGAGTTCGGTCTCGGCGGTCTTGGCCTCCTCGACGGTGATGACACCCTCGTTGCCGACCTTCTGCATGGCGTGGGCGATCATCTCGCCGATCTCCTTGTCGCCATTGGCGGAGATCGTGCCGACCTGGGCGACCTCATCGGAGGTCGAGACCTTCTTGGCGCGGGCGACGATGTCCTTCACCGCAGCGGCGGTGGCGAGGTCGATGCCGCGCTTCAGGTCCATCGGGTTGATGCCGGCGGCGACGTACTTGGCGCCCTCGCGGACGATGGCCTGGGCCAGCACGGTCGCGGTGGTGGTGCCGTCACCCGCGATGTCGTTGGTCTTCGAGGCCACTTCGCGCACCATCTGGGCGCCCATGTTCTCGAACTTGTCGGCGAGCTCGATCTCCTTGGCGACGGTGACGCCGTCCTTGGTGATCCGCGGGGCGCCGAAGCTCTTCTCGATCACGACGTTGCGGCCCTTGGGGCCCAGCGTCACCTTCACCGCGTCGGCGAGGATATCGACGCCGCGCAGCATCTTATCGCGGGCGTCGGCGGAGAAACGAACGTCTTTCGCTGCCATGGTTTGCCTCTTGTGGTTGGGTTGGACCCCAAGGCCTCGGACGGCCTCAAAGGGCTGGGACGGGTGATCCGATCAGAGGGCGACGACGCCCATGATGTCGGATTCCTTCATGATCAGGAGGTCCTGACCGTCGATCTTGACCTCGGTGCCGGACCACTTGCCGAATAGGACGCGGTCGCCGGCCTTGACGTCGAGCGCGTTGACGCGGCCCTGCTCGTCGCGTGCGCCGGGCCCGACGGCGACGATCTCGCCCTCTTGCGGCTTCTCCTTGGCGGTATCCGGAATGATGATGCCGCCCTTGGTCTTCTCCTCGCTCTCGATGCGACGGACGACCACGCGGTCGTGCAGCGGACGGAACTTCATGAGCTGCCCTCTTGCTTCAAGTCTGCAGTTGGCGTTGATGCGGCCGGCGAGGCCGCGTCCGAGCCGGACTGTTAGCACTCTGTCTTGGCGAGTGCCAATGACGGCGGCGAGATAGCCCTCGCGCGGTTTCGAGTCAATGCTGTCGCACCCGCCCGCGACGGTGCGATGACGTGGCATCGGCCCCATTTCCCCCATGGATGACGCGCTCCCATGCTGAGCCTGCACGGACCCGAGGGCGCGGTGACGCTCGACCTGGGCGGCCCGATCCCCGGCAACGCCGTGTGGCTCGATCTCAACGATCCGACCTCCGAGGAGGCTGCCGCCGTGGAGGCGGCGACCGGTCTGCGCGTGCCGTCCCGGGCGGCCCTGTCGGAGGTCGAATCCTCGAGCCGGCTGCGGCGGGTGAAGGGCGGCCTGTCGCTCTCGACGCCGATGATCACCTTCGAGCGCAGCGAATCGCAGCTGAAGCCGCTCGGCTTCCTCCTGTCGAAGGACCACCTCGTCACCATCCGGTTCCACGATCTGCGGGCGATCGATTCCTCCGAGAAACGGATCGCCGACGGCGACGGCAGCGTGACCCCGAGCGAGATCTTCCTGGTGATCTTGGAGGAGCTGGTCGACAGCCTCGCCGACGCCCTGGAGGACATGGCCTCCGAACTCGACCAGCTCTCCACCCGGATCTTCGACTTCGACGTGCGCGGCGCGAACCGGCGGCGGCTGGAGAGCCCGCCGCCGCGCCGCCGCGACCTGGCGCTGCGGCGGATCCTGCGCGGCATCAGCAACCGCGGGAAGGTGTTGGGGAAGATCCGCGCCAGCCTGCTCGGCCTGGAGCGGATCGTGCCGTTCGTGTCGGCGGCCTGCGACGGCCTGGGCCTGCCCGAGGACGGACGCTTCGAGACGATCCGGCGGGATATCGACTCGCTGGACGAGTTCGAGACGCGGCTTGCCGAGAACGTCCAGTTCCTCCTCGACGCGGCGCTCGGGCTGATCAACATCGAGCAGAACAACGTCTTCCGCGTGCTCACCGTCGTGTCGGTGGTGGGCGTGCCGCCGACGCTGATCGCCTCGATGTACGGCATGAACTTCAAGCACATGCCGGAGCTGGATTGGGCCTACGGCTACCCCTACGCGCTCGGGCTGATCCTGTTCAGCGCCCTCGCGCCGATCGTGTATTTCCGGATCCGAGGCTGGTTCTGATATTCGGCCGCGGCTTTCTGAATGTGATTTCAGCGTCTTGGATTTTTTAGGCCGACAGAGATCGGTTTCACTTATATTCAATCTATATTTATTTTTGCGCACGATCCGCGTCGGAAGATTTACAATATCCTACTCAATTAGGTCAAAATTAACACGATACCCACTACACCCTCGCTATAGCAGCGCGAGCACTAATATGTTCAAAAAAACTGTTTATAACGAGACGCAGGCCAAGCTCGACGCTTTGAATCGGTCGCTGGCGATCATCGAATTCTCCACCGACGGCCATGTTCTCGACGCCAACGAGAATTTTCTTGATTTGATGAAGTACTCTTTGGCGGAGGTACAAAACAAGCATCATCGCATCTTCGTCGACCCTAACCATGCCAAAAGCTCCGAATACGCGGCGTTCTGGGCGAAGCTGAAGGACGGCCAGTACGTCACCGGCGAGTTCCTGCGCCTCGACAAGGACGGCACGGAGGTCTGGCTGGAAGCGACCTACAATCCCATCCTCGATGCACGCGGCCGGCCGGTGAAGGTGGTCAAGTTCGCGGCCGACATCACGGCGAAGAAGAACGAGATCGACCGCCTGATGTCGATGATCGACAACATGCCGGTCGCGGTGATGACCGCCGATCCGCGCAACGACTTCAAGATCAATTACCTGAACGCCACCTCGCGTAAGACCCTCGTGCCGCTCGAACAGTATCTTCCGATCAAGGTCGATCAGATGCTCGAGCATTCGTTCGACATATTCCACAAGAACGCGCACCATCAGCGCACCATGCTGGCCGATGCGAGCCGGCTGCCGCACCGGACCAAGATCAAGCTCGGCCCGGAGACGCTCGACCTGCAGGTCACGGCGGTCAACGATCGCAAGGGCAATTATATCGGGCCGATGCTGACCTGGGGCATCGTCTCCGCCCAGGTGAACATGGCGACCGACGTGAGCCGGGTGGTCGATGCCGTCGGCTCGGCGATCCGCGAGATGCAGCACTCGGCCGAGGGGCTGACGCAATCGGCCGATTCCGCCCGCCAGAAGGCGTCGTCGGTGGCGGTGAATTCCGAGCAGATGAACAGCGCCATCCAGGAAATCTCCGGCCAGGTCGGACGGGTCTCGGAGCGCGCCCGGCAGATCGCGGTCCAGGCAGAGGCCACGGATGCCACGATGCGGCGGCTGGCCGAGAATGCCCGCGAGGTCGACGCGGTGGTCGGGATGATCAAGTCGATCGCCGGGCAGACCAATCTGCTGGCCTTGAACGCCACGATCGAAGCCGCCCGCGCCGGCGCCGCCGGTCGGGGCTTCGCGGTGGTCGCCAGCGAGGTCAAGGCCCTGGCCGAGCAGACCGCCAAGGCGACGGGGGGGATCACCCAGCAGGTCGCGGCGATCCAGAGCGCCACCGGCGAGGCGGTCGGGGCGATCGAGATGATCACCGCCGCCGTCGCCGAACTCTCGCATCTGACCCTGGCGATGGCGAGCGCCGTCGAGGAGCAGGCGGTCTCGACCCACGAGATGTCGGGCAATATCGGTGGCGTCTCGAACGCGGCCAACGCCACCGGTCAGCTCGCCGAGGCCGTGCTGGGCGTCGCCGAGAGCCTGGCCGGCCACTCGTCGGATCTCTCGGAGAGCGTCCAGCGCTTCATGAAATCCGCTTGATCCTGCGACAGGCGCGACTCGGGGCCGTGAAACGTGCTCACGGCCTCATGCGTATGCCTGGTCCACGGTCCCGTAGGAGTTGAGCCGATCCCCTACACCTTCAGGATGTTGCGGCGCCCGGTCCTCGTCGCGCTCGCCTGCGGCGTCCCGGCTCTCGCCGAGGCCGAAAAGGCGCCCCTGGCGCCGCCGCCCGGGAGCGCGCCGATCATCAGCCTCGCCGCCCGGGGCGTGCAGATCTATGCCTGCATCGCCGCGGAGGGAGCCCCGGCCTGGGGCGCGGCCAAGCCCGAGGCCGACCTCGCCCAGGCGGACGGGCGCGTCGTCGGCCGCCATTTCGAGGGCCCGACCTGGGAAGCGCAGGACGGCTCCCGGGTGGTCGGATCTGTCATCGACCAGGCACCGGCGCCTGAGCCCCACGCCGTGGCGTGGCTGCTGCTGGCGGGCCGAACGTCCGGGTCCGGCGCGCTCGCCGGAACGCGCTACGTGCTGCGCCGGGACACGTCCGGCGGGGAGAAGCCGGCGGGCGGATGCACGCCCGGCCAGACCGCGCGCGTGCCCTACACCGCGACCTACACGTTCTACCGCTGACGGCCGGTCAATCGCGGGCGAGCTGCGCCCGCCCGATGGAAAAAACCCGTCCGTCCCCGAGCAGGTGGGCCGTGAACCCGTTCGGGAACAGGCCCTCGATCGCGCGGTCGCGGACGTTCAGCCCGCCCGCGAAGGCGCCGAAGGCCGGCATCACCAGGCGGGTGCCGTCGGTGACGAAGCAGCGCCGGCGGACCGCCCGGCCGCGCATCGCGACCTTGCCGCAGGGATGGAGATGGCCGGCGATCTCACCGGAGACCGGTTCGGCGCTGGGCTCGTGGCGCAGGATCAGGCCGCCGAGGGTCAGCGTATCGGCATAGCGGCCGCCGACGCCCTCGCTCACCGCCGCATCGTGATTGCCCGCGATCCAGACCCAGTCCCGGCCCTCCTGCAGGGCCGCCACCATGGCCCGGTCGCCGGGCTCCATCCGCTCCGGCCCCCGGTGATCGTGGAAGGAATCACCCAGCGCGACCACGCGGGCGGGATCGTGCCGGATCACCGCCTCGTGCAGGCAGGCCAGGGTCTCGCGGGTGTCGTAGGGCGGCAGGAACTGGCCGGTGCGGGCGGCGTAGGACGAGCCCTTCTCCAGGTGGAGATCGGACACGATCAGCGTGCGATGCTCCGGCAGCCACACGCCGCCGCAGAGATCGAGCATCAGGGTCTCGCCCGCGAGCCGCAGGGTCGGGTGCTTGTGAGTCTTCTCGAGTCTCAGGCCGGCCGCCAAGATCGCATCCTCGGTCTCAAAGGGGGAGGGCGGATCGCCGGTCAGGACAGAGCCTCCTGAAGAAGCTCGGCCTCGGCCTCGGCCAGGATCTCGTCGGCCCCCTCGCCGTAGACCCGCTCGCGCCCGATCTCGAGCATGACGGATACGGAGAGCGGCGAGACCCGATCGAGAGCCCTGTGGATGATTCGCCCCTGGATGCGCTCTAGCATCATGCCGAGCCGCCTCACGTCGAGGAGTCCGGTTGCCGCATCCTGCCGCGCCGCCCGGAGCAGGAGGTGGTCGGGCTGGTGCTTGCGCAGCACGTCGTAGATCAGGTCCGTCGAGATCGTGACCTGCCGGCCGGACTTCTTGAGGCCCGGATGATGGCGCTCGATCAGGCCGGCGATCACCGCGCATTGCCGGAAGGTGCGCTTCATCATCGCTGATTCGTCGAGCCACGCCTCCAGGTCGTCGCCCAGCATGTCGACCGCGAACAGGTCGCCGATGAAGTCGGGATCGAGCGCGGCCCGCTCGGACACGTCCCGCGTCGTCCAGATCGCGATGCCGTAATCGTTCGCCGCGAAGCCCAGCGGGCGCAGCCCGTCCCGTTCCAGCCGCCGCGTGAGCAGCATGCCCAGCGTCTGGTGCGCCAGCCGTCCCTCGAATGGGAAGGCCGTCAGGTAGTGGCGCTTCCCCCGCGGAAAGGTCTCGACCAGCAGGTCGCGCGCGCCCGGCAGGACCGAGCGGCGGCGCTGCTGCTGCAGGTACTCGCCGATCTGCTTCGGCAGGCGATCCCATTCGAACGGGTCGGCGATGATCGCCCGGACCCGCTCAGCCAAGAACGTCGACAGGGGGAATTTCGCGCCGGCATAGGAGGGGATCGCCGGGTCGGTGCCGAGGGGCGCGCGCGTCACCAGGGCCTCGTCCTCGGCGAGCCCCTCGAAGCGCAGGGTCTCGCCGGCGAACAGGAAGGTGTCGCCGACGGTCAGCGTGTCGGCGAACTCGTCCTCGATCTCGCCCAGCACCCGGCCGCCCTTCGGCAGGACCGTGCCGGGCTTGCCGCGTAAGGATCGGCCGAGCCGCACCCGCACCCGCGCCGCCTCGACGATGGTACCGACATTCATCCGGTAGGCCTGGGCGGTGCGGGCGTCGCGCACCCGCCACAACCCGTCGGGCCCGCGCAGGATCTTGGCGAAGCGCTCGTAGGCGCGCAGCGCGTAGCCGCCGGTCGCCACGTAATCGACGACCTGCTCGAACGCCTCCCAGGTCAGGCCGGTGTAGGGCGCCGCGGAGACGATCTCGTCATAGAGGCCCAGCGGATCGAAAGCGTCGGCGCAGGCCATGCCGAGCACGTGCTGGGCCAGCACGTCGAGGGCGCCGAGGCGCGCGTCGGGGGTATCCTGCGCGGCCTCCTCGACAGCGTCGAGAGCCGCCTGGCACTCCAGCATCTCGAAGCGGTTGCCGGGCACCAGATAGGCCTTCGACGGCTCGTCCATGCGGTGGTTTGCCCGGCCGATCCGCTGCATGATCCGGCTCGCGCCCTTGGGCGCCCCGACATTGACCACGAGATCGACGTCGCCCCAGTCGATGCCGAGATCGAGGGTCGCGGTGCAGACGATCGCCCGCAGCTGGCCGCCCGCCATGGCGGCCTCGACCCGGCGGCGCTGCTGCGCATCCAGCGACCCGTGATGGATCGCGATCGGCAGCGCATCGTCGTTGAGCCGCCACAATTCCTGGAAGGTGTATTCGGCCTGGAGCCGCGTGTTGACGAAGACCAGGGTCGTGCGGTGCTCGCGGATCAGGTCGTAGATCGCCGGCATCGAGTGCCAGGCGGTGTGCCCCGCAATCGGCAGTGACCGACCGAGATCGAGCATGCGCAGATCGGCCTTGGCACCGCCCTGGACGATGACGAGGTCGGCCATGGGGGGCTGTCTTTTTTTCCCTTCCCCCTCTGCGGGGGAGGGTAGGAGAAGCGCGCGGGTCGGGTCGGTGACCTCATCGAGCGCCGAGACCGCGACGCGCCCCCTCTCCCGTGCGCCAGGGTGCGGGCTTCCGCCAGGCTGACGGCGCTCCACACACCATCAATCTTCACCTCGCATGTCTGCTGTTCGGCCACCGGCCTGATGCTCAGAGGCGACAGACTCGGATCTCTTCCGCATACAGGCCACCAGCCCGCAGG
>NZ_JAKSYL010000197.1 GCF_022829515.1 Methylobacterium sp. J-048
TGCGACCTTGATGCGCCCGGCATAGGGCACCGAGATCGCGCCGTCGCGGCCGACCGGCTGCTCGGGGATGAGGGCGGATTTGGAGCCGGCGGAGAACCGGTCGGCGACCAGCGGCCCGGAGAACAGGCCGCCGGAGCCGGCCTCCCAGACCGAGACCGAGACCATGTCGCCGACGCCGATCACCGGCTCGGTGGAGGGGCGGTGGTCGCCGAACGAGGCGAGCAGGCTGTCCAGCGGGCGTCCGCGCAGGGCCTCGATCACGGAGGGGGTGACGTCGATGATCTCGTAGCGGGCGAGCGTGCCGCCGTCTGCGGTCGCGACTTCCGCGCCCGCCTCGATCGCGCTCGCCGTCGGCCCCGCCGCGGGCAGGTAGGTGCAGCCGCCGATGGACCCCGCCGCGAGGGCGGCCATCAGCGCGGTGAGCGCCGTCTTACGCAGCATCACAGAGACTTCTCCTCGCCGGCCTCCGCGCCATCGCTGGCTCGGACCGGGACATCCATGGTGACCGCTAAACGCTGCGATCGCTTTAACGGCCGCGTCGAACGGGCGGGTACCTCGCGGAACCCGCTTCCGGGACAGCCTTCGCTATCCGCTGCCAATGCGACACCAGCGTGGCACGGCCAAGCTCGCTGCGGTCAAGCTTAACCTTATCGCGCCCTTGCCGGTGTCTCCGCAAGTGTACGGGCCAGGGTCGCGCGCAGATCCCGCCCCAGGGCGTCGGCCGTGATGTCCAGGCGCCGCGGCGGGACCGGCTCGCCGCCGAACCGGAACACGGCGTAATCGGTCGCCTGACCGCCGAAGCCCGGCTTGCAGGTCGGCAGCGAGGGCGCGTGATCGCCGAACACGCAGAGGGTGATGGACTGGCCGCGCTCACGGGCGATGGTCTCGAGCCCCGCCACGAGGTTCTCGATCATGCGGCCGGTATTGACGACGTGGTGGAGGTACTGCGCCTCCGGGGCGTCGATCCCGGGCAGCCGCCCGGGCTTCCACGGCCCGTGATTCTCCATCGTCACGCAGAACAGGAACAAGGGCGTGCGCCGCCCCCGGACCTCGTCCAGCAGGCGCTCGCCGAGGGCCACGTCCCCGACATAGGGACCGACCCGGGGCGCCATCTCGAACGCCTCGCCCATCACCAGATCGCCGAAGCCGAAGGCCTGCATGACTTTCGCCCGGCGGAAGAAGTCCCTGTGGAACGGGTGCAGGAACAGGGTCTCGTAACCCCGGCCGCTGGCCAGCCGGGCGAGGCTGGTCGGCTCGTCGCCGCTGCGGGACGTGTAGGGATCGTAGCGGCCGAAGCCCAGGCTGTCGGAGGGCCGGCCGGTCAGCACGGCGTGCTCGCTGCGCATCGTGTAGGCGCCGTGCGCCGGAACCCGCAGCCGGCCGTACTGTGCGGCCCGGGTGCGGAACAGATCCATGGCCGGCAGTTTCGCGCCGCCGAGGCGTTCCGGATCGATGAAGGATTCGAGCTGGATCACCACCACCACGTCGTCGCCCGGGCCGGCCGGCAGGGTCGGCACCTCCGGAACCGGGGCGCTGCCCGCCAGCGCCCGGGCGGTGTAGCCGAGCAGGCTCGCCGGGAGGCCGACCCGGGCGACATCCGACTCCAGGTCGGGCTCGGGGAACCAGCGTGCAACCAGCCCAGCGAGCGGCGGCCGGGACGCGGCGCGGACCAGCAGCCACAGGGCCAGGGGCAGGCCGAGCATCGCCGCAACGCGCGGGATCGGCGCCTCCGGCAGGACGCTCGGTTCGGTCCGGTACCAGATCACCGTCGCGACCAGGGTCAGGGCCACCGGAACCGAGATGCGCGGGTCCCAGAGCGGCGGGATGTAGTAGAGCTGCGGATGGCGCGGCACCTGCGGCAGCAGGACGAAATCGCTGAACAGCAGCGGCTCGCCGATCACCGAGCGCTTGGCCCGGCTGACATAGATCAGCGCCGCGACCGAGACCACGCAGGTCAGCCCGGCAAGCCAGGGCCGCCACGAGAAGACGAACCAGAACAGCAGGATCAGCAGATAGCCGAGCAGCCGCAGGGCGAGGTCGCGTGGGGCCAGGCTCGCCGGGCCGAGCGAATCGCCGACGAAGACCTCAAGGGCGAGGCAGATGGCGAGCGCGAGGCCGGCGGCGATGAGGAACGTGGTCAAGGTCTAGGAACTCGGAGAGGGGCAAGCGCGCGTGCGGTCGGTACGGGAGGCGACCCGGCACGAGAAAATATGGTGAAACAAGGGTTTTGCGGCGTGCCTTGATGCGGATGCCTCGGGGCCGAGACTTCGTTTGCCGCGAAAGGAACTCGCTCTATCCCATTGTGATCGTAAAAAGAAACTAGGATCGTGGATGCCACCGTTGCCCCCGCCCTAGCGCGGACCCGCCTCGCGGCCGACGCCGCGGCGGCTGCGGAGCGCCCGCACGATCGGATTGAACAGGCCGTAGCGCGCCCGCATGACGAGATGGGCGGTGCGGCCGATCGAGAGGGCGCTGCGTGGTGCCGCCTCCCTGGCGGCGCTGAGCCGGTCGAGGAGCCGCTCGGGGCTGCACGGCTTCATCGCCACGGGATCGAGGTAGCGCGCATAGAGGATCATCGCGCCGGCGACCAACTCGTCCAGCGTGAGCTTGCGGCCGCGATCGGCCCCCGGGGCCAGATCCTCCGACAGGCCCCAGCCCGAGTAGAACGGGCGGCCATGGGTCGCCACGCTGAGCCCGCGGATCAGCGCCTCGAAGCCCGCGAGCGAGGTCATGGTCTCGACGTGGTGCACCCGGTCGAGCAGGTCGACGATGCTGATGCCGCCCACGATCCGGTCGGCGAGGGTGAGCGCCTCGGCCTCCGGGATGATGCCGGGGCGGAACCCCGCCTCGACATCGGGATGCGGCTTGTAGAGCAGGAAGGCGTCGGGGTTGCGCCGCCGCGCGGCCTCCAGCAGCGCCCGGTTCGAGCGGACCAGCGGCGAGCCGTGCTGCACCGAGGCGTCGTCCTCGACCTGCCCGGGCACCAGCACGATCCGCCGGCCGGCCGGCCAGTCGAGGGCGGCGGCGTCGAGGCCGACATTGTACTTGCTGAGCCGGCGTGCCACGACCTCCTCGCGCAGGCGCTTGGCCCGGCTCACGAGCTCGGGCGGGAAATCCGACTCGGCCAGCAGCCGCTGCAGGCGGCTCTCCCGGCGCGGATCGTAATAGATGCCCAGATCGTCGACCACGATGGAGGCGCCGGGCTGCAGGCTCGCGCCGAGGCCGACCGAGCGCAGAAAGCCGTCCTCCACCCGGGCGAGCGGCAGGCCGGCCTGCGCGCAGGCGTCTTCCAGCTTGCCCGGCGCGCGGGTCGCCCAGGCGAGGATCCGGCCGTCATGGCGGCGGCCGGCCTCGACCGCGGCCTCGGCCGTCATGGTATGGACCGGGCGGCCGGCCGGCCCGGTGCCGAGCACGTCGAGGGCCGGCCGCTTCCAGCGCGACATGCCGACATAGACCACCCGCCGGTCGTTCTCGGCGAACCGCGCGGCGAGCCAGGCGACGTGCTCGGCGCAGGCCTCGCGGCCGATCGGCTGGCGGGTCCAGGGATCGAGATAGTGAACCCCGCCCTCCCCGCCGAGCGGCTTGCCGTCGAGGCTGAGCCGCAGGGACGCGAACCCGGTCTCCGGGCTGTCATACGGGCTGAGCAACGGGCCCGGCGCGACCACCAGCCGTCGCCGCTTGGTCAGCCCGAGCAGCCGCGCCGGCAGGCTCCCCACCCCCCAGACGACGCCGACCGCGCCGGGCCGGACCCGGCCGAAGGCGAAGCCCGTCGCGGCCTCGATCTCCGCCCGCAGGCGGCGGATCGTCCGGCCGGTCGCGTAGAGCGACGGGATCGGTTCAAGGGACATGATGGGGCGCCCGGCTCCGGTCGGCTGACTCGTTCGGGCCGCCTGTAGCGCATTTTCGCCCGGATGGGATGGCCGGCACGGAATCACCCGGATGGCGGGGACAATCGTGGCCGATCACCCAAGCGTCACGGCTTGGAAAGGTTTTGGACATATCGTCGCCGTGATTGCCCCTTCAATCCGAGCGGTGGCCGCGAACGCGCGACCGTTGCAGACGGGCCACGCCGGAGCGGAAACGCCGTCCTGCGGCGCGGCCTCGGATTGCCGGGCCGTGTTGCTGCGTGCCAACTCTGTTTACTCTTTCTGGTCCGGCTCAGCCCGGCCAAGGGTCAAGGATAGAAGCGCCGCGGAATGCAAAAGACCGCCCCCGACGCCCTCCGCGACCGCCCTGCGACCTTTCTATTCTTGCAGGGCATCGCCTCTCCGTTCTTTTCCGATCTCGGCAAGGCGCTGCGCGCCCGGGGACACGAAGTCCGCCGCATCAACCTCTGCCCCGGCGACTGGCTGTTCTGGAACGGCAACGCGGACAATTACCGCGGCCGCCGCGAGGCCTGGGGCACCTATCTCGAATCGTATCTCGACCGCGAAGGCGTCACCGACATCGTGCTGTTCGGCGATTGCCGGCCGTTCCACCGGGCTGCCCGGATGATCGCGGAAGTCCGCGGCCTGCGCGTCCACGTGTTCGAGGAAGGCTATATCCGCCCCAACTGGATCACCTGCGAGCTCGGCGGCGTGAACGGCTTCTCGTCCCTGCCGCGCACCGCCGCCGAGGTCCGTGCCCTGGCGCGGCGCCTGCCCCAGCCCGGCCGGGCGATGCCGTCGACCGGCGACATGGCCCGCCGCAGCGTCTGGGACGTGAGCTACAACGTCGCCAACATCGCGTTCCCCTATCTCTTCCCGCATTTCCGCAGCCACCGGCCGACCCATATCGCGGCCGAGTACGCAGGCTGGATCAAGAAGTTCAGCCGCCGCGCCCATACCCGCCGCGAGGCGGCGCGCTGCGACGAGATCTACCGCGCGGTCGGCTGCGACTACTTCCTGCTGCCGCTCCAGCTCGACAGCGACTACCAGATCCGGGTCCACTCGCCGTTCCTCGGCGTCGAGGGCTTCATGGACCGGGTGATCAAGTCCTTCGCGGATGCGTCCTCGGCGCCGACGCGGCTCCTGGTGAAGCTGCATCCGCTGGACAGCGGCCTGATCAACTGGCGCAAGTTCGCCCGCGCCTCGGCCCGGCGCCACGGCGTCGGCGACCGGCTCGACTTCATCGACGGCGGCGACCTGCCGGCCCTGATCAAGGGTGCGCGCGGCGTCGTCATCGTGAACTCGACGGTGGGGATGCTGTCCCTGGAGATGGGCCGCCCGACCCATGCGGTCGGCACCGCGATCTACAACATGGCCGGCCTGACCCATCAGGGCGATCTCGACGGCTTCTGGACCAACCCGACCCCGCCCGACATGGGCCTGATGGCCGATTTCCGCCGGGTCGTGCTGCACCGGACCCAGGTGAACGGCGGCTTCTTCTCCAAGGGCGCGATCGAGCGGGCCGTGGCCGGCTCGGTGCCGCGGATGGAATCGGCCCTGCCGGATTCGATGCTGCATGCGGCGCGGGTGATCCGCGAGGGCGGCGAGAGCGACGGACAGCTCGCGCCTGTCTATTGAAGCGTAGCGGGAAGCCTGTCGGTTTTCGCTGACGGTTTCCGGGTCCCGGAAAGCCTTTAAGTCGCCGGTGAGCCCTTCCCGGTCTTGATCTTTGCGTGCTCCGCGGCGTAGCACCCGCGTCATGCCCCGCATTCTGATCACTGGCGCGTCGAGCGGTATCGGCGCTGCGCTCGCACGCCATTACGCGCGATCCGACACGAGCCTCATCCTCATCGGACGCAATACCGACCGCCTGGACGCCGTGGCCCGGGATTGCCGGGCCAGCGGCGCGGGTGTCGAGCCCGTGCGCCTCGACACCCGCGACCGGGCCGCCGCGATCGCCCTGATCCACAAGGCCGACGCGGCCCAGCCGCTGGACCTCGTCATCGCCAATGCCGCGGTGAATGGCGGCAACCAGAAGGGCGAGGTCGAGACCGAGGAGACGGCGTTCGAGACCGCCGACATCAACTACACCGGCTCGCTCAACATCGTGTTGCCGACCCTGACCCTGATGCTCCAGCGCGGGCGCGGGCAGATCGTGCTGGTGTCCTCGCTGGCGGCCTACGCGCCGCTCCAGGATGCCCCGGCCTATAGCGGCGCCAAGGCCGCCCTGGTCGCCCACGGGCTGGCTCTGCGCCAGAAGGTCGGGCCGCGCGGCGTGAAGGTCAACGTCGTGGCCCCGGGCTACGTGAAGACCCCGATGGGCGGCGAGCTGAAGGGCTGGCGGCCGCTGGAGATGAGCGCCGAGCAAGCGGCCCAGCAGATCGCCAAGGGCATCGCGAAGGATCGCGACGTGATCGCCTTCCCGTTCGCGCTGGCGGCGCTGGCGCGGACCGTACTGCTGCTGCCGGAGAGCATCCGCCGGGCCGGCCTCTACGCCTTCCGGTTCCAGCGCCGGCCGCGCCGCTGATGGCCCGCGCCCGGATCGCTCTGTTCGTCCTGGAGGCGCTGCCCAATGCCCGGGTGGTGCGCCGGTTCGTGGCCGATCACCGGGCCGACATCGCCTTCGTCGGGCTCTCGAACGCGGAACGGCCGTCAAGCGGCGGCCTGACCGGGCAGGTCCGCAAGCACCTGACGCGCTCAGGCACCGGGATCCTGCCCTACCTCGCGGTGAATTTCGGGCTGCCGGACCTGCTGCGCCCGCTGGCGCCCCTGACCCAGGCGGTCGCCGGCAGCGGCGACGCGCCAGAATCGACGCCGCTCAAGACCCTGTGCCGGCGCCTCGGCATCCCGATCCTGACGGTCGACGACGTCAACGGTCCCGAGGTCGCGCAGACGCTGCGCGAGACCGCTCCCGACCTGATCCTGACCTACCATTTCGACCAGATCCTGAAGGCCGAGACCATCGGGCTGGCGCGGCTGGGCGGCATCAACGGCCATCCCGGGCTGCTGCCGCGCCATCGCGGGCCGGTGCCGACGATCCATGCGCTGGCCGACGGGCCGGGCAGCTTCGGCATGACCCTGCACCGGCTGGCCGCCACGATCGATACCGGGGCGATCCTCGCCCAGGAAGCCGTGCCGCTGCCCGCCGACACCACCGCCACCCGGGCGGCCGTGGCGCTCCACGCCCACGGGCGCGGGATGCTCGACCCGCTGCTCGACGCGATCGCCCGTACGGGCCGGATCCCTGAGGGCCGGACCACGGAGGTCCTGCCCTATTGCCCGTTCCCGGACCGCGCGCTGCTGGCCTCCCTGCGCCGCAAGGGCCTGCGGCTGACCGATGGGCGGGACCTGCGCGAAGCGGTGAGCCTGTCGGGCCGGGCCGCTTAACCGGCCCTTAAGGCTGTTTCGTAAAGGATCGTTCAGCCTTTCCCGCCACCGATCGAGCCCGCCCAATGCCGGATACCAGCGCCCTCAAGGTGGCCTCCGACGTGCTGGCCTACGGCCGTCAGATCCAGGGCGGGCGGATCCGGGCGATCTCCGAGAACATCGCGAACGCCGATTCCGTACCGACCAGTCCGAGCGGGACGCCCTATGCCCGCAAGATCGCGGTGTTCCAGCCGGTCGATCCCGACAGCCCGCGCGATCCGGTGGGCCGCATCGCACGCGATTCCAGCGACTTCCGCCGGCGCTACGACCCGTCCAACGCCGCCGCCGACCGGCAGGGCTATGTCCGGTTGCCGAACGTCAACGTCGCCGTGGAATCGGCCGACCTGCAGACCGTGATCCGGAACTACGAGCTGAACCTCAGCGCCTCGGCCTCGATCGACTCGGTGGCCCAGGCCACGCTCAACCTGCTCGGGTGAGCCGGGCGTGGCGCCGGCCGTAGCCGGCATAGATCGCCAGACCTATGACCAGCCAGATCGCGAGCCGGACCCAGGTATCCGCCGGCAGCGAGGCCATCAGCACTAGGCAGGACAGGATGCCGAGCGCGGCCATCAGCGGCGCCGCCGGCACGCGGAACGGCCGGGGCCGGTCGGGTTCCGTCCGGCGCAGGATCAGCACGAGGCCGCAGACCAGGCTGAACGCCAGCAGCGTGCCGATGCTGACGAGCTCACCCAGGATGTCGATCGGCACCAGCCCGGCCAAAGCCGCGGTGAACAGCCCGATCACCACCTGGCTCGCCACCGGCGCCCGCGTCGCCGGATCGACCCGGCAGAACAGGGGCGGCAGCAGCCCGTCCCGGGCGATGGCGAAGAAGATCCGGCCCTGCCCGTAGAGCGCCGTGAGCGCCGAGGTGGTCAGCCCGATCAGGGCGCCGATCTTGATCACGATGGCGAGCCCGGGCATCGCCAGACGGTCGATCGCCTTGGCGATCGGGTCGGCGACGTCCAGCTCCCGGTAGGG
>NZ_JAKSYL010000206.1 GCF_022829515.1 Methylobacterium sp. J-048
GACTGCTCCTCAACCGCCGCCGCGATTGCGGCCGAAACCTCGTCCAGCCCCCGGATCGTGCTCTGGATCGAATTGATCGCATCGACCGCATCCCGAGTCGCCGCCTGTGTCGCCACGATCTGCCCGCGGATCTGGTCGGTCGCCTTGGCAGTCTGCTCAGCTAGGGCCTTCACTTCGGAGGCGACCACCGCAAAGCCCTTACCCGCTGCGCCGGCGCGGGCAGCCTCGATCGTGGCGTTGAGGGCCAAGAGGTTTGTCTGCGAGGCGATGCCCTGGATCATGGTCACGACGTCGCCGATCTGCGCCGCCTGCCCGCTCAGTCCCGCCACGATGCTTCCCGTGTGCCTGGCCTGCTCGACCGCCTCGCCGGCCATGCGCGCGGCGTGGCTGACCTGCTGGCTGATCTTCCCGACCGAGGCTGAGAGTTCCTCCGCCCCCGATGCCACGCACTGGATGTCGTTCGAGACCTGTCCGACCGTGCCGGCGGCCTCAGCGGTCTGCCGGGTGACGTTCTCGACCGCAGAGCCGATCGCATCGAGGTCCGCACCGATCGCCCGTTGCGCCTCGGCCCGGCGCTGACGCTCATGCACCTGCGCGGTGATGCTCGCGGCGAACTTCACCACCTTCAACACCGTGCCGTCGACATCCTTGATCGGGTTGTACGTCGCCTGGATCCAGACCTCGCGGCCACCCTTGGCGATGCGTCGAAATTCGCCCGCCGCGAACTCACCGCGTCCGAGGCGGTCCCAGAACCCGCGATAGGCTGCGCCAGCCTGCTCAGCGGCATCGACGAACAAACTATGGTGGCGACCTACGATCTCGTCGAGGCGGTACCCGACGGCGTCGAGGAAGTTCTGGTTGGCTTCGAGGATCGTGCCTGCAGGATCGAAGGCGATCACCGCCTGCGAGCGGTGCAGGGCGGTGATCTGACCATCGAGATCGAGGGCGCGCAGCTTTTGGGCGGTGATGTCGGCGGCGAACTTGACCACCTTGACGACGCGTCCGGCGCGGTCGAACACCGGGTTGTAGCTCGCCTGGATCCACACGGGCCGGCAGCCCTTGGCGATGCGTTTGAATTCGGCGGACTGGAAGGTGCCTCGTCGTAGGGCATCCCAGAACGCGCGGTACTCGGCGCTGTCGTGATGCGCGGCCTCGACGAACATGCCGTGGTGCTGCCCCTGAACCTCAGGCAGAGTGTAGCCCATCGCCGTCAGGAAGTTGACGTTGGCGGTGAGGATGGTGCCGTCGGGCAGGAACTCGATCACCGCCTGCGAGCGGTCGAGTGCGTCGAGTTTGGCCGCGTTATCGACGTGCGGGCGCATTCCACCGAACATGGTCATCGACTCCGAGGATCGTTGAGGCTGCTCGACGACACCCAGGTGGCCGAAGGCCTACGGTGCAGCCCACCGGCGCATCACACAGATGTGGCACCGTTAGCTGCGATACTGCATGCCAAGGGTTATTTATGGCTTAACGCCACAATATAATCGATCAATACGGCAGATTATAACCTAGATTAATCATAATGGCCTGTATTCACATACCTGTGATCGACGCGAATGCAATTTATGCGCGCTTGAACACGCCCAAGGCGCGAAGAACACCGGTCAAGGCGTCGTTACTTACGCTCGTCGGCTCGTAGCGTCCGCTGGCGCTTCCGGCGGGGCGCCCGAGCCGCCGGATCACCTCACGCTCGAACGAAACGAAGTTCTCAATGTGTCCATCGGCGGTGCGCAACGACCGGCAATCGATCTCAGCCCGGTACTTGGTGCCACCGCCGCGGTAGTTCGCGAGGTAGCTGTGGAAGCGCTCGCCCGCCGCCAGAGCGCGGTGGAACACGTCGAGCGTCTCCCGGCGGGTCTCCTTGCCCTGCATGAACCGGGGGCTGCGTCCGACGATCTCGTCGAGTTCGCGTCCGACCAGACGGCTGAAGGCGGCGTTGGCGTACAGGATTATGGGC
Organism: Methylobacterium sp. J-048; assembly: GCF_022829515.1. GTDB lineage: Bacteria > Pseudomonadota > Alphaproteobacteria > Rhizobiales > Beijerinckiaceae > Methylobacterium. Next base: position 1,961 of record NZ_JAKSYL010000206.1, read on the forward strand.
CCAGGCGGCTCGATCATCGGATCGGTGACGACGATGCCAATCGCAGCGTCGTGCGCGAGCGCGCGGATGAGTTCGAAGGCAGTCATGACACGGCAACGCTGCAACTGTGCGGGAAGTGCACGAGCGCTATCCGCCGTCCAGTTCCCCCGCCGCACCGACCCTCACGCGACTGCCCGGCCAGGCGTCACGGGCGAGCCGGAGGGAACTGGCCCATGGTCGCCTGTCGTCGCGTGCTCGCCCGCCGCGCGCTTTGCGGTGTCGCGAACGCCTCGGGCGTGCTGACCGGAAGAAGCAGTGCCGTAGCAGGCGCAGGACGAGCTGTCGCTGGTTAGGCTCCCCTGATGCTTCGAGCGCCCAAGCACTCAGCCACATTCCGCCATGCATCGCGCTCGGGCCCTACGCTTGAGGAGGCGTCCGCGCAGTCGCGCACCCTACAACGTCGCTTAAGCTTCTGTGTTGCCCGGCCCTGTGACACCGCCTCCCGGACACATTGTGCTCTACCGGCTGTTCCCCGGGCTCTACAGCCGGAAGAACCTTATGGCCAAACTTATCCTCGTCGCGGCTTTTGCCGCCGCGCTGACGACACCTGCCTTTGCTCAGGTGATCGAGACTCCAACCAGCACGACTGTGATCGTCCCGCCAGGACCGCCAGGCGTTGTCACACGTCAACCTGGCTCGACCGGGGAGGAAGGTGCAGCAACCTACTCGCCGAGCGGTCGAGCCGCCGACGGCATCTCAGAGGACTCGGCGGCAGCTGGTAACGCGGGTCAACCCTCACGCATCGGCTCGATAGGCAGCGGTGGTGGCGGTGGCGGAAACGGTGGCGGCGGCTGATTAGTCCTAAATAGAACCTGCCCCCGTCACAGTGAATGCAGGACGGGGGCACTGCATTCTAGTCGAATATCTGGTGGCCTGCGAACGACGGTGCGCAAGACGACCGAACCAAATCCACGCGCGAGTGGTGACCCATAACGCGATGTTGGTCACCACAACTTCGAAAAGCATCCCCCCGGTGTTATTCCGATCTGAGACACCGCCACCGCCCGGCAACCTACATGTAGCGGAACCGCCCGCCTCTGATCGGCCGACTACGGCCATGTTGAAGGCAAACATCGACAGCGGTGCGACTGGCGATAAGGTCACAGCCTACGATCCAGGTCTGTCGCAGCTCGAGACCGACGATGAGGCTGCTGGTAATACCCCGTCCCACGAACGCATTGCCTTAGCTCGTAAGACCGAGGCGGCGTCTGCCAGAGTTCGAAGGGCAGCGCAGCTACACGGTCTGAACAACTGGGTCATACCCGGGTTCTGTGCCGCCATCGGGAGCATCGGCGCGATCCTAACGCTGTCGATCTGGCTTTTCTAAAAAGCTCGCGGCGCCTCGGTAACTCAAAATGGATTGTAAGATGGCCAGCCTCGATCAAACCCTACAAGTCTTCCGTGTACTGCTCGATGCCGAGCAGCCCGTGGACATCGGCGAGGCTGAGGAGGCTATTTGGGCGTACCTAAGTTCAGTCTCAGGCCTGAGCGCCCAGACGGCAGCGCTGGAGATGCTCCGGCGGGAGACTACCGCGCTGGACGGTGTCTCGCCCTTCATGCCACGCCTGATGGACGATCTTGGCCGTCATAAGAAGCGGCTGAGTGAAAAATCAGCAGCATGAGCGACCTTCGCGAATGACCCGATTGGCAGAACTTCAAGGCGATCCGGCCTTTCGACAGGCTGTGCTAGCCGTACGCGGCGCTTCCAGTACCCTGGGTGGACGAGAGGTGACAGGAGCAGAAGCCCAGTTCCTCGTCGGTATCGCACTGGCAACCTTCGCGAACTCTAGAGGCCTGAATGAGCCGAGTCTCAGTCGCCTCGCGCGGTTCCGGGACACGCTTGGACCAAGCGAGACCGTCGGTAGCCTGACGAAACATTGATGCCTGCCCCCAGAGGACTTGCCGCTGGAAACTGAGTGGCCGTTAGCTGGCGCTTGCAGTGTCCCGTTCCCCGCTGCACCGACCCTTACGCGACCGCCCGGCCAAGGCCTCACCGGCGGTCCGCGGAGGACTGGCCAACAGCGCGCCTATCGTCGCGTGCTTGCCCACCGTACGCCTTGCAGTGTCACTGATACGAATGATGGAGCAAACACGGAACAGGGCGATCCAGGATTGGTTCGCCCTACGATGGAAACCTATGTCGTCGTCCTCGCCGGGTTCGGTGTCCTGGTCCTGCTGACGGCATGGCTGCCGATGGTACTCCGAGCGCTACCGCTGTCCCTGCCCATCTGCTGTGTCGGCGCCGGTGCAGCCTTGTCCCTGCTGCCCGTAGTTGCCGGACTGCCCCTAAAGCTTTCCGAACACCTATCACTGATCGAGCATGCGACCGAGGGTGTAGTCATCATCTCGCTGATGGGGGCTGGCCTGAAGATCGACCGGCTGATCGGCTGGCGCCGCTGGGCGGTGACTTGGCGGCTGCTGGGCATCGCCATGCCGCTGACCATCCTAGCGCTGGCAATGCTCGCCTGGGCACTCCTCGGGGTCGGTGCCGCGACGGCTCTGCTGCTGGCGGCATCCCTCGCCCCGACCGATCCAGTCCTCGCCTCCGATGTCCAGGTCGGACATCCCACAGAAGGGGGCGAGGATGAGATGCGCTTTGCCCTGACCTCGGAGGCCGGCCTCAATGACGGGCTCGCCTTCCCGTTCGTCAACCTCGCCATCGTACTCGCCGGTGCCGGCAGTTTCACAGATCTGCCGCTGGAGCACTGGCTGATCATCGACGTGCTCTGGAAGATCGTCGTCGGGGCCGCGCTCGGAGGCCTGATCGGACGCGGTCTCGGCTGGCTTATCTTCCACCTGCCGAACGCCTCCAAGCTGTCTCGCACCGGCGACGGCTTCGTGGCTCTCGGGGCGACCTGCCTGACCTACGGGGTCGTACAGGTCGCTGACGGCTACGGCTTCGTCGGTGTGTTCGCTGCGGCACTCGCGCTGCGCGCCTCTCATCACAGCCATGATTACCATCAGAAGATGCACACCTACGCCGAGGAACTTGAGCGCCTGCTGATGATGGTCCTGCTCGTCGGGTTCGGGTTGGCGCTCGCGGCCGGTGGCCTACTCGATGGCCTCAGCCTCTCGGCGGTCGGCTTCGTCGTCCTCGCCCTCCTCGTCGTGCGCCCGCTCAGCGGCTGGATTGGGCTACTCGGCTCGGGATTGCCGGCCGATGAAAAGGCGGTCATCGCCTTCTTCGGCATCCGCGGCCTCGGTACGATGTACTACCTCGCGTTCGCGCTGAACCACGCGCGGTTCGAGGCGCCAGACCTACTCTGGGCGACAGCCGGGCTAACCGTTCTGGTATCCATCATCCTGCACGGGGTGACGGTGACGCCCGTGCTACGCTTTCTCGATCATCGCAGCGGGCGCGACACGCAGAGCGGTCAGGACGAGCTACCGTTCGAGCGTGGCGTTCCATGATCGCAGTCATCACGCGGCCCTGCCCCCGGCCAGCCGGTCTAGCAATCTCTGGAGCGAGGCACTGCTCGGTTTCTGAGACTCATCGACCAAGACGAACAAGGCCTCGCCTGTGACGGCAGTGTGCGGCGGTGGGTTGCTGTGCGGCTCGCCTTGGAGATCCGCGTAGCCCACCGGTGTGCCGAAGTTCTCGTTTAAGATGGCCGATACGACGTCCGCCCAGACGACATCGGTGATCTTGACGTCGAAGCGAAGGCACTCGTCACCCTCGCTGGAGAACAGGCGCTCGATGATCCATTCGGTGCCAGGCGCGACGATCGCGCGGACGATCATCTCAGGGTAGCCGCGCAGGGGCCTGACGATCGCCGAAGCCCCAGCTCGCTTCAGGCGATCCCGGTTGAGGTCGTCGACGCACTCGGCGACGATGCGCACCTTGATACCCCGCTCACGCAAGCGGTGGATGATGTCGAAGGTACGGCTGTCGGACAGGCGTTCACCCTCTTGCTCGGCCAGGATGACGAGTACTCGGGCATGATCGACACCGGCAGCCTCTAGCGCAGCGGGGTCGTCGAAGCGCCCTTTGAGTTGGACGATGAGTGGATCGTCTTCGAGGTCGGGTGGCAAGCCATCCGGGAAGGCCTCGGTCAGGATCAGGGAAGGTACGCCGGCGAAGTTGGCGTGCGAACGGTGCAGCTGGTCGAGGAGACGGCGCAGGTAGTTGACCTGACCGGCTGGCTTTGGACCGGGCTGATTGAGACGATCAGCGTGGACCAGAGGAGTTGGGGATGAAGCGAGGACAGAGGCCAAGTGCGGAGCAGGTCGTGCTGATGTTGCGCCAGATCGAGGTGCAGACGGCGCAAGGCAAGAGCATCGCCGTCGCATGCAAGGAAGCGGATGTCTCCGAGCAGAGCTACTACCGCTGGCGTAAGGAGTACGGCGGTCTGAAGGTTGATCAGGCCAAGAAGATGAAAGATCTGGAGCGCGAAAAAGCCCGGCTTCGTCGGCTTGTGGCGGATCTATCTTTAGAGAAGCAGGTTCTGGCGGACGTCGCCTCGGGAAACTTGTAGCCCCCGAGCGACGCAGGCAAGCGGTCGACGGCATCCGGGAGAAGTACAGCCTCTCGGAGCGTCACGCCTGCCGGATCGTCGGCCAGCATCGGGGTACGCAGCGCTACGTGCCCACCATGCCGGCCGACGAGGATGATCTGACCCGCGCCATCATCGCCCTGGCGTCCGAGTACGGGCGCTACGGCTACCGCCGCGTCACGGCGCTGCTGCAGGCAGCCGGCTGGCAAGCGGGCAAGGACCGGGTTCATGGTTCGACAGGCTCACCATGAGGGCATCTGGCGTCGCGAGGGGCTGAAGGTCCCCAGCCGACAGAGACCCCGCAGCCGCCTTTGGCTGAACGACGGCTCATGCGTGCGGCTGCGGCCGCTCCACCGCAACCACGTCTGGAGCTTCGATTTCGTACAGGCGCAGACACACGACGGCCGGAGCCTGCGCATCCTGACGCTGATCGATGAGCACAGCCGGGCGTGCCTCGCCTTGAAGGTGGCGCGGCGCATCAACAGTCTCGGCGTAATCGAGGCCCTGGCAGAGGCAATGTGCCTGCACGGCATCCCGGAGAACATCCGCTGCGACAATGGTCCCGAGATGATCGCGAAGGCGTTGCGCAAATGGGTGGCCAAAACTGGTTCGCAGATCCAGTACATCACGCCAGGATCACCGTGGGAGAACGGGTATTGTGAGAGCTTCAACGGCAAACTTCGTGACGAGTGCCTACGCCAGGAGATCTTCTACTCGCTGAAGGAGGCGCAGATCGTGATCGGTCTATGGCAAACTACGTACAACTGAATCCGACCGCATTCGTCGCTGGGCTATCAGCCGCCCGCGCCCGTCAGCTACCCGGATCTGGCTTTCCGGCTACCCATGGCCGCTACCATGCAGTAACCTCGCAACTGGCCCGGTCCAAAATACCGGTCAGGTCAGCGGTTACGGACCTCCGACTGCACAAGTTGGGACACAGCTCTGCTTCCGATCAGGGCCAGGGCAGACTTCGGCTCGCAGTCGCTTGCCCCCTCCCCCGAGGCGACGGTGAACGGCACACCACCTTCACATAGGATAGAGGCGGATTCTAATCTATGTTGTAGATGCTTTGCCCTCGCTTCCCGATCCGATCACAGGCTGATGGCGTGTGGCACATGCCACTCACCGACCAAGTCGAGTGAGGCGAAATAGATCACCCTCCCGTCCTCATCGCGCACCCGAACCGAATAGGTGCGACGATCCCGGTCCGGGGACTTGTTCCGCGCCATATCCGGGAGGGCATCCAACGCCTCAATGCGCGCGGCATCGAGGCTGGGCAATTCGATGCCCTCGTCGTCCTCATGGCAGAAGAGGCTGTCGTCGGTGTCGAAGAAATAATGCGGCATGAGATATCCGGCCTCGCTCAGGCGGGAGCACTCGCATCTCTCAGCCGCTGACGCCCAAATGTTCGATCAGCGATGTGTCTGGTTCT
>NZ_JAKSYL010000209.1 GCF_022829515.1 Methylobacterium sp. J-048
CACTGCGCGGTGCCGAAGCTCGTCGGGCGACCGCTCGCATCCGGGTCGCCCTTGATCGTCGGGTCGAGGTTCGCGGTCGACTCGCCCTGCATGGTCGCAACAAGGGCCCTGGCAGTTTCCAGATCCGCACCCATGCCACCCTCAGCGACAGGCGCCTGAGCGAACTTCAGCCAGGACGCGACCCGTTCCTTGCCCCCCGCAGAGTTGGCGCCGGGCTTCCAGCGATGGCCGTGCGTGGTAATGGTCCCGTCACTCTCGGCCGGCAGACCACCGTCACCACCGTGAGCTTCGGCTGAGCCGCCACTGAGGGCGCGCTTCACCGCCCGCGCCGCTCGCTTGAACAGGCCCGGCCGATCCGCGGGGGCCCGTTCGCGCTGTTCATCGAACGACACGCCGTTGCGTACCGTCCCCGTCCCGCTCGAACTACCGGGCGGAAGCAATCCCATCTTCTCAAGCAGCCACGTCGAGGCCGATCCGACGCCCGACACTTCCTTGCCGCTGAACTTGTCCAACAGGTTCGACACCTGAACCGAGGCCTTCGCGATCCGCTCTACCGCGGTGGCGAACCGCTCCACGCGCTCGCTGAAGGCGTCCCACTTCTTGAGGAACTCGTCCCCGTTGCTCCCGGTGATGCTCTCGACCAATGCGCCGATCTTCTCGGCGACCCAGACGAGGGCCTTCGAGATGCCATCCATGATGTGCTCGACCTTCTCGGGGTTCGAGCGGATCCAGTCTTGGAAGCGATC
>NZ_JAKSYL010000212.1 GCF_022829515.1 Methylobacterium sp. J-048
CCAACCCGATGCTTTTCCAAGCGCGTAGTCCCCACCGGCATGTGACCAGCCGGACGTACGCAAGGTTTGGCTGAAAAAGTTGCCGGGTTTTCAAGCGTCGGAAATACGATCGGTCAGCCGTGCATGCCTGCTTCGAGCTATGGCTTGGCAGAAACCGGACGAGTAGCTTTGGGCCATAACCGGTCAGTCGGCACCGCACCGCCTGCCATCAAAAGCGCTCGCGGTGATCGCCTGCCAGAATTTGATTCAAGTTTCCGATCGGCCATTGCGCCGGCAAAAATGACTATAAATTAGAAGTTGTTTGACAGGCTTATTG
>NZ_JAKSYL010000226.1 GCF_022829515.1 Methylobacterium sp. J-048
CGAGGCGGCGACGCAGTTGCGCGCCACGGCGGCCCGGATGGGCGTGCCGGCCAAGGCCAAGGTCGGCGGCAAGGCCGGCAAGGTGCGCGCCGGCCGGGCGACCCTGGCTTCGGGAAGCGGCTTCGACCTCGACATGGGCGATGGCGACGCCCGCGACGCCGACTTCGTCCGCGCCGCCTGAGCGGCTCCGGCACCGCGCGGGCGTCTTGCGCGCGGTGCCCCCTCCCTGAAGCGACCAACCCCCGAATTGCCGCGGTGAAGGCCCGTGTCCCCCGAATCGGGCAGGACCCGATCGGCAGCGGCCCAGCCGGAGACCAGAGCATGTCCAGCGTGTGGCAATACCTGACCCTCGGCCTCGATCGCGAGATCTTCGGGATCGCCATCGAATCCGTGCACGAGATCCTCGATTACCGCCCGCCGGCGGCCCTACCGCAGGCGCCGCCGTTCCTGGTCGGCATGATCGACGTGCGCGGCCAGAGCTACCCGGTGATCGACCTGCGCACGAAGCTCGGCCTGCCGGCGATCGGCGTGACCCCGGCGACCCGGATCATCCTGCTCAACATCCCCATGGGGACGCGCGAGATGCGGGTCGGCTTCGTGGCCGACCGGGTGATCGAGGTCACCGAGCTCGACAGCGCCGATCTGGAGCCCGCCCCCGATGTCGGCGGCCGCTGGCGCTCGACCTACATCGCCGGCATCGGCCGCAAGGGCGACGCCTTCGTGGTCGTGTTCGACCTGAGGGCGCTGATGGCAGGTGAGGATCCGGCCCTATTGCTACCCTCGCTCGCAGCCTGAACGCCGTACCGGGACCCACGCCATGCCGCAGCTGAGCGACCGACATTTCGAGAGCGTCGCCGACCTGATCCAGGATCGGGTCGGGATCCAGATCCCGGCGGGCAAGCGCACGATGGTAGAGGGCCGGCTGCGCAAGCGCAAGCGCGCCCTCGATATCGAATCCCTGTCGGCCTACGGGCGGCACGTCTTCGAGGACGGCCACCTCGCCCAGGAACTCGTCCACATCATCGATTGCGTCACCACCAACAAGACCGACTTCTTCCGCGAGCCGGCGCATTTCGACCAGCTCCGGGACGAGCTGGTCCCGATGCTGCGCCGGAACGGCGCCACTCATGGGCGCCTCAAGCTGTGGAGCGCCGCCGCCTCCACGGGGGCCGAGGCCTACACCCTGGCGATGGTGCTGCACGACATGGCGATGGCCGGGCACGCGCTCGATTACGCGATCCTCGGCACCGACGTCTCCACCGAGGTCCTGCGGGTCGCCGCCGACGCCATCTATCCGGAGGACGTGCTCCAGGCGGTGCCGCCGCATTTCCGCAGGCGCTACGTGATGCAGGCCCGGGACCCGGGCTGGAAGGTCGGGCGGATCGTGCCGGAACTGCGGGCCCGCGTGCACTTCAAGCACCTGAACCTGATGAACGCCCAGTACCCGGTCGATCACGACATCGACATCATCTTCTGCCGCAACGTTCTGATCTATTTCGACAAGGACACCCAGCGGGCGGTGCTGTCCCGGCTCGCCACGCATCTGCGGCCCGGCGGCTTCCTGATCGTCGGGCATTCGGAATCGATGGCCGGGGCCGGCGTGCCGGGCCTGGAGCAGGTCTCCTCGACGATCTTCGCCGCGGTGAAGGGGGCGGTCGCGTGAGGCGGGGCGCGCCGATCCGCGTCCTGATCGTCGACGATTCCGCCTCGGTCCGGCAGACCCTCGTGAGCATCCTGGAGGCGGCCCCCGACATCGCCGTGCTGGGCACGGCCGCCGACCCGTTCATCGCGGCCCGGCGCATCCACGACGAGGTCCCCGACGTCATCATCCTCGACCTCGAGATGCCCCGGATGGACGGGCTGACCTTCCTGCGCAAGATCATGGCCCAGCGGCCGATCCCGGTGATCATCTGCTCGACGCTCACCGCCGACGGTTCGCGGACGCTGTTCGAGGTGCTGGAGGCGGGGGCGGTGGATGTCCTGCCCAAGCCCCGCGTCGACACCCGCCAGTTCCTGATGGAATCCTCCGTGCGGGTCTGCGACGCGGTCCGGGCCGCCGCCGGAGCGAAGCTGCGCCCGAGCCGTCCGGTCTTCCGGGCGATCGAGGCCAAGCTCACTGCCGATGCCGTGCTGCCGCCCTCGGGCCGCCCCCGGATCCTGGCCGGGACCGAGCCGATCGTCTGCATCGGCGCCTCCACGGGCGGCACCGAATCCTTGCGCGACCTGCTCGAAGGGCTGCCGGTCGATTGCCCGGGGCTGGTCATCGTCCAGCACATGCCCGAGCATTTCACCGCGGCCTTCGCCAAACGGCTCGACGGGCTCTGCGCCATCGCGGTGAAGGAGGCCGAGGACGGCGACACGGTCAGTCCGGGCCAAGCTCTGATCGCGCCGGGCGGCCGGCACCTGCTGCTCCAGCGCAGCGGCACCCGCTACACCGTGGCGGTGAAGGACGGGCCGCTGGTCTCGCGCCACCGCCCCTCGGTGGACGTGCTGTTCCGCGGGGCTGCGCAATGCGCCGGCGCCAACGCGCTGGGCATCATCATGACCGGCATGGGCGACGACGGCGCCAACGGCCTCTTGGAGATGCGCCGGGCCGGCGCGCTCACGGTGGCGCAGGACGAGGAGAGCTGCGTGGTGTTCGGCATGCCCAAGGAGGCGATCGAGCGCGGCGCCGCCGCCAAGGTCCTGCCGCTGGACCGGCTCCCCCAAGAGATCATCCGTTTCGGCCTCGCCCCGGTGCAGCGCCAGCCGGCGTGAGGCCGGGGCGGCGAGATCCGGCGTGGTGCAACGGCCGCGCCGTGCGCGCCGATCACCGCGACGCGGCTCGACGTAGCGTCGCGCGTTATTTCACGCCCGCGCGCGATGCTTGCAATCGACGGTTCGTTTTCAGGGCGAACATTGATCTGCCGAATTCAATTTTTATTTGGTCCTGACAAATCACACGTTTGGTCTCTTGCAGGACTTCGAAGCGGTAGCGGCCGAAACTGTCCGGGTTCAAAACAGTCGCCACGTTGTCCGATGGTGAACTGCGATGAGTCTGAAGAGAAAATTCTCGATCCTTTGCGTGGTCAACGTTGCGCTGTGCTTGCTGCTGTCGGGCTTGATCTACGGGTACGGGCGTTCTGTCGGCAGGGTCGATGACGCCAATACGATCCGCCTTCGGTCGATCATGCTGGCGAACGAGATCCGCCAGAGCTCGGACGACCTGACCCGGCTCGGGCGGACCTATGTCGTCACCGGTGATCCGAAATTTAAGCGGCACTATTCCGACATTCTCGACATCCGGGCCGGCAAGAAGCCGCGGCCGCAGGATTACTACCGGGTCTACTGGGACTTCATCTCGGCCGGCCTGGACAAGCCGCGGCCGGACGGCGAGGCCGTCTCGGTCCAGGAGCTGATGCGGCGCCTCGGCTTCAGCCGGCAGGAAACGGACACGCTCGCCGAGGCGGTGCGCAACTCGGACTGGCTGGTCCGGCTCGAGGTCGAGGCCATGAACCTCGTCGAGGGCAAGGATTCCGAGGGGCGCCCGCTCCCGGCGCCGCAGCCGGGGCCGGACCGCGAGCGGGCGATCGGCCTCGTCCATTCCCCCGCCTATCACGGCTTCAAGGCGCAGATCATGAAGCCGCTCGACGATTTCTACGGGCTGATCGAGACCCGGACCGACGAGGCGGTGCGGGCGCTCCAGGCCGAGGCCCGGGCCTGGTTCCTCGGCGTGATCGCCGCCCTGGCCGCCACCGTGGCGGCGTTCCTGGCGCTCGCCGGTTTCGCCTATGTGGCGATGCTGCGGGGCTTCGCCTCGATCGGGGCCGCGATGGAGCGGATCGCCGCGGGCGACTACGCGACCGCGGTGCCGGGCCTGGGCCGCCCGGACGAGGTCGGCGCGATGGCGCGCTGCCTCGAAGCGTTCAAGAGCGGGCTGGCCGACGACGTCGTGGCGCGCCACGCGGCGGCCCAGGCCGAGCGCGAACGCGAGCGGCGGGCGCAGAACCACGACCTCGCGGCCGCCTTCGAGGCGGCGGTCGGCGCCGTGATCCGGACGGTGACCGGCTCGGCCCTGGAACTGCGCGAGACCGCACAATCCATGGCGCAGATGGCCGGCGCCACTGCCGAGCGCTCGGAGGACGCGTCCCGGGCCGCCGCGGACGCGTCCGGCAACGCCGCCACGGTGGCGGCTGCGGCCGAGGAGCTGGGCGCTTCCATCACCGAGATCGGCCGCCGCGTGGCCGATGCCGCGGCGCTGACGCGGGCCAGCTCCGCGGAGGCCGGGCGCACCTCCACCCTGGTCAAGGACCTCAGCGTGGCCGCGACCCGGGTCGGCGACGTGGTGGCGATGATCTCCGGTGTCGCCAGCCAGACCAACCTGCTGGCCTTGAACGCCACCATCGAGGCGGCGCGCGCCGGCGAGGCGGGGCGCGGCTTCGCGGTGGTCGCCGCGGAGGTCAAGGAGCTGGCCAACCAGACCGCCCGGGCCACGGACGAGATCTCGGCCCAGATCGGCGGCATCCAGGGGGCGACCCACGAGGCGGTCTCGGCGATCGCCGCGATCGTGACGCGGATCGACGAGCTGGACGGCGTCTCGTCGGCCATCGCGGCGGCGGTGGAGCAGCAGGGTGCGACCACGCAGGAGATCGTCCGCAATGTCGGCCGGGCCGCCAGCGGCGCCGGCGCGATGCGCACGACCATCGGCGGCGTCGCCAGCCTGGCCGGCGATACCGGGACGGCCGCCGCCCACGTGCTGGACATCGCCGCCGGAGTCTCCCGCCAAGCGGACCAGCTCGACGCGGAACTCGCGCGCCTGCTGGCCCAGCTCCGGGCGGCGTGAGGGCGGCACGGCCGCCGGGGCTTTCCCGCGCGGAAAGAGGCGCGCGTGCGATCTGGGGTCGTCAGCCGGCGCGCAGGCGGCTTCCGAGCGCCTCCGACAAGACATCGGCGACCCGGCGGATCCGGGCGTTGCCGCGCACCTCCTCGTGCATTACCAGCCAGACCGGCAGGGGTGCGAGGCGCAGGCCGATCTCCGCCTGCTCCAAGGCGGGCTGGCGCTCGGCCAGCGACACCTGGGCGAAGCCGAGGCCGGCCCCGGCCAGCATCAGGTTCCAGGAAACCATCTGGTCGTCGCAGCGAATCGGGAAATCCTCGCGCGTCGCCCGGAGCCCGTGGCCGGCATAGGCCCGCAGGAGCGCGTCGTTGCGGTCGAAACCGAGCACGTCGTGCTCGGCCAGGTCCGCCACATTGCGGGGCCGGCCGCGGCGCTCGAAATAGCCCCGCGTGCCGAACAGCCCGAGCGGCGCCTCCCCGAGCCTGCGGGCGAACAGGGCGTTCTGGGTCGGGTCGACCATGCGGATGGCGATGTCGGCATCCCGGCGCAGCAGGTTCTGGACCTGGTCCGAGGCGACGAGCTCGATCTGGATGCGCGGCTCGGCCGCCCGCAAATCCGCCAGGATCGGCGGCAGCAGGAGGTTGGCGACGATCACCGAGGCGGTGATCCGCACGGTGCCGCTCAAGCCCTGCACCCGCCCCTGCGCCTTCAGCGCCAGCGCCTCGGCGGCCGCGCCCATGGCACGCGCTTCGTCGATCAGGCTGAGGGCCGCCTCGGTCGGATCGAGCCCGCGTCCCGAGCGGGTGAACAGGGTGACGCCGAAAGCCGTCTCCAGCGCGCGGATGTGTCGGCTCAGCGTCGGCTGGGTCGCCCCGACGCGCGTCGCGGCCGCCGACAGCGAGCCCGTCTCGACCACGGCGAGGAAGGAGCGCAGCAGGGTCCAATCCGGGGTATTCATTTTCGGGGTAACGCCATGCGAAATCCCGGCCTTACCATGCAGGCGTCGATGGTTGAATCTCCAGGCGTCCCCTCTGGAGATCGGATCATGGCCGGCACGGTAACGGGCGCACCGCGGCGGCTGCTTCGCCTCGAAGGCCTCCTGGTCCTCATCGCCGCCTCGGTGGCGTATGGCCGTCTGGAGGCGAGTTGGTGGTCGTTCGCGCTCCTGTTCTTCGTCCCCGACCTGACCCTGCTCGGCTATGGCGCCGGGCGCGGCGCGGGGGCCGCGCTCTACAATGTCGGTCACTGGTACGGCCTGCCGGCCGCGAGCCTGGCCTGGGGCGTGCTCGCCCCGGCGCCGGAGATCCTGGCGACGGGTCTGATCTGGGCCGCCCATATCGGCTTGGACCGGGCCCTGGGCTACGGCCTCAAATACCCGGCGGGCTTCGGCGTGACCCATCTTGGGGCGATCGGGACCGGCACAACCGAACTCGTGGTTGGTCGTGTCGTGCGTTGCGGCCGGCCAGGTCGTGTCCGGTGACTGATTTCGTAGCCCCTCACGCGCGAAGCCGGAGAAATCCCCGCCGACCCGGTCCAAGATTTTGCCGCATCCGATTTTGGGAGGATGCCGCGCGCATCGCCACGCTGGCGAAGGGCCTCAGCACCGCCGCGACCCGGATCGGCGACGTGGTGGCGATGATCCCTGGCGTCGCCAGCCCCGATGGCGCATCACGCCCGGCGGCGGCGACCGGACAGCATATCGTTGGCGACGGCGGGGCGCGCCTCGGGCTGGGCGTCCACGATCGGCTTGTGGACCGCCGCCGGACGCCGGCTCCGCAGATAGGCGAGCCCGAGCCCGGCAAAGACCGCCGCGCTCCCCGCTCCGAACGGGGCCAGGAGGAGCGCGCCGAAGCCGAACCAGGGCCACGCGCATAAGCAGGTGAGAATGCCACCCACCAGGGTTGCCAGCACCAGAACGAACACTTTCCCCCCGTATTCGTTTTCGAGCGCGTCGCCGACGCGTGATTCGCGGAGGTTACCGTCCCGCACACGGCTCGGGCAACCCCAGTATTTTTGCAGGGCGCATCACGAACTCGTGGCATTCCATGCTCAATACGCGGGTCTATCTTGGCTGTTCGATCCGGGGCCGCGTTGCGCGGGGAATAGTAAAGGTCGACATCTGGGCGGGGCTGGAGGGCAGTAATCGCGCGGCGACACCAGAGCGGGCTGCGCTTCGGCTCCGCTGTGCGACTGGGGGCCCTCGCCACGTGTTCGGGGAGAGGGGGCCACGCATCGTCCTGAGACCGTGAATCCCCTTGCCTCCCCGGGGGAGGGACAAGGCGTATCCCCGCCCACCGGATCCATCGCGCAGCCCATGAGCCGCCAGATCCACAACCTGCGGGATGTTTAAGACTGACCCAAAATAGCGCGTGACGGCCCAGCTTGGGTTGTGATTGATGCCAATCAACACAACCTGTGGGATGCGCCGTGAGACCGATCCTGATCGGGACCGTCCTGTTGCTGCCGGTCACCGGTGCCCATGCCCGGGGCGGCAGTGGGCGTGGCCTGAGCGGCACCGGCCCAAGCGGCGCGAGCCACGCGGTATCCGGCTGCACCACGTCCCGCCGGACGGTCGTCGCGTTACTCCCACGCCACCAATCCGAACGGCACTGCGCGCGACAATTTCGGCACGCGGGGCAACGTCAACCCGTATACCGGCACCGTCGGCGTCCATGAGGCCGAGCGTTGATGCGGCTCGCCTGCGCTCGGCTGGCTGTCGCTGGCGCCGTACTGCTCGGACTGGCCGGCGGCGCGGGCAGCCGAGAGTGCCGTGAGCCCGACGAAGCGGCGCTCGACCGGCACGGTCATTACCGCAACCATAACGGCGCCGAGGTCCATCGCCCGGCCAAGAAATGCGAGTTGCTCGCCTGCCGTCGCTCCCGCTCGCAGGCCGAGGCTCGGATGGCCTGCTTCAGCTACATCGAGGGCTTCTACAATCCACTGCGCCGTCACTCGGCGCTCGGCTACCGCTCGCCCGTCGCCTATGAGCGGGAGACTGCCCTAGAGGCGTCAACCACAAATCTGCTCAGCCAAGTCCCCTGACCGTCCACAAAAACGGGGCGATCCCAGATGTCATGGCGACGATTGAGGCAACAAGCATGGTTCGGCTGCTTCCACTGAGCCGCAAGTAGGCTTCAGGATACCGCGAGTAGCATCTTGCTCATTCGGTGAACGCAACGCGGGCGCCGTCCCGTCGAACGGGCGGCCTCGGTCAAGGGCGCCACGGCAACCCACACACAGTCATACAAGCTTCATCGCCGCGCCGTAACCGACGCTGCCGTCAGCGGCGACGGAGGAGCAGATGGCGGGTTCCTCGATCACGCGCCGACAGGCGTTCGCGGCGGGCGTCGCCGCCCCGCTCGTCATCCGGCACGCCGCGCTCGCCCAGGCCGACTCGCGACCGTCGATCACGGTGGCCGTGCAGAAGGTGTCCAACACCAATGCGCTGGACGTGCTGCGCGAACAGTCCAATGTCGGCGAGCGCGTCTTCTTCTCCTCGCTCTGGGAAGGGCTGATCGGGCGGAACTGGCGCGGCCAGCTCGAGGCCGTGCCCGGTCTCGCCACCGCATGGCGGCGGATCGATGATCGCGTGGTCGAACTCACGCTGCGGCGGGGCGTCCGGTTCCACAACGGCGACGAGATGACAGCGGAGGACGTCGCCTTCTCGTTCGGCCGGGAACGGATGTTTGGCGATACCCAGCCGAGCACGGGCAAGACCATCGCGGCCGATTTCTCGATCGGCGGCGGCCGGGGCTCGAAGGCGCTTCCCCTCGAAGTGCCGGCCGTGGCCCGGCGCAACTGGCCGGCCTTGCTCGGCGTCGAGATCGTCGACAGGGACACCGTCCGCTTCGTGAACGGCGCGCCGGACGTGACGCTGGAAGGCCGCATCTCGCGCTACGGCAGCGAGATCATGAACCGGCGTGCCTTCGAGGAGGCGAAAACCTATGCCGATTGGGCGACCAAGCCCGTCACCACGGGGCCGTATCGGGTCGCCGCGTACCGTCCCGACGTCTCGCTGCTGCTCGAGGCCCATGACGCCTACTGGGGCGGGCGCCCGCCGCTGAAATCGATCCGCTTCGTCGAGGTGCCCGAGACCGCCGCGCGCATCGCGGGTCTTCTCTCCGGCGAGTACCAGTTCGCCTGCGATATCCCGCCGGACCAGATCGCGCAGATCGAGGCGAACCCGGCCTTCGAGGTCCAGGGCGGCCCGATCCCGAATCATCGGCTGACGGTGTTCGACAGGAACCACGCCCAACTCGCCGACCCGCGGGTCCGCCGGGCGATGACCCATGCGATCGATCGGCAGGCGATCGTCGAGTCGCTCTGGGCCGGCCGCACCGTCATCCCGAAGGGCCTGCAATGGCCCTTCTACGCCGACATGTTCATCGAGGACTGGTCGGTCCCGGCCTACGATCCCGGCTTGGCGCGGGATCTCGTCAGACAATCGGGCTACAGGGGCGATCCGATCCCCTATCGGCTTCTCAACAACTACTACACCAACCAGGTTCAGACCGCACAAGTGCTGGTCGAGATGTGGCGGGAGGCCGGGCTCAACGTCGAGATCGAGGTGAAGGAGAATTGGCAGCAGGTCTTCGAGCGCACGCCGACCCGCGCCGTGCGGGACTGGTCCAACTCCGCGCTGTTCAGCGATCCCGTCTCGTCACTCGTGAACCAGCACGGCCCCAACGGTCAGCAACAGCAGGTCGGCGAGTGGAGCCACGCGGAATTCAACACGCTGTCGGTCGAGCTCGAGACGTCGACGGACCGGGCCCGCCGCAAGCAGGTCTTCCGCCGTCTGCTCGAGATCGCGGAGCGCGAGGACCCCGCCTACACCGTGCTCCATCAGAATTCGACGTTCACGGCAAAGCCCAGGGCGCTCGCCTGGAAGGCTTCGCCCGCTTTCGCGATGGATTTCCGCGCCGAGAACTGGGGTGGACGGAGCTGAGACTGGCGCGCTTGGGCTCGATCGGTCCGGCGAGCACGTCCGCCGCAACGCCGTTCCGAGCCGTCGATCGGGACAGGGAAGGATGACACGGTCTTGAAGACAGGACGACCGACCAGGGCTCGCTCGATCACCCGCTGTGGCAACGTCCGGACCTGGGCGAAGACCTGGAAGAACGACGCGTTCAACGCGCTCTGCCTCGTGCTGCAGGGTTCGCTCGACCCGGAGGAGCGCCGGCGCGTCTTCCGGCAGATGCTGGAGATCTACGACGGGATCGACCCGCCGGGCACGGCCCTGCACGACCTCACCATGTTCTACGGCAAGGCCAGGGCCGTCCCGTGGCAGGCCTATCCGGTCGAATTCATGGACTTCCGCGCCGGCAACATGGTCTAGGCGCGATGGCTGCTCCACAATACGACGACTTGGTCACCATCCGCGGCCTGACCGTTACCTTCGACGGGGTCCGCGCGCTCCACGGCATCGACCTGAGCGTCGCCAGGGGCGAGGCCCTCGGTCTCGTCGGCGAGTCCGGCTGCGGCAAGTCGGTCACCTGGCTTGCCGCGCTGGGCCTGCTCCCCGGGCGGGCGAAGGTCGGCGGCAGCGTGCAGCTGGAGGGGCAGGAGCTCGTCGGCGCGACGCCGGCGGTCCTGGAGCGGGTGTGGTTGTAATAGCCGAAGGTCGTGGTCCGCGGCAGCAGGATGACGTTCTCGCGGGCGTCGAGGTCGGCCAGCGTCGCCCGCAGCCATTCGGCCGCCGGGCGGCCGTCGATCTCGGAGGTGAGGTCGTGGAGGAGGCTGCCGCCGGGCTCGGCCCCCTCGTCGGCAAGGATCACCCGCTTGCCGGTCCGTGCCGCCGCCAGCGCCGCGGCGAGGCCCGTCGGGCCGGCGCCGACGACGAGGACGTCGCAATGGGCGTGGCGGTTGGCGTAGCGATCGGGATCGGCCGCTTCCGGTGCCTTGCCGAGGCCGGCCGCCGCGCGGATGACGGGCTCGTAGACCCGGTCCCAGAACTTCCGGGGCCACATGAAGGTCTTGTAGTAGAATCCTGCCACGAAGACCGGAGAGAGCAGGTCGTTGACTGCGCCGACATCGTATTCCAGCGACGGCCAGTGGTTCTGCGAGCGGGTCTTGAGGCCCTCGTAGGCTTCGACCACGGAGGCGCGGTTGTTCGGGTCGATCCGGCCCGGGCCGCGATCCACCGACAGCAGGGCGCTCGGCTCGTCCGGGCCGTGGCTCAGGATCCCGCGTGGGCGATGGTACTTGAACGAGCGACCGGCCAGGTGGATGCCGTTGGCGAGCAGGGCCGAGGCGACGGTATCGCCCTGGAAACCCTGGACGGTGCGGCCGTTGAACGCGAAGGCGATGGGGCGCGACCGGTCGATGCGGCCGCCTCGGGACAGTCTGAACGGCTGCGCCATCACACCCTCGCCTCGGTCTCGATGGAACGGGAGGGCTGGGCGCCCACCGGATAGGTTTCGAGGAAGCGGTCGCTGACCGTGTCCCGCAGGGCGTTGAACCAGCGCCCGCAGCCATGGGCATGGCACCACCGCTCGGCATGGATGCCGCGGGGGTTCGCGCGGACGAAGAGATGTGCGCTCCAGGCGTCGTCGTCGAGCGCGGCCGGATCGGCGGGCCGGGCGATATGGGCTTGGCCGCCGCACCGGAACTCGGTCTCGGGGCGGTTTCCACAATACGGGCAGGCGATCAGCAGCATCGGGCGTCTCGTCGCGTGAGGAGGAGGCGGGGCAATCAGTGCGCGACGGCCGCCGCGGCGGCCTCGTCGATCAGGCGTCCGGTGCGGAAGCGGTCGAGGGTGAAGGGGGCGTTGACCGCGTGCGGATCGCCCGTTGCCAGCGTGTGGGCGAAGACGTGGCCTGAGCCCGGTGTCGCCTTGAAGCCGCCGGTGCCCCAGCCGCAATTGACGAACAGGTTCGGCACAGGCGTCTTGCCGATGATCGGCGATCGGTCGGGCGTGACGTCGACGATGCCGCCCCAGGAGCGCAGCATCCGCATCCGGGTGAATCGCGGGAACAGCTCGCAAATTGCGTCGAGCGTGTGGGTGGTGATGTGCAGGCCGCCCTGCTGGCTGTAGGACGTGTACTGGTCGGTGCCCGCGCCGATGACGAGCTCGCCCTTGTCGGATTGCGAGATGTAGGCGTGGACCGCGTTCGACATCACGACGCAGGGGAAGACCGGCTTCACCGGCTCCGACACGAGGGCCTGGAGCGGGTAGCTCTCCAGCGGCATCCGCACTCCCGCCATCGCCATCACGGTGGTTGTGTGGCCGGCGGCCACCACGCCGACCCGGCCGGCGCCGATGAAGCCGCGGGTCGTCTCGACGCCCACCGCCGCACCGGATGCGTCCCGGCGAATGCCCGTCACCTCGCAGTTCTGGATGATGTCGACGCCGCGGGCATCGGCACCGCGGGCGTAACCCCAGGCGACGGCGTCGTGGCGGGCCGTGCCGGCCCGGCGCTGCAGGGCGCCGCCAAGCACCGGGTAGCGCAGGCTCGCGGCGATCTCGAGCGGCGGGCAGAATTCCTTGCACTCTTCCTTGGAGAGCCACTCATTGTCGATGCCGTTGAGGCGGTTGGCGTAGACGTGGCGCTTGAAGCTTTGAACGTCGTGGATGTTGTGGGCGAGCATCAGCACGCCGCGCTGCGAGAACATGACGTTGTAGTTTAACTCCTGCGACAGGCCCTCCCACAGCTTGAGGGCGTGCTCGTAGAGGGCCGCGCTCTCATCGTAGAGGTAGTTGGACCGGATGATCGTGGTGTTGCGGCCGGTATTGCCGCCGCCGATCCAGCCCTTCTCCAGCACCGCGACATTCGTGATGCCGTGCACGGTGGCGAGGTAGTAGGCCGTCGCGAGGCCGTGGCCGCCGCCGCCGACGATAACCACGTCGTAGGAGGCTTTCGGCTGCGGGTCGCGCCATTGGCGGCCCCAGCCCCGGTGTCCCGTCAGGGATTCCGAGAGCAGCGATGTGAGGGAAAAGCGGCGCATCGATCAGCCTCGCTGGTATGCCCGATCATCGGTTGGCCGTCCGGCCGCGGCTTTCTCGACGGCGACCGCGAGTTTGAGATTTGCGACGCGGGCGATTGCCCACCCGGTGCGGGCTGCCTGTCAGCCCACATCTTGCGGTCCCGCGGGCGGCTACGATTCCGGGCTGGTTCGGACTATCCTGGAACGATTCTCGCTTCAGGGCCGCACCCGACCGCGCTGCGATCGGATGCGGTTCCAAGGACGTGATTCGACGCGCGCTGACGCCGAACCGGTATCTCCTTCGGCCGCGCGTGCTCTGGTTGGCGTAGAAGGTAAGGCGATGCGTGAGACGTGGGCGGTAGGGCCGGTCGGCGACGGGCGTGCCCCGGCGGCGGAGGCGATTTCCGTCGGCTTCATGCTCGTGGCGCAGTTCTCGATGATCGCCTTCACCTCGGCGATCGAGCCCCTGCGCCTCGCCAATAGGGCCGCGGGGCGGGAGCTGTACCGCTATTCGCTGTGGTCGGAGCAGGGCGGAAGCTGCGCGGCCTCGAACGGCATCGAGGTCAGGGTGTCGGGCACCTTCGGCGAGGCTCAAGGCCTCGACATGCTGATCGTCTGCGGCGGCCTCGACATCCACCGCCCGGACCACCGGGCGCTCCAGGCGACCCTGCGCCGGAGCAGCGTCGGTGGCGCGGCCATCGGCGCGGTCTGCACGGGCACCTACGTGCTGGCCAAGGCCGGGCTCCTCGACGGCTACCGGGCGACGCAGATCCAGCGCGCCTTGATCGTTGCGGCCAGTTGCTTGAGGGTGGCCTCGGCCGGCAGGTTCGAGAGGTAGTATTTACGCTCGCCCGAGCCTCGCTCCTCGCGCACCAGCCAGACCTCGTCGCCGGGCAGATGCTGATTGCCCATCACGCCGATCCGCTGGGTCGGGCCATCGGCCATCCGGACGTGCAGCGCGCAGAAGCGAGCACGCAGCCGAAGCGCACGCCAGCCGCCCGAACCCGATCGATCTCCGCGACCGCGATCTCCAGCTTGGTGCGGGTCGCGCGCTGATCCTCAGGTACGCCGGCCGATACCATCCGATCCGGGTCGCCCGTCCAGGTCTCGGGCAGGAACAGCGCTAGGCCGACCGCCACGGGCACCTCGCCGCGCGCCAGCGTGAGCGACACCAGCGTCTGGCAGTTGGCGGTCTTGCCCAGCGTCGTGGCGTATTGTGGCGCCACGCCGACCGAGCGGTTGCCCTTCTTCGGCAAGGCGGCCTCATCCTGAGCTTGTCGAAGGATCGTCGACGACCAGGATCGCATCCGATCCGCCGACCAAGCGATCGGCCGCACCCAGAAGCGCCTGGTGCGGGCCAACCTTGGTCTGATTTGCGGACGTCGATGTGGACAATTTGCGGGCGAACTGTCCCCTTTGCATCAGCGCATTGTGAGAGATGAGGAAACGCCGAAGTTTCTGCCTAAAATCCGATAATAGGAATTTTAGGATTGACAGCGTCGCGCTACGCGGGTACAGACAGGGCACGGTCGAAAAGTGTGCGGAGCGGCGGCGATGGGGGCACGCGAGGCCAGGCCCTCCGAGAGGCGCGACGCGGTCGAGCGGCTTTTGCGCGAGACGGCACTGACCTTCGATGAGATCAGCGCGTGCACCGGGATCAAGCGGTCGACGATCTCATCCTGGAACGCGCGCTTCGGCTGGCCGAGGCCGCGCCGCCGGTGGCATGATTTCGCGGCGCTCTGGCCGGAGCCGCGCCGGGCCGCGCTCGCCCGGCTCTTGAGCGGGGCGCGGAACGACCCGGAGGATGTCGCCGAGGCGGCGGGTCTCGGGCGCGCCGCCTCGGACCGGCTGATGTCGATCTGCGGGGTGGCGCGGCCCGAGCCGCCGGCCGAACCCGAGCCGGTCGAGGCCGCGGTCGCGCCCGGCCTCCTCGATCCGGATTCGGCGGCGGATCCGCCGATCCTGCGGGCGCATCTGCGCGCCCACATCGCCCGGCAGATCGCTGCCTTCGACGCCGCCTTGCGCGGGGAGGGGGCGGCGGTGCTCGATTCCGCTCGGGTGCTGCGTGACCTCGGCGGCCTCAAGCGGCTGCTCGACGAAATCGCCCCAGGGAACGAACGCGAGCGGGGGGAGGGGGGCGATGGCGGCACCGGACCCGACCTGCCGGCCCTCCGCGCGGAGATCGCGCGCCGCTATGCTGGCTTTGTCCGCGGCCGGAAAGCTGCCTGACTTCCTGGCGACCCTGCCGGCCCCGCTGGTCTGCGCGCTCGCGACCGACTGGCTGCACCAGGCCCGGCCCGACCAGCTGCCGCCATCCGAGGCCACAGTGGACTGGACAACCTGGGCGGTGATCGGCGGGCGCGGCAGCGGCAAGACCCGCACCGGGGCGGAATGGGTGGACGCCCTGGCCCGGGGCGATCCGGCCTTCACGGCCGAGCCGGTCGGGCGCATCGCGCTCGTGGGCGAGACCCATCTCGACGTGCGCGATGTGATGGTCGAGGGGCCGTCCGGCCTGCTCAGCCTGCCGGCAAGGGGCCGGGCGCGCCCGCGCTGGTCGCCGAGCCTGCGCCGGCTCGCCTGGGACAACGGCGCGGTGGCGCTGGCCTTCTCGGCGGAGGAACCCGATGCCCTGCGCGGCCCGCAATTCGGCGCCGCCTGGTGCGACGAGGCCGCCAAGTGGCGCCGGCCCGAGGCCGCGTTCGACATGCTGCAATTCGGGCTGCGGCTGGGCGCCCGTCCGCGCAACCTCGTCACCACCACGCCGCGGCCGGTGCCGCTGATCCGCCGCCTGCTCGCGGATCCGCGCACCGTGGTCAGCCGCGCCCGCACCCACGACAACGCCCGGCACCTCGCCCCGGATTTTCTGGAACAGGTGGTCGGGCGCTATGCCGGCACGCGGCTCGGCCGCCAGGAACTCGACGGCGAACTGATCGCCGACCGGGACGATTCACTGTGGGATCGCGCCGCCCTGGAGGCCGCCCGGGTCGCCGCCGCGCCGGATCTCGCCCGGATCGTCGTGGCGGTGGATCCGCCCGCGACCTCGGGGGCGCGCTCGGATGCCTGCGGGATCGTGGCCGCCGGCCGCGCCGGCGCCCAGGCCTATGTGCTGGCCGATGCCAGCCTCGCCCGGGCGAGCCCCCAGGCCTGGGCCGGCACGGCGCTGGCGCTCTATCACCGGCTCGGGGCCGATGCCCTGGTGGTCGAAGTCAACCAGGGCGGCGAGATGGCCGCCGCGGTGCTCGCCCAGTGCGATCCGGCGGTGCCGGTCACCCCGGTCCGGGCCATGCGCGGCAAGTACCTGCGCGCCGAGCCGGTCTCGCTGCTCTACGCTCGCGGCCTCGTCCACCATGTCGGGGCGTTCCCGGCGCTGGAGGACGAGCTGTGCGATTTCGGCCCGGACGGCCTGTCGACCGGCGCCTCGCCCGACCGGCTCGACGCCCTGGTCTGGGCGGTGACGCACCTGCTGCTCGACGGGGCGCGGGAGCCGCGGATCCGTCGGCTCTGACGCCGACCCGTGCCGCCTCACACGGGAACGTGAGGCATGTTGCATCCATAAATTGCATACAGTCGGGGCGGCTGTTATGGTTGACCGTACATCCGGAGGGCGGCCCGTGAACGCGGATCCTGATCCTGAGATCTGTCTGCCCGACAGCGCCCATCGCCGCCTGCGGATGCTCGCCGACATTCTCGGCTGCCCAGTGTCCGATTTCTTCAGGCCGACAACGGTCCGCTCCGACCTGAGCAACACGGTCGAGTTGCTGCGCCTCTGGCACATGATCACGAGCGAGGCCGACCGGGCCGCCGTGCTCCGCTGCGCCCGGCAAGCCGCCGGTGTCGTCGCGCGCGAGGTCGAGACGGTCTGACGGCGGGACTTTGAGTCCGACCGCGGATTTTCCAGGGGTGACGCGGGGGCGGCCGTATAAATCGCTTTGTCATTCCGGGGCGCCGCAGGCGAGCCCGGAAGCCGGAGCCACCGTCGGTGCAAAACCTTGCGCTGTCGGCGGATATGGATCCCGGGCTCCGCTTTGCGGCCCCGGGATGACCGGACGGGTGAGGGTACGCTTCGAAGATCCGGCGATCGGCGAGGGAATAAGATGTCTCCGGTCGATCGCGAACGGCGTTTCACCGAGACCGCCAAAATCAGGCTGCCCGCCCGGCTCCTCCGCACACAACAATACGGCGCGCCTCTGCGAGAAGCGCGCCGGGAGTCGGTTCGTGGTCTCTGGAACGAACTGCAGGCCGAATACACCAGTCGGCGCCGTCCGGCTGTGACGGCATAGCCACGCCCGGGCCCGGGGTGCGGTGAATCCGCCGCACCCACCCGGAGCCGCTCCCCCGTCACGCATCGGCGAACACAACGCTCCGGCCCGCGAGCCGGCGGCGGATCGGAGCTTCACACCCTCGCGCACCGTCCCGGATATCGGACCGGACGGTGTGCGAGGTCTTTGGTTTCGCATCGTCCCGAAAGCCGAAGGTGACCTGACCGGTATTTTGGACCGAGCCGATTGAGAGGCTACTGCATGGTGGCGGCCATGGGTAGCCGGAAGGCCAGATCCGGGTAGCTGACGGGGGCGGGCGGCCGATAGCCCAGCGACGAATGCGGTCGGACGCGGTGGTAGGTGTTTTGCCACAGACCGATCCCGTTCCTTATGATCACTGCTGAGTCTAAAATCAAAAATGTACTAGCGGCAACGAGAGCGGGCGTAGACAACTATATCGTCAAACCTTTTACTATCATAACGTTGAAGTCCAAGATCGAAGCCATCTGTTTTGGAAATATCGGCAACGATACCGTTTCGGTTGTCCGATAACGAGGAAGGCACGGTCATCCGTCGAGGTAACGATCGCTTAAGGCTTGGCATGCCACGGTTGGATGCGGAGGGAATACAG
>NZ_JAKSYL010000235.1 GCF_022829515.1 Methylobacterium sp. J-048
GTCACGACCGGGCCGGGGCGCACCGCCAGGATGTCGCCGCGCACGCCGAAATCCTGCACCGTCTGCTGGAGGTTGAGGGCGTTCTGCTCCAGCACGTCGGCGTCGACTTCCTCGGTGCTGTTCTCATCCGGCAGGGCGAGCAGGCCGAGCGACGGCAACTCGTAGTCGGCGTTCTCGACGCTGGCGATCTCCAGGTGACGGCCGGCCGGGATCAGGTGCGCCCGGGGGGCGACCATCGGCAGGGCGGGGGCAACGGGGGCGGCAGGCGCCTCGACGGGCTCCGGCGCGGGGGCCGCTTCGAAGGCGGGCGCGAGGAAAGCCGGCTCATCCTGCGCGGGCTCGGGCTCCGCCGGGGCGGGCTCGGGCTGCGGCGCCATCTTGCCGCGCAGCAGGACCGTGCGCTGGGTCATCGGGATCACCGCCCGGTCGGCCTCCGGTGCGGACCGGACCGGATCGGTCCCGATCGGGGCAGCCGCTTCCGGCATGGGCACGGACGCGGCCGGCAGAACCGGCGCGGGCACGCTCGGCTGACCGGCGGCGCGGATCGCCGCCCGGGCCGCCATGGCGCAGAGCGCGGGGGCGCGGCGGGACGCCTCGGCGGCGGCCATCGCGGGGGCCGCAGGCTCGGTCGCGGCGCTGCCGGGGCCGAAGACCAGCGCCAGGGCGGGCTTGGCCGGCAGGAACGCGTCGCGGATCGCCGCGGTGTCGTCGGCGTGCAGGCCGTCATCCCGGCCGTTATCCTGCCCATCGGCGGGACGCGGCGGCTGGTCGAACCGCACGAGCCGGTCGAGGACGTAGACCGGGCGCGGCGGCTGCGCGGTCGCACCCGCGTGCATCGGCGGGGCACCGTGCTCGGCCGCCTCGATCACCGGCGCGGCGGCGAGCGCCGCCTCCAGGCCGGCATGGGCGGGCTGGGTCGCCAGCGCGGCCCAGGCCTCCACGGACGACCAGTCGCCCACGTTCCAGTCGCTGCCGTCGAACCAGGGCTGGGCTTCGGACCAATCCGGCAGGTCGGACCAGTCGCGGGCGGGCGCCTCGACCGGACCCTCGGCCGAGGCCTCGGCCGGAATCTCAGCAATGACCGCCTCCGGCACCGCGACCCGGGCGATCGCCGCCGTGGACGCGGACAGCTCGACGCTCGGCCGCACCGGGCGGCGGTCCGGGGTGCGGAAGTAGCGGACGCCCGGGGGCGCGACGAAGGGCTGGCGCCATAGCGGCACCACCGTGCCATCCTCCGCGATCTCGGTCTGCGCGGACTCGGGCATGGCGGCGGCCTCAAGCCGCGCCTGCTCGGCCTGCTCGCGCTCGGCCCGCTCCCGGGCCTCCTGGTGGCGCGCCTCCTGCTCGCGGGCGGCGCGCTCGGTCTCGACGGCCATCGCCGCCGCGTGCGCCTCGGCGCGGGCGCGTTCCAGGGCGACGCGCTCGGCTTCCAGGGCGCGCTGGCGGCGCTCCTGCAGGACCGAATCGGGGGTGCGGGTCCAGCGCGCCGCCGGGGCGGCGGCGGCCTGGACCGGGGACGCGGGGACCGAATCCTCCGGGGCGATCGAGGCCGGCCGGCGCGGCTGGCGCACCAGCACGCCGGGGGTCGAGGCGCCGCGGTCGATCCGGCTCTCGAAGCGCGGCTCGTCGAGGGCGTCGAGGCTCGCCCGGTCGTCGAACACCTGGGCCGGCCAGGCATGGTCGGGGGGTGCCGAGGCGCTGGCGCGCGGGCCGCGCTCGAACCCGTCGCGTCCGACTAGGGCGGCCGGCGCGGTCAGCCAACTCGGCTCCGTCCGGCGGCCGGGGATGGCGTAGCCGGGACGGGCGGGCAGCCCGGCTGGGGAGCCGGACAGGCGCCGGGTCAGGCTCGCCCGCAAGGCCTTCAGCCGATGCGCCAGGGCGCCGAGCGACAGGCCCGAACGGTCGCCGCCGCGGACGGGGCGGGCAGGGTCGCGATGAGAGTACGGAGGCCGTCCCGATGCGCGCATGGGTTCTCGAACGATACTCGAAACAGGGATCCGCCGGTGGCCAGCGGGCTGCCCCGAGTTAGGCCGTTTGTCGTTAACGGAGGCTTTTCAGGGGGCCTCGGTCCGGAAACCACGATGGGATTTTTGGCCTGTTCGGCGGGTGCGTGGGGGGCCATCCAAGTCCGTCATTGCGAGCGCAGCGAAGCAACCCAGGGCAGCGCGCGCTTCCAGAACGGTGCGCTTTTCTGGGTTGCTTCGCTGCGCTCGCAATGACGGTGGAGGGATGTGCGTCGCCAGCGCGGTGCGACGCACCATATGATACCGGCAGCCACCCCTCACCCGGACAGGCGCCCGTGACCCAGCCGATTCCCGAGCCTTCTGCCGACCTCCCGGCGCGCTTTCGATCCCTGTACCGGCACGGCTTCGCCCGGGTGGCGGCCTGCACCGGGCGCAGCCATCCGGGAGATCCAGACCGCAACGCCGATTCGGTGCTCGACCTCGCCCGGACCTGCCACGAGGCCGGGGCGGCCCTCGCGGTCTTCACCGAACTCGGGCTCTCGGCCTACGCGATCGAGGACCTGCTGCTCCAGCAAACCCTGCTCGACGCGGTCGAGGCCGCAGCTGCCCGGGTGATCGCCGAATCGGCCGCCTTGCGCCCCCTGCTGCTGGTCGGCGCGCCCCTGCGCTGGCGCCACCGCATCTACAATTGCGCGCTGGCCATCCAGGGCGGGCGGCTGCTCGGGATCGTCCCAAAAGTCTTCCTGCCGAACTACCGGGAGTTCTACGAGAAGCGCCACTTCGCCTCCGGGGCCGGGATCGTGGGCGAGACCATCCGGGTCGCCGGGCACGAGGCGCCGTTCGGCGCCGACCTGCTGTTTCCCGCCGCGGACCTGCCCGGCCTCGTGGTCGGTGTGGAGATCTGCGAGGATCTGTGGGTGCCGGAATCCCCCGGTATGCGGGCGGCGCTCGCCGGTGCGACGGTGCTGGCCAACCTCTCGGGCAGCCCGATCACGGTGGGCCGGGCCGAATCGCGCGCGCTGCTCTCCCGGGCGGCCTCGATGCGGGGCGCCTGCGCCTATGTCTACGCCGCCGCCGGCCAGGGCGAGTCGACCACAGACCTGTCCTGGGACGGACAGACCAGCATCGACGAGCTGGGCGTGCGGCTCGCCGAGGGCCAGCGCTTCCCCACCGGCCCGGTGGCGACGCTCGCCGACATCGACCTCGACCTGATCGCCCAGGACCGGCTCCAGGCCGGCAGCTTCGACGACAACGTGCCGGGCGCCCCCCTCCCCTATCGCCGCGTCGCCTTCCGGCTCGACCCGCCCCAAAAAAATCTCGGGCTGATCCGGCGGATCGAGCGCTTCCCGTTCGTGCCGGCCGACCCGTCCCGGCTCGCGCAGGATTGCTACGAGGCCTACAACATCCAGGTGGCCGGCCTCGCCCAGCGGCTGGAGGCCACCGGCACCCGCAAGGCGGTGATCGGCGTCTCCGGCGGGCTCGATTCGACCCACGCACTGATCGTGATCGCCAAGGCGTTCGACCGCCTGGGCTATCCGCGCTCGGACATCCTGGCCTACACGCTGCCGGGCTTCGCCACCTCGGACGCCACCAAGGCCAACGCCCACGCGCTGATGCAGGCGCTCGGCTGCACGGCGGGCGAGATCGACATCCGCCCGGCGGCCCGGCAGATGCTCGCCGATATGGGCCACCCCTTCGCCAGGGGCGAGCCGGTCTACGACGTGACCTTCGAGAACGTGCAGGCGGGCCTGCGCACCGATTACCTGTTCCGGCTGGCCAACCAGGCGGGCGGGCTGGTGATCGGCACCGGCGATCTCTCGGAGCTGGCGCTCGGCTGGTGCACCTACGGCGTCGGCGACCAGATGAGCCATTACGCGGTCAATACCGGCGTGCCCAAGACCCTGATCCAGCACCTGATCCGCTGGGTGATCGGCAACCGCGAGGTCGGCGCGGACGCGAACCACATCCTGCAGGCGATCCTCGACACCGAGATCTCCCCCGAGCTGGTGCCGGTGGACCCGAACAATAGCCCGCAGAGCACGGAAGCCGTGATCGGCCCCTACGCGCTCCAGGACTTCAACCTGTTCTACACGCTGCGCTACGGGTTCCGGCCCTCGAAGATCGCGTTCCTGGCGCTGCACGCCTGGGGCGACATCGAGCGCGGCCACTGGGCGCCGGACTTCCCCGAGGCCAAGCGCGTCGCCTATGACCTGCCCGAGATCCGGCGCTGGCTCGGGGTGTTCCTCAACCGGTTCTTCGGCTTCAGCCAGTTCAAGCGCTCGGCCCTGCCCAACGGCCCGAAAGCCTCGGCCGGAGGCTCGCTGTCGCCCCGGGGCGACTGGCGGGCACCGTCGGACGGCTCGGCGCGGATCTGGATCGCGGAGCTGACCCGAAACGTCCCTGAAACGTGACCGTCACAAACTCGGCTGATTGTGCCATTATGGCTACGGTCGAGCCGATTCTTCGCATTGCGATGAGCCGGCAGGTGGGGCGGCCAAGCGGAGGGACTCCGATGCGAAGCTACAACCTGTTCCAGCTCAAGAGCGTGGAAGGCCTCTGCTGCGCGGTGCCGGAGGCCAGCTCCGTGCCGCCGTTCATCGGCGCCGGCCGCTGGACCTTCGGCGGCAAGCTCGACGGCGCCAGCCGGCAGCCCCTGGATTTCGATGACCGGGCCGCCGACACCGCCGTGCGCTTCAACGGCTTCTACCTGTTCCAGACGATGGACCGGCGCTTTATCGCTTGAATAGGCGCCTGTACGGTATCGCAGCCAGGAATTCTTAAGCGCTGGCCGGCAGACTGATCCGCATGACGGATCATCGCAAAGAGACGCGCCAGAGGGTGTTCCTTAAGGGGCGCATCGTCTTCAACAACGGCTCGTCGAGCTTCGACTGCCTGGTCCGTGACCTCTCGGCCTCCGGCGCCCGGCTGGTCCTCAGCGATGCCACGACCCTGCCGCAGGTGTTCGACCTCTATATCCCGCAGAAGGACCGGACCTTCCGGGCCAGCCTGTGCTGGCGCCGGGAGGACGGGATCGGCGTCGTGTTCGAGGAACCGGTGCGTGCCGCCGTGACCGACACCGAGGCCGCCCTGCGGCAGCGGATCGGCGAGCTCGAAGCCGAGAACGCCGCCCTGCGCCGGCTTCTGGCCAGCGCGGCCTGAAGGACCGGGTTTCCAAAGGGCAGGCCCTCTGGCGGGGTTCAGGGCAAGACTCCTGGATCTGGCCCTTGAGGTATCGGGCGAAGCCCGACAGCAGCAGGGCTCTGCCCTGCACCCGCACAAGGTCACGGACCTTGTGAAACCGGGACTTTCAGTGCCCGGCTTCCAGCGCCGTCCGGATGCGCGCGGCGTGCTCGGCCAGCACCGCGTTGTCGGCCATCCCGCCCTCGTGGCGCTTCAGCGGCACGCCCTCGAACCGGGGGATGATGTGGACGTGCAGGTGGAACACGGTCTGCCCGCCCGCCGGCTCGTTGAACTGGAAAACCGTCAGCCCCTCGGCCCGGAACGCTGTCTTCACAGCGCGCGCGACCGTCTGGACGCTCGCGATCAGGGCCGCCAGGGCGGCCGGGTCGGCATCGAGCAGGCCGCGGGACGGCGCTTTCGGGATCACCAGGGTATGGCCCTCGCCCTGGGGCATCACGTCCATGAAGGCCAAGGTGTCCGCATCCTCGTAGACGCGGTGGCACGGGATCTCGCCCCGCAGGATCTTGGCGAAGATGTTGTCGGGGTCGTACTGCGCGTCGGCCATGCGTCCTCCGGGTTTTGCTGACTCGTCTCAGCTTGCACAGGGCACCCCCGCGCGTCCACACGGGAACCCGGGCCGCACGGCAACGCTTTGAGCATCGTCCCGAAAGGTGGTTTCCGGCTTTCGGAAAAAGACGATGCGAATCAAAAAGCTAGCCCATCGGGCCGGTTCCGGCCTCCGGCACGATGGGCTAGACCGTGGCGGCAGCAGGGAGGCCGGGATGGCGCACGAGAGCACGGGGGCGATCTACGCGGCGGCGGGGGCCAACCTCGCCATCGCGGCGGCGAAATTCGTCGGTGGGGCGCTGACCGGCTCGACCGCGATGCTCGCCGAGGGCGTGCACTCGGTGGTCGATACGGCCAACCAGGTTCTGCTGCTGGTCGGCATGAAGCGGGCGAAGAAGCCCGCCGATACCCACCACCCGTTCGGATACGGGCGCGAGATCTACTTCTACGCCTTCGTGGTCGCACTGATGATCTTTCTGGGCGGCGGCGTCTTCGCCATCTACGAGGGCGTCGAGCGGATCCGCCACCCCTCGCCGGACGCGGACGCCCACATCTTCGGCTACACGCTGCCGGGGATCTGGGTGAACGTCGCGATCCTGGGCTTCGCCATCGCGGCCGAGGGCTTCTCCTGGTTCGTGGCGATGCGCCAGTTCTGGGCCGAGAAGGGCCAGAACTCGGCAATGCGGGCGATCCGGCGCAGCAAGGATCCGACCCTGTTCACGATCCTGGCCGAGGACACCGCCGCGCTGATCGGCCTGCTGATCGCGTTGGCGGGCGTCGTCCTGGCCTATTGGCTCGACAGGCCGAGCCTCGACGGCTGGGCCTCGGTGGGGATCGGCCTCGTGCTGGTCGGCATGGCGGTGTTCCTGATGATCGAGACCCACGGCCTGCTGATCGGCGAGGCCGCCGACCCCGCCGTGGTGGCGGCCATCTCCGACCTGGTGCGCGCCGAGCCCGGGGTGCTCCATCTCAACGAGGTCCTGACCCAGCATCTCGGGCCCACCGATATCCTGGTGAATGTCAGCATCGACATGGCCGACGACCTCAGCGCCGGCGAGGTCGAGAGCCTCGTGACCCGCCTCGACCGGGCGCTGAAGCAGCGCAACCCGGATGTGACGCGGGTGTTCATCGAGATCCAGACACAGGCCGATCACGCGGTGCGGGCGGCGGCGTGAGCGGGGCGTGTCCATGCGCCATACGGGCTTAGTTCCATCGCGTGACGCCGCGTGCTGAGCGTTCACGACGACGATGTTCGCGTCCTGGCAGAAGCCGTGATGCGAACGAGCGGCGCCCCCAACCTCACGGCTGCCATCCAGCTCGCCCCGCCGCATGAACTGCGGTGCGCCGAGGATGCCGTCCCCCTGGCCGAACGCGGCGCCGCCCTCCGAGCGTGGCCTCCGGCGGCGGCGGTACGGAAGCCGCAACCACCTCTGCGTAACGACGAACGCGACGCCTTGCGGGGCGCGTGACGCACCCCAAAAACCCGCTCGGCCGCCCCGTCCGATCTGCGCCAGGCTCCGCCCCATAGGCAATCGGACTGCCTTTACCCAGGCAGAGCAGACCGCGGGCGGAGAAAGCACCACAACTGCCTGCGAGCGAAGCCGATTGTCAGAGCCTTCGCGACATAGTCACCGCATGCAGGGCAAAGAATATTTGTCGATATATACAAACAAATACGCGATGTCAGACTTGATACGTTGAATTAACATTTCAAATATAAATTTTAAGGACGCCATGACATAATTATTATACGCGTAAGCTGCCGGACAATAGCGGTGTTCTCTAAATCTACAGCAAAAAGAAACACCATTTATCTTTAACTGAGATATTATTCAGCTACAAAACGACTCTGAGCCGGTCGAAATTATCCGATAAATTTTCATTTGCAGCGACCTTGGAATCACCATCCATGCGCAAGTATTACACTCGCTCTCTGATCCGGATTTTATCGCTGTTGCTCATTGGATGCGGGACGGAAGCTGTCGCCGACCCTGTCAGCCCTGCCGGCTGGACGGCGAATCTACCCCTCGGAGCTTCCCTTCCCGAAGGCCTCTATTTCGTCAACGAGCCCTATTTCCTGGCGCGCACCGGACCGCATCTCGCGCCCGGAATCCGGGAGGTCGACGGACTGGTAAATATCCCGGTCCTTCTCTGGTCGACTCCGGCCACCCTCCTGGGCGGTCATCTCGAAGTGGCCGGTTTCGCCCCGGCGCTCGGGCTCGGCATCAATCCCGGCGCCACCAATGGCACGTCGTCATCCCATGTCAGCATCTACAATCCGGCCGGCCTCGTCGGGCTGGCCTGGTCACTCGGATCAGGATGGTCGTTCGTCAATTGGGTGGGCGGCTTCGCTCCGGTGAGCACCGACATCGGCAACAACATCGGTCTCGGCGGAAACTTCTTCACCTTCGTGGAAATCGCAGCTCTGGCTTTAAATCAAGACAGCTGGAGCCTGAATGCAAACCTCATCTATCTTCACAGTGGATCGAATCTATCGACGGGCATCCACCAGCAGCCCGACACGATCGACGTCGATTTCGCGGTCGTGAAGCACATCGAGAAATTCGAGATCGGCCTCGTCGGCAGCGCCACGACCGATCTCACCGACACCGTGCGCAACCGTTTCGGGGCGGCGCGATCCAGCCAAGTCTCTCTGGGCGGTCTGGTCGGCTATCAGTTCGATACCGTCAACGTGGAAATCCTTGCGACGCGGAGCGTCGCCGCAGCCCATCAGGTCGCCGGGGGTTACGATACCCGCGTCTATGGCAGGATCACGATCCCGCTCTGGAACCCAGCTCCGGCGGAGCAGGCCGCCGTGGTCAAGGCGCGGTACTGATCGTTCGCCCGCCTCTTCATCACCATCACACACGGGATCTGGAGTCCTGCCATGGCGAGCACTGCCGTCGCGTACGAGAACGACGCGCACCCTTACGATCGTCTCCAAGCGGTCATCGACACAACGGTGCGGACCCATGCGGAGCGCAACGATCGCGAGAGCCGCTTCCCGACCGAGACGATAGCAGCGTTGGCCGGGTCCGGCTGGACCGGCGTCCTCAATGCGCCGCACCACGGCGGCCTCGGGCTCGGCCTCGTCGACTTCGCCGAGGCCGCCTACCGCATCGGCCAAGCCGACGCCTCGACCGGTCTGATCTACGTCATGCATGTCGGCGCGGCACAGACGATCAACCTCTACGGCACGGACGATCAGAAGGAGCGCTGGTTGCGCGATTCGCGCGGCGCGGCGCTCGGCACCTATTCCTGCAGCGAGCGGGCCTCCGGCGGCCATTGGTGGTTCAACTTTTCGCAGGCCGGACGCGACGGCCCGGACTACGTCATCAACGCGGAGAAATCCTTCACGACCAGCGCCGGCCATGCCGATTTCTACATCCTGCAGACCCGCTCACCCGACGCCAAGGACCAAGGCGACATCACGTTCTTCATCGTCGACGGGAAGGCGCCCGGCATCACGCCGGGTCCATGGACAGCGCTCGGCGTGCGCGCCAATCATTCCGGCGCCTTGCGCTACGAAGGCGTGACCGTTCAGGCCCGCGACCGCCTCGGCACGGAGAACCAAGGCAAGGAGATCATCTACAATGGCCTGTCCCCG
Organism: Methylobacterium sp. J-048; assembly: GCF_022829515.1. Taxonomy (GTDB): domain Bacteria; phylum Pseudomonadota; class Alphaproteobacteria; order Rhizobiales; family Beijerinckiaceae; genus Methylobacterium. The sequence goes on from NZ_JAKSYL010000235.1 coordinate 9,319, forward strand.
GTCTATCTGATCGGCCTCGGTTCCGTCTGGGAAGGCGTCGCACGGGGCGTGCTCGACAAGGCCATCGCCCACACGCAGGGCTTCGTCCACAAGGACAAGAACAAGAGCCTGTCCGAATATCAGGCGATCCGTCAGGAAATCGCCGCGGCCAAGGTGCTGGTCGAATCCCTGGGGCCCTGGCGCCGACACCTGGCCACGCAACTCGATGCGCTCTGGCGGGCCGGCAAACCGCAGAGCGAGTTGCTGATCGCCCTGACGGAATTCAAGGTTCACGCGGCCGAGGTCGCCAATAAGGCAGCCGCCGCCGCATTGACCGTCACTGGCGGCTATGGCTACGGCGCCGGTCCGATCGAACGGGCCTTTCGCGACGCGCGGGCGGCCATAGCGATGGGTCCGTCCAATGTCCTCGCTCGGGACTGGATCGGCAAGGCCGTCTTCGGACAGCCCCTCGAGCTGTTCTATGAAGGCGGCGAGTGAAGCTTCGGCAGAGATCGGCCAACCACCCGCCACTGTCGTCGTACGGTCGCGCTCTCAATCGGGTCGGTGCGGCGCGAGCGACGGCAGCGCCAAGGCGTCGCTCAGCTCCCCCGCCCGACCTGCGCGAGGCTCAGCGCCCAGACCCGCTCCTGCACGGATTCATCGCGGCTCTCGGCGGATGAGGTCTTGGGCCGGGACCGTGAAAAGTAGCGGCCGGTGACGCCGTCGAGCTCGGGGGCGGTCGCCACGTGGAGCGAGGTCTCGGCGCCCTTGTCGGGCCGGGTCAGGAACGGCCGCATCAGCGACCAGGCGGTGCCGAACAGGCCGCTGGTGTTCTTGGCGAAGCCGGTGTTGATTACCCCCGGATGCAGGGCGTTGACCGTGATGCCGTCGGCCTGCACCCGCCGGGCGAGGGCGTAGGTGAACAGCACGTTGCCGAGCTTGGCCTGGGAATAGGCTCGCATCGCGCCGTAGCGGCGGGCGCCCTCGATGTCGGTGAAGTCGATATGCCCGCGCATATGCGCCGCCGAGGCGACGTTGACGATGCGCGGCTTGCCCCCGGCCACCGCCGAGGCTTTCAGGGTGTCCAACAGTTCCAGCGTCAGCAGCACGTAGCCCAGATGGTCGAGCGCCCAGGTCCGCTCGATGCCGTCGACCGTAAGGTCGCGCCGGTCGAAGATCGCCCCGGCATTGTTCACCAGCCCATCGAGGCGCGGATAGGCGTCGCGCAGCGTCGCGGCGAGCCGGCGGATCTCGGCCTGGGCCGACAGGTCCGCGACATGCGGATCCACGACGGCGCCCGGCACGGACGCGCGGATCCGCTCGGCGCAGGCCCGGGTCTTGCCGGTATCCCGCCCGACGATGGCGACCCGCGCGCCCTCGCGCGCGAGCCCCAACGCCGTCTCGTAACCGATGCCATTGGTCGCCCCGGTGACGAGGCAGACCTTGCCCTGCATCGCGGCGGCCATCGGCCTCAGAACACCGCCTGCCCGACCGCGAAGGCGATGACCACGATCACGATGGCGACCAGCAGGAACAGGCCAAACAGGATGCGCGCCAGCGAGCCCGCGCCCGAGGCGATGCCGGTGAAGCCGAGGCCGCCCGCGATCAGCGAGATCACGAAGCAGATGAGGGCCCATTTCAGCAAGGTCATCGCAACACTCCGGAAGCGCCCGTGGCACGGGCGAACAACAATCGATCCCTCAACCGGCCGCAAGCGAGACCGTTCCGCGTCGATACGGTTCCAACAGCCTTTTATTCTTACGCCGTCTTGGCCACCGGCTGCGCCGGGACGTCGGCGCGCTCCAGCATCATCTCGGCCAGGGTGTGATAGAGCCCGCCGCGGCAGACCGCCTTCGAGGCCGCGTCGGCGATCAGCGCCGCGATCATCAGCGGGATCATCATCGTGTGGTTCTGGGTCATCTCGGTGACGATGACGAAGCTGGTGATCGGCGCCTGGAGCACGCCGGTGAGGTAGGCGACCATCCCGATCAGCACGAGGGCGCCCACCGGCATGTCCGGCAGGAGGGCGTGGACCGTCCCGCCGATCCCGGCCCCCACCGCCAGCGACGGCGCGAACAGGCCGCCCGGGATGCCGCTGATCGAGCTGAGCACTGTGGCGGCGAATTTCAGCGGCGCGTAGGTCCAGCCGGCCACGGTGTCGCCGTGCAGGATCGCCCGGGCCTCCTCGTAGCCGGTGCCGTAGGCGGTGCCGTTCGAGGCGAGCCCGCACAGGGCGACGCACAGGCCGCAGGTCGCCGCGAACACCACCGGCCGCGCCGCGATCAGCCGGCCGGCGGCCCCCGGCAGGCCCCGGGCGAACAGGATGATCAGGCGGCTGAACACCCCGCCGGCGAAGCCGCCCAAGGCGGCCAGCAGCGGCACGATCCAGCCCGCCGCCAGCGGCAGCTCCGCCTGGCTGGTGCCGAAATAGGTGTAGTTGCCCAAGAGCCAGAGGGAGGTGAGGCCCGCCGCCACGATCCCGGCGACGATCAGCCCGGACGAGCGCGCCTCGTAGGCCCGGCCCAGTTCCTCGATGCCGAACACGATGCCGGCGAGCGGGGTGTTGAACGCCGCCGCGACCCCGGCCGCCCCGCCCGCGAGCAGCAGGCCCGGCAGGCGGTCCGGCGTCAGGCGGCCGAAGGCGGCCATGATCGCCGCGCCGACCTGCACGGTCGGCCCCTCGCGGCCGGCGGAGGCGCCGCACAGCAGCCCGAGGAACAGGACCAGCACTTTGCCGCAGGCCACCCGCGGCGAGATCAGCGAGAACCGGAAGCGCGCGTCCCGGGCGTGCCGAGCCGCGATCACCTGCGGGATGCCGGACCCTTGCGAGTTCGGGAACACCGTCCGGGCGAGCAGGGCGGCCAGCGCGAAGCCCGCGGGCGTGAGCACCAGCGCGATCAGCGGCGAGGGCGCGGTGAGCCACCGGAATCCGTCCTGCGCGAGGTCGGCGCCCTTGGCCATCAGCACCGCGGCCAACCCGACGCAGATGCCCCCCGCCAGGAACAGCAGCCGCCCCCGCCAGAGCGGATAGGCCTCCAGCGAGGCCGAGCGCAGGCGCGTGATCGAGCGGCGGTAGCGGGAGCGTTTCGGGCCCGTCGCGTCGGGCTCGCTCGTCGGTGGTGCGTCCCGCATCTCGGTCATCAAAGGGCACTTCGTCCGCTCAGCCGGAACACGCGGTATAGCGTGGCTTGCGGGGAATGGGGCGCCCCTCCCCCCCGCGCGTGGCTACGCTGGCACGGCGCCCACCGTCAGCCGATGCCCGAACACGTCCGCGGCGGCGGCCAGCCGGTCGAGGCCGGTCGGATGATCGGGATCGAGGACGCGCCGCGCCTCCCGCTCATCGACATCGAGCAACTTCGCTAGGGCGACCTTGGACAGGCCCGAGTTGCGCCACAGGACATAGATCGTCGCCTTGGCGGCAAGTGCCGGAGCAAGGGTGATCCGGTGCAACTCCTCGGCCGCAGCGACGGCCGCCGGGGGCGGCTCCAGATCCATGCCGAATTGGATGCGCCCCCGCACCGCGGCGTCCAGGGCCTGCACCATCTCGGCGAGCGCCTCGGCCTCGTCGGCGCCGAACGCGATGGCGTCGGGCATCGCCGCCGCATAGGCTCCGACCGAGCCGTCTTCCTCGCGCTTGAGCGCGACCGCGTAAGTCCAATGAAAATCCATGGTCGGACCTCCGTCCGTGCGAGGGGCCGAAGTGAGACGGGGCGACACGCATGCCTAGAAGGCATCGGGGTCGATCTCCAGCTGCTTCAGGATCCGCTTGACCCAGAGAGGCTTGAGCTCGCCGCTCTGCACGGTGGTGGTCCTGTCGCCGACCTTGACCGTGTAGTGCGATCCCTTGCCCTTATCCTTCAGCAGATCGAAGGCAAGGCCGTTATTCCTCGCGAAGCGCCGCAGATCCCGGATGAGATCCTCTCGCTTCATGCCCCCGACTCCGTTTCGATGGAGGCCAGCATCGGACGTCTCTGTCCGAACATCAAGTCGAGGCGGACATGCATGTCCGATTTTTACGACCTCGTTCGCTGACTGAGCTTCAAGCGGAGCTGCCCAGGCCGGCCCTCACCCCTCCGCCGAGCACAACCGCTCCACCGCCTTCACATAGCCCTTCGCGTCGAACTTCTTCAGCGAGTTCTCGCTCTGGTAGCGGACGGTGCCGAAGATCGGGCGGCGTTGCCAGGGGCGGTCGTGCAGGCCGTACACCCAGGCCACGTTGGTGAAGGAATTCGCGTCGCGCCCGTCCAGGAAGTAGCGGTTGTTGAGCCGGAGCGTGCGGGCAAAGCCCTCCTTCGGCGAGGGCGACCATTCCAGGATCTTCTTGCCCCAGTACATCCGCAGCTGGTTGTGCATGTAGCCGGTCTCGCGCATCTCGCGCATCGCGGCGTTCCAGTAGAGGTCGTGGGTCTCGCCGGCCGCGAGCTGCTCTTCCGAATAGGCGTGCGGGCGCTTGTCGTCGGCCTGCTCGGCCAGGGTCTTGCGGGCCCAGTCCGGGACCGCCTTGTCGTAATCGTCGTAGCCCGCCGTGTAGAACACGTGGTTCATGGCGAGCTCGCGCCGGACGATCAGCTCCTCCAGGTAGGCGCCGCGATCGTCGTCATCGCCGGCCTTGGCCGCCCGCACCGCCAGGGCGATCTCCACGGGCGAGATCTGGCCGAAATGCAGGAACGGGCTCATGTGCGAGGCGGCTGCGGCCTCCGGCCTGTTGCGGCCGTTGCCGTAGCCCTCGAACCCGTCCTTGAGGAACGCCTTCAGGCGCTTGCGGGCCTCGGTCTCGCCGCCGATGAACCGCTTCACCGGCCCGACCACCCGGTCGAGGCTCATGCCGGCGAGCACCGCCTCCGGGTCGGAGACGTCGATCTCGCCCTCCGGCGTCGCGGCTTTCGCGGCATGCTTGAGCTTGCGCGGCTTCAGGTCGGCGATGAACGGATCCCAGAGGCGGTTCAGCTTCGGCCGGAGCGTCCGGGCGGCGAATTCGTGCTTGTTCGAGGCGGTTTCCACGGGCACGACCACATCGCCCTCGACCTGGACGATCCGGGTCGTCACCGCCTTCGCGATCTCCCGGTACCAGCCCTTCTGGATGGCGAGGTAGCCCCGGTCCAGCACCAGAAGCGCCGCCGCCTCGGCCAGATCGATGGCGATCTTGGCCGGCGCGCATTTGCGCATCACGAAGCCGATTCCGCGCTTCTCCAGGCCGGCCTTCGCATCCGCGAGGCCCTGGAGCAGGAAGGCGTAATGCCGGGCATTGGCTTCCGGGAAACCGCTCTTGCCGTCGAGCAGGCCGAAGCAGGCGACCACCGGCAGGTCGAGGCGGTTCGCCTCCTCGATCGCGAACTCGAGCGCCGGATTGAACTGGGCCCGGTTGGCCTGCTGCAGGAGATACAGGACATAGCGCCCGTCTTTCCGCGGCTCGACATCGTTGAGAACCCGGATCCGCTCACCCTGGATCGCCATATCCGTATGCATTCCTTTTCCGAGATCCGACAGGGACTTGGCCGGAAAGCTAGAGCGCGTACCGAATTCGTCCGTTCGGCGGCCCGTTATGAAATGCCGCAGTGAAATTATCCGCCGCAACGGACGCGGTGCAGCGAAACCCGGAGTTCCCAAGGGTTTACGGTGAGATTTGCCGAACGATCGGCCTCGAAATCTGCCTGACGAACCCTCGAAACGGCTGCGACATTTTAAACACATCCGCACTGTGATCCGTCCTGAGCCGGTCAAAAGGACAGCCTTTCTGTCCGAACGGCCTTGTAATTTTCTGCGATGCGCGCAGATTGTGCAGCGCGGGATGGCGATGGCGTCGCGATCCCGCTGCCCTTCTTGGGCGTTTCCTCCCTAGACTTCGGGCCGCTCCTTCGGGAGTGGCCTTTTTTCTTGTCCGGCTCCCTCTGTCACCAGAGCGCGGCCGCAGCGCTGGCCCTGGGCCGCGCGGAACGCCATGCTGGCGCCGAGCGCCGGGACAGGCGCCGGGAGGGAATGCCATGAGGATGTTTTCGCGCGCGCTGCCGGCGCTCGCCTGCCTGCTCGCCCTTGCAGGCCCCGCTGCGGCTGCGGATGTGCCGCGCTTCCAAGTCGATCCGTCCTGGCCGAAGCCCCTGCCGAACGACTGGATCCTGGGCCAGGCGTCGGGCGTCGCCGTCGACGCGCAGGACCATGTCTGGGTGATCCAGCGGCCCCGCACGCTCACCGACGACGAGAAGGCTGCGAGCCTCGATCCGCCGCGCAGCAAGTGCTGCAAGCCCGCCCCGCCGGTGCTGGAATTCGCCCAGGACGGCACCCTGCTGCGCAGCTGGGGCGGCCCGGGCGAGGGCTACGACTGGCCGACCAACGAGCACGGCATCCAGATCGACGAGAAAGGCTTCGTCTGGATCGCCGGCAACGGCGACCAGGACGGCCAGCTCCTGAAGTTCACGCCGGAGGGCAAGTTCGTGCTGCAGATCGGCAAGTCCGGGCCGCAAACCGACAGCCGCGACACCAGCCGCCTGGGCAAGCCCGCCAACGTCGATTTCGACGGGGCGGCCAACGAGGTCTACGTGGCGGACGGCTACTACAACCACCGCCTCATCGTGTTCGACCGGGACACCGGGGCGTTCAAGCGGATGTGGGGCGCCTACGGCAAGCCGCCCACCGACGACAAGCTCGGCCCCTACGATCCGGCCGCCGCCCCGCGCCAGCAATTCGCCAACCCGGTCCATTGCGTGCGCATCGCCCATGACGGGCTAATCTATGTCTGCGACCGGACCAACAACCGGATCCAGGTGTTCCAGAAGGACGGCAGCTTCGTGAAGGAGTTTTTCGTCGAGGCGAACACCCGGGCCAACGGCTCGGTCTGGGAGCTGGCCCTGTGGCCGGACGCCGACGAGACCTACCTGCTCAACGCCGACGGGGCCAACAACGAGGTCCGCACCCTCGAGCGCGCCACCGGCGCCACGGTCGGCGCCTTCGGCCGGAACGGCCGCATGGCGGGGCAGTTCCACTGGGTCCACAATCTCGCGGTCGATTCCAAGGGCAACGTGTTCACCACCGAGGTCGACACCGGCAAACGGGCGCAGAAGTTCTTAGCATTGGGGAATTTCGTGCTGCGCAAGCGGGTGCCTTAAAATCCGACTCGGATCGATAACACGGCCGGGCGGCGCGGCGGCACATCCGACGCCCGAAGCCGAGGCCCGCAAATCCGCCTGACCCGGCTTCCGTCGGAGCGAGGGCGGCATCGGTCGCGCTGCGCCGCGCCAGCCGACGGCACGGTGCGTGCCGCATCGGCTTTCGCGCGCTCGGCAGGATGAAGCTTCTCGACAGCGCCTTTTCGATACCGATGCTGCATCAATCCCGGGCTTACCTCCACGATAGCCGAATCCGAATTTTTGCATACAGCTATTGCTTGACATATTTATAGTGAATTAATAATTTTCGACGACCATCCAGCGAATCCAGTTCGATTATCAATATCAAACCGCATGTAAATCCGACGGAGACGGCTAATGAACAGGATAAATTTCAAACAAATACTTATCCTTTTAATATTCGTTCCTCTGACGGGATTTATTGGCCTATCTTTTTATTCACTGGAACAGCGATACGCCGGCATGATCGCCGACCGCATCGGAAAGGTCAGGGCCGTCAACGAAGCCTCGATCGGAATCGCGGCAGACCTCGAAAGAGATGTCGTCAGCGGGAGACTGACCCGCGATGCGGCGATCGCCGATTTCCGCAAGCGGCTGAACGCGATGCGGTTCGACGGCGACAATTTTGTTGCCGCCTATGGTTGGGACGGGATCAACATCGCCCAGCCGATCAAGCCCGAATTCGTCGGGAAGAACATGATCGATCTCAAGGATGCGGCCGGTACGCCGCTCGTGCGGCGCTGGATCGAGATCGCCCGCTCCGGAACGCCCGGAACGATGCGCTATCCGTTCGCCAAGGCCGGGCTGCCTGATCCGCAACCGAAGATCGGGCATATTCAGGCGTTCGCGCCGTGGCAGATGTTCGTCATCAGCGGCGTCTACATCGATGACGTCGATGCGGAGTACTGGAAACAGGCGCAGATCATTGGCGCCATCTCCGGGACCATCATCCTGGTCGTTGCCTTACTCGGGCTGGCGTGCTGGCTGTCCATCGCGAAGGGCCTGTCCCGTCTGACCCAGGCGACCACGAAACTGGCCAACAACGATTTCGAGATCGCCATCCCGGGCACGAACCGCACGGACGAGATCGGCGCCATTGCCCGCGCCATCGACATCTTCCGCCGCGGCCTGATCGAGCGCCGGAGCCTGACCGAGGCACAATTGGCCGCCAAAGAGATCGAAGGGCGGCGCTCAAGCCAGATCGGGGAGGCGATGCAGGATTTTGAGGCGAGCTTCGCCGGCGTCCGCACCGAGGTCGATGCCGCGGCGGCGGATCTGTCCACGACCGCACGCTCGCTCATGGATACCGCCGCCGCAACCGCAACTCAGAGTTCCACCGTCGCCACGGCCGCGGAGCACGCGTCCGGCAACGTCGAGACCGTCGCGGCGGCGGCCGAGGAACTTGGGTCGTCGGTGATGGAGATCGGGCGTCAGGCGGACGGTTCGGCCACGCTGGTGCGGCTCGCCGTGGCAGAGGCCGACGAGACCAGGGCCCGGGTGCAGGCACTCAATGCGGCTGTGTCCCGCATTGGCGACGTAGTCGGACTGATCTCCACCATCGCCGGCCAGACCAACCTGTTGGCGCTGAACGCCACCATTGAGGCGGCCCGCGCTGGCGAGGCCGGACGCGGCTTCGCGGTCGTCGCCAGCGAGGTCAAGGACCTTGCGGGTCAGACCGCGAAGGCGACGGAGGAGATCACTGCGCAGATCGGCCACGTCCAAGCGTCCACAGATCAGGCCGCAACGGCGATCGAAGGGATCACGGCGCGCATTCGAGAGATCAACAGCGTTGCGACATCGATCGCCGCCGCCGTGGAGCAGCAAGGGGCGGCCACGCAGGAGATCGTGCGCAACGTATCCCGGGCAGCCGAACGGACAGCCGAGGTCACGAGCCATAGCGCGGGCCTGGCCGATTCGGCCGAGGAAACAGGAACGGCCGCGACCCGGGTGCTGGGATCGGCCTCCGAGCTGTCTCGCCAATCCGAGCATCTGGCGCGCGAGGTCGTCCGCTTCCTGGCGACCGTCCGGGCGGCGTGAGGATCCTCCTGCGCCGGGCCTCGCGGCCTCTGCGATCTCGGAGTTGGGAAGGATGAGCCACGAGAGGAGGCGACGCCGGGTCTCAGGGTCTCGACCACGATCTCTGATATCGACTGCCGGCGCAGGCATTGGCGGCCTCGACCGGAACGGTCACTTGGCAGGTCGGTCCTGCCGGGTCCACGACCGCACGGTCGAGGCCGGTGAGCGAGTTCAGAAGTTCTTGGCGGTGGAGAATTTCGTGCTGCGCAAGCGGGCGCCGTGAGGGCGGATCGGCCGGATGGCCCGGGGCCCCGGCGCGTCCTCGTTCTCGGCGGCACCGGCACGATCGGCCGGGCGACGGTGCGGGCGCTGGCGGCGCGCGGTCACGCGGTCGTCTGCCTCGTCAGGCGACGCGACCCGTCAGGGCCGGCGGATCCCGTCCCGTGGCCCGCGGGCGTGACCGCGCGGGTCGCGGACGTGACCGATCCGGCATCGCTGGCGCGCGACGGCATCCGCGGCGAGGCTTTCGACGTGATGGTCTCGTGTCTCGCCTCGCGCACCGGATTGCCCGACGACGCCTGGGCGATCGATTATCAGGCGCAGGTGAACGCGCTGGAGGCCGCCAAGGCGGCCGGCGTCACGCAGGTCATCCTGCTCTCGGCGATCTGCGTCCAGAAGCCGGTCCTCGCCTTCCAGCACGCCAAGCTGGCGTTCGAGCGGGCGCTGATGCAATCGGGGCTCGCCTACACGATCGTGCGGCCGACCGCCTTCTTCAAATCCCTCTCGGGGCAGATCGATCGCGTGATGCGCGGCAAGCCGTTCCTGGTGTTCGGCGACGGCCTGCTGACCGCGTGCAAGCCGATCAGCGACGACGATCTGGGCAGCTATCTCGCCGACTGTATCGACGCCGAGGACCGGCGCAATCGCGTCCTCCCGATCGGGGGGCCGGGCGAGGCGATCACCCCGAAGGCGCAGGGCGAGCACCTGTTCGCCCTGCTCGGGCGCGAGCCGCGCTTCCGGCATGTGCCGGTGAGGCTGCTGGACGGGATCATCGCCGTTCTGTCCACCCTCGGGCGGTGGGTCCCGGCCCTGGCCGCCAAGGCCGAGCTCGCCCGCATCGGGCGCTACTACGCCACGGAGTCGATGCTCGTGCTGGATCCGGCTACGGGGCGGTACGATGCTCGCGCCACGCCATCGACGGGCACAGAAACCCTGTTCGCCTATTACGCGCGCGTCGTCCGGGGCGAGACCACCGCCGAGCGCGGCGACCACGCCGTGTTCTGACGCCCCCGATCGGCTCCCGTCAGCGCACCGCGCTCGCCCCCGCCCGGCTCGACGCCAGCGCCGCCGCCTTGCCGCCGGCCGCATAGAGGTTAATCCGGGAATAGACCCCGAATTCCGAGCCGTCGTCGAGGAAGCCGCCACCGGGGCCCTGCGTCTCGGTCAGGATGGCGTTGGCCTCATCGAGCGTGAGCGACGGGAAGGCCGCGGTCAGGAGGTGGCCCGCCTCCGGGGCGATTGTGCCGACATCCTCCCGGGCGTTGGTGGTGGCGTCATGCACGACAGGCAACCCGTAGGTCTGGGTCGCCTCGTAGAAGACGGCGTTGGCGGCCGGGTCCTTGAACCGGCCTGTATCCTGCGCCGCGCAGGAAGCCACCGTGCCGCCGCAGCCGGCCTTGAGCGCGTCGGTCATGGCCGCGCGGGCTTCCTTCAGGAGCGCCGGGTAATCGGTCACGCCGACCCGCTTGTCCGCATCGGCCGCGTTCGCGTCGATCACCGCCGGGTTCTTCCGAATCTGGCCGACATAGGCCGGATCGTTGGCGAGCAGATGCGCCACCGCGTGGAGCGAGGTCGTGCGGCCGCCGATCACGTCCATGGCGTAATGCGCCCCGACGATGATCCGGTCGTTGCCGTATTCGGCGGCGCGGGCAATCATCTGCTGGTAGCGCTCCGGCACCAGCAGGGCGAGGATCAGCGACTCGGTGTAGCCGTAGGTGGTGTGCCCGCTGGGATAGGACGGGCTGTCGACGAGATCCTGCTTCGGGCCGCGCAGCCAGTCGAGGGAATGGGACGCCGCGCCGAAATAATCCGCGCCCCGGTAGGCCCGGAGCGCCGGCAGGGTCTGAAACGGGCGCGAATTGCCGAACCGGTCGGCCCCGGGGCTGCCCGCCGGGCGGCCATAGGCCTTGCCGAACACGTCGGTGACGGTGCCGTTCGTGAGCAGCGCGCCGGCCTCGGCCGAGACCGGATGCTTGCCGTTGGTGGTGCCGTTGGCGAAGAAGTATTTGCCGGCATTCGAATCCGACTTGGTGACGTTGTTGGTGTAGCCGATCAGGTCGGCCACCGTCGGCGCGACGCTGGTGAAGGTCTTATAATCGCTGTAGCGCGCCCGAGCCTGATAGGCGGCGGCGAGCGTCGTGCCGAGGCCGTCGGCGAGGCCGGTGGCGTTGCCGTCGGTGATGAAGCAGTCGCGCAGGGCAAGCTGTTGCTGCTCGGGGAAGGGCAGCAGGATCGGCTGCTTGAGGGTGCCGGCCTGGATATCGCCGGTCACCCGCAGGTTGGCGTCGAGCGCCGCCTTGCCCTCCGGGCTCCCCTGCAGCCGGGCGACCGGCGCCAGGCCGCGCAGGGCGGTGAGGTTGGCGGGCGATTGCGCCAGCGCGTGGAGCGGCAGGGCCGTCCCGAGCAGCGCAAGGCCGAGTCTCAAGGTCCCGATCATGCCGTCTCCTTCCCCGGTCGAGGCGCCCCGCGAGGACGCTGAACAGCACTGAGAGCCGGGTTCCCAAAGGGCTCCAGCCCTTTGGCGGGGTATCGGGGCAGAGCCTCGATGAAGGGAAGGGCTCCGCCCTTCACCCGCAAAAGGTCGTCGACCTTTTGAAACCAGGATTTGTCGAGTCCGCTATCCCCGTGCCCGAGCCCGGATCATGAAGTTGTCGTAGGTGTATTCGGCGACCTGAAACCAGAGATATTCCTCGTTCCGGAAGGTCCGCATCGCCTCGTAGACCCGGCGGAAATCCGCGTTCTTGGCGGCGATCTCGGCATAGACGTCGTTGGCGTTCTTGAGCGCGCCCTCCATCACGTCCTGCGGGAACGGCCGCAGCTGGGCGCCGCCGGCGACCAGCCGGCGCAGGGCCTGCGGATTGCGGGCATCGTACTTGGCCTGAACCTCGGCCCCGACCTCAGCGGCCGCCGAGCGCAGGATCGCCTGGTAGCTCTTGGGCAGCGCCTTCCACTTCTCGGCGTTGAACCAGAAGTGCAGCATCGCGCCGCCCTCCCAGAAGCCGGGATAATGGTAGACCGGCGCGACCTTCTGCAGGCCGAGCCGCTCGTCGTCGTAGGGACCGATCCACTCGGCGGCGTCGAGCTTCTTCGATTCCAGCGCCTGGTAGATCTCGGGGCCGGGGGTGGCCTGCGGCTGGACCCCGAACTTGGCGAGCACCTGCCCGCCCATGCCGCCGATGCGGAACTTCAGGCCCTGGAGGTCGGCGAGGCTCTTGATCTCGCGCCGGAACCAGCCGCCCATCTGCGCGCCGGTATTGCCCCCGGGCAGGCAGACCAGCCCGGATTTGGCGAACACCTCGGAAAACAGGTCGGCGGCGCCCCCCGCCTGCCACCACGCAGCGGCGCCCCGCGCATTGAGGCCGAACGGGATCGCGGTGGCGAGCGCGAAGGTCGGGTCCTTGGCCTGGCCGAGGGTCGCCGGGCCGTGGCCCATCTCGACGGTGCCGGCCGACACGGCGTCGAGCAGGGTCTCGGCCGGGACCGGCTCGCCGGGCCCGAGCACCTGGATCTGGAAGCGGTTGTCGGTCGCCTCGGCGACGATCCGGCCGAGCGCTTCGGGAGCGCCGAACAAGATGTCGAGGTTCTTGGCGTAGGCCGAGGACAGGCGCCAGCGCAGCTCGGGGGCGCCCTGCGCCAGTGCGGGCGCGGCCAGCGGCCCGGCCATCGCCGCGCCGAGCCCGGCGGTCAGGACCGCGCGACGGGTTCCGGCGGCCCGGGCGGGCGCATCATGGGGCTCGTCCAACGGCATCTCGTCTCAGCGTGTCCAATCCGGCCGGCGGAGAATGGGCGCGCAGGTAGCACGTCCGCGCTGGTTCTCGAAGAGCGGGCACCGCGACGCCGTCGCGCCTCGAAACGGCGCGACGCCCATGATACCCGCCCGACCATGCGATCCGAGCCCGAAGCCGCCTTGCCCGAAGCTGCCTTGCCCGAAGTCACTTCGCCTGAAGTCACCCTGCACACCGTCTGCGGCCTGGAGGAGCTGGCCGGCCACGGTGCGCGCGGCGTCAGCCACGTCCTGTCCCTGCTCGATCCCGGGACGCCCGAGCCTGCGGCCTTCGCCAGCTACGGCGCCCATGCCCGCACGACGCTGCACTTCCACGACTGTCTCGGCCCCGGCGACGGCCTCGTGCCGCCCGAGCCCGAGCATGTCGCCACGATCCTGCGCTTCGGACGCGACCTAGACGGCGCCGGCCACCTCCTGGTCCATTGCCATTACGGCCTGTCGCGCTCGACCGCGGCGCTGCTGATGCTGTTCGCCCAGGCCGAGCCGGAGACTCCGGCCGACGCCCTGGTCGCCCGCCTCCACGCCCTGCGCGAGCCGGCTTGGCCCAACGCCCGGATGATCGGCTTCGCGGACGCCATGCTTGGCCGGGAGGGCCGGCTCAGCGAGGCGGTCCGCCAGCTCCACGCGCTCCAGCTGCGGGTCCGGCCGCACCTCGCCGAGTTGCTGCGCGGGCTCGGACGCGGTGCCGAGGTCGATGCGGCTGAGCGGGGGTAGAATTTTTCGGATCGATACCGCGGTGATCCAATTCTCCCCCTCATCCTTGTAAGTCAGTCGGCGTCCGATCTGGTAAGGTCGGATCCGCGGCGACGGGCAGGACCCCGGCTCATCCTGGGGCACTGAAGCCCGCACCTCAGCTTGGGAGCCTGCCCGTTCCTTCCACGACCCCGGACA
>NZ_JAKSYL010000237.1 GCF_022829515.1 Methylobacterium sp. J-048
ATTAGCTATGACCATGATATTTTTTATTTTATATGTACGCGCGACCCCCCATGTCCACACACTAGGGCCACCCTCTTTCCCCACCCGCCGCTCTTCCGATCTGACGCCGGGGGCGTGGTCGCGCCGATCCTGAACCCCGGACCAGCAAAACACGTGCAGTCGCTCAGCCGGCCGAAGCCGGCGACAGCAGCCTCGCGAGCCCGAGTGCCCTATCGCGACACTGGGCAGACGGCGGGCATCATCAGCCTGCCACAAGCGGTCCGGGCGCGGATCGATGCGGGCACAGTCGCACATACTTCTCTGCACCGGGCGAGAGCCGATCGCTCGCCCGTACCATCAACTGCTCCTGCGCCGTCCGCACCCTGGACGCTGCCACCCGCCCTCGCGCCGACGGATTAGCTCGATGCCGCGGCCCCTCGTTCACCCCCGCAAAAAGGAGAGCCGTGATGTCCCTACGTTCGATCTGCTGCGTGACCCTGATCTCTGCACTGGCCGGCCCGGCGCTAGCGCAGGATGCCCCCGCCGCGCCGGACAGCTCGGCCGCCACATGGCAGATGCCCTGGCAGATCGCGCCGATTGGACCAGCTTCGGCCGCGGCTGGTGAGCAGACCGTCCTATCGATGGTACCCGGTACCGGCTTGGTGAAGGGCACCTCCGCCGCGCTGCAGAGAATAGGACAGCCCCTGCCTGAGGTACCGGGCCGCAATCGCACGGTGGATACCTGCCGGGCCACCGTCATGAGCGAGGCCGGTAAGGCCGGCATGAAGCAGGTTGAGGCGGTGTCGGCGGGCGCGGACAAGACCGACAAGAAGGGCGACTACTTCGCTCCTGTGCTGTTCCGCATCACCTACGATCGTCCCATGATGTACGAGGTGCGGGAAGCGGCGATGATCTGCGTCGTGAACCGCAAGGGTGCCATCGTCGACGCCTACATGCCGGCCGACGAGTCAGTCGTGACGCAATGGACGGTCCTCAGCCACCGGTGATCTGACGGCGACAGCACCTCCTACGCTTGCTACAGGCCGACCTCTTCCCGTCGGCGCGCCCGAGGCGTTCGCGACACCGCAAGGCGTGCGGCGGGCAAGCATGCGACGACAGGCGTTCTACGGGCCAGTTCCCCGTAGGCCACCCGTGAAGCCTCGGCCGGGCAGTCGCGTGAGGGTCGGTGCGGCGGCGGGACTGGAGACCGCAAGCGTCGGCTCACGGCCCGTTATTGTAGGCGGCTTGATCCGGCGTTGACTCTGATCCAACGGGGCGAGAGGATGTCGCCGTCCTCCGTAATGATCCAGGGCTGCGCATCCTCAGCGTCTATGGCCTCAGCTGCGGCCGCGAGAGCTTGGCGTAGCGTCGGGAATTCGTGACCTTGTGCGACGTGTGCGGGCCCTCGGCCGGGCCACACGGTCAGCTCTGCGCGCTTGTCGAGGTCGGCTCGCGTCATGCTCTGCTCTCGGCTGTTGCAGGAGCGAGAGTGCCTACCGCCGACATGCGGCGAGCGAGTGACAATCCGGTTAACGGTCGGTGTCTGCAGGACCGTATCGCGACCAAGCGGATGCGACCGCACACTCAATCGGAATAGTTAAACCGTGAACGGGGAGGCGGTGAGGCCGCCCCATTAGATCGATGTTTAGCGGTTGCCAGGCGTTCCGCTGGTCCCGCTTGGCTTCGAGCCTGACCCGGCGTCGTTGGCCCCTGTGCTGTTGGTGGTGCCAGAGCGGCTCATCCCGCCAGTTGAAGGACCACTGCCGGACGCACCGGGTGATGAGCCTGAGCCGGCATCATTCGGACCGGTGCTGTTCGCGGTCCCTGATCGGCTTGAGCCACCTGAGCCACTTTCAGCAGCGAATGCTGGGCTGCCGAGGGCGAGGATGGCCGCGACGACGAGCAGTGCTTTCATAGGCGTATCTCCCTTATGTATCCGCCGATCGGGCGCAGAAGCCCGCCATGCGGTAACAAGGCAATCACGCGTCGGCAAACCCGTTCCTCCCCCTAGGACTCAGGCGTCCCTGGGATGAGTTTCGACACCTAAGGAATGTTGATGGAGATGCAGTGCACAATGACGTGATCTGGAGCTACTGCTGCTGCCTATGCCTAAACTCATATAATGTCGCGTCTAAGTACAAAATACCTAATGTGAAATACTTGTTAGGAATTGTTTTAACATCACACAATTGGTTCCCTGGATACAATCAGTTACATCGATAACCTATCTTAGGTATCAGAATAAGTTGCATGATAGCTTGATTACGAAGTTTCATTTCGCTAAGAGTGCCTTAATAACCAATCATTAACCCTCCGCCATTGGCCTCATCCGAGGATTTGAGACCATGCAGAGTCATGCCGAGCTCTCTACCGCCATTGGGTTTCGTGCGCCGCAGCATTCTATGGAAATGTCCGAGGTAACCGAGCATGTTGTGGTGCAGGTAAGCGAGGCGGCCGAGACGGTCGTGGAGGCAGTTTTGCCTTCAACGCCGTTCGTGGCTCGGGGACTGCGGCTCGACTGGGCGGCCAAGCGTGGGTTCGACATCAGTGTCGCCGCTACCGCGCTATTCCTGCTGCTGCCGCTGATGCTGCTGATCGCCGGTCTGGTCTGGGCGGGGGACCGCAAGGCGCCGGTCTTCCGCCACATGAGGCTTGGCCGCGACGGGCGCAGCTTCGGCTGCCTGAAGTTCCGCTCGATGGTCATCGACGGCGAGGCCGTGCTTGCCACCCACCTCGCCGCCAGCCCCCAGGCCCGAGCCGAGTGGGCGGCCACGCACAAGCTCAGCGACGACCCGCGAATCACCGCCATAGGCCAGGTGCTGCGCAAGACCTCGCTCGACGAGCTGCCGCAGCTGTGGAACGTGCTGCGCGGGGAGATGAGCCTGGTCGGGCCGCGCCCGATCGTGCAGGCCGAGGTCGCCCGCTACGGCCGGGCGTTCGCGATCTGCTTTGCCGTGCCCCCGGGCGTGACCGGGCTGTGGCAGGTCTCAGGCCGGTCCGACACCAGCTACGCCGAGCGCGTGGCGCTGGATCTGGACTATGCCAGCCGCTGGAGCCTGCGCCGGGACATCGAGATCATGCTGCGCACCGTCCCGGCCGTCCTCGCACAGCGCGGCAGCAAGTAGCTGTGATTGGGTCTGCTGGTCCTGTTCGA
Organism: Methylobacterium sp. J-048; assembly: GCF_022829515.1. GTDB lineage: Bacteria > Pseudomonadota > Alphaproteobacteria > Rhizobiales > Beijerinckiaceae > Methylobacterium. The sequence continues at coordinate 3,134 of NZ_JAKSYL010000237.1, forward strand.
CCTGCTGAACGCTATCCTCGTCCCGCATGAGCGGAGCGTCCTCGCACAAGTGCCAGAACTCGACGAAGCCGACAGCGTAGGCAGCAAGGACGATGGCGGCCCAATGCATCATTGGGTTCCTTAACACGGCTAGGCTGGCACAGTGCCGGCAAACTTTGATAATCTACAACCCCCAGGGTGTGTATCGTTGTCCCATCACCCGGCACGTCACCAGCTATCCAATGGTAGCCTGAAGAAGACTCACCGTCAGGCGTAGGGGCCGCTGAACAGGTCGCCCATCGCCTTCCTTCGGAACAGCGTGCGCCTGCGTCGTCTCTGATGCTCCGGCCGGTCGTGGATCATGTGGCAGCGCTGGCAGAAGGCCGCGGGGTTGGCGTCCGCGTTGTTGGTCGTGTCGTGATCCCGGTGGGCGGCGGCCAGGACGACATAGGTCCGGCGAGCGCGACCGAGAACGTCCACTGCCCCGGCCTTGAGCCGGATCCGGCGCCCCCAACCAGCGCGCCAGCGGGCGGCCTCAGCATCCCACCAGCGCTCGTCGCCGAGGTGGTAGACATCTGCCCGTGCGGTCGCCCGCAGCTCTCACACCGGCCCTGCGCCCGGCCAAAGCGGATCGCCATCGACAGCTCGCGCCAGTCGATCGGGTAGAAGAAGCGGTGCTCGGGCCGGATCGGCATAGCGGGGGGCACTGTGCCACCAGGCGTGAAAGAAGCGTAGCATTAGGACGAGCTACGGATTGCACATGGACCTATCCGACCTGGCGTTCTGGGCCTTCCTGGCAGTGGCGATCCCCGCCCTGTTCCTGCCGGTCATCATCGCGTGGTGGAAGGGGCGGCCAATCGGGCCGATCGCCCTGCTCAGCCTGGTGTTCTGGCCCGGCGCGCTGATCCTGGCGCTGCGGCTGCGACGACGGCACGATCCGTAAACTGGTTCGTGGCGGGGGCCTGAACGATATCGGCCGCACTGACGTTTGGCCCAGGGCTGATCGAACGCGATCACTCTGGAGGAAACGAACCATGTCGATGAAGGCATTCGCCATCGCGGCCGCGCTCACGTTCGCCGTCACAGGGGCGGCTCTCGCTCAGATGCCGGCCGGCAGTGGCAGCGGCAGCGCTCAGAGCAACATGAACAACCCCGGCAGCGTGAAAAGCCCGTCGCAGAAGCGCATGGGTGGCCAGCGGGGTATGATGAGCACGCGGCACATGAAGCACCATCGGCGTCACCACATGCGTCGTTCGCGCATGTAGTTGTGGCGGCTAGAGTTCCGCGGCCATAGATCTATGGACTGTTTCGCTAGAGCGGGTCCGAGATCATTTGCTTTATCATATTTGCCGGCACACAGTGAAAGCCTAACAATCATAGGTGTGCATCGTGGACGAAAACGCAGAGACGATTGAGGGTGGGGCAACCAACTACGTCGAGCTGACGGCGGATCTTGTCTCCGCCTACGTCTCGAACAACCACCTGCAACCGAACGAGATTTCTTCACTGATCGCGAGCATGCACGCCGCGCTCACAGGACTTGGTCAAGGTGGAACTGCCGGAGCCCCGGCCGTGGACAAGCCCACTCCATCCCAGATCCGGAAGTCCATCACACACGAGGCGCTGATCAGCTTCATTGATGGCAAGCCGTACAAGACGCTGAAGCGCCACATCACCGGCAATGGCATGACGATTGAGGAGTACCGGGAGCGCTACGGGCTACCGCAGGACTATCCGTCCACGGCCGCCAGCTACTCCGAGCAGCGCTCGGCGCTCGCCAAGAGCCTCGGCCTCGGAAACAACCGCCGGAAGGCGGCTCCGATGGCTGCTGAGCTCGCGGAGACCGTCTCCGAGAAGTCCAAGCGCGCTGGGCGGCCGCGGAAGGCCAAGGGTGCCGAGGCGTAGGACGCCGGCAACGTGCGTGTTCCGCCGAACCTTCGCCGCAGATCGCGGCGAGGGTGCACGCCCGTGCAACGCAGCTCAGGCAGAACAGCGATGAGATGCTCGATCCTGGCCGCGACGGCCCTCGCGGTCCTCACCACCGCCGCGCCCGCGTAGAGCTCATCCCATCGAGACGTTATCTTCCGGCTCGGTACAGGCTCTCGGGGCCACGCTTGAATGGCTGACAGGACGGCCAGCGGGGATCCACGATGTCACGTGCCACATCTGGCATCCTCCGGATCGCCGCTGTCACGACGATGTTTCTCGTCGCGGGTCGACCTCTGGTAGCGGCGCCGACCTGGGCACCCGCCTCACCTTCCGCCGCTGAGGATATGACCTTCCTCGATGCACTGACTTGGGGCGTCACGCCCTCGGCCTTCGCGGCCCTACGCGCCGAGGGGCGCGATCGTTGGTTGAAGGAGCAGCTGCGCCTGCCGACAGGCCTGCACCTGCCACCGGACGCACAGGCGCAGGTCGATGCGCTTACCCCGAAGGCCGGGTTGTTCGAGCGCGTGCTGGCGCTCGATGCACAGGCCAAAGCCGCCAACACCGAGCTCGATCCGGAGGTGAAGAAGGCTGCTCAGGGCGCCTACCAGAGTGCCCTGAACGGGGCGGCTCGCGACGCCACCGCGGCCTGGGTCCTTCGCGCTTTGTACAGTTCGGACCAGCTGCCCGAGCGGCTGACGTGGTTCTGGTTCAACCGCTTCAACGTCCATCAGGGCAAGGCCAACCTGCGGGCGATGGTGGGCGATTACCTCGACACGGCGATCCGCCCGCACGTGCTTGGGCGCTTCCGCGACCTGCTCATGGCGACGCTGCGCCATCCGGCGATGCTGCGCTACCTCGACAATGCCGACAACGCCGCCGGTCACGTCAACGAGAACTACGCCCGCGAGATTATGGAGCTGCACACGATGGGTGTGGGTTCCGGCTACACGCAGGGCGACGTGGAGGCGCTAGCGCGCATCCTCACGGGTGTCGGCATCGACATGCGGCCCGAGGACCCGAAGCTGCGCCCGGACCATGCGGCCGACTTCATCCGCGACGGGCTGTTCGAGTTCAACCCGAACCGACACGATTATGGTGACAAGCTCTTCCTCGGGCACACGATCCGGGGGCGTGGTTGGCCTGAGGTGGAGGAGGCGCTCGATTTCATCAGCCGCGATCCGGCGACGGCAACCAACGTCTCACGCGCGCTCGCCGCTTACTTCACCGGGCGACGGCCGGACGACACCCTCACGGCGCGGCTCGCCGCGGTGTTCATCCGTACCAACGGGGACATCGCCGCGGTGATGGAAGCTCTGGTTCATGCTCCTGACTTCACGGCGGCGCAGGCCAGAGCGTTCAAGGACCCGGTGCGCTACGTGCTCTCGGCCGTTCGCCTTGCCTATGATGGGCGGGTGATCCGCAATACTGGCCCGGTGCTCGGCTGGCTCAACCGTCTCGGCGAAGGCCCTTTCAACCGATCGACGCCAGACGGCTATCCCGTCGACGCCGCAGCCTGGAGCGGCCCGGGGCAGCTCGCCACGCGCTTCGAGATCGCACGACAGATCGGCTCGGGGCCGGCCGGCCTGTTCAAGCCGGCGTTGCCTGACCAGCCGGACGAGCCCGCCTTCCCGCTCGTGGCTAATGCCCTGTACTTCTCGACCCTCGCCGGGACGCTGAGCCCGGCAACGCGTGCAACGCTGGCCCAGGCGGTATCGCAACAGGACTGGAATACGCTGTATCTCGCCTCGCCGGAGTTCATGCGATGAACCGTCGCGATCTGATCCGCGCCTCGGCTGCGCTCGGTCTCTCCACGGTCGCGGGTCGCGTCTGGGCGGCGCCGCGGGCGGATGCGCGCCTGCTCGTCGTGTTCCTGCGTGGCGCCTACGACGCCGCCAACGTGGTGATCCCCACTGGCAGTGAATTCTACTATCACGCGCGACCCAACCTCGCGGTGGCGCGGCCCGACCCGGCTGATCCCAAGGCAGCCTCGGCACTCGATGTCGACTGGAGCCTGCACCCGGCGCTGCGCGACACCATCCTGCCGCTCTACGCCAAGGGTCAAGCCGCCTTCGTGCCGTTCGCCGGCACCGATGACCTCACCCGCAGCCACTTCGAGACGCAGGACACGATCGAGCTCGGGCAGACCATCGGCGGCTCGCGCGACTACAATTCGGGGTTTATGGCGAGGCTTGCCGCCGAGTTGACCCGGGTTCGGCCGATCGCCTTCACCGATCAGATGCCACTGATCTTCCGCGGCGGCGATGCGGTGCCGAACATCAACATCGCTGGCGTCGGCAAGCCCGGCATCGACGACCGCCAGGCGAAGCTGATCGCCGCGATGTACCGGGGGACCAATCTCGCCGGCGCGGTCGCCGAGGGATTTCGCGTGCGCGAGCAAGTCTACCACGCGATCTCCGATCACGCCGATCAGGCCGACCGCGGGGCGGTCTCACCGAAGGGGTTCGAGCTGTCGGCGCGACGCATCGGCCGGCTTATGCGCGAGACGTTCAACCTTGGCTTCGTCGATGTCGGCGGCTGGGACACGCACGTGAACCAGGGCGCGGGCACCGGTTATCTCGCGGACCGGATGGGTAAGCTCGGCCGCGGGCTTGCGGGCTTCGTCGAAGAGATCGGTCCGAGCTGGCCCGATACCGTCGTGGTGGTGCTATCCGAGTTCGGCCGGACGTTTCGCGAGAACGGCAACCGCGGCACCGATCACGGCCACGGTAGCGCCTACTGGGTGCTCGGTGGCGGCGTTCGCGGCGGCCGCATCGCAGGTCCTCAAGTGCGCATGGACGAGGCACATCTCTCCCAGAACCGGGATTGCCCAGTGCTCACCGATTACCGCTCACTGCTCGGCGGCGTGATCCAGCGGCTGTACGGGCTCGATCAAACCAGCTTGAACAGGGTGTTTCCAGGGGGGCATCCGGCCGACCTCGCCCTAATTTGAGTACAACATCACCGAGCCTGAGCCTGGCAGGAATTTCATGTGGTGGCAGCGGGTTGAACATCAGGCCGCCGTGGCCTGAGTGAAGCGCTTATCAAAGACGACGGCGAACTGCGCCTTGGCTATGCCATGCTCACTTGGGCCTATCTTCCACCCCCACTCGGATCCGCTCAGGATCAGGTAAAGGATGTTTAGGGCGGCCTCATCTGCAAAGAAATAGGATTAGATCAAGAATAAGCCGCGGGCTATGCTGCCCGCGGCTGTTCATGCAGAGACCAAGCCAACAAACGTGCGCGTTTCAGTACTTCCGCATAATCGGCTCAGGCGACATGGGTACTGGATCCGCACCGAAGGCGTACTTGAAGCCCGCATAAATCGAAAGCGGCTGCGCCAGTGTCGTGGTTCGTGGGTCATTGATCGAGAGGTTGCCGGCAACCGCGCCCGTCTCTGCAAAGGTGCCAAACGTGGTGTAGCGATTGTTTGTGAGGTTCGTAATTAGACCAAATATCTCGAGGTTCTTTGTAAGCTGGTACTTCGTTGTGAGGTTCATCACGTAGTACGCAGGAAGCTTTCGGTTAAGGTTGGACTCGTCGCCGCGGTAGTAGGACGACGAGAACGCTTGGACATTCACGCCAAATCGCCATTCGGGTGTGATGTTGTACTCGAACCCGGCCTTGATCTGATGGTCGGGAACCAAGGGCATCTTATTGCCGGGGCGAACGAGGATGCCGCCATTCGGGACGATATCGCCGGACAGGGCGCCCCCGCTCGCTCCGGTGCTGGCGAGCGGATTGTTGGGTGAGGACAACGTGCCCTTGAACTGGAAGGTCGCATCGATCAGCGCGTAGTTGGCGTAGATCAGTAGGTCAGGCGTGACATACTCGGCGCTGACTTCGATGCCCTGCCGCTGCGTCGCCGGGACGTTGACATAGTAGGCCCGGGCGGCATTCCCGGGGGTGGCCAACTGGATCAAATCATTTTGCAGATCCGTGCGGAAGACGCCAGCCTTATAAGTCAGGCGACCGCCAGCGTAGAAATCCGGGATGACACCTCGGAAGCCGGTCTCGTAGGTCTGTCCCGTCACCTGCTTCAGCGGCGGGTCGGCCACAAGCGAGTTTGGAAGCAGGCATGGCTGGCTCGGACTGGAGCAGGACAACTCCAGCGGCGTCGGCGCGCGGTTCGACTCCGAGTAACTGCCGTAGAGGTTCAGGGCCGGCGTGAACTGATAGGTTAGACCCGCGAGCGGATTGACCTTCGTGTACTCGTGCGTGCCCGTCACGTCCGGAGAGAAACCGGTGAGGTCACGCGTCTGAATGCGGGCATAGTTGAGCCGGGCCCCTGCAGTGAGCGACAGTCGATCGGTCACGTCGAGCGTGTCGGTGGCGTAGAGGCCGAGATACAGGTTCGAGCCGTCGACCGAACTCGGCGCGATGCCGAGGGCACCGAGGGTGCGGACCATCTGCGTGCCCAGGCCGGGGATCGTGCCATAGTAGGGATTGTTCGGATCGACAGTGACCGAGAGGTTCGGGTTCAGCACACCCAGCTGGCTGGACGACTTGAACGAGAAGTCGGCCGCGTCGACGCTGCCGCCGACCACGAACGTATTGCCGAGGCCGAAGATCTTGTCGCGATTGGCGGCCTGGAGGGAGCCACCATAGCCGGTAGCCTGGGTCTTGGTCGTGTCGATCGTGGCGTAAGGGACGTTTGCCAGGAACGGGATCTTTTGGTTCTGCTGGCCGAGGATCAGGAACTGATTGGCGAATGCATTCCTGGCGGCGGTCCCCTTCGCTGGTGCGTTCACGTTGAAGGCATCATCTTGAAAGCAGAGGAAGCCACGATAGCTCGACTGCTTGCTGCATTGCTCGAAATTGCCCTGGTTTCCATCGACGTAGTTCTGGCTGAAACGACGGAAGTAGGCGTTCCCGGCGAGGTCCCAGGTCGGCGAGAGGTCGGCCCGGCCGGTGAGCTGGATCGTGCCAACCTCGGTGGTGGTTGTCTGAGGATATGTGAAGATCGCACGCGGATCGACGTGGCTGAAGTCCACCGGGGTCGCGGCGGCCGCGCCGAAGAAGCTGCGCGCGGCCATACCGATCAGGTGGAACTCGGAGTCGGGGGTGCGGTAGCCGAGGTCGGCGTAGAGGCGACCGATCGTGCTTGGGTTCTCGTAGCGCCAGCCGCGGTCGTTCAGGCCGTCGCCGGTGAAGTACAAGCTCCAATTCCCGGAGACCTTGCCGTATTCGAGGTAGCCGGCGGTGCGTGCGTCTGAGCCGCCCCAAGCGCTGATCTCGGTACCCTGCCAAGTAAAGCCGTTCTTCATCTGGATGTTGACGGCACCACCGATCGCGTTGAGACCGAAGACCGGATTACCGGTGACGATGTCGATGCGCTGGATCGCCTGCGGGGGGATCAGGTCGAAATTGACGATGTCGCCGAAGGCCTCGTTGATGCGCACGCCGTTCTGGTAGACGGCCAGCCCTTGCGGCACGCCCTGGACCGGCGAGGCGGTGAAGCCACGGTAGGTCACGTCGACCCGGTTCGAGTTGCCCTGCGAGTCGGAGAGGTTGATGCCGGGTGTCTGCCGTGCCAGCGTGGCGATGACGTTATCGGTACCACGGTCGATGTCGATCTCCTGCGCCGTCACGGTCTCGACGGTGCTGGGGATCTTGTTGAGGGGTTGTTCTGAGCCCCGAAGGCGTAATCCACCGGCGGGCGCCGGGAGCGTCGGAACCGCCTGGGCGGCGTTATCGAGGTTCTGCGCGCGGCTTGAATTGCCCCCGCCGGCACCGACTGGCGACGTCGAGACGACGCTGATCTCGCCCAGTGTCACAGCTTGTTGTGCCTCCGCCATACCAGGCAGCAGCAACCACGGCAGCGCCGATACCGACGCCACCAAGCCTCCCCTCAACGTCCGCATTTTATTCGTAGACCCCGATATGGTTCGCCGCTCGTTTGGCGACGCGCAGGTCCGTCTTGAACTATATCGTGCCGAGCGCAACGCGCTCACGAAAGTGTTAATCCCTTCCCATGAGTTTGTCTTGCTTGTCGACCAGTCGGCGTGCCTTTTCCGCAACATTCTGCACCGGAAACTGCATGCGAGGTCAGGTAAAAGTGGCAATATCGGCCGGGATTTGTTGCAAGGCTAAGACTTCAGTTCACCGCGATGCTCGATTTCCAAGCGGGAGTGATATCCCTTCGCCGATCGAGTCGACGGAGCCTATTCGTCCGAAGCGTCGGCGACCGCGACGGCGGGCGGCCGAGTCAAACGCTAGAGGGCTCGGCCTAGTGGTGACTGCACACCAAGCGCCGATCGCCGTCGAGTACGCTTGGACCCTCTTGAAGCGGGGCGATGGCTCGATTGTGGTCGGCACACTCTCTGGATGTGTCCGCTCGCTGCGACAGGCTTGGCTCGTTCCCACCGTCTGTCTTCGTCTGAGCACCGGCGACCGACTGACGATCTCGATCACCGACGTGGATGGCGGCACGGCGAGGTTCGAATGCATCTCCAAACCCCGTGCGCGTCGCCGCACAGTATGCTCAAGCCAGCCAGCGACATGATACGACTCCTGCGTCTTGGTAGGGTCCGTATCGCCGATTCAAGAGAGCTCGCGCTCTCAACGTACTTAACAGGATAAATGTCCTACAAGCCACCATGTCGGCATATGGATCGTTTCCCCGACGATGCGCAAGAGCCGGTCGCGAGCCACTCGAAACTGCCTCGCTTCTGTCGGAAAAACGTGTCGGCTTTTCTATTGCCGGATAAACGCAGTTTTGGCACTGTTCCGACATGCTTGTCGGATATGCTCGTGTCTCCACCCTCGACCAGAACCTCGACCTCCAGCGCGACGCGCTGACCAAGGCCGGGTGCGAGCGCCTGTTCGAGGAGAAGAAGTCCGGCAAGGCCGGGACCAAGCGGCCGGAATTCGAGGCCGCGCTCGCCTACCTGCGCCCCGAGGATGTGCTCGTGGTGTGGAAGCTCGACCGCCTCGGCCGCTCGCTCGTCGAGATGATGCGCACCATCGACGGCCTGCGCGTGAAGGACGTGCACTTCCGCTCGCTCACCGAGCAGTTCGACTCCGCGACTGCGCACGGGCGCTTCGCCCTGCAGATGCACGGGGCGATGGCCGAGTACTTCCTCGACCTCAACCGCGAGCGTACGATGGAGGGACTGAAAGCAGCGCTCGCTCGCGGGCGCAAGGGAGGTCGGCCGAAGAAGCTCAACGCGGCTGACCTAGAAGTTGCCCGCGCCATGCTGGCTGCTGGCACGATCAGCGTCGCCGACGTCGCCAAGCGGCTTGGGGTCAACCGGGACACCCTCTACAGCTACCTCCCCCGGGCACGGGCCAACAGCATCACCGCCAAGCGTTGATCGCGTTCGCAGGTGTGGCCGGACTGGACTGCCGGCACCGGTATGGGAGCGCTAGAGGGAGGACGTGCCCGCCCCGCAGGATCGTCCGCCCACACCGCGGGCGCTCGTCCTTCAGGCGCTCACTCGGGAGAGCCATGCCGATCAGCCGTCGCCAGCTCGCCGTCTCCCTGCTGGCAGCCGACCACATCGCCGACCGGCAAGCGATCGCGGCTTTCGTGGCAGATCTGGCCACGCAGCCGGCGCCCAACCCGTTCGCCCAGACCAGCGCCGGGGCCGTACGCCAGATCTGGCGGCAGCGCGCCATAGAGCTCCAGTCCTTCAATGTCGAGGCGGTGGGGCTCGCCTGTCTGTTCACGACTCTGTCCGGCATGGGCGTCGACGAGGCACTCGTGCAGGAGATCCTGCGAGCCGGGTCGCACACCGCCAACGTGTTCCACCACGGTGATGGCTGCGGGATCGTCGGCGCCGTGCTCTACGGCAAGTCGGGCGTGGCTCTGCCGACAGTCTCGCTACCGCGATCCCTGCGTGGTGTGCTCAGCTCGCGCTCTCGCGCCCGTAGGCCGGGGGGGCAGCTCGACCTGTTTGCCCGCATCGGGTCTTGAAGTGATCGGATCGGCAGGGCTGCTCCGGTCCGTAACCGGCTGAGAGTGACGTCGTCTGGATCTACCTGTCATAGCGTCGACCATCTTCGAGTCTGTTACTTGCGTCTCAAAGCGCATGCCAGGACCCCTGACCTGACGGGCATTTTGGGCCGAACCGATTGAGAGGCGACTGCATGGTGGCAGCCATGGCTCGCCGGAAGGCAAGATCCGGGTACTTGAGGGGCGAGGCAGGCCGATAGCCCATAGACGTATGCGGTTGGACGCGTGTGGAGGTGTTTTGCGACAGACCGATCACGATCTGCGACTCCTTTAATGAGTATAAGCTTTCCTCGCGTAGGAACCCGTCACCAAGCTTCCCGTTTTAGTTATCACACTACCAGTTCGCCAACGGCGATCCTGGTGCGATG
>NZ_JAKSYL010000247.1 GCF_022829515.1 Methylobacterium sp. J-048
GGGAGCGCCCAGGCCCGGATCGATCGGCGAGAGGATGTGGCGACACTTGAAGAAAGGCCATCAAAACTATCGACGGGAACCGTCCAGGCAGCATTTACAGATGTCACGTCTATCGCCGCTGTCGATCCGGTTGTTCGGAGGCGCCAAAGGGCTCGCCCTTTGGGAACCCCCTCCCCGGCCCAGCCAGAACTTGACAATGTTCCTATTTTGTGCTCATGGTCTCTCGCCCGCCGCGACGCGTCGTGAGACGTCTCGGGGCGCCGGTCCGGTCAGCCGCCGGGTCGGCGGCGGCGGGCCGGTGCCTGCGTCTGCCGTCGGCTGCGGCAAGCCCGGGCGCGGGAGCACGACACCCCCCGGCTCGGGCTGGGCGGCGGCCGGCGGAGGAAATGCCTCCGGCCGTTCAGAGGCCGAAAGGCGACCCTGTCCTGGGCGGTGCGGCGGTTCTGCGGCGCCCTCTACGACGAGGGGGCGTGCGACGAAGGCTCGCTCGGAAGCGCTGAGGGGCGATGAGCACCTCGGGACTGGAACTTAGCGCAGGCGGGCTCCCGCGTGACGGACACCGGACGAAAAGACGGATGCGGTGGCGCGGTCGGCCTGTTGGCGGCGGCGTCTCCGGTCCGCGGGACGCCGGGAGGCCGGCTCTTTGTGCAACGTTGCGTTCGGGCTTCGCGGCGTCCCGCGTCACCCCGGTTGCGACTGGGTCTTTTTTAGCCGTGCTCCCGGCGGTTTTCCGCGCGGGGCCGATGACGCGTGTCGAAAGCCGTTGAAGTCCTCCGGATCTCCAAACCAAACTCCTCATCCTTGTAAGTCAGTCGGCGTCCGATCTGGTAAGGTCGGATCCGCGGCGACGGGCAGGACCCCGGCTCATCCTGGGGCACTGAAGCCCGCACCTCAGCTTGGGAGCCTGCCCGTTCCTTCCACGACCCCGGACAGTCGCTCGGGCCGCAAGAGCCCGGTTGCGCAAGGGTGGGGCGGGATGGGACCGGTGTGTGTCGGGATCGACGTGTGCAAGGTGCGGCTGGACGTGCATGTCCTGCCGCAGGGCCAGGCGTTCGCGGTCGCCCGCGACGGCGCGGGCCTGAGCGATCTGGTGGCGCGCCTGCAGGCGCTGGGGCCGGATCTGGTGGCGATCGAGGCGACGGGCGGCTTCGAGCAGGTGGCGGCGGCCGCGCTGGCGGGGGCGGGTCTGCCGCTGGTGGTGGTCAACCCGGCCCAGGTCCGGCACTTCGCCAAGGCGCTGGGCCAGCGGGCCAAGTCGGACCCGATCGATGCCGCCGTGATCGCCCGGTTCGCGGCGGCCACCCAGCCGGCGGTGCGGCCGCTGCCGGACGCGGCCACGCGGCTGCTGGCCGACTTGGTCGCCCGGCGCCGCCAGATCGTCGAGATGCTGGCGGCCGAGAAGAACCGGGCGCAGCGCACGGACGTGGTGCGGATCGCCAAGAGCATCACCCGGCTGATCAAGGCGCTGGAGAAGGAACTCGCCGAGATCGACGCCGAGATCGACACGGGCGTGCGTGGCTCGCCGGCCTGGCGCGCCACCGAGGACCTGCTCGCCTCGGTGCCGGGGGTGGGGCCGGTCACGGCGCGCACACTCCTGGCCGAGATGCCCGAACTCGGCCGGCTCACGGCCCGGCAGGTCGCCGCGCTGGCCGGCCTCGCCCCGTTCGTGCGCGAGTCCGGCAAGTGGAAGGGCCGCGCCATGGTGGCCGGCGGGCGCAAGAGCGTGCGCACGGCCCTGTTCCTGGCAGCCCTGACCGCCTGCCGGCACAACCCCGTGCTCAAGCTGTTCCGCGACCGGCTGGTCGCCGCCGGCAAGCCAAAGATGGTCGCCGTCATCGCCGTCGCCCGAAAGCTCCTCACCATCCTCAACGCCATGATCCGGGATCAGAAACCATGGCAAACCGCTTGACGCCCAACACAGTAGCTGAGGTGCGAGCGCAGCGAGCCTCGAAGGAGCCCTCCAGCCAGCTGCGCGATCCCTGGAGGGCTCCTTCGAGGCTTCCGCTGCGCGGCACCTCAGGATGAGGGGGGGAGGGATCGGATGGCCCGGCCGCACAGGTGCTCAGAACGTGCCGGGATAGGCCCCGCCATCCATCAGAAGGTTCTGGCCGGTGATGAATCCGGCGTGCTGGCTGCACAGGAACGCGCAGGCGGCGCCGAACTCGTCCGGGCGGCCGAAGCGGCCCGCGGGGTTGTCGCGCGCCCGGGCTTCGAGGAACGCCTCCACGCTGGTGCCGGCCTTGGCGGCGCCGGCGGCGGCGTTGCTGCGGATCCGGTCGGTGTCGAACGGGCCGGGCAGGAGGTTGTTGAGCGTCACGTTGTGCCGCACCGTCTGGCGCGCCAGCCCGGCCACGAAGCCGGTCAGCCCCGAGCGGGCGCCGTTGGACAGGCCGAGATGCTCGATCGGCGCCTTCACGGCCCCGGAGGTGATGTTGACGATCCGGCCGAACTTGCGGCCGATCATGCCGTCGACCGTCGCCTTGATGAGCGCGATCGGCGCCAGCATGTTGGCGTCGAGCGCCCGGATCCAGGCGTCACGGTCCCAGTCGCGAAAATCCCCCGGGGGCGGGCCGCCGGCATTGTTGACCAGGATGTCGGGCTCCGGGCAGGCGGCGAGCGCGGCGTCCCGGCCGGCCTCGGTGGCGATATCGCCCACCACCGCGGTCACCGTGGCGCCGGTCTCCCGGCGGATGGCGTCGGCGGTCGCCTCCAGGGTCTCGGCCGTGCGCGCCGTGATCGTCACCGCGACGCCCTCGCGGGCGAGCGCCAGGGCGCAACCCCGGCCGAGCCCCTTGCTGGCCGCGCAGACCAGCGCCCGGCGCCCGCTCAAACCCAGATCCATGGAGGCCTCCTGCGATCGGCCCTCCCGGCGAGAGCCTCGACGGCGTTGATAACCCACCCGGACGGCGCGCGGCATCCGGTCGGCGGCGCGGAGACGTCCGGCTCAGGGACGGGCGCGATCGCCCCTAAGCCGGAAGTATTACTGAACTCGATGCAACTTGCGCGATTGACCGAGGATGGAGGTGGCCATGACCTTGCTTCGAGCCTCGACCTTGCTTCGAGCGTCCTTCGCCGGATTCATGCTCTATACTGTCTCGGCCGGACTGGCGGCGGCGCAGCCGGCCGTCACCGGAACCGGCGGCGATCCACTCTCCGCCGAGAAGGCGCCGAACACCACCGCGCTCGGACAGACCAAGCCGCCGAGCCGGGCCGCCAGCCCGACCGAGACCAAGCCGATCGCGCGCCGGACGCCGCGGCAGGCCGCCGACGACGCGATCAGCACGCGGATCTGCATCGGATGCCGGGTGGACCCCGGCACGACCGGTTCCCTGTCGGGCGCGTCGCCAAGCTCGCTGGCCGGCACCCCGCCCGCCGCCGACCCGACCGTCGGGGCGCCGGTGAAGCGCGACGTGACGCTCGACGAGCTGCGGACCTTGGCCGAGCCGAGGCAGCAATCCGACCTCGACACCCTCCCCCTGGCCTCCGCGCATCGCGAGCAGGCACGCTCGGCGCAGGAGAAGACCGACGGCCTCTGGCAATCGTGGCTCGTCTCGGTGTGCGACGGCTGCGGCGACCAGAAGCCGGCCCGGGCGATGAAACTGGAGGATTGGCCCAACCGGCAGGCGGCGGCGGCTCCGCACCCGGCCGACCGCAGGCCCAACCCCATCCCGGTCCGGGCCGCCGACAACCATCCGCGCGGCAGCCTGGAGGCGAACCTCTCGCCGGAAAACCTCAGCGGGATCCGGCGCATGCCCTGAACGGGCCTGCGGGATCGGTCACCAGGTGCGCAGGTCGCGGGGTGCCACCGCGTCCGGCAGCCGGTCGAGGACCGGGGCGACATACCCGGCCCAGAGCAGGGCGGCGACGCCGGTCAGCAGCGGGGCGGCGATACTGAGAACGAGGCTGAGGGTCACGGCGGCCTGCGCGATCGACAGTTCTGACTTGCCAGAATGCAGCAAGCATCGCCGGTAATTGTTGTTTTGGCCTTAAGATGATCGGTTGTTTTGAGCCGGATCGATGTTTTCGCTGCGGCGATTATCGGTCCGGCGCGCGCTGCGGATCATCGCCGGCCGCTGGGAGCGGCGGCCCGTCCTGGGCCGGCTCGATCGGGCCGGGGGTACCGGCGAGGCGGGCGAGCAAGGCTCCCCCTCCCGCCTCGCCGGTACTGGCCTGCGCGGGGGATACGCAAGTCAGTAATCTCCGCTTAGCATTCGCACTATTGCGTCGCCAATCAGCGGTTTATACCGAGAAATATAGCATCGGTCGCTATTAGATAAATTCTGTACTGCGTCGAGATGGTTTCATGGCGAGCCTGCTAGCGGATCCGTTCGGTCGTCAATTGTTGAGCCTGCTCACCGCGGATTACGGCCTGCCCGGCGATCCCGGGCGGCGGGTCCTCCGGCACGAGCTGCAGCAGCTTCAGCTGCGCGCCCAGGCCCGGGATGCGCCGCGATCGGTGCGGATGGCGATCCGCGCGGCGCTCTCGGCCCTCCGGGCGGAATTTTCGCTCCCCTGCCCCGGCATCCCGGCGGCCGCCGGTCCCGAGCGCGGCGACCGCGATGGCGGCGTCGGCACTCTTCATCGGGCTGTTACAACCGGGATCTAGAGGCATCCTGCGTGACATCATCTCGGGAGCGTAAGGCTGATGCCGACCCATTATTGTATTAACCCGCTCGATCCGTATGCCGAACAGGAAGTTCTGGTCACTTACGACGATCATCGGCCGTTCGTCGTGGTCCGGTCGGCGATCGACGAGGACGGCTACGACATCCTGGCGGACCTGTCCGAGGAATGCGTCCGGATCCTGCAGCTCGAGATCGCCGTGTATCACGG
This sequence comes from Methylobacterium sp. J-048, assembly GCF_022829515.1. Lineage (GTDB taxonomy): Bacteria > Pseudomonadota > Alphaproteobacteria > Rhizobiales > Beijerinckiaceae > Methylobacterium. The sequence goes on from NZ_JAKSYL010000247.1 coordinate 4,834, forward strand.
CCATATCGAGCCCTACGCCTGGGCCCAGCACGCGGTCGACGTGGTGTCCGCTCCGGCCGCCTCGTGAGGCCGTCGGCCCGTCAGGGCCGTGTCGGCTCGCCGGCGAGCGCGCCGAACTCGCTGACCATGCATTCGTGCATGCGCCGCAGCCACATATGCGCCTCCGTGGCGCGGGCTTCGGCCCGGTCGGCCCGCTCGGTCGCCAAGCGGACCTGTTCCTCGGCGCGCTCCGCGCGGGTGACCGCCTCGCGCATCGTCGCCTCGGCATGGCGGGCCCGGTCCTCGGCCGCCCGCGCCGTCGCATCCGCCTCGCGGACCGCGCGCTGCGCCTCCCGGACCGAGTCCCGCGCACGCTTCTGCATCTCGCGGACCCGGGCCGCGACGCCCCGGACGGCCAGCAGGGAGGCCGACCAATCCTCGTCCTCGGCGGCCGGGGTCGCGGTGTCGTCGGCTCCGGAGAACAGCGCGACCACCCGGTCCACCGGGGCAGGCTCCGGAAACTCCGCCGTCGCGCGGGCCGGGCTGCTCATGCCGCCGCCTGGTCGGTCAGATCGGAGAATTCGGACAGGATCGCGTCCTGGACACGGGCCAGCCATTCTTCGGCGTGCCGGGCGCGTTCCTCCGCCGCCCGGGCGCGGGCCTCGGCCGTCTTCGCACGCTCCTCGGCGGCCATGACCTGCGCCTCCGCGCGGACCTGCGCCTCCCGCGCCTGGACCTCGGCGATGCGCGCGCGCTCGTTCGAGGCGTTGATGTCGTCGCGAACCCGCTCGAGCACGTGCTCGATGCGCTCCTCGCGCTCGCGGGCCTGGGCCTCGACCTCGCGGGCTTGGCGGGCGGCGGCCTGCACCCGGTGGATCAGCGCATCCCAATCCTGCGGGGACGATTGCGGCGTCGGGAGCGGGGCCTGCTCGTTCAGCGACGACACCACGCGCAGGACGTTGCCGAGGTTAGCCTCCGGGACCGCATTCGGCTCACGCTTCGACTTGTCGGCGGTGCGGAAGCGCGGATCGTTCAAAAGCCGCTGCAGCTCGCTCACGGGGCGCCCTCTCCCTGACGGTAGACCTGAGATACGATTAAACTGTCTGCATTGATTAACAAATGGTTAAAATCAAGTCCGCCTGGTGGGGGTTTGTTAAGCCGGGCCGCGCGGATGCTAGAATTCAGGCTGCCTGAACGCGCGCCCTCGGCCGCGTCCGCGACACCGGAGAATCCGGCGCCTCTGCCCGTCCGCGGAACTGGATGACGCGCTGCCGGCTTCCTCACAGAAGGAATTGTCCGGGAGGAACGGCCTGATGCGGAACGGTGCCCAGGATCGAGGCCCGAATGCGTCCGGCCCGGACCAGAACGCGGTGCGCGGCTTCACCGCCGCCCTGCGCGATCAGGCGCTGGACTATACCGGCAAGCGGAGGGCCGACGCGGCGCGGGTCGTCTCGGATGTCGGCGACGCCATCCGGGGGGCGGGTGCCGGCTTCGACGGGCTGCCTCAGCTGAAAGCGTTCTTCGATCAGGCCGCGCTCGGCGTCGACGGGCTGGCCGAGGACGTCGCCCGCCGTTCGTTCAGCGAGATGTACGACGAGGTCCATGCCGCGGCCCGGCGCCGACCCGCCGTGACCGTCGCCGCCGCCATGCTCGCCGGTTTCGCGCTCTACCGGCTGATCAACGCTCCCGGGATCCGAGCGGTGCCGCGCTCCCGGGCCCTGGTGCCGGTCGACGTCCTGCCGACGCCGGATCTCTAAATCGGTCTTGATTCGAAGACCGGTCACGCATCGAAGGTCTGATCGGGTGAAGCGGTGGCCTGGCGACGCGAGGCCACGCACGGCCGATGCCCGCTTCGGCGGCGAGGGCCCGATCGGAACCAGGCTCTCACGGAGCGCAGGCGCACATGAACAACACGGCTGACGAACTCGAGCAGGATGTGGCGGCGAGCCGCGGGCGGCTGGATCGCACCCTGGGCGATCTGCAGGCCCGCTTCCAGGGACCGGGCGTGCCCCGCGATCTCGCGGACCTCAAGCGGTCGGGACAAGCGGCCGGTGAGGTGGTCGAGCGGTTCGTCGCCGATATCCGGGTGAACCCCGTGCCGGCCCTGCTGATCGCCGCCGGGCTCGGCCTGCTGGTCTACGACGTGTTCCGGTCGCAGGCGGCGCGGCGGGGGTCGGCCGCGATCCCGACCGGTTCCCCCGCGGCCTCGGCGGACCGGGATCTCGCGGCGAACCGGCCGGACCGGATGGAGGAGCGGCTCGACGAGGCGCTCGAGGAGAGTTTTCCCGGAAGCGATCCCGTCTCGGTGCGGATCACCAAGTAGCGTGCCCTGATCTCCGCAGGACCCGTGACGGGCTGCGGGGTTCGCGCGGCGGCTCGGCAGCCCTGCCGCTGCCGAGCGGGTCCGGCAGCGTGCCTGTCCGCGTCGCGGATCGATCGTCGGTTGGGGCGGGCCTATGCCGGCACACCCGCCGCGGGGCAGCCTCAGCCGCCTTGTGGATCGGTGATCACCGGTTTTCGGCCAATCACCGGGGAATAGTCTGCACGCTATGCTTTCGATCCGTACTCGATCGTCATGGAATCGGGGCTGACCCTCAGTTGACCATGGAACATGCCTGTCGCCGAGTCGGTATTCACCTCGGCGGCGCAGGTCCGGGGAGCGAAGGGGCCTGACATGAGCGACACGGATCTTCAGATCGACCACCACCTGGACCCCGAGACCGATCCCGGGATCGCCCCCCGGGCGGACAAGATGCCGGAGGTTCTTCGCCTCGCGACGGCGCTGGCGGAGCAGATGCTGGCCTCGCAGATCATGGGACGGTCGATCTCGGGCGCGCAATTCACCGCTCTGGTGAGCGCTGCCCGGCTCCTCCAAGACAACGACGTGCCCTGGCCGCCCCTCGTGCAGGAGGTGGTCCACGAATTGGCCGAGCGCATGCACGCGGCCGGATCGGAGCCCGACGGCGCGGCTCGGTAACACGCCACCCGCCATTCGCCCCCCCAGGAGAGCCGGCTCCGGGCGTCGCCGCGGCAGGACGCGACGCCGCGGGCGGTCGGTCTGGTGACGTCCGGTCCCGACCGTCCCACCGACCCCGGTGTCACAGATCGAGATTTCAGCCATGTGGTATCTCTACGGCTTCGTGCTGCTGGCCGGCGTCGCCAACGCGGTTCAGGCGGGGCAGAACGGAGCGCTCTCGAAGGGGCTGGCCGAGTCGTTGACCGCCGGCCTCGTGGTCGCTGCCGGGACCGCCACCTGCATCCTCGTGGTCGGCCTCCTCTCCGGCAAGCTCGCATGGCCGACGGCGGCTCAGGCGCTGGCGATGCCGTGGTGGGCGTGGTTCGGCGGCATCCTCGGCGGATGCATCATCCTGGCGCAGTTCATCGTGGCGCGTCAGATCGGGGCGGCGCCGTTCCTCGGCCTGCTCGTCACCTCGGGGGTGGTCACGTCGATCGTGCTCGACCATTTCGGCTGGATCGGCTTCGAGCGCCATGCCGCCAGCCTGTGGCGGATCCTCGGCGGCCTCCTGATGGTCGTCGGCGTGGCGTTGGTCGCCGCCTTCTAGCGCATCGCCGGTGACGGCTCGCACCGACCGGTGCCCCGGAACACGCCCCCCCTGCGCGGGGTTGCTCCTCAAACGGAGATGGAGCGCGCGATGCTGACGGGTGGTTTGCTGTGGCTGATCGGTGTGCCGATTCCCGTCCTGATCCTGATCTGGTTCTTCTTCCTGCGGGGGCGCTGAAGCGCGCGCCATCGCCGGTTTCGACCGGAGGCAGGCGGCGCCCGCGGCTTCCACCGCCTCGACACGCCGGCCCCCACGGTTATCCTGCCCGGATGCGCATCGCCCTTGCCGCCTTCTCCTGCCTCGTCGCTGCCAGTGGGGCGGTCGCGCAGCAACAGCCTCCGACGGTCCCCGAACTGCTGACCGCGGAGGCAAAGGCCGCGCTGGGCTGCGAGAGCTCGGGCGATCCCGCCATCATCCGGGAACAGTGCCGGCTCCGCGATCGGTTGAGCGGACGCCTGGCCCAAGCCGGCTATTGCTGGGGCCGCAAGGGACAGACCGACGAGACGAAGGAGTGGCACGCCTGCCAGCCCGATTCGATCTTCGAGGACGACATCGAGGCGGTTCAGCGCTGAGCCCGGGTCTCACCGGGTTGCGCCCCGGCCTCTTTCAGGGGCGCGCGCAGCCGCTATTGGGCATGGGATCGTTCGAACGACGATCCTGTCACTCCGGGCTCTGTTTGTCGTTCCGTATCCACGGCGACCGCCCTGGCTGCCGATGCCGTCGCGTGCCGCCTTCACCGCATCCGCACCGCTGAACCGTCACGGGGCGGGACCGCATCTCAGCCGATCGCCTCAGGGTGGCGCCTCGGCTCGCCCTTGTAGTGACGCGGGATCAAGGGGCAGCCGTCGTGCACGCGGAAATGCGACGGCGACGCGCGTCGCATCGCGGTGTAGCCGCCCTGGATCATCAGGCGTCCGAAGCAGGCCGGGCAGCGCTTGAGGGCATCGCGATGGCGGACCTGCGCCTCGTCGATCGTCATGGCCACCCACGCGCCCTCGATGGAGACTTCGCAGGTCGGAGTTTCAGATTTTACCATGACGCGACGATGCCGTCCGGCGGCGCTGCGCGCCAGCGTAGCCGCGCCACAGCAATCCCGCGACAGATCCGTGCGGTGCGCCACAAAGCGTCGCGGTGCGACCGCGCCGCCCGGCGTACATCCCAGATCCGTATCCCCCGGCCGAAGTCGTCCGCCGCATGACGTCGCGCCGCGCCGACACCCGAGCGGCGATCATTTCAGGCTCGATCGTGCCTTGATACTCAACAGCACGCGTCTGATGTGATTGCGCAGCGTGTTTTTACTATCCGATGTCGCTTCGGTTCTCTTGGCGGAATCCGGTTTGTCACACGTCGACATGGCAAGTGCCCCAAGGAAGGAGCGCCACCTCAGCGGGCCTTAGGGCCTTGGTTCGGAAGGCGATCGCTAATAGCTCTAATGGATCGTCTCGCCAAAATCTCGACATAATTGCAACTCGGCCAGCCAATTCAGGTTTGAGATATTTTAAGGTTTATCGTTGTTTCTGAATGCTGCTGTGCCGTTTCGCACTACGTAGCCGAATTCATAGACCCCTTCGAGGGGTCCGATCAGGGAGACGTGCTCGGTGGCTGAACGCTTCTACTTCGACATCGAGAACGGCGCGGAGTCGATCCGTGACGCGGAAGGCGTCGAGGCGGACAGCTTTGAGCACGCATTGGAGGAAGCCCGGAGCGTGATCCGCGAGATGGCCGCCGAATTGGCCGCCGCCGATCCCGACGAAACCTGGACCTTGATCGTGCGCGATGCGTCCGGATCTTTGGTCGGGCGACTTCCGATCAAGACATAGGGCCCGAGGCCGTCACCGGACGGATCGAACAGCCGGTGTCTGCGGAGCCCGCCCGCTCGCCGCACCGAGCGCGTCAACCATGTCGGCCTCATCGTGCGCGACCCTGGGCCTCGGCGTGCACCCGGCCCGTGACGGGGGTTCGGTGCCGTCTCGATGCGGGCCGCCCTGGTCGGGTCGAAGGCCGATCTCAATCCGGGTCGGTCTCGCTCACGGCCTCGGCCGCGTATCGGGCGCGTCCAGGGCCATCGGGCAACGCGCCGGTCCGGCCGCACCACGCCGCGAAGGCCTCGGGCTCGATCGGCACGCGCACGACCGCCACGCCGCTGCGCTGCACCTCGCGCTCCATCTGCTCGGTGGCGATCCGCCAGGTCTCGTAGTGCGGAGGCAGCTTCGTCCCGTCGGCGAGGCCGGTGCGGAGCGCCTCATAATGCTCCGGGGGGTACCAGGGCAGGCCCACGCGGCGCGGACGGCTCATGACAAACTCGCACCGGGAGGAGATCGGAGACACGCGGCACCGCTCGGCCGGCGACCGGGCGGACGGCGCCTTTGCGGGGAGACGCTACTCGGTGGCCGCGGCCGTTCGCGCGATCGCTTCGCCGCGCCCGAAGGACTCATCGGCCGCCTGCGTCAACTCTCTGCGGGCGACGACGTCCGCCAGAGTCAACAGGACGCCCATCAGCCCCAGGACCAAGGCGGCACGACGAAGAAGCGGTCGGTTGGACATGAGCGGCATCCAGAGACGCCGGCCTGTCTACCAGAGGCCCCGAGGATCGGCTGCCGCTCCCGGGTCACAGTGGGTACGGAATGTGAACGCCGGCGCCGCATCGGTACGCGTCGGACCCGCTTCCGCGCCTGCGGCATCCGCACGGATCCGCCAAGCCCGCCGCTCACAGGGGGGCCGGGGTATTGGAGGTCATCGGGCGGGGTCGAGGGGCCATCGTCGTCGTAGGGCTGGGATCCGGCACCGGCCGTCGCGAGGATCATGGGGCACCGCTGCTGGGGCACGCATCCTTCTTCATCGGCGCTCCGGAAGACCGCGGCGGCCCCCTCCTCGATGCCGGCAGGCTGTCGCCCTTCGGCCACAGGTGCTGCTCGATCGCCGGCGCCGGCGCAACCGATGCCGGGCTGCAGAGTTGTCGCGGTCGGCCCAGTATCCCCCCAAGTATGTCCGGTTCGCGGCAGATATTTACTCAAGATTTACTATGATCGCCCGCGTCGTTGCCGAGCGGTGTGTCCGTAAAACTACAGCTTTCTCGTCGACGGATTGGTAGTCATGGCATCAGATTTCACGCTCTGGATTACCCCCCACATGACCAAGCTTCTCGCCTCGCTGGCCGGATTATCTACAAGATACAAAACCTGTAGTGTGACGCAGAGCTTCTTGCAGTCTGTATCTGCATCGCTCTCATGCATGATCTCGCTTTCACGCAAGAACTTGCATTGGTTTTCGATCAGAAAGGATACCGGCCGATCGCCATTACGAATTGCTGCGCCGTTGATGATCAGCCGCTCGAAGGGCTTCAAAGTGAGGCGTAGGCCCATTATTCGATGTCCTCTCAATTTGAGAGTTTTTGAACATGAGGCGTTAACGATC
>NZ_JAKSYL010000239.1 GCF_022829515.1 Methylobacterium sp. J-048
CCGGCTACATCACCACGGCGGCCGAGCGCGGTGCGGATCTCGCTCGGATCATGGATCAGTCCGGCCACCGGGATCCGCGGACCGTGGTCGGGTACATCCGCAGAGCGAACGCCTTCAAGGGGCACTCGGGGAGCGGGTTCCCGTAGGATCAAAGACGCCTCTCCAACTGAAGAGCACAACTAACACTATTCTTACAATAATATACAACTTCGGAATGCATTTCAGGATACTTGATAGTTACCCGCACCTCAATCGGCGCCAGACATCGTGCCGCTATTCAGCATGACGCGCATGCGTCACGCCCAATCCGCCATGTCTACGAAGCTTGCCCCTGATGCAACGTGGTGCCCTCCTTAGCGCTTTCACGCGCCACCGCGGTGGCAACGTCGCGATCCGGTTCGCTTTTTTCAGCGTACCGTTCCTCATGTTTGGCGGCGTGGCGATCGATTACGGCTTCGCAACCCGGCTGG
>NZ_JAKSYL010000261.1 GCF_022829515.1 Methylobacterium sp. J-048
GCAGGCCAAGGCCAAGCCCAACGCCCCGGCCTACCCCCGGGTGTTCGGCGAGCGCCTGATCAAGGCGGCCGATCCCGACGACCGGGTCGTGGCGGTCACCGCGGCGCTGCCCGGCGGCACCGGCATCGCCCTGTTCGGCAAGCCGCCCGCGGACAAGCCATTCGACCTCGGTCTCGCCGAGCAGCACGCGGTGCCGTTCGCCGGCGGCCGGGCGACCCGAGGCTACCGCGCGGTCGTGGCGATATGAACGACCTTCCTGCAGCGGGCCTACGACCAGGTCGTGCACGACGTGGCGTTGCAGAACCTGCCCGTGCGGTTCTGCCTGGACCGGGCCGGCTTGGTCTGCGCCGACGGGGCGAGGCATGCCGGGGCGTTCGACCTGGCGTATCGGTGCGGCCTGCCGAACATGACCGTGATGGGGTCGTCCGACGAGGCCGAACTGGTGCACATGGTTGCGACGGCGCATGGCAAGGGCAGCGGCCCTATCGCGCTGGCCTCCCCGAGCG
>NZ_JAKSYL010000272.1 GCF_022829515.1 Methylobacterium sp. J-048
TCTCTTCGGTGGCCTTCGCGGTCTGGCCGGCGAGGTTCTTCACCTCCATGGCGACCACCGCGAAGCCGCGGCCGGCCTCTCCGGCCCGGGCCGCCTCGATCGTGGCGTTGAGCGCCACCAGCTGCGTCTGGCGGGCGCTGGTCGAGATCCGCCCGACCACGTCGCCGATGCGGGTGGCCGCGTGGCTGAGCGCGTGCACGAGATGATGCGTCTGGCCCTCCTCGCCGACCGCCCTCTGGGCGCGGCTGGCCGAGCCCCGGACCCGCCGCCCGATCTCCTGCCCGGCCGCGCCCCTCCCCTCGGCGGCCGCCGGCACGGTCTCGCCATTCGCGGCTGCTTCCTC
>NZ_JAKSYL010000273.1 GCF_022829515.1 Methylobacterium sp. J-048
TCGGGCTTGGTCAGCAGCGCAGGAAGGCGGCTCCGAAGGCCGCCGAGCCTGCAGAGACCGTCTCCGATAAGCCGAAGCGCGCTGCTGGGCGGCCGCGGAAGGCCAAGGCGCCTATTGAAGGGTAGGTTCAGCAGCCTACTGCGTCAGCCGCAAGGCGCCGATGCTCGCCTGGATCTGCTTGAAGGCTGCAATTAGATCGTCAGAAGTGTTGGCAATAAAAAACTGGTTTGATGACGAGGCGCAGTTCTTTAAGAGCGTCTGTCCAGCCGCATCAATCGGATCGGACGGAATGCTGAAACCGATCGTGTAGATCGAGACGTTGACTGCCTTGGCGTTGGTGCACGCCTGGGCAGTAAGTGCGTCAAGGGCATTCCTGGAACTGGCAGTGTCAGAAACGTTTTGGTTGGCTGAAGGTAGACGCGGGTTCGCGTTTGTACCGTTGGCGTTCTGAAAATAACCAGCGGCAAAATACATTGACCCATTTGGAGAGTATGGGTTCGTTGCCCAACTGTTAGTGCCGTCGGTCATTAAGATAAGAATCTTGTTGATAGTTGTGGCATTCGAGCTGTTTGAGCTTGAAGCGTATGCGCTACCATCTGCGAAGACGCTTTTGGGGGAAAGCGTCCTCCATCCCCACATGAAGCCCTCGTGGATATTGGTTGAGCCCAGCGGCGCCATTTTGCTGATAAGGCTCTTCAAGGCTGTGGTGTCGTTTGTCAGGCGCTGAAGAGGCTGCGTCGTACAACCGAAATTAGGCCCGTTGGGAATGCCAGTGGATGAATTTAAACTAGTTGGCGCGGAATTATACGGACTGACGTATTTGCAGGCTCGACCTTCTGCCGTGTTAAAAGGGGTTCCTGACGCCATAATCGCACAGCTACCGCTTTTGCTGCTGTTATCATCGTCAATGTAACTATTAAAACTATAATGTGTGTTGTTATCGACCGTAAATCCGGAGTATGTTTTGCTGGCATCCCCTGGTTCATCAGGAGAAAACATTGGAACGTAATACGAGTCCTTGTTAGAACTTGTCGGCGTGCCGTCCTGGACATTAAGTGGGTAGGGCAACGTCTCTAGGCATCCAGCCCAACCCCAGCCGGAATAGGCGGCCTGAAGCTTGGCGAAGATGTCGAACCGACTGCTGAACCCGGATACGCTCGGCGAGAGCACATTGGTCCAGTGGTAGCTCGACTGACCGTTCTGATCGATCCATGTCGCATAGCGATAGGTCGAAGGATTAACCGCAACCGCTGCTGCGAACGGCACGATCGAGATTTTGGTCGCGTTGGAGAAGGCCGCGTTTGTGTAGACGTAATTGACGAAGTTCGTTGCTGCCGTCTGCACGGCCTGCAGCTTCGATTGCCCGCCACTCGACTCCGCCATCGATCCGGTATTGTCGAGCACCAACGCGATCTCGAAGGTCTTGGGCAGCGGCGTGGCGCATTGGGCGGAGGCGCCTGATTGATGCGGGTCGTTCCGGTCAACTTGCCGAAAAAAACCGTCGAGAGTTTGTGTGTGGTGAGGGTGATCTGGCGTGGGTTGCTGGTGATCGTTAGCGGATCGACCACGAGGTTGGGCGCTCCCATGGCGCCGGTCATCGCCGTCTGGGCCATCGTATTGAGGTCGGCGGTCGAGGTG
>NZ_JAKSYL010000275.1 GCF_022829515.1 Methylobacterium sp. J-048
CAGGTCTTGAACTTCAGTAGGCGTGCGCTGCGGGGATTTGCACCCACCCCCCTGAGGAATGGATCCCTTCCGGGCCAGGCGCAGCCAAGCGGTCCACTCGGCCGAGACGATGCGGACGATGTTCGGCAGGTTGCGAAACCCGGTGACGGGGCGCTCCTCGACCGTGACCAGCCCGAGCTTGCGCGCCTCGCGAATGGCGTTGCGCACGGTGGTCTCGGACACGCCCACGATCGCCGCGATGTGCCCGACCGTGAGCCGGCAATCCCCTCGTCGTGCGGTCTCGGCGGCGACCAGGGCGAGCACGCCTTGCTCGGCGTGAGTGAACTTGGCGGCGAGACCAAGGGGCATGCGGCCGGAGGCGGCCCAGCGGCGGCGACGCTCCATCGAGGCGCCCGTGCGTGGCCGTGAGCCGACACCGGGCGTCCTGGGGCTTCCTGCGCGAGCCTGGGGCGATATCGGATTTCCGATATCGAGGGCGCCCGGCTGCCGGCGAGCCGCGGGCGCATCGGTCCGCGCCTCGATCAGGCCGGACAGGCACTCGGCCTCGGCCTCCGTGATCTTGCCCTCCCCGTAGGCGCGCCAGAGCAGCGCCGTCACCTGAGGCAAGGTGATTCGGGTTGCTGCCTCGATCGCGCGGCGGATCTCGTCTGCAAACACGTGTGTCGGCCCTCATCGGGCCGCAACAGGTCGTTCCGGGCCGCCGCAGGGCGTCCGGTCCACAAGGCAAAGCCTCATCGTCGCGGGAATTGGCGTTCCCGCTTGACGCCAGGGGCGTCTTCGTGGCTTGTGAGGGGTATTCAGTCCGGCCTCACAGGCCATCTCGATTTTCGACGGCCCTCCAGTTTGGCGACTGGGGGGCCGTTGGCTTTTCAGGGGTCGACTTGCGGCGGCTGTATCTCCTGATGGTGCCGGCGACTCGCACAGAGCGCGCGCCAGCCGGACATGGCATCTCGGCCGGGTCGTACCGTTAAGTCAACGTCAGGGATTGATCAGCGCGACCATGCATGCCGAACTATTGACCATCGCCGACCTGCGCAGGACCGGCTGCATCAGCAGCCTCGAGATCGTCGCGGCGATCGACGCCTATATGCGCGACCCAACGGCCGGGCCCTACCGCTTCGCCGGTGGTCACCGCCTTGACGTCGCCGCGCTCGTAGCCTCGACGGTCAGCCCCGCGGAGGTCGCGAGCCGAGCCGGTCCGCAGGAGAAAACGTTCCGGAACGCGATCGCTGCGGCCGTCATGGCGGCACATCCGACTGTGCCGTGAATTATCGGCTGCTTGGTCCCGGCTGCGGCATCGGCACATATACGACCCGCGATGGTTTGGGCTCAGTGCAGCTTCGGATCGCGAAATGGCCTTGATGCTGCGGCCACCTGCCCGTCCGGCAGCGCCGCCGCGATCTGGCGGCCAAGTTCGAATAGCAGTGCTTTCAGAGACGGACGGAGACGGACAGCGCTGTCGTCGTCGAGCTGGTGCATCAGATCCCAAAGCTTCAGTGCGCCGTCGGCCATGGTCTCTGCGGGCGAGCCCAGCGTCTGGCAGGCCGCCAGATAACGCGATGGTCCGTCGACATGACCGTCAGCCCGCGTGTCGGTCACGTCGATGACGATCCCCCGCCCACGCATCCGTCCGTCGGGGCCTCGCTCATAATGTCCGCGCACTAAGACCCAGCGCACGATGCCGGGCGCCGGCATGATGCGGTGCTCCCACACGAACAGCCCGCCTTGCTCACGCACGCTTCGGCGAAGTTCGGGGTCGCGAGAAACCTCATCCGGGTGGAAGATCGAGAAGAGATGCGATCGTGAGATACCTTCGGCGACCTCCGCATCGGTCAGACCGTACATCTGCCCCATGACCGCATCGCCGCGGATGCGATCTGTGCTGACATCCTCCTCCCACAAACCGATGCTGAGGGTGGTCAGCGGCAACGAAGCCGACGACAGAATGCTGTTCGATGACCGACGCGGCATGCGTCATCCAACCCTATTTGCAATCTCGGTGTCGGCTTGCAACACAACTTTCCGTCGAAGTGCAACTGCGGTATACAATCGCACGTTCAGAAAGGTGGTTGGTTTAGGATGGCCGAACGTGACAAGGGCAACGGCCGAGACATCCGCCTCCCCTCAGCGGACAAAATTGCTCAAGCACGTGAGCGCGAGGGCAAGCTGCGGATGTTGAAGCGTCTCAGCGACGCCCTGGGCAAGCCGGTTGGGGACTTCTAAACGGCTGAGCCTGAGGTTCCTCCAGACGCCTCAGGCGGTAAGGCTCAAAGGTGAGGAATAGGGCCTGCCTGCACTTGCCCCGACGCCGGTGTCTTGGCACGCCGCAGCCATGATCCGATCCGAGCTCGTCGCCCGCATCGCGGAGCAGAACCCACACCTGTTCGCACGGGACGTCGAAGCCGTCGTCGCCACTATCCTCGACACGATGGCCGACGCACTGGCTCAAGGCGGCCGCGTCGAGCTGCGCGGCTTCGGCGTGTTCGAACACAAGCGGCGCGAGGCGCGGATCCGGCGCAATCCGCGGAGCCAAGACGCAGTGAAGGTGCCTGAGAGCGTCGTCGTCGGCTTCAAGCCGGGCCAGGCCATGCGAGACCTACTCAACCCGCCGGTACAGGGCCGAGCGCGTGAGGCGGAGCGTCGGCAGCAGGCGTCGTGATACCGCCGGCGATACCGGATGCCTCAGCCCCCGCCAGCTCCCGCACCATTGTGAGCCGCTGTTCGCGCGGGTAGCCGCTCCTCCGGAACTTATTAACGAACTGGCGCGAGCCGGACGGATAGATCCGCACCCCGCCGTTCTTCTCCGACGTGGCGCCGTGCTCCAGCATGTCCAGAACCCAGCGGTGCACGCACGACCGGCTCACGCCGAGCGTCCACGCGATCTGTTGGATGGGTGCGTGCTCGGCCCATATGGCGCGCGCCCGTATCCGCAGGTCATTGAAGAGCTCGCCGGTCACCGAGTGCCGGCGGTTGAGGTGCAGCCCCATCAAGTCAAAAACTGGCGAGAAACCACGAAAATGGGAGTTACGGACCCTCGGCATATTCGATCATTAACTTCATTTTTGTCTGTTTCTCGTACGTTAAAAAGACTTAATAAATTTGGAGAATACGAATGACGGCGAACACCAAGCATAAAAAAAGCCTTGGTGTTTTCGGCGTCACAGCTGACGACATGATGACGTTGCGCGCACATGCGAGCGTTGTCAGGCAGCTGATGCCTGCACTGCTCACCGAACTGCAAGACACGTTCTCGAACTGGCCGGAAATTGCTCCGGCCCTGAAGGTTCCTGATGTCCATGCGGCACGCCTCGCCCACTGGACGCTCGTGGCCACTGGCGAAATCGGATCAGAGTTCGACGCATCCGTGGAACGCTTGGCCACGGCATTCTGCCATCACAAAGTGCCCGCATACGCTATCGTTATCTGCCATTCAGTCGTGTCACGTGCACTCGTTGCCGAACTCGGCCTCTCGAACCAGATCGACGATAGGTTCGGATCGCCCAGCAGGATGAGGCAGCTGCGCGAGCACAACGCTCTCGCCAGCGTAATCAGCCGTTTGGCATGGTTCGATCTTGAACTTCTGTTAGAGACATACGCGCGCGTCGAGGATGAGCGCCAGAGCGAAACCGCGACACAGCTTGAAGGCTTCCAGCAGCAAGTTCAGGCAATAGTCGCGAGCGTGGCGCAGGGTGCCGATACGGTCAGTAGCCGCGCTGTGACGACCGTGAAGGCAACAAACGATACCTCCAGATTGGCTCAGACCGTCATGGGCGCCTCTCACGAGGCTTCCCAGAACGTGGATGGGGTCGCTGCCGCGGCAGAAGAGCTGTCAGCCTCTTTGAGCGAGGTCTCGCAGCAGGTCACTCGGGCCGCCGAGATCGCGCAGGCCGCCAATCTGGCCGCCCACCAAACCGATGCGACGGTTCAGAGCCTGTCAGGCTCTGCCGCTAAAATTAGCGATGTCGTCTCGCTCATCTCTTCGATCGCCTCCCAGACCAACCTGCTGGCGCTCAACGCGACCATCGAGGCGGCACGGGCCGGAGAGGCGGGTCGCGGCTTCGCAGTGGTAGCCGCCGAGGTCAAGGATCTGGCCGGCCAAACGGCGAAGGCTACCTCAGAGATCTCGGCTCAGGTGGCGGCCATGCAGGGCGCGACGAGTTCGGCGGTCGCAGCGATCGAACGCATCGCCGTTATGATCGCGGAGATGGATCAGGTCGCAGCCACGATGGCCGCCACGGTCGATCAGCAGCGTGCCGCGACGCATGAGATCGCGGGCAATGTCAGCCGGGCAGCCTCTGGAACGCAGGAGGTCGCCGGAAGCATCACTGGAGTCAGCGAAGCTGCTCGGACTGCGGGCGACGCAGCAACCGAACTGCAGGGGGTGGCGCGCGATCTCGCAAGCCAGGCCACTAAGCTAGAAGAAGCGATGTCGACGCTCACGGCTCGCAGCAAAGCGGCATGATGGTGAGCGGACGTTGAGTAGGAGCTGATCAACATCGGGGGCGCTCCAGCAGCTCGACAATCAACACGCTGGCGGCTGCAATGACGTTCCCATGCCCACCCCATCGCAGTGGCTCCACCTCGATCACGTTCGCCATCTCCGGCAGCACGGCCTCGGGCGTCTCGGTTTCCGGGAGCGGCAGGGGTAGGCATTGGAGCGAGCAGGCCGTACCAACGAACACTTGAAGGCGAAGGGCTACCTAAAGTGAATTCGACGTCCATTGGCGACCCCGGAGCGGCCAGATGCGCGCCATCCTCATCGCCGTGGTAGTCGCGATCGCGGTCGTTGCTGTCCTTATCCTTGGCGGACTCGCGAGTCGCAGCGTCGGCTGATCTTCAGCCGTTGTGGCCTGCGGACCACGCAAATTATGAATTGACGAAACATTAACATTTGCAGCTAGCGACCGATCGCAGCCTATGGGCAACAAGGGCCGCGTCTGCGGGGGCTGTTTATGGCGATCCCTTTCTACGACCGCCTGCACCGCTACATCGTAGTGGCTCTGTTGTGTGGCGGTCTGGCGATGATGGGAGCGGCCTGGATGTGGGACGCGCTTTAATCCACTCGCTTACCGGCTAGGGCTACATGCGGCACCGCCAAGATCTGAAAAAATGGACTGATGTTTCGAACGAAAAATCTAGAGGCGAGAGTTACGTGACATGAGCGACACTGACGTCGAACCGAAGGGCGTGGCTGAGGTTTTACGTCTCTTGAATGAACTGGCAGAGCAAATATTGGCTCTGCAAGTCATGCAACGCCCAATCCCATCGAACCAATTGACGACGTTGATCAGCGCAGCCCAGTTCCTTGAAGCGAACGAGGTGGCCTGGCCTCCACTTGTGCAGGAGGTCATCCACGAGATCGCCGAGAGAATGGATGCTGTCAGACTCGACCCGTCCAACGAAGCCGCTTTAGGCTAAGAGCCGAGCATGAGCGATCCTGAACCCGACGAGATCTTCCGGGAACGTCTGCTGCGCGTGGTTGCGGAACACGATCGCCACATGGTGATGTTTGCACGTGGGGCTATGCTTGACCTGCTCGGTCGCAAGTATGACCGGTTCAGGACGGGCATACCGCTGAAGGGGTTAGGGGACGATGCTCACCGTTCTGCTTCAGAGCCAGTAGGCGCTACGTGAAAAAGGCGCTGATTTCGAAGCGTTGGTAGAGAGGTCTGGCCATGGCAAACGAGCCGTCACACTGTGACCGGACACAACGCCCACTTCCAGACAGCCTGACGCGACTGCTGGGCGACCCCAAAGCAAAAATCCAAAACACTGCCGGGGATGGCCCAACGGTGAGCCTGTTCGATCTCATATTGTGGTGGGGCAGCGTTGCGATGTTCACGGCCGCAGCGCTCGTTTTCGTTGCTGCGCTGACGGTGGCGCAGCGACCGCTATGAACCGCCTCTCTTGAAGCCGCTGACATCATCTCCATCCAGAAGAACAATGAAAAATCGAAGGTGCAGCTACTGACGTAACGCGGTCGTCCTCGACACCGCCATCCCGGCGGCTATCCTTGCCGAGATGCGCACAGCCCTCGCCGTCTCAGGCGTCGGCCAGCGGTGAGTCTGGGCCGTCCTCTGAGGGTGTACCATCGTAGCCTTCTAACCAAGCCCGACGCTCGGGCGAGTCCGCCGGATAAGGGCAACTGTCCTTCGGTCGACCGACCACCCGGGCGTGTGCACCGTCGGCAATCGCTTCCACAGTGCTGGGCATGCGCGTGTCCATAATTCCGACAACGCGGCTGAGTTCAAAATGGCGACGCGCCCCTAAACTGAAGCGCGCCGCAAGTTGGCTTGCGGTCTCGTCGACGAGCAGGCGCCCATGGCAAAGCCCGAGCCACGAGAAAGCCCGCGCCGGGGGACTGGGCGAGCTTCCAGCCTCGGACAAAGGTGTCACCGCGGAGTCCGAGGCTGATATCAGCGTTAAATGAGGCGGCCCGTCGAAGGGGCGTTGTCGACCGTTCCTGATCGAGCTAGCGCCGGGACCCTCGCCGCTGCACCCAGGTCATCGACGGCCGCCGCATGCGATGACGCCGCATCCGCACGTTGGTGAGCATATCGGAAGGCGAAGAGACACCAGCTACGGGGCCCACCGGGACGGCAGTGGCCGGAAGGCTCAAGCCAACCAGGCTGGCACCGGCAAGCGCGGCCAGCATGAAGATACGCATGGGGATCCTCCGTGCCTCAGCGCAGGAGGACCGCGTCGGCTATAGGGAAGCGCTGAGGTCCGGTTCCGGTTCAGTAGCTGCACCCATCCACGACATCGTCCGCCGCGGTTTCACACTGTGCCCCCGTACCAAGCCTCCAGGACAGACAGCAGGGCAATGCAGCATCCACAGATGTAACTAAAATAAACTTGCACGACCCTTAGTTGCATGAGTGATTAGGGTGGCGCTAATCATACGTCGCCAAATGGCACCCCAACGCCTGTCGGCCTGGATCGCTACCACCTTGGATTGAGTTCTTAGATGTATGCTGGTGAATACAACCTGCACCTAATCGTAATACATCCAGGGCGTGTGCTGATATGCAGGATCGCCGCGCGAAGCTCCGGGTCGAGGCCACCATCGAAGGCCTTGTTGCCTTCCCAGGGGTCGATGCAGGAGTCCGCTGTATCGTGACGAACCACTCACCCGTGGGTGCTTGCCTCGCTTTTCCGCCCGGCCTCGCAGTGCCGCGCTACTTCGAACTCGCGATCGGCCAGGAGCCGATACCTTCAACCGTTCGCATAGTCTGGCGACGAGAGGACTTGGTAGGTGTTGTCTACGCAGCACCCCGATCGGGCGTACCCGACGTCATCCCAGGCTGATTTCGCGAGCGCACGCAGCCAAGAAGCTTCACAGTCTCGCCGTCTTCGGGGCGCCTCCTGAGGGCAATGGCGGTGATGGATCGCCAAGCTTACTCCGTCTTGGAGCGCACCACGTTGCGCAACACCCTCCTAGCCCTTCTGGCCGTCGCCACCGTCATGGTCGCTCACGGCTTGGTCAAACTACTGCTTCTGCCCTTCCGGGTCCTCCGCGGCCTATTCCAACACAGTCCGAAGCCCGCCCGGGTGAAGGTCGGCTAACCCACTGTTGGCATCCTGCCTTCCGAGCCGCGTTAAGTATCGGTTCTGCCGCAGGACGCGATGTCCCCGCCAGCCCGTGATCAGATCGGGCGGCTGTTCAGCGCTGCAGTGAGCTTTCTTTTGGCCCGGGCCGCGGTATGGTCACGGCGATTTCCGACTCCCCCGAGTTCGAAGTCACAACCTTCGCCCGCCCGGTCCGCCGGCGCGGGCTTTTTCGTGTCGCGCCCCCCGGTCCGGGACAGCGGTATCTAACTACCGGCACGCCCCGGTAACCGCCCGGCCCCATCCTGTCTCACGAGCCGCGTTGCGTATCGGTTCACTGAGATGAGGTAATCGAGATCCCATGCCGCCGCATAGCAAGCCGCAAGCTCCCACAGATCGAGGCGAAAAAGCTGGCCGGCTTGCAGCGAGCGAGATGATCAAGACGCTGAGCCCGGAGACAGGCAGCGTTGAGGGCGTCGTGCGCCGGCTCGAGCAAGTCGGGATCATTGTGGCCCGGGGGCATCAGGATGCCGGTATGCGAACTGCTGACGTCCGGGCATGGCACATCGGCTTTCAAGCGGGGATGCACCTCGAACTCGGCGATTACATGCGCCGCTTTTGATCAGCCGACTTCCGCCGCGCCCCGTGAGCAGATCGGGGCAGGGCCGAGCCGGTTATCAACCCAGATCAGGCAACCCCGCTTCTGGCCGCATGGCCTGCGAGCAGACCTTCGCGTGGCTCGGCCGGATGCTATCCGGTCTCGCCCCCACCCTGCTACCGAACCACGTTGCGATCTGGCACGGCGCCATCGAGAACATCTCCGAGCGCACCTCGCCGTGTCGCTACCTGACGCCCGCACAGTGGGCGACGATGCGGGAGTCGGCGCTCGACTTTTGTACCCGGTTCGGCGCCAAGGCGCACAGCCTGGGCTGGACGACACCACAGCTGTTTGGGGGTCCACCCTGACCACGGCACGCTGCGGGTCGATTACTACGGCGCGCTGATGGTCGCCGGTAACCGGGTTCAGGGCGTCGATGCCGACCGCATCATGTTCGAGCGGACAGCCGCGCGGCGGGACAAGCCCGGCCAGATCTGGGGCCCGCCGATCTGGGAGTTCAAGCCGAAGGGCGAGCAATGGCAATGCCGGCCCGAAAGACGATGAATTTCGAACCGCTGAATAAATTTGTCGAATATCTGTTAAATTTGTTTAACCATTGATCGATTGAACCCTGAACGTTTCCAACAGAAGGAACATTGCTACTCATACATGTAGAAATGGAGCCGGTTTGCGATGCCCTTATACTCCATATTCACGCGCAATGTCTCAGGATACGACGCTCCCCGCCCGAAGCTACTCGCTTATGACATTGATGACGCTGGCCATGCCGAAGCGCTGATATCTGGGATCGCTGCTTCGTATCCAGTCCATGGGCAGCGGCCGGGATCGCAAGTGCGCTGGTTTTGCTACGCGGGTGATGTCCACGAGATCTATGCTTGTCCACATTCTTGAG